>JBJECG010000001.1:0-3998 GCA_051870875.1 Candidatus Aphodosoma sp.
ACTTCATAAAAAGCACCCCAAAAGTTTTTTGTCTAACTTTTGGGGTGCAGTTCAACACTGAGACGCAGACTCTTTGTATGTCAAAGGCATATGGCAACAAACCCGAACACACAAATAATACGAGCTTGTTCAAAATTATGCACCACGCAAAACAAAAAATCCGCAAAACAAACGAATTGCGGATTTTTTATTTCATCAGACTTGCGGAAGCGGGGGGATTCGAACCCCCGGTACGGAAACCCGTACGTCAGTTTAGCAAACTGGTGGTTTCAGCCACTCGCCCACACTTCCATCATACAAGGCAAAACATCTTCTGAACATAAAGCTGACACTCCGTCCAAAAGCGACACAAAGGTAATACTATTTTTTTGATATCAAAAATTTTTCGTCACTTTTCTTTTACCGGAAATATTTGCTACCTTTGCCTGCAGTTGATTTGCGCAACACCAAACGATACGCTGTATATGAAAAACAAAAAAACAAAATCTACATTTCCTATAATACTGACGCTCTTGCTTGCCGTTGCAGTGACATGTGCATGGCATATCCACAATATCTTATTCAAAGCAAACTTCAAGGTCGATAACAATAAAACACAATACATATATGTATATCCGAATGACGATACCGACAAATTCATAGCAAAAGTCACTGCCTCCGGAACAGTCATCAACCCCGATTACGTACGGTTGGCTGCCCGACTGCTGAAAATGGACAGAAGCAGCATTAAAGCCGGCTGCTACATAATAAGGAATGATGAAAGCAGCTGGGATGTAATGCAACGAATAAACCGTGGCGAACAGACTCCCGTAAAGCTCACAATAAACAATGTGCGCACGGCAGAACAATTTGCCTCAAAAGTATCAAGACAATTAATGACGGATTCCATATCTATAATGGAGTTCATAACAGATACAAACTGCATGAAAAAACTGGGTTTCGCACCTCACGAACTATTTGTTCTTGTGGTAAGCGATACATACGAAATGTGGTGGACAATACCGGTTGAGGCCCTGATGAAGCGTCTGGCAAGAGAACACGAAAAATTCTGGAACCGACACGAAAGGGACAGACGTGCAGAAGCCTTGGGACTTACCCGTACCGAGGTTGTGACCTTGGCAAGCATTGTTGATGAAGAGACATCAAAAGCCGAGGAAAGACGGCGAATAGCAGGATTGTATCTCAACCGTCTGCACTGCGGCATGTTGCTGCAAAGCGACCCCACAGTAAAATACGCCACCGGAGATTTCAAACTGACCCAAATCCTTTACTCGCATCTGGCCATAGACAATCCGTACAACACATACCGTTATGCCGGATTGCCACCTGGCCCGATACGTCTGCCAAATACAGCCACAATAGATGCCGTACTTGATGCCGAACAGCACAACTATCTATATATGTGTGCCGATGCCAGCTTGAACGGAACACACAAATTTGCAACAACACTATCGCAGCACAATGTAAATGCACGACAATACCACGCAGCATTGCGACGTTGGAAAGCCTCGAGAAAATAAGCGTATTTTATATGGTCATGTGACAAATAATGTGTAACTTTGCACCAGCAAAACAGGTTTTTAACAAAATAAATCCGGACTAATCCACGGATAAACGGCCGTAACAGATATCAATACAAAAAACTTTAATCTTAAACTTATAAAACTATCAATCATGAAAGTACTTGTTGCAACAGAAAAGCCATTTGCGAAAGTGGCTGTTGAGGGTATCAAAAAAATCGTTGAATCTGCAGGCGGAGAACTTGCTCTTCTCGAGAAATACACTGATGTAGGACAGTTCTATGCAGCTGTAGCTGATGCAGACGGACTCATAGTCCGTTCAGACAAAGTCACCAAAGAAGTTCTCGACCACGCCAAAAACTTGAAAATCGTTGTCCGCGCAGGTGCCGGATTCGACAATCTCGATCTCGAGGCTTGCACAGCCCACAACGTAGTGGCCATGAACACTCCAGGACAGAACTCTAACGCTGTAGCCGAACTTGCTCTCGGTATGATGGTTTATATGGCACGTACCCAATTCACTCCTGCTACAGGTACTGAATTGAAAGGCAAGACTCTCGGTATCCATGCTTATGGCAATGTAGGCCGTCTGGTTGCAGGTTTGGCCAAAGGTTTCGGCATGAAAGTGCAGGCTTTCGATCCGTTTGTTCCGGCAGACAAAATTGAAGCTGAAGGTGTAAAGGCTGTTTCTTCAATCGAAGAGCTCTACTCTACCTCCGACTATGTATCACTCCATATCCCTGCTACCGAACAAACCAAAAATTCAATCAACTACGAACTTCTCAGCAAAATGCCTAAAGGGGCTACCCTGGTCAATACCGCCCGCAAAGAAGTTATCTGCGAAGAAGATATCATGCGATTGATGGAAGACCGTCCTGACTTCAAATATGTAGCTGACGTTGCACCCTCAAATGCAGAAGAACTCACAGCCAAATTCGGTACCCGTTTCTTCGCTACCCCAAAGAAAATGGGAGCCCAGACATCAGAAGCCAACATCAATGCAGGTCTGGCTGCCGCCAACCAAATAGTTGACTTCATCAAGAACGGCAACGAACGTTTCCGTCTCAACAAATAATCTTCGGAAATCTATCTTTACCGGAAAAACAGATGACGGATGTATCGCAATGAGTGGTACATCCGTCATTTTGATATTCAGAAGCTGTTTGGGTTTTTTCTGAAACTACCGGCCAACTTTCAAGGACACGGATACATGACAACAAACAATACTGACATACAGACAACGACAAAACAGTACTATAATTACCTGAAACTGGAAAAAGGCCTGTCGGTAAATTCATTGGAAGCATACCGCCACGACTTGAATTTGCTTTTAGAATATCTGAAAGACATCAAGAAAGGAATTACCGACATCACACTGCCGGATTTGAACGAGTTCGTAATCCGCCTGGCTGAATCAGGCCTTTCCGCCCGGTCACGTGCAAGGGTGATGTCAGGGGTAAAATCGTTCTACAAATTTCTAATCTATTCCGACATAATGGACAATGATCCTACCGAACTGATGGAAATGCCCAAAGGAGCGCAACATCTGCCGGAAGTACTGACACTGGATGAGATAGAACGTATAATATCAGCCATTGACCTCTCTACAAACGAAGGGCAACGCAACAGAGCCATAATAGAAGTGCTATACGGATCCGGACTGCGGGTGTCGGAACTGACAAATATCCGTATATCCGACATGCACCGCGACGAACAATACATATTGGTACGGGGGAAAGGCAACAAACAACGTCTTGTACCACTTAGTGACGAAGCCATAAAACAAATAAACCTATGGTTTACAGACCGCAACACAATGGCAATAAAACCAGGCAACGAAGATTATCTTTTTCTCAACCGACGCGGAGCAAAACTAACACGAGTAATGATACTGACCATTGTAAAAAATCTGGCAGCCGCTGCCGGAATAAAGAAGACTATCAGTCCACACACTTTCCGCCACTCGTTTGCAACTCATCTGCTGGAAGGGGGAGCCAATCTGCGAGTGATACAGATGCTTCTCGGACACGAAAATCTGACAACTACAGAAATCTACACTCATATAGACACGCAACATCTACGAAAAGAGATTCTACAATATCACCCGAGAAACAAAGGAACATAACCGGAAACGGAAACAAAAAACGTTGGCTATGCTCACGCACAGCCAACGCCCACATTATCTATAATCTATAATCTATAAAAAAACCTCCAAAACCATAATGCCAAAAGACAACGCCTACACTCAGGTCATTTCCGCACTTTCTCTTTTGACAATGCAAAGGTAGTGCCTTTATTCTACAGAGCCAAACAAAATAGTGGTTTTAACGCAAAATTAACATAATACATATATCAAAACGCTGGTTTGCCCCCAATTTTAACATACCGGCATCTACTTCGTCCGAATCAGAAGAAACATAATTGAGGCGGGTTGGACATTTTGCATGGTAAGGCCCGTTATAATAGGCTGATTTGTAT
>JBJECG010000002.1:0-18332 GCA_051870875.1 Candidatus Aphodosoma sp.
AACGCTCTTTATTTGATGATTTTTAAACTAACGCGATTTTATCGCACCAGTAGTAATTATGAATAATAAAGTTTTGCTTGGCATGAGTGGGGGAATCGATTCCTCTGTTGCAGCCATCATATTGAAAAAACAAGGTTTTGATGTGGTGGGTGCCACTTACCGTATTTATGACCAAATATCAAAGGAATGTATGGCGCGGGAAAAGGGATGCTGTGCCGTAGATGCTATCTTTGAGGCGCAACGGCTGGCAAAAGATTTGGACATACCGCACCACATTCTGGATTTCCGCCAGGATTTCAGAACTACGGTAATACGCGATTTCATCGACCAATACATGAATGCCCGTACCCCTAATCCATGTGTGGTGTGCAATGCCGTGATCAAGTGGGGCAAGATGCTTGAAAGTGCCGGACGGTTCGGATGTCATTACATCGCCACTGGTCACTATGCACGTATAGCATGCACCGGTGACGGCAGATACTATTTGCAGCGCGGCATCGACCGTACCAAAGACCAGACTTACTTCCTGTGGCGGTTGACACAGGAGAATCTCAGCCGGACAATTTTTCCTCTTGGCTCGCTTACCAAACCAGAAGTACGCCAAATGGCATTGGACAACGGTTATGAAAAACTTTCCAGAAAGACGGAAAGTCAGGAGATATGTTTTGTGCCGGACAATGACTACCGCCACTTTCTCCGGGAGAATGTACCGGACTATACGCAAAAAGTAAAGAAAGGCGATTTTATCGATAAAACCGGTAAAGTGTTGGGTTCGCATCAAGGTTATCCCAACTATACCGTCGGGCAGCGCAAAGGGCTTCGCATCGCTCTCGGCGAACCAAGGTTTGTAACGAATATCAATGCCGTAACGAATCAGGTCACATTGGGCGACAGGGAAGACCTGCTTTCGGAATCGTGTATGATAACCAATGTCAATATGATGAAAACGGACGATTTCACCGATGGAATGACCGTTATGGCGAAACTCCGTTACCGCTCGAATCCTGTACCTGCCGATATTTATCATCATCATGAAGGGGTGGAACTCCGTTTCCATTCTCCTGCCGAAAGTGTCACACCTGGTCAGAGTGCAGTCCTTTATGTTGGAAACGACTATGATGATGTGCTTGGCGGGGGGATAATACGATAGCCGCAATGTGTACTGTTGTTTGATACCACGTATAATAATCAATGCCAGTTACTCCAGTATCCATATCATATCTTTCCGTTTGTATCAGACAGACCATTCAACGTGCCATACCCCAGAAATTCTGGATATGGGGGGAAATCAACAGCATGTCCGTCAGAGGGGGCCACTGTTATATCGATCTGGTGGAGAAAGCCGAAAATTCCGATGCTTTGGTGGCCAAAATACGCTGTAATATATGGCAGTGGAATTGGCGTGGTATTGAGGAGAAATTCCGCAGGGAGACCGGCGAATCAATCCGTACTGGCATGACTGTGCAGCTGCTTGTCCAGCTGGAATACCATGAACTGTATTCCATGAGTGTCAATGCCTCGGACATAGACCCTGCATATACGCTTGGAGCATTGCAGCGCAGAAAACTCCAAATTATAGAATATCTGCGCAAAAACGGCCTGTTGCAGCTCAACAGACGGTGTCCGATGCCTGCCATTGTCAAGAGGATAGCTGTAATATCAAGCAGTCAGGCTGCCGGTTACACCGATTTCCTTCACCAGTTGAATGGCAATGCCTACGGCTTTGCCTACAGCACTGTCCTCTTTCAGGCTGTAATGCAAGGCACACAGACAGAGAAAAGCGTGACTGCTGCGCTGCAAGCCGTCAGTCGGCAGGCTGCCGGTTTCGACATCGTTGTCATCATCCGTGGCGGCGGTGCTACAAGCGATCTTTATGCTTTCGACAGCCAGTTGATAGCCGAAACTTGTGCATCGATGCCGTTGCCTGTCATTACAGGTATCGGTCACCAGCGTGATGAGTCCATCCTCGACATGGTGGCTCATACTGCAATGAAAACACCTACTGCGGTTGCCGATTTCATTATCGGCCATACCAAATGTTTTGCCGATAAAATCGACGGTTTGGCGCGCCGTCTGTCACAAGGTGTGGCTTTGAGGTTGTCGGCCGTGATGTCGGTTCTGGGGGCTTACAACGTCCGTATCCCTGCAGCGGCAAATATTATGATGCAGCGTGAATACAACCGGATTGCACGTACTGTGATAACATTGCACTCTTCTGCTTTGTCTCTTGTGGCTGCACATGGCGAGTCGCTCAACAACCGGAAGATAAGAATTGCGGGGAATGCAATGAAAATGATACACTCCGAATGCAACCGGCTGGAGTGGACAAGCCGTTCGCTGCCTCAGAATGTGGCAACGTTCATCAAAGGCAAGCAGTCGGGCATCGAGCTCATTTCCACAAAATTGAGCCTTCTCGACCCTCGTCGGCTGTTGCGGAAAGGATATTCCATCACCATGTGCAACGGCAAAGTGGTCACCGATGTCGTAAATCTGCATAAAGGCGACATTATCACCTCAATCTTTGCCAATGGCAAAACCGAGAGTGTGATAGACGGTATACATGAGGACAATGAAGTACAACATACTTAAACACAGTTTATTATGGCAACATACGATGAACAGATGGCCCAACTCGAAAAGATAGTCAACGAGATAGAAAGCGGCGAGATGAGTATAGACCGCCTCACTGCACAAGTGACTAAAGCCGGCCAACTCCTCGCTTCCCTCAAAGAGCAGCTGACTAAAGTGGAAAAGGATGTCAACGATGTGATAAAGACATTTGATACAACTTCAGCCGCTAAAGCGTGATTGTACGAAAAATGTCCTGCATTTTGCACGGGAATGCCGAACATTTTTCGTACATTTGCGGTTGGCTATCTACCGAATACAGACAATTTTAATCCAAAAATAAACAATCATGAAAGTACACGAAATTTCACCTGCAAGAATTACGGTTGATGATATCAAACGTATTCTGACTGAAGGGTACAAGCTTGCATTGTCTGAGGAATCAATCAAGCGGATCAATCGTTGCCGCGAATATCTCGACAACAAGATGAAGACTCAGAAAGAGCCTATTTACGGTGTCACCACAGGCTTCGGATCGTTGTGTAATATCAGCGTCGGTGCCGATGAGTTGTCGCAGCTTCAGAAAAACCTTGTCATGAGCCATTCATGCGGTACAGGTGACGAAGTTGACCAGGAAATCGTCAAAATCATCGTATTCCTCAAAATCCAGTCACTCCAGTACGGTGTGTCGGGTGTACAGCTTGTTACCGTACAGCGTCTTGTCGACATGTTCAACGCCGGCGTATTCCCCGCCGTTTACCAGCAAGGATCGCTTGGCGCATCGGGTGATTTGGCTCCTCTGGCTCATATGTCACTGCCTCTTCTCGGCCTTGGCGAAGTTTATTATGAGGGTAAGAAGCAACCTGCTGCCGAAGTCAATGCCAAATTCGGTTGGGAACCTATTACACTTAAGTCGAAAGAAGGTCTGGCTCTTCTCAACGGTACCCAGTTCATGGCCGCACACGCTGTTTGGTCGCTCATCAAAGCTGACGAACTGAGCCGTGCAGCCGACACTGTCGGCGGCGTATCGCTTGATGCATTCGATGGCCGTATCGAGCCGTTTACTTACGAAGTGCATGCTGTCCGTCCGCATAACGGACAATTGGCCACAGCCGAGCGTATCCGCAACCTCATGCAAGGCAGTGAAATCATACGCCGGCACAAAGCTCACGTTCAGGATCCATATTCATTCCGCTGCATGCCACAAGTACATGGTGCATCGAAAGATGCCATTGCCTATGTCCGTTCGGTAGTTGAAACCGAAATAAACTCCGCTACTGACAATCCTACCGTCATCCCCGAAAAAGACATGGTTATTTCTGCCGGCAATTTCCATGGCCAGCCGTTGGCCATCGTCATGGACTTTCTGTCCATTGCATTGGCCGAGCTCGGTTCTATCTCCGGCCAGCGTATAACCCAGCTTATCAGCGGTAAACGCGGGTTGCCCAATTTCCTTGTCGCGAACCCTGGCCTGAATTCCGGTTTCATGATTCCACAATACACCGCAGCCTCCATTGTAAGCCAGAGCAAAGGTCTCTGTATGCCCGCCTCTGTTGACTCCATCGAGTCAAGCCAAGGCCAGGAAGACCACGTATCAATGGGAGCCAACGCTGCTACCAAACTCGTGCGTGTGGCTCTCAACACCGAGCGCGTTCTGGCCATCGAGCTCTTCAATGCAGCCCAGGCTCTTGAGTTCCGCCGTCCGATGAAATCATCTGCCGAAATCGAAGCTCTTGTAGCTGACTACCGTAAGGTTGTCCCGTTCATTGAAAACGATGAGGTCATGTACCTGCATATAGCCCATTCAATAGAGTTTATCCGTTCGAAATTCCTTTGATTTTAAGGCAAAGATTATTATTGCACAGCGGTGTGTCAGATTACAGGATTCTGACACACCGCTGTCTTTTTGTACCGCAAAGCAATTCATTGTAAATGCTTTGTCCGGACTTTGCCGGAATCCAATGATCCGCAGTCGGTCGCAGCTGCCGGGGTAATAAAACCAACAGGGGATAGCTTTCGTATCAGAAAGCTATCCCCTGTTATCGGTTGGCATATCCGTTGGATATGTGTCATGTCTTTTTCAGCGGCTCACGGTTTGGGCCGGTTAGATTCCGCCTTTGAAGAGTTTCGACGGGCTGACTTTGGTTATTTTGCCATAGTTGGCCTTGATCTGTTTCATGTTTATGCTCTTTGGATCACCTATGATGACGATGGTGACAGGTTTGCCTTTTACGTTCTCCTCGTAGAATGTCTTGATGTCATCGTAAGTGAGGTCTTTGAGTGCGGCAAGATTTGCCTTGGCAGGGTCATCGGTGTAGCCGAGACGCTTCCAGTATTCGAATACCTGTGATTTGGAGCGCATTCCTGGTTTTGAACCGATATATACCTGTTCCAGATAGTTCTGGATATTGTCTATTCGCTCAGGATAGTTTGGCATATCGCCGAGAAGACCCATGAACACGTCGATGGCATCGGCCACTTTATCGCTTTGGGTACCGATGTAGCCGAACATGTAAGCATCCTTGCCTACGAATCCTGGAGTTGAAAGCGAACCTGTAGCGGTATAGGCCATAGAACGTTTTTCACGTACTTCATTCATTACAAGACCGCTGAAACCGCCGTCGAAATATTGGTTGAAAGCATCATAGAGTACCTCGTCTTTGATTTGGTATGGGTTGCCGTTGAAATAGAAGTAGACTTTGGCCTGCTGCATTTTCGGATCGCCGAGGAATACGACGTTGGTCTTGTCGTAAGTCTTGCGCTCCTGGTAGCGTGGAGACTGAGTGTCTTTCATGCGATCCTGCATGGGGATACCGTTGAGAGCTTTGGCAACATTATCGGCTGAACGGCGGCCGCAGTAGTGGGCTTCTACGGCATAGCCGGTAGCTTCCTGAATGGTGGTGGTGAGGTTGGTTTTGTTGACGAGGAAGTTTTCGGTGACAGAGCCGTCAGGGTTGATTGAGTATTTGTAGAGTTCGTCCATCGGGATGCGGTCGATGAAAGCGGATTTGTCACCGTAAAGGATGTACTGGAGAAGGGCGGAAGATACGATGTTGGCATTCTTCTTCTCGCTGTAACGGCTCCAATATTCGCTGGAAATCATGGATTTGATCTGTTTGTCATCGAGGTTGGGCATCATGACGTGCTGCGAAACGAGTTGGAGTATCTTCTCCAGATTTTCTTCCTTGCCGCTTATGTTGATGTAGAAATAGTCATCGCTTGCATTGAAACTGTAATTTGCGCCGAGTTCGGAATATTTGCGGCGGATTTCCTGAGCGGAGATGTTGGGCATCATGCCGGCCATGTTCATGAGGTAGGCTGCATACTGCAGTTTCGGATTGTCTTTGGTACCGAATCCGTATTTCAATGTGAGCGAGAATACATCGTTCTGGGTGTTAGGCTGGTAGAACATCTTTACGTTGTTGAACAACTGACGCTCTGTAACATCTGCAAAGTTGTTGTACACAATTTCTACCGGAGTGGTAGGAATGGCCTTGAACTCTTTTGAGTATTCGGTTTCAACACCTTTCGGATAGTCGAGAGGATTGATCTGCGGTTTGGCAAGTTTGTTTTTCTTGTACTCGCCTTCGGTGAACTCAAGTGTGAGATATTTGTCGGTGAAGTATTTGTTGGCGCAGCGGGCGATGTCGGCTTTGGTGATTTTTGCTATCTGATCGCTCATATAGAGATAGAAGTTCGGGTCGCGGTTGTAGAGGAACACATCTTTCAACAGCTCGGTTTTTGTACGAGTGCTTTCAAACATTGTCGAAAGGCTTTGGATTTCTGCGGCTTTTACTGATTCAAACAGCCAGTCGGGAATAGTGGCCTCGTTTTTGAGTTTGTCGATTTCCTTGAAGATGATTTTGTGGGTCTGGGAGTTGGTTTCAAACATGCGGGTCTGGGTATCGTAGTAAGGCTGTCCTATTACCCAAATGCGGCCGTCGATACGGCGCACGTCATTTGCTACGAATGCTGCTCCCAATTCACCATCAAGCATGAGACGGTCGAGAAGACCGGTGCTATGATTGTTGTTGAGCAATGAGATTGTCAGATCCAAAGCCACTTCATCGGCATCACCTTTTTTGATACCTTGGTAAACCCATTCTACTTCGGGCATATATCCGAGCTTCTGTTTTACGACAGGTTTCTTCGAGAAGTCGGTTTTCTCATATTTGGCACGCTCAGGAAGAGGTTTGGATGGGATACGGCCGAATTTCTCGGCGATAAGAGGTTTGGCTGTCTCGGCATCGAAGTTACCTACAAGTATGAGAGCCATATTGTTGGCAACATACCAGGTGTTGTAGAATTCGATGAGCTTTGAGAGTGACGGATTCTTCAAGTGCTCCTGGAAACCTATTACGCTGCGCTCGTACGGCATGCCTTTGTAGGCATGCTTGAACATGATGGTCTGTTTGGCGCGCTGTTGGTTGTCTTCACCCATGTTGAATTCCTCATACACGTTCTCGAGTTCGGCCTGGAACGAACGGAACACAGGGTTGATAAGACGCTCGGAGTTGAGTTCAAGCCATTTTTCCATGGCAGAAGCGGGGAATGAGTTGTGGTAAACGGTTTCATCGTAAGAGGTGTAGGCGTTGAGACCGGTACCGCCGTAGCTCTCGGTAAGGTTGGCAAAATCATCGGTGGCACTGAGTTTGGCCTCTTCGATCGAGACTTCGTTGATTTTTTTGATAATCTCATTGCGGGTTGCAACATCAGTTGTGGCATTGAGTTCGTTGTAAAGACGGATGACCTCTTCGTAGAGAGGCTTTTCCTTCTCCCAGTCGAGAGCTCCGATTTTGCTCGTTCCCTTGAAAAGCATGTGTTCGAGGTAATGGGCCAAGCCGGTATATTCGCCGGGTTCATCAAGTGCTCCGGCACGGAATACAACGTAACCGAGCACGTTGGTTGCATCTTTGTCTTCCCAAAGGTAGACAGTCAAGCCGTTGTCGAGCTTGTACTCCTGGAGGCCGCGATCATATTTTTTCGCTTGTCCGAAGATACTTGCAGTAGCTGTCATGACGACTGCAAGTGTTAGTAAAAATTTGTTTTTCATACGGATAAAATTAGTTATAATTGTTTGTTCCATTGTTGTTTGTATCTGTGATTTGTGAAGGCGTAGAGTCTACACACAGCAGATCGCCGGGCTGGCAGTCGAGGACATCGCAGATGGCTTCAAGTGTCGAGAAGCGTAAGGCACGTGCCTTGCCTGTCTTCAATATGGAGAGATTGGCAAGGGTGATGCCAACACGTTCGGACAATTCGCTTAGCGAAATGCCCCGTTTGGCCATTACTGCATCCAATTTTACGATTACTGCCATTTAGTCAGTCTGGTTTTATGGTATATACTGTCAAGGGTAGGTATGTCTGTGAATCTGTTTGGGGTCAGATGGTCAAATCCTGTTCTTCTTTCATGGTGGTTGCCTTACGCAGTATCTCGGTCATGACCAGAATCACAAGTCCTATTAGTATCGATCCCCAATCTACGCAATTGAAGTAGGCTATCGAGAGATGGTCAATATCCACTAACAGCGATGCATAATAGTGACGCCCGATTTCCCACAGCGATGCCAGTGCAGCCAGAAGCAGAAAGTAAAACCCGATATGGTTGAGCAATCGTATGATATCGCTCTCAAAAACTTTTGCTCTGGTGAACCGTATCATGATTTTGACAAATACCACTACTATGATTATGTTCAGTACAAGTATCATGATGTTGAAGCCGCTGAGAGTGTATTGCAGTATCTTTTGTCCGGCAGTGAGCGGTGTCAGATGGTCTGAAAATTCGTGTATTGAGACATTGTTGGGCACTATCCATACCGAATCGCCGGTCAGTTGGTTTATGTCGTTGTTTTCAGGTATTTCCAGTTTGTTGTAGACATTCAGAGTCAGGTAGCTGCGCCCGTCCAGTTTGTTTGCTGTCAGGTGCGATGCTATGTTTGTCCCTTCCGACCAACCCTGGGCAAAATACCATCCTGAGTTGATCACCCCTGATACAAAGAAAGTTATCAGCAAGATTATGCACAGGTTTTTCAGACGTTGCATAGATGTAGTACTATAATGTGTTCTGGTGTTGACTTTGTTTGCCGTGTATTGTGGCGCATATTGGTATTTTTACCGTTGTTTGCACGACTTGTCAGGCGCAAAGGTACGAATATTTTTTTTTCCGACCAAGAATTTTTATTGTTTTTCGATAAAATATATTGGTTTGCCCATCGTTTATGTGCAAACAACAGGCGATGTATCGGATCTTGTAATTGATACATCGCCTGATCGTTTGGCAAACAGTATTTTGAACTGATGAATACGGTTATTTCAGCACGTCTTTCGAAAGCGATTTCATGGCATATGCCTTGATTTGGTGCATCATGGAAACCAGTCCGTTACTGCGTGTAGGAGACAGGTGTTCGCGGAGTCCTATCTTGTCGATGAAGCTGAAATCCATTCCGGCCACTTCTGTAGCCAGGCATCCCGATACCACACTGATAAGCAGTGCCACTATACCACGCACTATTATGGCATCGCTTTCGCCTTTGTAATATACGCGGCCGTCGCGTTCTTCGCATGTAAGCCATGCCTGGCTCTGGCAGCCGTGTATAAGTGTGATTTCGTTTTTGTCTTTTTCGTCCAATGGCTCCAGTTTTGCCCCAAGATCAACAAGGTATTGGTAGCGATCCATCCAGTCGTCATAGGCGGAGAATGTTTCTATGAGTTCTTCTTCTTTTTCTTTGAGTGTCGGATACATAATGTTATTCGGTATTGGTTATTGATAAATTGTTACGATACAAAGCGGTTGTACTGTTCCCAGAACACAGGATATGACTTCCGCACTACCGATGGGTCATTGAGACGGATGTTGCGTTTCATCCCAACCAGAGCCAATGCCATGGCTATCCGGTGGTCATCGTGGGTGTCAAGCGGCAGTGGGGCGGATGTGACCGGCTGTATCACTGTATGTCTCTGTGTCGGCAAGTTGCAAAGTGACGATGTCTTTTCATCGAAAGTTACGGTATATCCGCATTTTGCCAGTTCCTCGACCAGGGCTTTGGTGCGGTCACTTTCTTTATGTCTGAGTGTTTCGGCTCCGGTTATGGAAACTCTGACATTCATCAGGCATGCTGTGACTATGATGGCCGGTATGGCATCCGGATTCTGTCTGCATTCTATAGTCAGGTCATTATCCGCAATTCCTGTGCCGGATATTTCCACTCCCATTTCTTTTTGGTTGCATGTCACTCCGAAGAGTCTGAATATTTCTGCGATGACTGCATCTGGTTGGACTGATGCCAATGACAGTCCTGACAGCAGTATCCTGTGTCCAGGATGTGTGGCTGCCGCTGCAAACCAGAATGTCGCTGCCGACCAGTCTCGCTCATTGTACAGGCTTTTGTCTCGAGGGTCGAAGCTGTACATTGTATTTGCAACGGTTATATTCCGGCCGGCAAATTCTACCGATACACCGTAATGCCGCATTACCTCAGCAGTCATTTTCGTATAGCTCTCCGAAACCGGCTGTCCGTCCAGAGTAATGTGGAGGGGGCTTTCCATCAGCGGTGCCGCCAGCATCAACGCCGATATGTATTGGCTGCTTATGCCGGCATTGATTGTCACACTGCCTCCCGAAAGTTTCCTGCCGTGTATCAGCAAAGGCGCATGTCCGTCTTCGTTGAGGTACCGGATTTCGGCGCCGAGCGAGATAAGCACGTCCGCCAGATGGCTTATGGGGCGGGAACATAGCTGGCTTGTACCGGTGAGTTTTATCGCTGTGCCTGGCATAGCTGCCGCATATGCAGTAAGGAAACGCAGAGCGGTGCCGGAGTTGCTGACGTTTATGTCCATGATTCCGGTGCCGGCTGTCAGGCCTGCAAGAGGTTGCTTGATGGCTGGAAATGCCGCTGCCAATGCGTTTATATCGTCACAGTCATTGTCAAACCTTACGATTTTGCCTGCTATTGCACTTATGACCAGACATCTGGCACGCAGGCTTTTTGAATATGGCAGATCAATTGTCGTACTATTTGTATCGTGCTTCTTCATTTCTCGGAGCGCAAGGAGCGTACTACGATTTGAATCCGGGCAATGATGAGTAGTTCAATCCCGACCACACGTCTGAGACGGATGTGTCATCGGAAGTGTAGCCTCCTATGAAATAGATGAAGCCGTTGCCTGGAATGATGACAGAATGTCCGTATCTGCGTACATAAAGTTGCGGTATCTCCATTTTAGTGCCTTTTACAGATTGCCATGTAAGCCCGAAGTCTTTGGATTTCAACTCTTCTTGCAGTATGTTGCCGTCTTTGTCGTGCCCGCCGACCAGCATTAGATGACCGGCATACTGGGCTATGGCCGAATAGGCATGCGGAGTGATGGTTTTGGAACCTGATGACAAATTGCTCCAATACGAGCAGTCTTCAGTGCTCCACACCGAATTAAGGTAATTGCCGTCAGTGTCTATACCTCCGGCTACAAACGCCCTGTATGCACCTGACGGACCCCGAGATACGAGTATGGCTTCCCCTGTCACAGGAAAGTCGTATGGCAGAATACAGGCTTCAGTCCATCTGTAGTTATCGTCCAGACGCATGAGCGTCTGCTCCTTGCCGTTTACGGCTACGGCATACAGCGCATTGTTCATGTAGAACAGGAGACGGTCGATGCCACCTTCGGTTTCTACCGGTGTCCATCTCAGTCCGTCAGGACTTTTGTACAGCTTGTTGTCAATGGTGAGGTATACTTCATTCCCTGTTGATACTGAATGCGGGAGATCGGCAGAAGCTTGGCTGTCGGGAAGCCCGGATACGGTACCGGCATTCCATGTCTTGCCGTTTACGGACGTATAGACAGTGAATGTGCCGTCGAGAATGCCCATATACACCATTTTTTCATTGAGATATACGGCATGTTGTCCGGACGTTACCCCACGAAACACTTGGGTGGCTATACCTTCCCAGATTATGGTGTCAGGATCTACTGTATGTTTGTTGACATTCAGACGGTATGTGGCTTCTGTTTTCTTGTCGGCTGCCACTACCCGGAACGTAAACTGGTTTTCAAAATTAAGCCACAGAGTGTCAAACATATAGAAATCTATGGTATCATTTACATAAATCTTGTGGAATGTGGGGTTGATGACCGCGTAGAGACTGTCGATGCGCGTATGCATGTCAAGTGAATCGGCATTGTATATGAGCATTGAATCCTGATTTATGCTGAAACGGCATTTGCTGACTGCCGAATTGCCTTTGAGGGAGAACCCGGTTATTACCGCTGTTTCGGAGATCTTGTTATTGGTGTCATTATTATTGCCGATACAGGAGACGAAAGTTATTATTACGAGTGTGGCCAACAGCAGGGAAAACGTAATCCGGTTCATAGTGTAAAGGTAATATTGTTCAGTATAATCACATATAACTATGCAAAAGTACAAAAAATATGCGGAATGCTAAAATATGGTATGTGTAAAAAGTGCAAACTGCCGGAATTTTGCGTAACTTTGCAGATACATTGGATAATATGATATTTTATGACACTTGAAGAGTTGGTTATGCGTAACAGGAGTTACCGGCGTTTCGATACGAACGGGCGGATTGCGTACGGGCAGCTGCTCGGATGGCTTGATGTGATACGCCGGACAGCTTCAGGGCGTAATATGCAATCGTTGAAATACGCATTGTCTTACGATGAGGAAACGAATGGAAAGATATTCGCCCAGCTGAAATGGGCCGGATATTTGCCGGACTGGAATCCGTCGGAATCGGAACAGCCGGCTGCGTATGTGGTGTTCTGCAATGACAGCCGGCTGTCGGCAGCTACGCCACAAATAGATCTTGGCATACAGGCGCAGACACTGTTGCTTGCTGCAGCGGAATCCGGTTATGGAGGCTGCATGTTGCTGGCATTCAATAAAGAGCGAATCTCGGAGATATTAAGTTTGCCTGCCAACCTGACTCCATGTATGGTGGTTGCACTCGGTTTGCCGGCGGAGCACTGCATCATAGAACCGTTACCTGATACCGGTGACATCCGATACTACCGTGATGCCGATGGTGTCCATCACGTTCCGAAACGTTCGCTTGCCGAATTGGTGGTCTGAAAAATGTGTTTGCGAAGACAAAAGGATTGACGCGACACTGATGCCGGTCATTTTTTTGTCTTGACATTTTTTGCCTTTGTGAAAATGTCAGGATTGGATTTTATGAATTCCATGCCTGAGCTGTATCCTATCTGGTATATTTCGTAGAACTTGTTGTAGTCGGTGGTTTTATATGAGTGGTTGACAGGTACATTTATCAGATAGTCGCACATGTTGCGCCCTTCTTTGGTGTTTTCGTAGATGAGCAGAGAGAGTGACCGCGACATGACATCTCCCATTGATGTAATCTCTTTCCTGTTTTCGGCGGCATTCACATCACTTGCTATAAGTATTTTGCATAGTTTGCGTATAGGCTGGGCCGGCAGATTGTTGTATATACCCCCGTCTACATAATATTTTCCGTCAATGACGGTTGGTGCGAAGCATCCCGGTATGCAACTCGATCCCTGAAGATATTCCACAAGCCGGTTTCCTCTGTGCATGATAACCATTTGGGCATCACTCAGATTTGTTACACAGAGATAAAACGGCATTTGCAGCGAATCGAAAGAGTCGTGCGGCAAGTAACGCAGGAGTATATCATGCAGCTTGTCTTGTGACGATGCCCCGAGAATCTTGCGGGTATTGCGTACCGATATATCGAGAAAGGAACCTAACTTATTGAGTTGTTCCGCCTTTACCATCTCAAAAATATCCTGAGGCGACATACCGTTGGCGTACATTGCCCCTATAAGTGCTCCCATGCTTGTGCCTGATATCACCTGCGGTTTTATGCCGTTGTCCTCCAAAGCCTGCAAAACTCCGATATGGGCAAAGCCCAACGCTCCGCCTCCGCTCAGCACTATGCCCACATTTTTGCGTTGGGCAGACGCTGCACCGGCGAGTATTGCGGCGAGTATTAGAAGCGATATACGTTTCATGGTTTCAATGTGTCCAGAATATGGCGTATGGAATTTATCTTTTCTGTGTCGGTTGCAGTAAGTTCGTATTCGCTGGTTGTCTCATTGCTGCCCATAGATACGGCAGGATTGCGGTAAGCCATGTGGCTGTTTACAGTACGGTTGGCTGAAAAATGAAATTCAGATGCTCCGGTTCTGAGTGCTATTTCCTTGATGTTCCGGCTGCTGATGCCGCATCCCGGCATAATGACCGTGCGGTTGCCGGCCTGTCTGACGAGGGAACGGAGTACGCTGATGCCTTTTTCGGCTGTCCGTTGTGCACCTGATGTAAGTATGCGGTGGCAACCCAGGCCTATCAGTTGTTCCAATGCTTCCTGCGGATTTCTGCACATGTCGAAGGCACGGTGGAATGTTATGCTCATATTTCCGGCGGCGGCAATCAGCTCTCCTGTCAGGGCGGTGTCAATTTCACCTTCGGCCGTAAGACATCCTATAACCACACCGTCAACGCCTATTTCCCTGGCGGCTATGATGTCGGCAAGCATGCTTTGTCTTTCTGTGTCGGAATATAGGAAGTCCCCTTTCCGGGGGCGGATGATGGTGTGCAGCATTGTTGAGGAAAGAAGTTTCCGGGCGGTTTTCATTTCTCCCAAAGAGGGTGTCAGTCCGCCTTCTGAGAGGGCGGAACAAAGTTCCACGCGGTCTGCGCCGCATTGTTGGGCCTCAAAGGCAGCGGTTGCCGAGCCTACACATATTTCTATCTTATATTCCAAAATTGCTGTACAAAAGATAATTGGCGGTTTCGGCAGAGACAGCCTGACAGTGCGATGGTTTTCATTTCCGTCCGAAATCAGCGGGTATTTCACCCCAGCTGTCAGTATCCCATTTTATGATCTGTGTGGCGTATGTGTTGGAGGCAAGCCATTGTTCGGCCCGGGCTATCAGATTGAATACAGGCTCGTTTTTGAGAGTGCGTTCCAATTTGGTACGGCATTTTCCTGCACGTATCCAGGCCATGGCATTGACACTGTCGGTATAGATAGGTATAGGGCTGTGTTGCTGTTTCAGCAAGGCAAGCCCGTGGACGATGGCAAGAAATTCGCCGATGTTGTTTGTCCCTTGTTCCAACGGCCCGACATGAAATATTTCCTGCCCGGTGGCAGTCCATACGCCCCGGTATTCCATACGCCCTGGGTTACCGCTGCATGCAGCATCCACAGATACCGACGGGACGATGATTCCGGTTGCATTGCCGCTATCGGTGTCTGCATTCCGTTTCTGGCGCACCGCCTGCCAATAGTTCATACGGAACGCTTTTTCGGCTTCTTCGCGTGTAGGATATCCCTTGAACTGCGCCCCTTTGAATCTTGCCGTATGTTGGCGGCAGACGTCCCACGAGTCGAAAATGCCCGTTTGACGGCCGCGCCATATCACATAGTAGTTGTTTTTATCCAATGTTACTTGCGGTAAATGTTTGTGGCGTTGGCTTGGGCTGTAGGAGTCACCACCAAATCATTGATGCAGACATGAGGAGGAAGAGAGACAGCAAAACGGATGAGTTCGGCTATGTTTTCGCCGGTAAGGGGAGTCATGCCTTCATAGGTTTTGTCGGCTTTCTCCTTGTCGTTTTTGAAACGTACGAGCGAAAATTCCGTTTCTACGGCACCAGGGCAGATGTTTGTCACCTTGATGCCGTATTTGAGCATGTCGATGCGCATGGCTTTGCTCAAGGCGTCTACGGCATGTTTGGTGGCACAATATACGTTGCCGTTGGCATATACTTCCTTGCCTGCGGTAGAACACAAGTTTACGATATGACCTTTGCCTCGTTCGCACATTATAGGCGCTATGGCACGGGTCATGTATAGCAGGCCTTTGATGTTGGTGTCGATCATCCGTTCCCAGTCATCAACCAGACCTTCCTGGATCGGTTCAAGGCCTACAGCCAGACCAGCGTTGTTGACCAATACATCGATATTGCGCCATGCTGCCGGAATGGAGGCAACGGCCTTTTCCACTTCGTCTTGCCGGCGGACATCAAAACAGAGTACCAAGGCATCGGCTTTGTAAGTTATGCCGACAAGGGCTTTCAGTTCTTCAAGACGTTCGCTCCGCCGTCCGGTAAGAATCAGGTTGTAACCGGCATCAGCCAAAGCTATGGCGGTAGCGCGCCCAATTCCGGAAGTAGCACCTGTAATCAATGCTATTTTCTTCATAAATAGTGTGTTATGTTGTTGGTAATTAATTCGTGTGTCGATGTCGAGACTCCTGATTTGCAGGGTTGTGCTTACGGGCATCAAAGGTAATACATTTATTTCAAAGTCAGCAGTCAGGTTGTCATTAATTTTTTCATGCCGCAGAGTCAGCCGGTTACAGGCTGGAAACGACAGCGATGGAACTGACATGCCTTTTCGTCCGTTTCGGAAAGTATATTTGGCAAGATACCGGCAAGCGGGATCCGTCGGCTTTGACGAATCCCGCTTGCCGGTATGTACGGTCTGTTATCCCGGAGAACAGCGGTTATTTCTTGAAATAACGGTTGAAGAGTCCTTCGAAACCTCTGCCGTGCCGTGCTTCGTCTTTTGCCATTTCGTGTACCGTGTCGTGGATGGCATCGAGGTTGGCGGCTTTGGCATTGCGTGCGATACGCATTTTATCTTCACAGGCACCGGCTTCGGCATTCATGCGTTTTTCAAGATTGGTTTTGGTATCCCAAACAACATCGCCGAGGAGTTCGGCAAATTTTGCGCAGTGTTCGGCTTCTTCAAAGGCATAGCGTTTGAATGCCTCGGCAATTTCTGGATAGCCTTCGCGGTCTGCCTGGCGGCTCATGGCCAGATACATGCCTACTTCGGTAGCTTCGCCGAGGAAGTGGGCGTTGAGATCCTTTATCATCTCTTCGCCTGTACCTTTGGCTTCACCGATTTTATGCTCGGTAACGAACTGGAGTTTATCCGACTCTACAAGTTCTTTGAATTTTTCCTTGGGTTGCTTGCATTGCGGGCAGAAGTCTGGAGCTTCGTTGCCTTCGTGTACATAGCCGCAAACGGTGCAAATGAATTTTTTCATGATTTTGAATGTTTAGGTGATTAACTGTTTATATATTTAGGTAAGTTGCAAAAACTGTTCCATACTGTACTGTTTGTGCCGTGTACGGCTGATTGCGGCAGGTGAGCATGTCAGTAGGATGTCTCTTCTGTGTTTTTGTCTTTTGCATTGCATTCAGGACACAGTCCGTGACAGTATACTTGTACATCGTCTATACGGAAGTCATGGCAATCAAAGGCTCCGATTTCCGGTTGCGGCAAATCGAACAATTTTCCGCATCGGTTGCATCTCAGGTGTGCATGCGGAATAATATCTGCATCGTAGCGGACGTTTTTGTCATCAATTGTCAACATTTTCACTATCCCTTTGCCGGCAAGATTCCGCAGCACGTTGTACACTGTGGTGCGGCTGAGGGTTGGCATTGAAGTATGCAGTTCTTCGTAAATCGTGTCTACAGATGGATGAGTAGGGTGGTTCAGCAGATAATGCAGTACTGCTGTCCGCTGTTCTGATGGGCGGATACCGTAAACCTTAAGTATGTCTATCGCTTCTGTACGCATCAAAGCTTTGAAGTCAATATTGATTGTAATAATTACAATTTTGTTTTCAGTGCAAAGATATGCGTTTTTTTCTGATTGTGCAACAAAATACACGAAAAATTGCGCGGTAGTTATGCCTATGGTATAAAATATCCGTTTTTAAGAAGATTTCACCCGAAAAGTATAAGATGGTGTCAAACGGGCGATGAGAAAACAGCGATTGGCATTGGAAACCGCCAAAAATTGCCAATCATTGCGTAATCGAAAAAAAACACGTATCTTTGCACGACATTAAAACGGATACAAAATTAAAGAAGAAAACACATGAATGTAGTTTCAAAAACCATCACACTCGGTGATGGCCGTACTATTACCCTTGAGACAGGCAAGCTGGCAAAACAAGCTGACGGGGCTGTGATGCTGACCATGGGAAATACCATGCTGCTGGCAACGGTGTGCAGTGCCAAAGAGGCAGTTCCCGGAACCGACTTTATGCCGCTTTCCGTAGATTATAAAGAGAAGTTTGCATCAAATGGCCGCTTCCCCGGAGGTTTTACCCGCCGTGAAGGCCGTTCGAGCGATTATGAAATATTGGTGTCCCGTCTGGTAGACCGTGCCTTGCGTCCTCTTTTCCCGGACAATTACCATGCTGAAACCTTTGTGAACGTTACACTTTATTCGGCTGACGGTATAGACATGCCTGATGCCTTGGCGGGCCTTGCAGCATCGGCTGCACTTGCCGTGTCAGATGTCCCGTTCAACGGCCCTATATCAGAGGTGCGCGTAGCCCGTATTGACGGCAAATATGTGGTTAATCCCACGTTCCACGAGCTTGAAAAAGCCGATATGGATATAATGGTAGCCGCCACTCTTGACAATATCATGATGGTGGAGGGCGAGATGAACGAAGTTTCGGAAATGGATCTCCTCGAAGGTCTGAAAGTGGCTCATGAGGCTATAAAAGTCCATTGTCAGGCTCAGCTTGAACTGATGGAAGCAGCCGGCAAGACTGTGAAACGTGAATATTGCCACGAAGAAAACGATGAAGAACTTCGTGCCGACGTTCATGCCAAGACCTACGCCAAGGCATATGCAGTGGCATCTTCATGCAATAACGACAAGCATTCCCGTTCTGACAATTTCGCTGCCATACTTGATGAATACAAGGCGCAGTTTACTGAAGAGGAT
>JBJECG010000003.1:0-18218 GCA_051870875.1 Candidatus Aphodosoma sp.
ACGTGATTTGTAATCTCGGGGTCGTTGGTTCGAATCCGACAAGAGGCTCGAAAAAAAACATATTATTGGCGGTGTCGCATGGTATTGCGGCACGGAAAACTAAATGCTGTTGTAGCTCAGTGGTAGAGCACTTCCTTGGTAAGGAAGAGGTCACGAGTTCAATCCTCGTCAACAGCTCTTATTTTTGTAACAAAACACATTCATCACATTAATTATTTGAGTTATGGCAAAAGAAAAATTTGACAGATCGAAACCGCACGTAAACATCGGTACTATCGGTCACGTAGACCACGGTAAGACTACCTTGACTGCCGCTATTACTACTGTGCTCGCTAAAAAAGGACTTTCTGAACTTCGTTCATTCGATTCTATTGATAACGCTCCTGAAGAAAAAGAGCGTGGTATCACCATCAATACCTCTCACGTAGAGTATCAGACTGCAACTCGTCACTATGCTCACGTTGACTGTCCGGGTCACGCCGACTATGTTAAAAACATGGTTACTGGTGCTGCTCAGATGGATGGTGCTATCATCGTTGTGGCTGCAACTGATGGTCCTATGCCTCAAACTCGTGAACATATCCTTCTTGCCCGTCAGGTGAACGTTCCTCGCCTTGTCGTGTTCATGAACAAGTGTGATATGGTTGATGATGCTGAAATGCTTGATCTCGTTGAGATGGAGATGCGTGAACTTCTCTCTTTCTATGAGTTCGATGGCGACAATACTCCTATTATCCGCGGATCTGCTCTCGGTGCCCTCAACGGCGAACCTCAGTGGGAAGAAAAGGTGATGGAGCTCATGGATGCTGTTGACACTTGGATTGAACTGCCTCCCCGCGCTATTGATAAACCGTTCCTGATGCCGGTTGAAGACGTGTTCTCTATCACAGGCCGTGGTACGGTTGCTACAGGCCGTATTGAAACCGGTGTCGTTAAAGTTGGTGACGCTGTGGAAATTATAGGTCTTGGTGCTGAAAAACTCACTTCTACCGTTACCGGTGTCGAAATGTTCCGTAAACTCCTTGATGAAGGTGAAGCTGGTGATAATGTAGGTCTTCTCCTCCGTGGTATTGATAAAGACGAAATTCGCCGTGGTATGGTTATTACCCACCCCGGAAAAGTGACACCTCATACCTCTTTCAAAGCTTCTGTCTATATCCTGAAAAAAGAAGAGGGAGGCCGTCATACTCCGTTCCATAACAAATACCGTCCTCAGTTCTATATCCGTACATTGGATGTGACAGGCGAAATCACTCTCCCCGAAGGAACTGAAATGGTAATGCCTGGTGATAACCTAGAAATAACAGTTAAACTCATCTATCCGGTTGCTTGCAGCGAAGGTCTTCGTTTCGCTATCCGTGAAGGCGGACGTACTGTAGGCTCTGGCCAGATTACCTCTCTCCTTGACTGATCAAAGCAAGTTGACGGTAAATGTCGGTTCTCGACATTGATTATATAACGGCAAAATCGGAACGGGGTTGGAAACCTTATTTTTAATCTCGTTCCGGTTTTATCTACAGGTCTAGCTCAGTCGGTAGAGCACTGGTCTCCAAAACCAGGTGTCGGGAGTTCGAGTCTCTCGACCTGTGCAAATCTATTTGTATTATGAAACTGATTAATTATTTCAAACAGTCCTACTCCGAGCTCACAGAGAAGACCTCTTGGCCTACTCGCCGTGAACTGACCAATAGTGCGGTAGTTGTTTTAATCGCTTCCCTCCTTATCGCAATAGTGGTGTGGGTTATGGATCTTGGTTTCGAAAACATTATGTCGTTGATTTACAAATATATCTAATTAGGAAGGAGTATTGAAATGTCTGAGAATCAGAAAAAATGGTATGTGCTTCGCGCCGTTAGCGGTAAAGAAGCCAAAGTAAAGGAGTATATTGATGCTGAAATCAAAAACTCGTCACTTGGACAGTTCGTTTCTCAGGTACTTATCCCGACTGAAAAGGTGTATTCCATGCGTAACGGCAAAAAAGTCGTGAAAGAACGTAGTTATCTCCCTGGTTATGTCCTCGTTGAGGCTCAGCTTAATGGAGAGGTAACCGGTCATTTGCGCGATAATGTGCCGAATGTCCTCGGTTTCCTTGGCGCTTCTGTAGGAAAACAACCGGAACCGCTCCGTGAATCTGAGGTCAGACGTATTTTGGGCCTTTTTGATGAATCTGCTGAATCTGAAGGTGAATTGGCTGTGCCTTTCTTTGTCGGCGACAACGTGAAGGTGGTGGCTGATCCGTTTAACGGGTTTTCCGGTACAATCAAAGAGGTTTTCAACGAAAAACGGAAGTTGAAGATCGAAGTTAAAATCTTTGGTCGTGCAACCGATGTCGAATTGGGTTTCTCGCAAGTAGAAAAAGAGTAGTAGGCTTGTTACGAAGCCGATTGCTCGGACAACGAAATTTTTAAGTTAACAACTAAAGATTTAGAATTATGGCAAAAGAAATTGCTGGATTTATTAAATTGCAGATTAAAGGTGGTGCGGCTAACCCCTCGCCCCCCGTTGGTCCTGCTCTCGGTTCGAAGGGCATAAATATAATGGACTTCTGTAAGCAGTTCAATGCCAGAACTCAAGACAAAGCAGGTAAAATTTTACCGGTTGTTATTACTTACTACGCAGACAAATCGTTCTCTTTTGTGGTAAAAACTCCTCCGGTTGCAATACAACTCAAGGAAGTCGCAAAGGTGAAGAGTGGTAGTGCTGAACCTAACCGTAAAAAAGTGGCTGAGATCACTTGGGAACAGGTTAAGACTATCGCAGAAGATAAAATGCCTGATTTGAACTGTTTCGAAATAGGAGCTGCCATGAAAATGGTCGCTGGCACTGCGAGAAGTATGGGTATAGCCGTAGTTGGCGAATTTCCTAATCTTTAATCTTTAAAACACAATTGAGATGGGTAAATTGACAAAAAACCAAAAATTGGCTTTAGAGAAAATTGAAGCAGGAAAAGCTTATACGCTCACCGAAGCTGCAAAGTTGGTTAAGGAGATAACCACCACCAAATTTGATGCTTCTGTTGACATCGATGTTCGTCTCGGTGTCGATCCTCGTAAAGCCAACCAGATGGTACGTGGCGTAGTGTCACTGCCTAACGGAACAGGAAAGCAAGTACGGGTTCTTGCATTGTGTACTCCTGACAAAGAAGCCGAAGCGAAAGCTGCCGGTGCTGACTATGTCGGCCTTGATGAATATATCGAGAAAATCAAAGGCGGTTGGACCGATATTGATGTAATTATAACAATGCCTGCTATTATGGGTAAAATTGGTGCGCTTGGTCGCGTTTTGGGACCTCGTGGACTCATGCCTAACCCTAAGAGTGGCACTGTGACTATGGACGTTGCATCGGCAGTTCGTGAAGTTAAACAAGGTAAGATTGATTTCAAAGTTGACAAGACCGGTATCGTTCATACTTCGATTGGAAAAGTATCTTTCAGCGAACAGCAGATAGTCGAAAATGCACGTGAGTTTATGTCAACTATTATGAAACTCAAACCGTCATCGGCTAAAGGTACATACGTTAAGAGCGTTTATCTCTCTTCTACTATGAGTCAAGGTATTAAGGTTGACACTAAATCAATTGAGGAAAACTAAAAATTCTGACGCAGTATGAAAAAAGAAGATAAAAGCATTATAATTGACCAAATTAAGGAAGTTATCTCTTCTTACTCACATTTCTATCTTACCGAAACGCAAGGTATGAATGCTGAGCAGGTTAGCGAACTCCGCCGTGAGTGCTTCAAAAACGACATCAAAATGGTGGTCGTTAAGAACAAGCTCATGAAGCATGCGCTCGAAACTCTTGAAGGCGATTTTTCTCCGCTTTATGCAGCTCTCAAGGAAAATACAGCTGTCCTTTTCTCTAATGTAGGAAACGCACCGGCTCGTCTGATTCAGGACTTCAACAAGAAAAACATGAAGCCTGTTCTCAAAGCTGCATACGTTGAAGAGTCTTTCTATATTGGTGCTGACCAACTCGACGCTCTGTCCAACATCAAGAGCAAAAACGAACTTATCGGCGAAGTTATTGGCTTGCTCCAGTCGCCTGCTAAGAATGTTATCTCCGCACTCCAGTCTGGAGGAAACACTATTCATGGAGTCCTTAAAACACTCTCTGAACGCTAATATAACTTTTTTATTAAATCAAATACAAACAAATAAAATATTACTACAATGGCAGATTTGAAAGCTTTCGCAGAACAATTGGTAAACTTGACCGTTAAAGAGGTTAACGAGTTGGCCGAAATCTTGAAAAATGAATACGGAATCGAGCCTGCTGCTGCAGCTGTTGCTGTTGCCGCCGGTCCTGCAGCCGCTGCTGCTGAAGCCGCTGAAGAGAAAACTTCTTTCGATGTAGTTCTTAAAGCAGCAGGTGCTAACAAGCTCGCAGTTGTTAAATTGGTGAAAGAACTCACTGGTCTCGGCTTGAAAGACGCTAAAGATATGGTAGACGGTGCTCCTTCTACTATCAAAGAAGGTGTTGACAAAAACGAAGCTGAAAACCTTAAAAAACAACTCACTGAAGCTGGAGCTGAAGTTGAACTTAAGTAAGGTCTAATCCTGTTTAATTGCAGGAATTTTGGTTTAGAATCCCGTACTACGGGACTCTAAACCTTTTTACGTATAAATCATTAAGTTCATCTAATTTTATTACTTCAATGTCCTTACATACTGATAGCCAAAGAATTAATTTCTCTTCGATTAAATCGCAATTCCCTTATCCCGATTTTCTTGAAGTACAACTCAAATCGTTTAGAGATTTCTTCCAACTCGATACTGCTACTGAGCATCGTAAGAAGGAGGGCTTGTACAATGTCTTTGCCGAGAATTTCCCTATTGCTGATACAAGAAATAACTTCGTCCTCGAATTTCTCGACTATTATATCGAACCGCCTCGCTATTCTATCGAAGAGTGTCTCCGGCGGGGCTTGACTTATAGCGTCCCTTTGAAAGCGAAACTCAAACTGTATTGTACCGATCCGGATCATGAAGATTTTGATACCGTGATACAGGATGTATATCTTGGCCCGATACCATACATGACTGAAAAAGGTACATTTGTCATAAATGGTGCCGAACGTGTAATCGTATCCCAATTGCACCGTTCTCCTGGCGTATTCTTCGGGCAAAGTGTACATACCAACGGAACAAAACTCTATTCTGCCCGTATCATTCCTTTCAGAGGCTCTTGGATTGAGTTCGCTACTGACATAAACAATGTCATGTACGCATATATCGACCGTAAGAAGAAGTTGCCGGTTACAACTCTTCTGCGTGCTATCGGTTATGAAACGGATAAGGACATTCTCGAAACTTTTGGCCTTGCCGAAGAGATAAAGGTCAACAAAACTAATCTCAAAAAATATATTGGCCGTCGTCTGGCTGCTCGTGTTGTCAAACCTCGTATCGAGGATTTTGTCGATGAGGCTACCGGCGAAGTGGTGACTGTGGAACGTACCGAAGTGATTTTGGAACGTGAAACCGAATTGACAAGTGCACATATACAGCCGATTATCGATTCTGGAAGTCAGACTATTCTGTTGCATAAGGAAGACCAGTCTTTCAACGAATATAAAATCATATACAATACACTCCAAAAAGACCCTTCAAATACTGAACGTGAGGCCGTATTGCATATTTACCGCCAGCTGCGTAATGCCGAACCTGCTGATGACCAGACTGCCCGTGAGGTGATAACTGGACTTTTCTTCTCCGAAAAACGCTATGACCTCGGTGAAGTAGGACGCTATCGCATCAACAAAAAACTCAATCTTTCAACAAGCATGGATGTCCGGGTGCTGACTCGCGAGGATATCATTGAAATTATAAAATACCTTATCGAACTTATCAACTCCAAGGTAACTGTCGATGATATCGACCATTTGAGCAACCGCCGTGTGCGTACCGTTGGAGAACAGCTATATAATCAGTTTGGCGTTGGCTTGGCCCGTATGTCACGTACAATCCGTGAAAGGATGAATGTCCGCGACAACGAAGTGTTTACGCCAATCGACCTTATCAATGCCAAAACAATATCGTCTGTCATAAATTCGTTCTTTGGCACCAATGCCTTGTCTCAATTTATGGACCAGACCAATCCGCTGGCTGAAATTACACACAAACGCCGTCTCTCGGCTCTGGGCCCCGGCGGACTTTCGCGTGACCGTGCCGGATTTGAGGTCCGTGACGTGCACTATACCCACTATGGACGCCTGTGTCCTATCGAAACTCCGGAAGGACCGAATATCGGACTTATCTCATCTCTCTGCATATACGCCAAGATCAATAATCTCGGCTTCATCACAACACCTTATCGTAAGGTGGAAAATGCAAAAGTCAATCTCAATAATGATGAAGTGCTGTATTTGACAGCTGAAGAGGAAGAAAATCTGGTGGTAGCACAAGGTAACGCTCCGCTTAATGATGACGGATCTTTTGTGCTGGATAAAGTAAAAGCCCGTCTTGAAGCTGATTTCCCGTTGCTTCCGCCTTCGGAGGTAAATCTTATGGACGTGGCTCCCCAGCAGATTGCTTCCATCGCAGCTGCTCTTATACCGTTCTTGGAGCACGATGACGCCAACCGTGCCCTTATGGGCTCCAACATGATGCGTCAGGCGGTGCCTCTTCTCCGTTCCGAAGCTCCTATTGTTGGTACAGGTATCGAGGGACAGCTTATCCGCGACTCCCGTACTCAGATTATGGCTGAAGGTGCCGGTGTCGTTGAGTTTGTCGATGCTTCCGTAATCCGAGTGCGCTATGACCGTTCCGAAGACGAGGAATTTGTTTCGTTCGAGGATGCGGTGAAAGAATACAAATTGCCTAAATTCGTACGTACCAACCAAGATACTACCATAGACCTTCGTCCTATCGTACGCAAAGGCGACCGTGTGACCGAAGGCCAGATTCTTACAGAGGGTTACTCTACTCAAAACGGTGAACTCGCCCTCGGTCGTAACCTTAAAGTGGCTTATATACCATGGAAAGGTTACAACTACGAGGATGCCATCGTCCTCAACGAGCGTATCGTACGCGAAGATATATTTACTTCTGTACATGTCAGCGAATATTCCCTTGAAGTGCGCGAAACAAAACGTGGTATGGAAGAACTTACAGCCGATATTCCTAACGTAAGTGAGGATGCAACCCGCAATCTTGATGAAAACGGTATAATACGTATCGGTGCCCATGTTGTCCCCGGAGATATCCTGATTGGTAAAATCACACCTAAGGGAGAGACAGACCCGACTCCCGAAGAAAAACTGCTTCGTGCTATCTTCGGCGATAAAGCCGGTGATGTCAAAGATGCTTCGCTCAAGGCTTCTCCATCATTGAGGGGCGTGATTATTGGCAAAGACTTGTATTGCCGTGCCGTAAAATCACGTAAAGACCGTATTGCCGACAAGGCTGTCCTTGAAAAAATGGATGCCGATTTTGCACAGGAGGCTTCTGCATTGAAGTCTGTATTGATAGAGAAACTTATGACTCTTGTTACCGGCAAAACATCGCAAGGAGTCAAGGACTTCATGGGAGTTGACGTTATTCCGCGTGGCGTGAAATTTACACAGAAGGTGCTCAACGATGTGGACTTCTCCACCGTTGTCCTTACTAAATGGACTACGGATCAAAGTCGCAACGACATGATTCATAGTATTGTGGTCAACTACCTGCATAAGGTGAAAGAACTGGATGCCAAACTCAAACGTGCCAAGTTCAATCTTACTATCGGCGATGAGCTGCCGTCTGGCATTATGCAGTTGGCTAAAGTGTACGTTGCCAAAAAACGTAAGATTCGTGTGGGTGACAAGATGGCCGGCCGGCACGGTAATAAAGGTATTGTATCAAAAGTTGTACGCCAGGAAGATATGCCTTTCCTTGCCGATGGTACACCGGTTGACATTTGTCTTAATCCGCTCGGCGTGCCTTCGCGTATGAACCTCGGCCAGATATTTGAAGCCGTCCTTGGTTGGGCTGGTCAGGAACTCGGTGTTAAATTCGCAACTCCTATTTTTGACGGAGCATCGCTTGACGACCTCAATGAAATGTGCGACAAAGCCGGCGTGCCTCGTTACGGTAAGACCTACCTTTATGATGGCGGTACAGGCGAACGTTTTGACCAGCCTGCCACTGTAGGTGTAACATACTTCCTGAAACTCGGCCACATGGTTGACGACAAGATGCACGCTCGTTCCATTGGCCCGTATTCACTGATCACCCAGCAGCCTCTTGGCGGTAAAGCTCAATTTGGAGGACAACGTTTTGGTGAAATGGAGGTTTGGGCTCTCGAAGCATTCGGTGCTTCAAGTATCCTGCAGGAAATTCTTACTGTCAAATCCGATGATGTCGTAGGGCGTGCACGTGCATACGAAGCCATTGTCAAGGGTGATCCAATGCCTCAGGCTGGCATCCCTGAATCACTCAATGTATTGCTCCACGAGCTTCGCGGATTGGGCCTCAGCGTCAAACTGGAATAATTCGCTCGGATTTGACACGCTTCGGACGATGTGTCGGATGATATAGCTTTTATCAGTTTGTGGCACATCGGCATTAATCAATATACAAGTATATAATACATTCAAGATATGGCTTTCAGAAGAGACAATAAAACTAAAACAAACTTTACCAAAATAAGCATCGGTCTTGCTTCTCCGGAAGAGATTCTTGAGGCTTCATATGGTGAGGTCTTGAAACCTGAAACAATCAACTATCGCACTTATAAACCTGAACGTGACGGCTTGTTCTGCGAACGCATATTCGGCCCTGTCAAAGACTATGAGTGCCACTGCGGAAAATACAAACGCATCCGTTATAAAGGCATTGTGTGTGACCGCTGCGGAGTGGAGGTTACAGAGAAAAAAGTCCGCCGCGAACGTTCCGGCCACATACAGCTCGTTGTACCTTGTGCCCATATTTGGTACTTCAAATCTACTCCGAACAAAATAGGCTATCTGCTTGGTATGCCGTCCAAAAAACTGGATTCGATAGTTTATTACGAAAAATATATCATCATTCGTGCCGGAGTGCTTCGTGATGTAGAAGGTGTGGTGGAGGGTGAACTCATAGATGAGGATCGCTATCTGCAGCTGCTTGATATGCTTCCGGGTGACAATCAGTATCTCGATGATACCGATGAAAACAAGTTTGTCTGCAAGATGGGGGCTGAAGCCATCTACGATTTGCTTGCCGGTCTCGACCTTGACAAACTTTCTTACGAACTTCGTGACCAGGCCAGCAAAGATACATCGCAACAGCGTAAGACCGAGGCTCTCAAACGCCTTAATGTGGTTGAATCGTTCCGTGCAGCTCGTCATCGCAATCGTCCGGAATGGATGATTCTCAAGACTTTGCCTGTCATCCCTCCGGAACTTCGTCCGCTTGTGCCGCTCGATGGAGGACGGTTTGCCACATCTGACCTTAACGACCTTTACCGTAGGGTAATCATACGAAACAACAGGCTGAAGCGTCTTATTGAAATCAAGGCTCCCGAAGTTATTCTGCGCAATGAAAAACGCATGCTTCAAGAGGCTGTCGACTCGCTTATCGACAACTCTCGCAAGTCAAATGCCATGAAAACTGACTCGAACCGCCCGCTCAAATCACTTACAGACAGCCTGAAAGGCAAGCAGGGACGTTTCCGTCAGAACCTCCTCGGTAAACGTGTCGACTATTCCGCCCGTTCGGTTATCGTTGTCGGTCCTGAGCTTCAGATGCACGAGTGCGGATTACCTAAAGATATGGCTGCCGAACTTTACAAACCGTTCATTATACGCAAACTTATCGAACGCGGTATAGTGAAAACCGTAAAATCGGCCAAGAAATTCATCGACAGGAAAGACCCTGTGGTTTGGGATATCCTCGAACATGTGATGAAAGGTCATCCTGTGCTCCTCAACCGTGCCCCTACGCTGCACCGTCTTGGTATTCAGGCGTTCCAACCAAAGATGATTGAAGGTAAGGCTATACAGCTCCATCCGCTCGCATGTACTGCGTTCAATGCAGACTTCGATGGTGACCAGATGGCGGTACACCTGCCTCTCGGAAATGAGGCCGTGCTTGAGGCTCAGATGCTTATGCTTGCTTCACACAATATCCTAAACCCGGCCAACGGTTCGCCTATCACTGTACCTTCGCAGGACATGGTGCTCGGCCTTTATTATATTACAAAACCCCGTAAAGGTGTGAAGGGTGAAGGTCTGACTTTCTATTCTCCTGAAGAGGTGGAAATTGCCTACAACGAAGGTGTTGCCGATATCCACGCCATCATCAATGTCCGTACTCATGACATCGATGAAGAAGGTAAGGATGTGGTGCGCATCATCAAAGACACTACCGTCGGACGTGTCCTCGTCAACAAGTTCGTGCCGCGCGAATGCGGTTATCTCAATGAACTGCTGTCCAAAAAATCACTCCGCAACGTCATCAGCCGCGTGATTGAGACCTGCGGTGTGGCTCGTACAGCCCGATTCCTTGATGACATCAAGAATATGGGCTATTATATGGCGTTCCGCGGTGGCCTTTCTTTCAACCTTGCTGACGTTATCATCCCTGACGAGAAAGAAAAACTCGTCAACGCCGGTTATGAAGAGGTCGAAAACATCATGAATGACTATAACATGGGTTATATCACCAATAATGAACGCTACAACCAAATCATTGATACTTGGACCCGTGTCAACAGTGAACTTACAAATGTCGTGATGAAGCAGCTTTCTGGTGACAATCAAGGTTTCAATTCCGTCTATATGATGCTTGATTCCGGTGCTCGTGGTTCCCGTGAGCAGATTCGCCAGCTGTCAGGTATGCGTGGCCTTATGGCCAAACCTCAGAAAGCAGGAGCCGAGGGTGGTCAAATCATTGAGAACCCTATCTTGGCTAACTTTAAGGAAGGCTTGTCTGTGCTCGAGTACTTTATCTCTACCCACGGTGCCCGTAAGGGTCTTGCGGATACCGCTTTGAAAACCGCTGATGCAGGTTATCTTACACGCCGTCTTGTCGATGTGTCGCACGATGTTATTATCACCGAAGAGGATTGTGGTACGCTCCGCGGTCTTGTGGCTACCGAGATCAAGAACAACGAAGAGGTAGTGGCTTCTCTCGAAGAACGCATACTTGGCCGTGTGTCTGTTCATGATGTCGTTGACCCGTTGACAGGTGAACTTATTGTCGCTGCAGGAGAAGAGATTGTCGAATCTGCTGCAAAGCGTATCCAGAATTCCCCGATCGAACGTGTGGAAATCCGTTCGGTACTTACTTGCGAATCGCGTCACGGTGTCTGTGCCAAATGTTACGGCCGTAACCTTGCTACCGGACGCCTGGTCAACAAAGGAGAGGCTGTCGGGGTTATTGCTGCGCAGTCTATCGGTGAGCCCGGTACCCAGCTGACTCTCCGTACATTCCACGTCGGTGGTGTGGCTTCCAATATAGCTGTTGACAACGGTATCGTTTCAAAGTACGACGGCCGTCTTGATATTGACGAGTTGCGTACTGTTGATGTGGCCGATGGTGACAATAAATATCAGGTGGTCGTAGGTCGTCTGGCCGAAGCTCGTATTATCGACAACAATACCGGTATTGCACTTACTACACAAAATATACCTTACGGTTCCAAACTCTTCATACCTAATGGTTCTCAAATCAAGAAGGGTGACAAGATTTGTGAATGGGATCCGTTCAATGCTGTGATCGTGTCCGAAGTCGAAGGTAAAATCGAGTTTGAGGCGATGATTGACGGTACCACCTATAAGAAAGAGTCTGACGAAACTACCGGACTGCTCGAGAAGATTATAATCGAGTCTAAAGACAAGACCAAAGTCCCTGCCGCTCATATTGTTGACAAGGAGGGTAATATACTTAAAACTTACAATCTCCCTGTAGGAGCCCATTTGGTTGTTGACAATGGACAGAAAGTGAAGTCTGGTGATTTACTCGTCAAGATTCCGCGTGCTGTAGGCAAAGCTGGTGATATCACCGGAGGTCTGCCTCGTGTTACCGAACTCTTCGAGGCTCGTAACCCGTCGAATCCTGCTGTCGTTGCCGAAATCGACGGTGAAGTCACTTTCGGCAAACTCAAACGCGGTAACCGTGAGATTATCGTTACGTCAAAAACCGGCGAGGAGAAAAAATATCTTGTACCGCTTTCAAAACAGCTTCTTGTTCAGGATAATGACTATGTACGTGCCGGTACTCCTCTTTCGGATGGAGCCATCACTCCGTCGGATATTCTTGCCATCAAAGGACCTACCGCAGTACAGGAGTATATTGTAAACGAAGTACAGGATGTGTACCGTCTACAAGGTGTGAAGATCAACGACAAGCATTTCGAGGTTATCGTCCGTCAGATGATGCGTAAGGTACAGATTGCAGATCCGGGCGATTCTCGCTTCCTTGAAGGTCAGGTGGTTGACAAAATCGAGTTTATGGAGGAGAATGACCGCTTGTGGGGACGCAAGGTGGTTGTTGATGCAGGAGATTCTACCGTATTCCAGAATGGTCAGATTGTTACTGCACGACGCCTTCGCGATGAAAATTCGTCACTCCGCCGTCGCGACCTCCGCCTGGTTGAAACCCGCGATGTAATGCCTGCTACTTCCATACAGATGTTACAAGGCATTACCCGTGCAGCCCTCCAGACTTCGAGCTTCATGTCGGCTGCATCATTCCAGGAAACACCAAAAGTCCTTAATGAGGCGGCTATCAATGCTAAGGTTGACTATCTCGAAGGCATGAAAGAGAACGTAATCGTAGGTCATAAGATACCTGCCGGTACAGGTCTCCGTGAGTATGACAACCTTATCGTGGCATCTAAAGACGAATATCTCAAAATGTCTGAGGCGGGAAAATCCGTTACTGATCTCAGGCAGATAGCCGAAGAGGCAAAATAAAATCCGATTCGTTTGAAAGCACTGCCGCTGTCGGCAGTATAAATGCAACGGACTGTATCCTTGAAACTGAAAAAGTTTCCTTTGGGTACAGTCCGTTTTTGTATTTGCCGTTGAAAAGGCAAAATAAGGCAGAAAATTCCGGCTCTTTTTCAAGTATGCATGCAAAGCTCTGGATTTTGTCAGCTCTTATCTCAGCTGGCTTTGGTGTCTGCTTGCTTTTTCGGAAATTGGGAATCAGACAATTCTGTTTTTGCAATGCTATGTCATAAACTAACGCGCTCAATTGACTAATTTATAACGATAATATTCTGTTTATGTCTTGTCTTGGATAATCAGAAACTATGGAAATTGAAATGAGATGAGTTATATGTGATTGGAGTCGTGAGGATAAATTTACATCTGTCATTTCTGCAGGTGTAAAGAAAGGGACGTTTGTTTTGCCATTTTTACAAACAATGCAACGGAAATTGTACTTTTGTATTATAATGATGATGTTTTTCTTGCTTTTGGATATCTGCCATTCGGAAAAATTCATTAATTTTGCATTCGGATTGTTTCTTGGAATGTAACTGCCTGATGTATGTTGATAGACGGCTGGGGATGGCAGCATGGTTTTGCCGGAGACAAGTATATTGGTGACTGCTAATCTTTATTGAAATATTTTTATGTCATGAAAACATTGGAAAACATTATGGTGGCGGCTGTTGCCGTCTTGTCCTGTATCGGCTTCAGTGCCTGCGAGAAACAGAAAGACAACAAATTGCTGAAACAAATCGATGCAGATGTTTATGTAAACAATATGTCTGCCCAGAAGGTTACCTTTACTTTCTCGTATGACGGGAAAGGTAATGTGGTATCGCTCATGTTTTGTGATGACAGAGGTGAAATCGTTCCTGAAAGTAGTCAATTCGTGTGGAGCGGCAATACCATGAAAGTTGTCGAAGATGGTGAAGAGACTTTATTGTATACGGTTGCCGACGGGCGGATTCGGACCGGAAGTTCCGATGGCGAGGAAATTGTATGGTATGGGTATAATTCATCGAAACAGTTGGTGGATTATGTTGTTGACGGGATGAAAATCAAGTTGGATTGGAATGGTGATAAATTGACACATTTACATTATTCGAAAAATGATGACGCATCGGATCCGGGAGCCGATATGAATTTGGGGTATGGCAATATGAAATGTGAAGGCTATGTGCCGGTTTTATTGTTTCTTATGTTCGGCGAATTTGACATGGAATCGATTTTCTCTTTGGCACAGCCTGAAATTGTAGGCATGACATTGAAGCAATTGCCTGTTTCCATTGAAACGGAAGATCTGTCGCTTCAATGCTCTTATCAATTGGATAAAGAGGGATATATAGAGTCGATGAAACTTGATCTGCCGGATATTGGTCTGGGTTCAATGTATATGAATATCAGCATGAAGTGGGAATAGGGGCTCTTGTGCCGATTGCGGGGGCTGTCATATTGCCCCCCGGTACCAAAAAAAGCGGCATGCAACACCAATTGTTGCATGCCGCCTTTTTGAATGTTATGTCTTGATTTTGATTGTCTCTGTCCGTTAGTAGTCGATGCGGACGAAGTTCCCGCCTTTGTCGAATACTAAATCGAGGTCATTGTTTAGTTCGACTTCGTAGCCGTTGCGCTTTTTTTCTATTTTGACGATGAAGTTGTTGGAATACTGTTCTCTTACATAGTTGAGAATGTTGGCGGGTATGATAGCATCCGGTACGGGGCTGTGGTTGCAGTCTATGTCAGTCCATTCACCGTTTTTGTTGAAGTCTATCTCCACTCCGCAGTCGAGGGTCACGTCGTATTCTTTTCCGAAGAAGGAATCGTGTTCCATGGTCACTCTTAGTATTCCGCAATCAGGAAAGTGTGTTTTCAGGAAACTCTTGGATGCGCTCGGGATATTTTCCGGTTCAATGGTACGTCCGTTGTCGCAAGCAGAAAGACCCACTACAGAAGTTAGTGCCAGTACAAAGGTCGCGAATGCTTGAAAGAATTGCTTTTTCATAGTTGTATAAATTTGCTGTTAGTAATAGTCCCAATATCTCATATGACAGGGGAAATATTGGTTTCACTGTATTGACAGCAAAGAGTGTGCCAAAAATTGATGGCAGATGACACACTCTTTATCGCATTGCAGGCTTTATCGGAAAATAAGCTTGTTGGCCTCACTGTCGATAACAATCGGTTTGTTGGCGTCAAGACGGCCGGCTATAATCTCTTTCGACAGAGGATTGAGTACCTCGCGTTGCAGTACCCGTTTCACCGGACGCGCTCCGAACTGCGGGTCGTAGCCTTCGGTTGCCAGCAGGGCTACGGCTTTTGGCGTTATCTCGAGTTTCACCCCGTTTGTAGCCAGCTGTCTGGCTATCATTGAGAATTGCAGTTCCACTATTTGCTGTATCTCCTCGCGGCGCAATGGGGTGAACATTATCAGTTCGTCTATTCGGTTGAGGAATTCCGGTCTTATGGTACGTTTCAGCATTTCGAATATTTCAGCGCGGGTGCCTGCTATCACTTCATCGCGGTTGGTGTCCGAAATCTTTTCAAACCGTTCGCGGATCAAATCGGAGCCAAGGTTCGATGTCATGATTATGATGGTGTTCTTGAAGTTTACTGTGCGCCCTTTGTTGTCGGTCAGACGTCCGTCGTCAAGTACTTGCAGCAACACGTTGAACACGTCGGGATGGGCTTTTTCTATCTCGTCGAAAAGCACTACCGAGTATGGTTTGCGACGTATGGCTTCGGTGAGTTGTCCGCCCTCATCGTAACCTACATATCCGGGAGGAGCTCCGATGAGTCGTGTGGCGGAGAATTTTTCCTGGTATTCGCTCATGTCTATACGGGTCATCATGTTCTCGTCATCGAACAGATAGTCGGCAAGAGCTTTGGCAAGTTCGGTCTTACCTACACCGGTCGTACCGAGGAAAATGAACGATCCTATCGGGCGGCGCGGGTCTTGCAGACCGGCACGGCTGCGGCGTATGGCATCCGATACGGCACTGATGGCTTCGTCCTGGCCTATCACGCGGCGGTGGAGTTCCTGTTCCAGATTCAGAAGCTTGTCTTTTTCGCTCTGCATCATCTTTTTGACAGGTATGCCGGTCCAGCGTGATACAATGTCGGCTATGTCATCGGCATCCACTTCCTCTTTTATCATGGCGTGACCCTGCTGAAGGTCGGCAAGACGGAATTTGGCCTCCTCAATCCTCTGTTCGGCATTTTTTATTTCGCCGTAGCGTATCTCGGCCACCCGTCCGTAATCGCCTTCACGTTCGGCACGTTCTGCTTCGTATTTCAGGTTCTCAATTTCTATCTTGGTCTGCTGTATGGTCTCTATCTGCTCTTTTTCGCTGCTCCATTTTGCCCGCATCTTGGTACTTTCCTCTTTCAGGTCGGCAATCTCTTTTGCCAGTTGGTTCTCTTTTGCCTGGTCGTTTTCTCGGTGGATGGCGGCACGTTCTATTTCCAGTTGCTTGATGTTTCGTTCTATAGAATCGAGCTCTTCAGGCACGGAGTCAACCTCCAGACGGAGCTTGGCTGCCGCCTCATCAACTAAGTCGATGGCCTTGTCCGGCAGGAAACGGTCTGTGATATAACGTGACGACAGTTCTACGGCTGCTATTATAGCATCGTCTTTGATACGCACTTTGTGGTGGTTTTCATAGCGTTCTTTCAGTCCCCTGAGTATCGATATGGTGGCGGCTTCGTCCGGCTCGTTTACCATTACAGTCTGGAACCGCCGTTCGAGGGCCTTGTCTTTTTCAAAATATTTCTGGTACTCGTCAAGGGTGGTGGCTCCGATCGAACGTAGCTCGCCGCGGGCCAACGCCGGTTTCAGAATGTTGGCTGCATCCATAGCTCCGTCGCTTTTGCCTGCTCCGACCAGTGTGTGGATTTCGTCAATGAAGAGCACTATCTCACCTTCCGATTTCACCACCTCGTTGATCACACCTTTCAGTCGTTCTTCAAATTCACCCTTGTATTTTGCGCCGGCTATAAGTGCACCCATATCGAGTGAATAGATTTGTTTCGATTTCAGGTTTTCCGGAACGTCTCCACGCACTATACGCTGTGCAAGCCCTTCGGCTATAGCGGTTTTGCCCGTGCCGGGCTCGCCTACGAGGATAGGGTTGTTCTTTGTCCTGCGTGATAGTATTTGCAGCACCCGGCGTATCTCTTCGTCGCGGCCTATTACAGGATCCAGTTTCCCCGATCGGGCTTTTTCATTGAGGTTTATTGCGTAGCGTGCCAATGACTGGTAGTTGTTCTCTGCCTGTGGCGAATTGACTTTCTGCCCCTTGCGCAATTCGCTGATAGCTTCGCGCAGTTGCTTCTCGCTTACGCCTGCATCCTGTAGTACACGCTGCACTGAGGAGTGGGTGACGAGCATGGCAAGCAGCAGATATTCTATCGCTACGAATTCATCACCGTCTTTTGCACTGAGACTTTCGGCTTTGGTTATGATGTCGTTGAAACCTCTGGTGCTGTATGGCTCGCCTCCGTCGACATGTGGCTGCTGGTCCATCAGCTGTCTGGCGGTGGATTTGATGCGTTCTGGATCGACACCCATCTTGCCGAACAGATATTTCATCTGGCTTTCGCCCTCATCCAACAAAGCGTACAGCAGATGTGGGGCGTCTACTGCCTGTTGGTGGTTATCGGTGGTAAGCTCTATCGCCCGCCTGATAACTTCTTGCGATTTTACTGTAAATTTGTCTGTATTCATAGTTGTAATGTTTTTGTGCGGTTGTGTTTTTGTCGTGCATTGTATCCGACATTACGCCTTAATACCGGCAAATATCGTACAAAACTACATTTGTGTCAATTTGGCAATAAAAAGACGCACTTGTGCGTCAAATTGGCTTGAATGTATATTCTGATGGATGTTCCTGATTCTTTTTGCATCGTGAAACGACTTTTTTATGTGCCTTTGTCGGCTGAAAATTTCTGCCGTTGAGTCTCTGCCGGTTTTAGGTTGTAGAATATTGGCGGAAAATTGTAAAAATGTATTGTAAATAAAATCGTTTCTGAATGAAAAAATTATTTCTGACGGCAGTCTTCGGACTGTTTTGCTTGGTAAATGCCTTGTTTGCCGGCAATCCTCTTGCTGGCACATACAGCGGTCAACTCTCCATGAGCGGTAACATCGATCTTGGACGGGGCAATGTCGACATCTATCCCGGCAGTACCGACAATCATGTGACATTTGTGTTACAGGACTTCAATTTTCTCGGCACATTGCCTGTCGGTGACATTGTCCTGGCCGATGTCCCTGTCGAAGACGGCAAACTCGCACTTGCCGGTTACCCCCCCCCCCCCCCCCCC
>JBJECG010000004.1:0-3773 GCA_051870875.1 Candidatus Aphodosoma sp.
GCGCTTCAACAGGTTCGCCAACGACCCCGACTGGCACATCGATTACAACGAGGAGCCGCCAAGCATCATCGCTCCGGATGAATACTATATCTCATATCTTTATAACCGTTCGATGAACATGCCAGTAAAGATTAATACCGGCGGATGGACGCTGAAATCGCTTAAAACGAAAATAATCACCAACAACTGGGCTCCCTACAACAGTGTAGGTTTGAACTATGCTTCTGATTACGATTATGATGCACATACAGACAATCCGGCATTGAATAAGCCGTGGAACGGATTTTTGTCTCTGCGAAAGACACAATATACAATTCTTGACAACAATAAACCAAACGATCCGGCCGGAGGTATTCTACACATCACAAACAATCAGTCTCATTACGAAGATCCGAACCGGAATTTAGGGTACCGTGAGTACGACGTCGCTCCGGGAGAACATCAGGACAACAGGGACGGCAATTATTCTCTGACTTACAATGATGACAATACTGTCGACATCATGCTGCCTTTCTATACCAGGGCAAAGCAGTTGATAATCAGTACCGGATATACAGGCAACAACCCTTACGTAGCATATCGCCGCCGGGCAAAAGTGGAAATAAGCGCGGAAATTGAGAACACAGACGGTACCACGAAAACGCTGGCAGACACTACTGACATATTCCAGATGCGCCGTGTAGTTAACCCGAAAGGAGTATACCGCAAACATGACAGTATGGAACCGTTTCATGTCAGACTGATGGTGTTGCCCCAGGAAAGGTCACAGATATTCGTACCGTTGCTGTCAATGGGAACGTGGAAAGCGGAAGTGATCCAAGGCTCAGGCTTCGTTACTGTAGATGGAAAACAGACAACTTCCGGCTCTTCAGGCTCTGAGATAGATTTTATGATAAGATTCACAAGTACATGCCGTGAATCCGAGTCAAGATGTGCCGTAATACGTGTGGAATACAACCACGGTACATGTCAGCACCTGATATTTGTAAGACAGGGTTATGCTCCCATCGAGATGGTATCGGGCGGCGTCAAGTGGCACACATTCAATCTGCTGACAAAAGACAGCGAAGTGACTTCTCCGTGCGATGAGGGGTCGCTATTCCGGTTCGGCAATGTGGAGCAGCCTATAGCGGCATCCAATCAGAAAAACAGCAGACATCCGTGGATAGACATCACTGCTAACGACTTTCAAAGCGACAAGGACGTTGATTTTTCCATAGTCGGCAGTACCGCCACATCGAAATGGAGTGGCATAAAGTATGATGCGTACACTACGGCCAAACCAAAGTGGATCGACAGCCTGCAACTACAAAGCGGACGCATTGCACGCTATGAAGACTACCACAAATTGTTCAGCAGCGGAGACATCGAATACAACTATGGGGTGCTTTACGGCGATGATGCCACAGAGACCACTACCAGTGTAGATGACGTTTACGGTTACCGTTCTGGAAATGCCACTACAACAAAAGGACGCGGCATGCGCGGATGTTTTGTGTACAACTCAAAAACAGGCAACAACCTGTTTTTCCCGATAGGAGCTACCGGATACGGACGACGTAAGGATATAGATGGCGGTGGCTGGACGGGTACTCCGGAAAAGAAGTGTGTACACCGCTATGCAGGACGTACTGATTTTTATCCTACGCCGGGACTGGCAGAGAGACCACTGTTCTATGACCTGTTCATGCGTCCGGGAGCTATTTATTGGTTTGAGAAACAAGCAACCCAAGTCGGTGCGAACACCAAAGTCATATGTTTGGATATCAACTATTTTACATTTGACTTCAATTCCATTGAGTTGGGCTCAAGCTACGATGCCGCTTTCATACGTTGCGTGGAATAAACAGGCCGTATAATAGTGGTTGCAGCGCAAAGTTCCATATAATCAATATATTGATTATATGGAACTTTGCGCTGCAACCATCCGGTTTGATAATTGTGCCGGAATTTCACCTTATATTATACGCGGTCACATCCTGACCGAAGGATCAGATATTGCACATGGACGTACAGGAAATCCATCGCAGGAATAGAAAAAGTCTTTAGGCCTTATAAACACTCCACGTTGGAACTTCAAAAAATATGAGTTGTTGTCACTTTCATTGACGGCAGACCATGAATCACCAATTGAACCGTAGTTGTATATACCGGCATAGCTATCCCAATCACGGTATCCGGTCATAGGAAAAATTATCGACTGAAGCTTGGTGGTGTCGGTATAGAACTCATACAAAGAATCGTTTCTCAACTCTTCTGGTATGTTGTCATCAATGACATCGTACCTCTCATTAGCTGCGCTTGTATTGTCACCTGTAGCAGTGAAACCGGTAAATGCGTTATAATGGCAGACCTGGTAACCTGCCGGACAAGGGTCATAGACGGTTTTGACCGGAATACAGTCATCTTTATCTTTACACCCCCACAAGTTTGCATACGTTTTGTTTTTGCTTACATAAGGTTTTCCATTGGTTGTGTCACGCGGCGGATTGTGCCATGTGCCGGGATTTTTGATGAGCTGATCAAGTACTCCCCGTGTTGTGATACGTTTTGTATCGTCTGCACCAGCTGCATCATCGAAAAGTCTGGGCGGATTTACCCAAGATGGAATAAGTGTGCCGGCAGCATCATACCTGTCTTTGTTCGCCCAATTCAAATTTGTGCCGACAAACGGATCCTTTCGTCCCCATTGGTAATACGTATTGTTGCCCAATGGGAATGTTGTGTGCGGGTATTGCCTGATTTTCACTATCTGTTCCATATCTCCGGCGGTGAATTTCACTTCACATTCACGCCCTTTGTAATACCGTATCTTGTCGTCATGACCGGAACACCATCCCAGATTTACAGGCATAAACCCGAATTTTCCGGATGTGCCGTGTCCGGTAACAGTAATGATTTTTTCGAAATCGAAGCGGGTGACCCAGATGTGCCAGCTCCACATGACCAGCTTGTTTATATCTTCTACGGCTATAACAGCATTACCTTGCTTGATGTTTGCCTGGCTGACGTAAAACTTGACCCCACCTTTTCCTCCATAAGCATTGGCAACATATTCTATATCTGTTACAAGACTTTTCTCGTCTTCCCATAAAAGATATGCACGGTTAGCAGTACAACCATCATTGTCATTTATATACGGGTATTCAATCTCATTGCCGAGATGGTTCTTGAATACAGGAAGTATATTTTTAGCCGTGTCGCCGGCATATTTTCTGTAAGAATCCTCGTTTGTAATTCCATCTTGGATTGCGTTGCCATATACCAAAGGAAACATATACCAACCCGGAGCTGCTATCATATAACAATTGGCCGTATTGGTTGTACCGCTGCCTTCGGGATTGGCAAGGTCATACGGTGCACCGGACGATCCCTCTTCTTTTGCAGCTTTCAGTTTTGCATCGATTGTGAATTCTTCATAATCCGAACCGACTGTGAACGTCACATTCTTTACCGGGCTATTGTCATCTTTGTCGAAGCTGCATTGCAACCAGTCGCATGAAGCGGAAAATTCATCTTGCCCCTCTTCGCGATAGCTTACAGACCAATCTACGTAACGCCGATACGTATCATCGTTTTTGTAGGTAATATAACTGGATACTTGAATAGTATTTTCGCTGCTGAATGTATTTCCCAAGTTTACTTCATTATCGTTACGTAGAAAGAATTTGCCTTGATAATTAGCGTCTTTGGGTTTTGTCACTTCAAGTATTTGAACCTCCTCGTTGTAATCGATGTGCCAGTCGGGGTCGTTGGCGAACCTGTTGAAGCGC
>JBJECG010000005.1:0-16190 GCA_051870875.1 Candidatus Aphodosoma sp.
CACTATGCACAGAGCAGGGTTTGTAAACATTGTCGGCAATCCTAATGTCGGCAAATCGACATTGATGAATGTCCTTGTCGGCGAACGTATTTCCATCATCACATCAAAAGCCCAAACTACCCGTCACCGTATAATGGGTATCGTCAATGGAGAAGACTTCCAGATTGTATATTCCGACACTCCAGGTGTATTGAAACCCAACTACAAGTTGCAAGAATCAATGCTCGAATTTTCGCAGTCGGCACTGTCGGATGCCGATGTGCTTCTGTATGTGACCGATGTTGTGGATACTCCTGAGAAGAATGCCTTCTTTCTGGACAAAGTCAAACGGGCCGACCATCTGAAAACGATTTTGATCATCAACAAGATCGACCTCATAGACCAACCACGTCTGGAAGAGATGGTTGATTTTTGGCACAAAGAATTACCCAATGCCGAGATATTTCCGATCTCAGCGCAGGAAAAATTCAATATAGAACCTCTTTTCAAGCGTATAAAGGAACTTTTGCCGGACTCACCTCCTTTTTTCGACAAAGATGCCTTGACCGACAAGCCTGAACGTTTTTTTGTCACTGAAATTATCCGTGAGAAAATTCTGCTCAACTATGACAAGGAGATACCGTACTCAGTGGAAGTGGCGGTAGAAGAATTCAAAGAAGGAGACCGTCTGATACGTATAAGTGCCGTCATATATTGCGAGCGAGAGTCTCAAAAAGGAATAATTATCGGCAAACAGGGTGCGGCACTCCGCAAAGTGGGAATAGAGGCTCGTCATGACATCGAAGCATTTTTCGGCAAGAAAGTGTTCCTGCAGATGTTTGTAAAGGTGGAGAAAGACTGGCGAAACAGGGAACGCAAACTGCGCAGTTTCGGGTATCAACTTGAACACAAACAGGAAGACTAACCAATAAGCGGTTCACAATCCGTTATTTTTCTTTGGTTTCAGACCGTTTACCGCTTTTGAATGCAATGCAGCCGCGTTCTGCCCTGCATTTCACAGAAGTTACGGTATTGCCCGGGAAGGGTGGCTTCGGCGGTCATAGCATTAAAAACAATTGACAATATGAGTAACTTAGTAGCTATTGTAGGCCGCCCAAATGTGGGAAAGTCTACGTTGTTCAATCGTCTGACCAAATCGCACAGTGCCATTGTCAACGATGAGGCCGGCACGACACGGGACCGCCAATACGGTCTGGCTGAATGGTGCGGACATGATTTTTCAGTAATCGACACAGGAGGTTGGGTCGTAAATTCAGAAGATGTATTTGAGGAAGAAATCAACCGCCAAGTAGCCATAGCCATAGAGGAAGCTGATGTGATAATGTTTGTAGTAGATGTGGCAAGCGGCATTACCGATCTTGATTATCATGTGGCAAAGATACTCCGTACGTCATGTAAAAATGTCGTTTTGGTTGCCAACAAGGTCGATACTTTTGACTTGCAGTATCAGGCAGCCGAATTTTATGCACTTGGTCTCGGAGATCCCTACATAATGTCAGCTGTCAACGGTTTGGGGTCAGGAGAGCTACTTGACCATCTGGTCACATTTTTCAAACAGGACAATACGGAAAACCTGGAAGAACTGCCTCGATTTGCGGTGGTAGGCCGTCCCAATGCCGGCAAATCATCAATAATCAATGCTTTCATCGGAGAGAACCGCCATATTGTCACCGACATTGCCGGCACAACGCGCGATTCCATATTTGCGCGTTACAACAAATTCGGCCACGATTTTTATCTTGTCGACACCGCCGGTATAAGAAAGAAGTCGAAGGTAACGGAAGACATTGAATATTATTCTGTCATCAGAGCCATCAGAGCCATTGAAAATTCCGATGTATGTATCCTCATGATTGATGCTACCCGCGGCATCGAAAGTCAGGATCTGAATATATTCTCGCTTATCCAGAAAAACCGCAAGGGACTGGTGGTTTGTGTCAACAAATGGGATCTGATTGAAGAAAAGACGGCAAAAGACATCAAACGTTACGAAAATGCCATTCGGGAACGGCTGTCCCCGTTTACCGATTTTCCGATCATCTTTACTTCGGCCGTCACCAAACAACGTATATACAAAGTGGTGGAGACAGCTCTCCAGGTATATGAAAACAAAAAACGCCGTATACCAACATCCACACTCAATGATTTCTTCCTGCCACTCATAGAAAATTATCCGCCTCCTGCATACAAAGGCAAATACATAAAGGTGAAATATGTAATGCAACTACCTGACACGCAAGTTCCCACTTTTGTCTTTTTTGCCAATCTCCCGCAATACATCAAACCTCCGTACCTACGTTTTCTGGAAAACAAGCTTCGTGAGCATTGGGAGTTCCACGGTACCCCAATCCTCCTGTTTCCACGACAGAAGTAAAGTTCAGACCATGTGACGATGTCAGGCAACGCATATTACCGTATCATTGCCTACAACAAAAACACAAAACACGGAAATTAATTTTACGATTAATCTTCGTGTTTTGTGTTTTTATATTATCTTTGCGGATAAATGGAGAATAGTTGAATATTCGATTGATTCCTTGTCATTGTCAGTAATGGGAATCACAATACCGTATCGATGTTTGGGTACCTGTTTTTAGTTTGATATTATGAATGCCGAGATAGACAGTCTGCGAGCGGAGTTGCGCGAACATGAGTATAACTACTATGTAAAAAATGCACCCACAATCAGCGACAAAGAATTTGATGACAAGATGCACCGCCTTGAAACATTGGAAGCGGAACATCCGGAATGTTTCGATCCAAACAGTCCTACGCAACGTGTAGGCAGCGATTTGGGGACATCGGGTTTTGTACAGCGTGCACACCAATATCCTATGTTGTCGCTGGGCAATACGTATTCAGAAGGCGAAATCGACGAATGGCTGACCCGTGTACGCACGGCCATAGGCCATGATGCGGATATTGTATGCGAATTGAAGTTTGATGGTACGAGTATATCGTTGATCTATGAAAACGGGTGTCTGACCCAAGCCCTTACGCGAGGTGACGGTATGCGAGGCGATGATGTGACCGCGAATGTACGCACCATCAGAAACGTGCCGCTGGTACTCTCAGGCGACTACCCGGACAAAGTGGAGCTGCGCGGTGAAATACTGCTGCCGTGGGATGAATTTGACCGTCTGAACCAACAGCGCAGCGAACGCGAAGAGCCTCTATTTGCCAATCCCCGCAATGCCGCTTCCGGTACGCTGAAACTGCTCAATCCGCGTCAGGTATCCGCCCGCAAACTCATGGCTTCCGTCTACTATATGCTTGGAGAGCAACTGCCTTGCGACAACCATTTCGGATGTATGATAAAGGCGCGCGAATGGGGTTTGCCCGTATCAGACACCATGCGTCTGTGCAAGAGCGTAGAAGAAGTGACGGAGTTCATCAATTATTGGGACATTGCCCGCCGGAAATTGCAGGTTGCCACAGACGGCATCGTGCTGAAAGTCAACAATCTCTTATTACAGCGCAATTTGGGTTTTACCGCCAAGACGCCACGCTGGGCCATTGCATACAAGTTTCAGGCAGAACGTGCCTTGACCAAACTTCTCGGAATAAGTTACCAAGTAGGCCGGACCGGAGCGGTGACTCCGGTTGCCAATCTCGAACCTGTATGGCTGTCAGGAACTACAGTACGCCGGGCTTCGCTGCATAACGCCGACATAATAGCTTCGCTCGATCTGCATGCAGGAGACATGGTATTTGTGGAAAAGGGCGGCGAAATCATACCGAAAATAACAGGGACTGATGTGGCACAACGAAACGCGGATGCGGAACCAGTCCATTTTATTTCCCATTGTCCGGAATGCGGAACAGCGTTGGTGCGTGACGAAGGAGAAGCCGCTTACCGTTGTCCCAACGAAAGCGGATGTCCTCCTCAGATTTGCGGCAGAATAGAACATTTTGTCAGCCGCAAGGCCATGAATATAGACGGGCTTGGAGAGGAAACCATAGATTTGCTGTACCGGAACCGTCTGGTAAATTCCGTTGCAGACTTGTATGACTTGAAAGTGGAACAGTTATCGCAATTGGAACGGATAGGAGTGAAATCCGCCCAAAATATCATCAATGGTATAAGGGAATCGACTGAAGTGCCGTTCGCCCGTGTGCTGTTTGCACTCGGCATACGTTATGTAGGTCAGACTGTGGCAAAAAAACTGGCCGATGCATTCGGGTCGGCAGACAAGCTTGGCAAGGCATCGTACGATGATTTGGTAGCCGTGGACGAAATAGGCAGTTCGATAGCCACAAGTGTGATGAACTATTTTGCAGATTCTGGAAATATATCGCTTCTGTCGAGATTGAAAGCAGCCGGAGTACAGATGGAATCCAATATAACCCACTCTTCGCTGTCGGACAAGTTGGCCGGGCAGTCGATAGTGATAAGCGGCACATTCAGCCACCATTCCCGTGACGAATACAAAGTCTTGATAGAAGCCCACGGAGGCAGGAATGCAGGCAGTCTGTCGGCCAAGACCTCATTCCTGCTTGCCGGAGATAACATGGGGCCTGCCAAATTGGAGAAGGCAACCAAGTTGGGGATAAGGATAATGTCGGAGCAGGAATTCCTCGAACTGACAGGCGAGATATAGAAATACAACAAATACCAATGGCAATCAGGTGTTGCCAAAACAATAATAAGATGACAGCTATCCAACGATTTTTCTTCCGTCGCAAGCAAGCCGAACACCCTCATACGCCATGTTACGTGTCATGGGACAAAGTAGAGAGGTTGTTGCTGTTGTTCGATGCGGGAGACACCGCGTTGCCACAGGCTGTGGCTTTGGTCAGATCGGTACAGGCGGAAGGCAAAAAAGTCAGGGCATTCTATTATGCCGAGAAATATCCACAGTATGAGGTACAGACTGACGACTTGACCATAATATGCCGTAAAGATACCGACTTAATACGCAGGCCCAAAAGCAATCCGGTGAAAGACGCTCCGGAATTCGACATCGTGATAGACCTGACGTTCCGTCATTGTCTGCCGTTGCATTACATAGCGGTTTGGGCAAAATCGAAAATGATATGCGGTTCCCAGTCTGAAGACAAAAAACTTATTGACTATGATTTCGAAATAGCACTGTACGGCAATGACAGAAAACCGGAATATCTGTTGCAGCAGACAGTGAAGTATCTGAAAATGATAAAAAGCGAATAAGCCATGGCCATACTATCTGATACCATCCTATTGTCATATCGTGTACGGACGGCTGCTGCAATAGTTCTATTGCTGTCTGTTTCAGTATTATGCCGTGCGCAACTGCTGTACCGTATCACATCGCCGCATACAAAGCATACAAGTTATATTTTTGCCACCCACCACGCAGTCCCCGTATCGTCGCTCAGAAATATCGACGGAGTATTCAGATGTTACAACTCATGCGACGCCGTGATTGGAGAGATAGTTCTCGATGAAGATTCTGTGGCGCTCCGCATGGCTTCTGAAGCACAGATGGCATCAAGCATATCAGAACTTTTGAACAAGTCAGACTACGATTTTGTAGATTCGGTATTGAAGGCCACTGCAGGTTTGCGACTTTCACAAGTTGCCTATATGCGTCCGGCCATGATTGAGAACATCTTCTATCTGTCGTTATTCGAACAGCTGTTTCCCGGCGGAACCGATGACGCACAGATGGACTCATTCTTCCAGCAGGCAGCCTTACAACAGGGCAAACCGGTGTATGGACTGGAAAGTGCCGATGAACAGTTGCAACTTCTGTTTCATACCAACACTGTGCAGCAGCAGGCAAAACAGTTGGTTTCCACAATCCGCAATGCATCACGTCTGCCGTTGGAAATAAGCCGTTTGAACGAACTCTACCTGTCAGAAAACCTCGATTCGCTATACCGTTGGTCTGTCGATGTCGAGGGCATGACCCCCGACGAATACAAACGCATGGTCACTGACCGCAATCGTCTATGGGTTGAACGGCTGGACAATATGCTAAAACACGAACCGTGTTTCATAGCTGTCGGAGCCCTGCATCTGCCAGGAACGGAAGGTCTGCTATCCATGTTGGAGCGTAAAGGCTACCGCATCAAAGCGGAGGAACGTAAAAAATAAATTTTGCATTATATATAACCGGACATCAATCTATATGTTTACCAATAAATTAGTGGGAATGGGCGTTGCCCTTATCACACCTTTCAAACCGGACTTTTCCGTTGATTACGAAGCTCTTGAACGATTGGTCGAATTTCAGATAGCCAACGGCACCGACTATTTGGTAGTGCTTGGCACAACCGGAGAGAACCCGACACTCAATGCAGACGAAAAGTCCCATATCCTGGATACAGTCATAAGGGTCAATGCCGGCCGGTTACCAGTCGTTCTGGGCATAGGCGGCAACAATACAATGGCCATAGCAGAGCAAATACGCAACACCGATTTATGTCATGTCGATGCCATCCTGAGCGTTGCGCCATACTACAATAAGCCATCGCAAGAAGGTCTGTACCAACACTATAGTACCATAGCGCGCAGTACCAATATGCCTATAATACTCTACAACGTACCAGGGCGCACAGGCGTGAACATATCGGCGCAGACCACACTCAGGCTGGCAAACGAACACCAAAATATAGTGGCAATCAAAGAAGCATCCGGCAATTTCAAGCAGATTGACGACATCATAAAGAACAAGCCGGAGAATTTCATGGTAATTTCAGGCGATGACGGCATTACATTTCCACTTATCACACTCGGAGCCGTAGGAGTGATTTCGGTTGTCGGAAATGCCTTTCCTCGTGAATTCAGCCGTATGGTGCGACTTGCCCTACGCGGCGACTTGCAGGGAGCCCGCAGCATACATTATCGATTTGTGGAGATGATAGACTTGCTTTTTGTTGACGGCAATCCGGCCGGAGTAAAGAGCATTCTCTCTTGTATGGGTTTGATACATAACGTACTCCGTTTGCCGTTAGTTCCCACTACAACCAATACGCACGACAGATTGGAACAGTTTTTGTCGTCATTGCAATGACCGGTACGAAATAAGTGGCAATGATGAAACGCATACCGATATTGGTTTGGATTGTCGTGTCGGTTGTGTCGACAGCAACTGCACAACTCAATACTGACCGCCTTATGTCCATGGGGCGGAGTGCCTTGTATTTCGAGGATTATGTGCTTTCAATCCAATATTTCAATCAGGTGATACTGTCAAAACCCCAGCTCATCTACCCATATTTCTATCGCGGTATAGCAAAAATACAACTTGAAGATTATGTCGGTGCAGAGTCTGACTTCGACATAGTTGTCGAGCGCAACCCATTTATACCTATGGCTTACTATGCCCGTGGATTTGCCCTTGCCAATATGCAGAGGTGGTCCGATGCCATATCCGATTTTACATTGGCATTGCAATACAGTCCCGACAATATGCTATATCTGATGAACCGCGCAAGGGCTTGCGCCATGAGCGGACGCTATGCCGATGCACTCGCTGACATAGACTATCTTTTGCGGCAGTCGTCTTCGTCGACAGATCTGCTCATGGAACGCGGCATTGTGCAGTTGCAAAGTGCCGATACCATCGGAGCGTTCGATACATTTGCCCGCATTGCCATGACAGACAGTCTGAGTGCCGACGTATGGGGCGCATACGGAACCACCGCCATGATGCTGGGACACGACAGTATAGCATTGGCCGCATTAGACAAATCAGTAAACTTGGGTACGACCAACCAGGGTACATTCATCAACCGCGGCATACTGCACTACCGCAATCACCGTTACCGCAATGCCATTGCCGACTACGACCGTGCAGTCGCGCTCGATTCCACATCATCGGATGCTTTGTTCAACCGGGCTTTGCTTAGAATGGAAATAGGCGACTACAACGGTGCAGAAAATGATTTGAGCCGCATTCTTTCCTTGAATCCGCAATTCTATGAAGCTGTCTACCAAAGGGCTCTTGTCTACAACATCATAGGCGAAGAATATAAGGCAATAGCCGACTATACAAAATTGTTGGAGCGTTACCCGACTTTCGTACCAGCTCTATACGGCAGAGCTGAAATATACGACAAAACAGGCAACAGGAAAGCAGCTTTTGCAGACAGGGAGAAGGCTTACACGCTCCGTATGCAACACAATGCAGGTACTCTTGCATCAACCGATACCGTCTCAGCAGATGCCCATGTGTCTGACATCAGCAGCCGCAATTCCATAACGGCCATGGTACAGATGTTCAATACCAATCCGGACAACAATATCGACAACAACGATGCCGGCGCACGAGGAATGGTACAAAACCGGAATGTAAATCTGGTAAACGAGCCTAATATATGTCTTTCGTTCTATTACTCTCCGACCGACAATCTGCCTATAGTGCCGTACAATCCAAACCTTTTGCAGGAACTTAACCGTAACAACCAGCAGTCAGCACCATTCTACCTTGTAGTACGGGATGTGAAACTGTCTGCTTCGATGATTAACCTGCACTTTGAATCCATCAACAAATTATCGGAACAGATAGCACATGACAGCCACTGCGCACACTGCTATTTTGTCAGGGCACTTGACTATGCCACCGTCCAGGATTTTCCGAATGCCATCGAAGATCTTACAAAATCGATCATTCTGGACAGCAAGAATGCCATGACGTATTTTTGCCGGGCAAACGTACGGTACAAGCAATTGGAATTCGACACCAACAATGATTTTAATACCGAAAGTTTCACTCCAGGTGCCGACAATGGGAAGCCGGACAACATGCCAAAGACGGCAAATCAGATTGTAAGAAAGGTTGATTACAGCAGTGCATACGAACTGATAATGCGGGATTACGACTACACGCTGTCATTGGCTCCTGATTTTGCATTCGCATGGTACAACAGGGCCAATCTGCTTGTATTGCAGCACGACTACAAGACTGCGATTGACAACTATAACAGAGCCATTGATATAGAACCGCGTCTGGCTGAAGCGTATTTCAACAGAGGCCTGACCTATCTTCTCTCCGGCGACAGGACAAAGGCCATACGCGACCTGAGCAAATCCGGCGAACTCGGCATCTACCGCGCATACGGTATAATAAAAAGGTTACAGGCCAATTAATATATTTGCGATGACCGCATCATCATAAAAGCATTCCTACCAAACCAGATGTCAGGTATTGGCAGTGATATTTTTCATTGCCCCTTATGCAGCCACTGTCAATCGGTTATGTGTGCGGCGCACCCGCTTTTGCCATATGGCCGGCAGGAGCCAATGATACCATGTCTTCATGTAAATATGGAACCTGCACATATTACCATTGCTTTCCGGTTCGTGTGAAAAACTTTTGGCCGCGGTGTGTAAAACCTGAAAAAACGCCGTTTTTTCGCCAACCAAGGTATTCGTTTGGCAGCAGCCCTCATTTTTCGTATCTTTGCATGTCAGTGAGTGAAAACGCAACTTTCCGACACTTTGTTTTACATAACTCAACTTATCACGCGCAACCAAACCAATCATGGCTCGAAAACAGAAACAACTTCCAATACTGAAAGAGGTGACAATCACCGACATAGCAGCCGAAGGCAAAGCTCTTGCCAAAGTAGACGATATGGTAGTGTTCACCCAATACACCGTACCGGGCGATGTAGTGGATATCCAGGTGACAAAGAAAAAGAAAAGCTACATGGAAGGGCGAGTCATTGCCTTTCACTCGTACAGCCAGCACCGTTGTGACGCCAAATGCCAGCATTACGGCACCTGCGGCGGCTGCAAATGGCAGATACTACCCTATTCCGAACAAATAAAATACAAACAACAGCAGGTAGTTGACAATCTCACACGCCTCGGGCATATCGAACTGCCGAAAATATCCCCCATCATAGGATCTGCAAAAACCTACTTCTACCGCAACAAACTGGAATACACATTCTCCAACCGCCGTTGGCTCTCGACTGAAGACATGCAGAACGAGCATACGCCGGAAGAACTTTGCGGCGTGGGTTTCCACATACCGGGCATGTTCGACAAAGTACTCGACATCAACAAATGCTGGCTGCAAGACAACATTTCAAACCAAATCCGCAACGAAATCCGCCACTATGCATTGGGACACGGACTCACGTTCTTCGACCTCCGAAACCAGGAAGGATTTCTGCGCACCCTTATGATCCGCACCACGTCTACCGGACAACTCATGGTGGTATTGGTATTTTTCCATGAAGACGCAACCGCCCGTACCGCACTGCTCCAACACCTTGCCGACCGTTTCCCGCAAATCACATCGCTGCTATACGTCATCAACGGCAAGTGCAACGACACCATCACCGACCAGGAGATACATGTATTCAAAGGCACCGATGCCATATATGAAGAGATGGATGGACTGAAATTCAAAATCGGGCCGAAATCATTCTACCAAACCAATTCGGAACAAGCATACGAACTGTACAAAACAGCGCGCAACTTTGCAGACCTTACCGGCAACGAACTTGTATACGACCTGTATACCGGTACCGGCACTATAGCCAACTTCCTGAGCCGGAATGCCCGTCAGATTATTGGTATAGAGTATGTACCTGAAGCCATCGAAGATGCCAGAACCAACTCGGCCATCAACAATATAGACAACACCACATTCTATGCCGGCGACATGAAAGACATACTCACCGACGATTTCATTGCCAGACACGGCCGTCCCGATGTCATCATCACCGACCCTCCGCGCGCCGGAATGCACGAAGATGTCATCAAAGTGATACTCAAAGCCTCACCCCGCCGCATAGTATATGTAAGCTGCAATCCGGCCACCCAGGCCCGCGACTTACAGATGTTAGACCCGCAATATCGCGTTGCAGAGGTGCAACCGGTAGACATGTTCCCGCATACCCACCACGTGGAAAACGTAGTCAAACTGGAACTACGATAAACTCAGAAACGAAGACAATGAACCTAAAAGACAAAATAGATCTCCCGATATTCCACACACTCCAAGCCACAACCGACCTTCTCGGTTTGGAAAGCTATGTCATAGGCGGTTACGTACGAGACTTGATACTACAACGTCCAACCAAAGACATCGATGTGACCGTCGTAGGCAGCGGCATCACCTTGGCAAAGGCAGTGGCAAAGGCCCTTGGCAAAGGCACATCGCTTGCCGTGTACAAAACATTCGGAACGGCTCAGGTTAAACACGGCGACACGGAAGTGGAGTTTGTAGGAGCACGACGCGAAAGCTACAACCGCGACAGCCGTAACCCGATAGTTGAAGAAGGAACTCTCGAAGACGACCAGCGCCGCCGCGACTTCACCGTCAACGCCCTGGCACTTAGCCTTAACAGCGACCGTTTCGGCGAGCTTGTCGACCCGTTCAACGGTCTGCAGGATATGGCTGACCACATACTGCGCACTCCATTAGACCCCGACATCACTTTCTCAGATGACCCGCTACGTATGATGCGAGCCATAAGATTTGCAGCCCAATTGCAATTCACCATCCACCCCGAAACCCTCGAGTCCATAACCCGCAATGCCGAACGCATCGACATCATAACCCGCGAACGCATATCCGAAGAACTGAACAAGATAATGCTTTCGCCCAGACCATCCACAGGACTACTGCTGCTCGAGAAAACCGGACTCTTGGCCCGCATATTCCCTGAACTCGACCGCCTCAAAGGTATAGAACAGCGCGGCAACCGCGCACACAAAGACATATTCCTGCACACGCTGAAAGTAGTAGATGCCGTGGCCATGCGTTCCGATGACCTTTGGCTGCGTTGGGCAGCCCTGCTTCACGATATAGGCAAACCGTACAGCAAACAATGGGACGACCAAACAGGATGGACATTCCACAACCACAACTACATAGGCCAACGTATGGTACCAGGCATATTCAAACGTCTGCGCCTTCCGCTTGGCGACCCGATGAAATTCGTCAGGAAAATGGTCGACCTTCATATGCGCCCCATCGTACTAAGTGAAGATATCGTCACCGATTCGGCAATCCGCAGACTGCTGTTCGATGCAGGAGATGATATAGACAAACTCATGCTTTTATGCCAGTGCGACATAACAAGTGCCAACCGAGAAAAAGTAAAACGATTTTCAGACAACTTCACCCTCGTACGCACCAAACTGCGTGAAGTGGAGGAACGTGACCGTATACGCTGCTTCCAGCCACCGGTTGACGGCATGGAGATAATGCGGATTTTCGGTATCGAACCATGTCACACAATAGGCGAACTGAAAACAGTAATAAAGGATGCCATACTCGACGGTGAGATACCAAATAACCACGAGGCTGCCCTTGAGCTGCTGGTAAAAGCAGCTGCAGAACGCGGTCTGTATCCAGTCAACCGGACTCTGTAAAGCGAATATTATAGGACAATATTGAATCCAGCGAAAAAAAAACTGAAAAAACTTTGCCGACAAAGAAAAAAGCAGTATTTTTGCGCGTCTTTTCCACGCGAAAAGCGACTTTCTAATAGTATAAACCAATAAAAACGGAGGATTGCCTTATCGCAAAGCCAGTTAACAACAAAAAAGACGAACCACGCCACCGCATAAACAATGAAATACGCGGGGTGAAAGAAGTTCGTGTAGTGGGTGAAAATATTGACGCTAAAGTTTACCCCATAGGAGAAGCTCTACGAATGGCCGAGGAAAGAGAACTCGACTTGGTGGAAATATCGCCTAACGCCAATCCTCCGGTATGTAAATTGGTTGATTACCAAAAATTTTTGTATCAGCTCAAGAAACGTGAAAAGGAACTGAAAGCCAAAGCCGTAAAAACTACGGTAAAAGAAATCCGATTCGGACCGCAGACTGATGACCATGATTACAACTTCAAGCTGAGACATGCCGAAGGATTTATCAAGGAAGGCAACAAGGTAAAGGCTTATGTGTTTTTCAAAGGCCGTTCGATACTGTTCAAAGAACAGGGTGAGGTGTTGCTGTTGCGTTTCGCCAACGATCTGGAAGAAATAGCCAAAGTGGACTCGATGCCCACACTCGAGGGCAAGCGCATGATAATAATGCTTTCGCCCAAATCGAAAAAGTAATACGTTTTACCAATTAAATATTCAAGACACAATGCCAAAAATGAAAACTAATTCCGGTGCCAAAAAGAGGTTTGCCCTTACCGGAACAGGAAAAATCAAACGTAAACATGCGTTCAAAAGCCACATTCTGACCAAGAAGACTTTGAAGCAGAAACGTAATCTCACCCACACGGGTCTGGTTTCGACTGTTGACAACAAACAAGTCAAATCGTTGCTTTGCATGAGGTAACTAACATACCGGTGTCGTGTACCGGCAGTATTGTTGCATATAATGCGAATTACAACGCAACAGTTACAAATTACATTTTTCCATTTTAGTGATTAACCGGATGTCCAGCCATAAAGATTTCACACAACAAGATATGAGACGCTGACATCCAAAAATAAAGAACAACTATGCCAAGATCAGTAAACCACGTTGCTTCAAGAGCTAAACGTAAAAGAATTTTGAAATTGACCCGCGGTTACTTCGGTGCCCGCCGCAACGTATGGACCGTAGCGAAAAACACTTGGGAGAAAGGTCTCCTGTATGCCTATCGCGACCGCAAGAACAAGAAACGCAACTTCCGCGCTTTGTGGATTCAACGTATCAATGCTGCCGCCCGCCTCGAAGGCATGTCATACTCACAACTTATGGGAGCCCTTCACAGAGCAGGTATCAGCATGAACCGAAAAGTGCTTGCCGACCTTGCCATGAACCATCCGGAAGCATTCAAGGCTATCGTTGCAAAAGCCAAGAACAATTGATATCAGACATTGCCGGCATAAGGAGTTGCAAACATTTGCCGACACAAAAAGCTTGTAAGCAGACAAACCCTCCGGAACTCATTGATACAATGAGTTCCGGAGGGTTTGTCTTGTAATACGACTCTCGGTAATTTACCAAGACTGTGTAACAGTCACAGCAAATTCCGCAACTGTGGCAGCAGACCAACAACATGACATAATCACCTGTTTTAGAACAGAGGTATTACCGGACCGATAAATAAGTGATTACATTGCAAACATCCATGTATCTGAGAGCACTGCATATTTCCTGTCTGCATATGATGATGTGATGGAAATCGACAGCTACATTCAGCAACTTTTCACGTGATAAATTTGGCATCTGCCTTCATTTTTCGTATCTTTGCCGAAATTTGTGTACTACACTTTGGCTGATCAGAATCGTTATGTCAAAAAATCATCGTAAAACATACCGCGAATCGTTTTTCAATCTTCATTTCACATCCACAATAAGCGTATCGCTGGTTCTGTTCATAGTAGGGATCATATCTTCGCTATATCTGACAACAAACCACATATCACGGAAAAACAGGGAAAACATTTCGGTTTCGCTTATACTGAGCGATACTATCAGCCAAAAAGACCTGCACCGCATAGAGCGTTACCTGAATGCCGCCCCGTGGGCAAGTCGGGTGGAATATATCAGCCGCGACAGCGCGCTGCAGGAGCATATCAACGCCATCGGCGAGGATCCCACCACGTTTCTGGGCTACAATCCGCTCAACGCATCGTTTGAAGTATACCTCAGCGCGGACTACGCTTCGGTTGACAGCATCAACAATGTGGTAAAGCCCAAAGTGACCGTATTCAACGGCATCACAGAAGTGGCCTACCAGGAAGATATTGTAAGGCTGTTGTCTCGCAACATAAACCGTCTGTCGATAATATTCACACTGATGGCAGGAGTGTTGCTTTTTATATCTATAGTACTTATAAACAACACAATAAGACTTTCAATATACTCAAAACGGTTCCTGATCAACACTATGCAGCTGGTGGGGGCAAAGAATTCGTTCATCCGCAGACCGTTCATCCGCCGTTCGATGATGAACGCCCTCATTTCCACATTGATATCCACAACCATGCTTGTAGGTGTGATCTACCTCATACAAATGCAAACCGGTACCTCATTCAGCATGATACGGTTTGAGATACTTGCACCTTCGATAATCCTTATATCCATCATAAGCGTCATAATCAACTACATATCGACTGTCATGGCTGTCAATCGCTATCTGCGTATGCGTACCAGCCAACTCTATTTTGTATAAACAGGATTGAAACACAAAAACGCATTACAATGAAAAATTTTGCCTTTACCAAAACCAATTACGTGATAATAGCCGTATCAGTAGCTGTAATCGCTTTGGGGTTCTGCCTTATGTACGGCAGTTCGACTGTCGATGAATTCAACCCCAACGTGTTCAGTTTCCGCCGCATCACACTGGCACCCATTGTCTGCATGATCGGCTTCATATCAATGATAGCGGGCATAATGTGGAAATCGAAGAAATAACCATAACACAATCTGTCCCGCACTTGACATGAATACACTCGAAGCGCTCATACTTGGTGTCTTGCAAGGCCTTACCGAATTTCTGCCCGTGAGCAGCAGCGGGCATCTTGCTATAGGACAGCAGATATTGAATTTGGACACATCACCGGCCGACAACCTGTCGTTCACCGTTACGGTCCATGCCGCCACAGTACTCAGTACCATAGTGATATTGTGGCGCGAGATAGCGCATCTGTTTGTCGGTACGTTTACCACTACAAAATGGAATGCCGACAAGGAGTACGTAGCCAAAATACTGGTGTCGATGATACCGATATTCGTGGTAGGCATATTTTTCAAAGATGATGTAGAGTCGATATTCGGCAGCGGACTGGCTGTCGTGGGCAGCTGCCTTATAGCGACGGCTTTGCTGCTGACTTTTGCTTATTATGCCAAACCGCGCCAAAAAGAAACAATCTCCTGCTTGGATGCCTTCATAATTGGTTTAGGCCAGGCGGTGGCCGTACTGCCGGGGTTGTCGCGCTCCGGTACTACAATAGCCACTGGTCTGATACTCGGCAACAAAAAGGAGTCGGTAGCCCAATTTTCGTTTCTGATGGTTCTGATACCGATTATAGGTGAATCATTGCTCAATATAATAGACGCGGTAAAAGACCCGTCGCTCATAGCCGATGGCATAGGTTTCAGGCCGATGGCTGCAGGATTTATGGCTGCATTCGTGTCAGGATGTTTCGCCTGCAAGTTCATGATCAATCTTGTGAAACGTGGCAAACTGATATATTTTGCCGTCTACTGTGCAGTTGTCGGAATAATAACTCTTTGTTTCAACTACTTCGGGTAAATGGATTTTATCAAAGGAGAACTGATATACATC
>JBJECG010000006.1:0-16107 GCA_051870875.1 Candidatus Aphodosoma sp.
ATACAAATCAGCCTATTATAACGGGCCTTACCATGCAAAATGTCCAACCCGCCTCTTTCTCTGTCGGACTGGAAATCATTAAAGCGTCATTCATTAGAGTAAAAGCCGCCACAATCCCTCCAGTATTTAAGAAAGCACAATAAGCAGATAGATAGTGCCTCCTAACACATTCTTCGACTTCATGTTGGAAGAAATTATCAAGTTCGTCAACACCACATGAAAACGCAGACATATATTCATAGTCTGCGTCTGTCATTAGTCTTATTTGGAAATCAATATCCGAGTAATGGGTTCTTTCCTCCACAATTCCTAATTATCCGTTTGACGTTGGCTTCTGTTCGAGCCTTACGCTCTTCAATGCGATGCCGTTCTTCTGCGCTGAAATCCCCCCGGAGATGTTTCTCCAGATTACGACGGAAACGGGCGACATCTTCTCGATCCATCGGAGGATTTGGTATTGAACGTATCATAGCTTCAATTATTTGTTTGTACAAAGGTACAACATTTTCTTGAATACCAATACTGTTAGGATGAAAAACTTGTTTCTGAACACGATTTTCTCCATTTATATCATTATAAGTTACATCATTAAGTGCTTTTATGGGCTGAACTACATCATTATCAATCCTGTTAGGATGAAAATGAACCGCATTATGAAAGCCTGATTGTACCACCAAAAAACAGGTGGTACAATCAATCAAACATAACGAATTCCAGCCGTCACGGTTGGGATTCGCATGTTGTCGGGGTTGTTCCGGGCGGTCGCACTATACCTGCCACGGATTTTTGTATGGGTCATAGTCGCGCTGGAATGTAGCCATCGCAATCTCACTGACCGGTTTCTTCTCCTCGTCCAGCTTGCGTTGGATCTGAGGATTGATTTTACACCGGTTAGCATCGTGTAGCCACTGCATCGTCGCCTCATAGTCAGTTATACGGGCCGTGCTGACGTTGTTTGGCAATATGTGCTTGTGCAGTTCGTACAACGTAATCTTAATCATGTGCATATTGATTTCCAATGATTTTTTTGTGATTGAGAATCATCCGTATGGGAAAATAACGGAATAACTATCCGTTATGGTAAAGGGGAAATAAAAAAGTTGTGTTGATGAAGTGAAATGATTGGAAAAGGCATGTGTTTTTGAATGAAAGATCCAACTAAACACTAACAACTGATAAGTGTTTTTGTAATTCGGCGATGCCGTTTGGTGAGGGGTTGAAACCGCAAACAAGAGTGCCCGTAAATCATTCTTTTGAGAAAAGCACCTGAATCTCACCGTTTTTTTGTAATTTTGCATTGCTTTGGAAGGAGTCGCCGAGAATTCTTGCAGCCCTCAAACAGGTTCGGATTCAGTTATGAATTGGATAATTCTAATTGTAGCCGGCTTCTGCGAGGTCGGCCTTACTTACTGCCTTGGACGGGCGAAATCCGTTGAAGGTCCACAATGGTGGGGATGGATAGCCGGATTCCTTGTGTTTTCAGTTATAAGTATGGGATTGTTGGCAAAAGCCACACAAAGTCTGCCGATAGGTACCGCCTATGCCGTATGGACTGGTATTGGTGCCGTCGGAACAGTTTTGGTGGGAATCCTCTTTTTCCACGAACCGGCAACCTTTTGGCGTTTGTTTTTCATCTTTACACTGATATCATCAGTTATCGGACTTAAAACTGTATCTTAAACTATGGAATTCCGTAAAATGCGGCGTTTCCGCCAACAGCTCACCATATCGGAATGTGATGCCATATTGTCATTGGCGACATCCGGCACACTTGCCTTGCTCGGAGATAACGGTTATCCTTATGCCGTTCCGATAAGTTATGTTTATACTGGCGGCAAGCTATATTTTCATAGTGCCCAAACGGGTCATAAGGTAGATGCCATAAGACAACATGACAAAGCATCATTCTGTGTCATTGCCGCCGATGATATTCATCCGTCTGAGTTTACCACCTATTTCCGAAGCGTCATTGCTTTTGGAAGAATCCAAATCGTCGAGTCAGAGGATGAGAGAATGTATGCGGCCTCTTTGTTAGGTGCCAGATACAATCCCGGCGATGATGCCGGACTACAAAAAGAGTTGGAAAAAGGTCTGTCGCATATGCTTATTCTCCGGCTTGATATTGAACACCTGACTGGTAAAGAAGCTATCGAACTTGTAAGAAAGAAATGACTTGCCTGTTTTTCAAAAGGACGGCATGAGTTGTAGGGGTTCCTGATATTGGGATTGCGGGGGCTATGCTAACGGACGTTATCCTTCTCTCAGTCTGTAAGCGTTTCAGCAGTCGGGAGCATGGCAGGAATCCGACCTTTGTTATCAAATACCACATACCCGGTGTCCTTCGAACTCATAGGTATGTTCCAGAGCGTATCTCCCGGATTTACATATCATAATGTTTTTATTGAAAATAATCATAAGTTTTTAAGACTCAATCCGAAAAACAGTTTATCTGTAGATAAGTATCAAAATAGTTCGTATTTCCATGCAGCAGGCATTGACATAGCTGTTCGTGCAACGATAAATTATTGATTTCAGGCGTTTTTTATGGATCGTTGATGGTATTTTGATGTGCGGTTGATTGTGCGGTAATTATAATGCCGGAGCTTGTCGATAATATGTGTACAGATAATCAGTTGTTTGGATAAGGTTGACTGGTATATGTAAATTTGTGTTTGAATTTCGTGCCGAAGTCGGTGCCGATACAAAAAATTTTGTAACTTTGGATGTTGTTTTTGTGACTGCTTGTTTGTTTTACTTAAAACTGTAAAATGATTCCCGCTTTTGCAAAAAACTATCCTTTAGCCTGAACTTGCTATTGTATGTATGAAGAAAATTGAAGCAGACAAACAATTCATAGCGGCGTGTGGCCTTTACTGTGGCGCATGCCGGAAATATCTTTCCGGAAAATGTCCGGGTTGCCATCTCAACAATAATGTTACATGGTGTAAAATCAGATCTTGTGTCTGTCGGCATGGCTTTCATTCTTGTGCCGAGTGCAGTAAGGACGTAGCAGAGTGTAAGACTTATTCCAATTTGATCGGAAAGATATTTGCTTTTCTGTTTAAGTCGGATCGCCATGCGTGCATCCGATACATCAGAGAGCATGGAGAAGAGGCTTTTGCCAATGAAATGTCAAGACAGAAGTGTCAGACAATTAAGAAATAACAAAACAATATTTATGAATAAAAGGAATGTATTCTGGGTGTTGTCGGCCATTTTGATGTTGTCGGCAGGCGATGTGTACGGATTGATCGGTTCTTGGCGTGGAGAACTCGATTTAGGTCAAATGAAGCTGCCGTTGATATTCAATTTTTCGGAAACTGTATCGGGAGAGACTCAATGCACTATGGATTCTCCATCGCAGGGTGCAAAGGGAATAGCCGTTGGGGTCATCATTTGCACAACCGATTCCATATCGCTCACATGCAATGCCATAGGAGCATCGTATACAGGTAAAATATCATCTGATGTCATCAAAGGTCATTTCAGACAGCGAGGCTATGAGTTCCCTCTCAATTTAACCCCCGACAGCCCAATAGAAGAACGCCGTCCGCAGACACCAAAGCCACCGTTTCCATATAGTGTCATTGACACCACATTCATGGCACTCGACGGAGCTGTAATGAGTGCCACTCTAACCATCCCGTTAAATGAACGGCAACAGAAGATACCTGCAGTAGTGATGGTTACGGGAAGTGGTCCGCAAAATCGTGATGAGGAGTTGTTCGAACATAAACCATTTGCCGTCATTGCTGACCATCTTGCCCGAAACGGTATAGCATCCTTGCGCTATGACGACCGGGGTACGGGCAAATCAACAGGCAATTTTTTGACCTCCACCACATTTACATTCAAGGACGATGCAATATGCGGGATTGATTTCCTGCGTTCTGTAGCTTGTATCGGTCATGTTGGAGTTCTTGGCCATTCGGAAGGGGGCACAATAGCATTCATGATTGGTGCAGAAGGTAAAGCGGACTTCATAATTTCGTTGGCGGGAATGGCAATTTCCGGTAACGAAACATTGATGAGGCAGAACAAACACAGTCTTGCTATGTCCGATTTGCCGGATACGGACAAGACCAATAGTCTGAAAATAATAGAATTGGTGTTTGACACAATAGCCGGACAGGTACAGAAAGGCGTGTCTGCGCCCATCGACATAGATGCCTTTGTCGCCAACAACGGCTTGCAGGTGCCTCAGCCGATTGTTCAGTCGCTGAAGATGATGCAGAAGACACGCAGTCCGTGGTTTGACACATTCCTGACCTTAAATCCCCATGAGTATCTCGGCATGGTGAAGTGTCCCATATTAGCCGTCAACGGAGAAAGAGACACCCAGGTGTATCCCGACAATCTGGACGTGATAAGGGTTCTTGTCCCTCACGCCAAGACAATGCTGATGCCGGAGCTTAACCATTTGATGCAGCATGCGGTTACGGGCGAGGCAACGGAATATAACGAGATTCGTGAGACCATCTCTTCTGAAGTGCTTGATGCAATTGTGCAGTTTATTCACAACATTATGTAAATGATAAGAGACTAAGTCCTATATATTCTCTTGCCGGATTATGTAGCGCACGAGGTTGTGTATTTCTCACAAGCCATCGCTTCCGATGAATATGCTTTCATACGAATAAGGACATCGTATCTCCGCTCGACGGCAGACGGACCGGACATTCATACGCCATATCGCAGGCAAGATTATCAAGCCTGCATATCAAGCAATAGAATACAAACAACATAAAAGTAATGGTATGAAACAGTTAGCTATTATTTTCGTAACTATGGCGGCAGCTGTCATAATGTTTGCATGCTGCCATTCCTCACATGCAGGTAAAGACAAAGAAAAGGTGCCTGAGGCTGATGTTAAGGTTCTTACGGCCGCGGAGTCCGATCCCCGTACCATAGGGTGGATGCAAGGATTCCCTCCTGCTCACGACAAGACACTCAATTCTGCGGACGGATCATATTTCACGTTCCCGGCATTGAGATACAGCGTGAACCATATGCGCGAGTTCTTTCCTACCAGAGACGTACCGGCGTCTGACAATTTCCGGTACACCGTTGAAACTGATATTGATGCCAATATCGAAAATGTCATGTTCTTGCCTTGGGGGGCCGACGAGGAAATCTCGCTGCGTCAGTCACTCGATACAAATTATGTCGATGGAATGATTGTCATGCACAAGGGGAAAATCGTATATGAAACATATTCTGGCGGACTTACTCCGGACGGCTTGCATGCTGCTATGTCTGTAAGCAAGTCATTCACAGGTACTCTTGGTGCGATTTTGGCTTGTGAAGGGGTTATAGACCCGGAAAAGAAAGTCACCGGCTATATCCCGGAACTTTCCGGAAGCGGTTTCGGAGATGCAACAGTACGGCAGGTAATGGACATGACGACAGCCCTGCAATATAGCGAGGACTATAGTGATCCTGATGCCGAAATCTGGGCTTATTCCGCATCGGGAAACGTGTTCAGGGGAGCCGATTATAAAGGGCCGGAAAATTATTACGAATATCTCAAGACAGTAAAAAAAATCTCGGGCGCGGAGCATGGCGAGGCATTCGGATACAGAACCATCAATACTGAACTTCTCGGATGGATTATTTCCAGGGCAAGCGGAAAGAACATAGCCGAACTTGTATCAGAAAGAATCTGGAAACCTCTCGGCGCGCACTACAGCGGATATTATCAGCTCGGATCATCGGGTATAACTTTTGCCGGGGGAGGGTTCAACCTCAACTTGAGGGATATGGCCATGTTTGGAGAGATGATGCGCTGCAACGGCAAACTTGGAGGCAGGCAGATAATACCGGAGAAAGCCGTTGAAGATATCCGTACAGGCGGTAGCAATCCTGAAAGTCAGGCACGATTCGCCCGTGGAGGATACGACAAGTTGAAAGGATGGAGTTACAGGGACATGTGGTGGATAACAAACAATTCACATGGAGCGTTTATGGCAAGGGGCGTTTACGGTCAGGCTATCTATATAGATCCTGTAGCGGAAATGGTGATTGCGAGGTTTGCGTCAAACTACCTCGCGTCCAATACTCACAACGATCCGTTCTCAATACCGGCCTATGAGGCGGTGGCGGAATATCTTATGAATAAGGGCAAGACGTTTTTGCCGACAAAATGACAGACGTAAATGTCGGACTATAAAAATGATATGGCAGACAAATTTGGTTCCGATGCCGACTGTCTTCTACCTGCTTGTAGTTAAGCCTTTTCACTTTGCGGACGGTATTGCGAGGCTTTCAACGGAATTGTTATAACTTTGCTTTGAGGGCGGTAGAATAAAAAATATTGGTGGGTGTATGAAGAAATGGCAGAAAATATTGGGTGTGATGGTGATGGCATATATATCGCCATCCGAACGGAATGACGGGCTTTTGACCAGATTGGCAGCACTTTGGGAAGCATCCGTGCGTGTCACTCATCGTTTTTTACGGGAAGTGGACATTAAGAATCTGAAACCTTATGTGATAGAAGGGTTGGAAAATATCAGGCATCTTTATGTAGTTTTCGATGCTGGTGACCCGATAGCTTTTATAGGCATACGGAGTGAAAAGATTGAGATGCTGTTCGTTTCGTCACAATATTTGAGGAGAGGCATCGGCAAACTGCTGGTGGATATTGCGGTAAGAAACCATCAAGCAATATTTGTTGATGTTAATGAACAAAATCATGAAGCAAGGGCGTTTTATGATAAGTTAGGTTTCGTGGAGTTCGGCAGGATGGAGGTGGATTCTCAAGGAAATCCGTTTCCCGTCATTGAATTGAAACAAAGGGAATTCTACCTTCAGACCCCAAGGCTTGTTATGCGTTCTCTTCAGATTTGCGATACAGACATGCTTTATGCCTTTATGAGGCGTAAAGAGGTGATGTATGCCTGGGAACATGGTTTTACCAGAAAAGAAGTGCGGAGATGGATAGACCGGCAGATTTATCGTTATTATTCTGATGGCATTGGCTATTGGGGTGTGGCTCTGCATGAAGATTCCAAGACATTGATTGGTCAGTCAGGATTGATGAAAACCACGATTTGCGGTAACGTGGTTGTGGAAATCGGATACATATTCGACAGCACTTATTGGCACAACGGTTATGCAACGGAGGCAGCAAGACATCTCATTACCTATGCCTTTGACAACCTGCAATTGCCGGCTGTATATTGCAGCATCCGTCCGGAGAATAAGGTTTCCATACAGGTAGCTGAAAAACTTGGCATGAAACCGTGCGGTTGTCATATTGTCATTTGCAGAGGCAAAGAGATGCATCATGACATATATAAATTGGAAAATTGTCGATAAAGCAAGCACAACCAGTTCCCATAACTGATGCAGACTGCATATCTCAAATTTTCCGTCATTCGTCCGGTAGCTATGCCGTGTATGCGTTCTGAATGCAACAGACTGCCTGGTGCGGATAGCCGATGGTGCATTTGTTGCAGCGTGAGCCGGTGTATCCATGATTGTTGCCGCTCCATCTCCTCTGCCCGGTTATCTGAATGTTACGTGATGCGTGGCTCTTTGTTCCTGGAATGACAGTTTGTCTAAACAAGCTTTTTATTGGCAGTTTAGATACTTGTTTCTCGGCTTTTTGTATGGGAATCGGATGTTGCCTTGTACCATCAGGAGAACAAGTCAACGCCCGGATATGACTATTTCATCATTCCTTCAAACGCCTTGATTACGCATTCTTGGCGTGAAAGTATATTATATGATATATAAGATGCCACTCAAATATTTTATTACACCTTATACGCCTTGTATGCCACCATTGAGAATTTATTCGGTCTCTCATCTTGTCTCAGTGTGTATTGTCCCGGTCATCAAACAAAAAATTGAGGAAACTCATTTACTTTGGATGTAATAATGGACATTGTTTCGTCCCTTTTTTGTAACTTTGCAGGATATATGGCCGGCGGCTGCATTGTCGTCTCATCCGACTGTGTGGCATTATTTGGAATTTTAATGATATAATAGGGTAAAATAGAAGTAGTTATGAATAAAGCACTCCTTATGATTTTGGATGGTTGGGGTATAGGTAATGGATCCCATGCCGATGTCATTTCGCAAATGCCAACCCCGTATTGGGATTCTTTGCTGTCGCATTATCCCCATTCCCGGCTTCAGGCCTCCGGTGAATATGTCGGATTGCCCGACGGTCAGATGGGCAATTCTGAAGTGGGTCATCTCAATATAGGTGCAGGACGTATAGTATATCAGGATCTGGTCAAGATAAACCGGGCTTGTGCCGATGGGTCTATATTGGAAAATGAAGCTGTAAAAAAAGCATTCGGCTATGCTGTGGCTCACAATGTTGATATTCATTTCATGGGTTTGGTAAGCGATGGCGGAGTACATAGTTCGCTTGGTCATCTTTTTGCCCTTTGCGATATAGCCCGGCATTATGGCATAGCCCGGCATTTCGTCCACTGTTTTATGGACGGGCGCGATACAGACCCTCGCAGCGGACGCGGCTTTGTCAGGCAGCTCGAAAACCATCTTGCAGTTACAGGCGGTCAGATAGCGTCAATCATCGGACGTTACTACGCTATGGACCGCGACAAACGTTGGGAGCGTATACGCGAAGCGTATGATCTGATAGTGAAAGGCATTGGCGAGAAAACAACTGATTGCACAGCCGCAATGCAGAAATCGTATGATGGCGGTGTGACCGACGAGTTTGTCCGTCCTGTCGTCCATACCGATGCTGACGGTCAGCCGGTTGCAACTGTCAAAAATGGCGATGTCGTCATTTTCTTCAACTACCGTAATGACCGCGCCAAGGAACTGACACGTGTGCTGACACAGGAAGATATGCCCGGACAAGGTATGTCGAAACTTGATTTGCAATACTTCTGCATGACACCTTACGATGCCTCTTTCAAAGGTGTGAATGTCATCTTTGACAAGGAAAATGTTGAAAATACCCTCGGACAGGTCATTGCTGATGCCGGACTGCGTCAGCTTCATATAGCCGAAACCGAAAAATACGCCCATGTAACTTTCTTCCTCAACGGCGGTCGTGAAGAACCGTACAAAAACGAAGACCGGATTCTTATAAATTCTCCGAAAGTGGCCACATATGACCTCAAACCCGAGATGAGCGCATATGAAGTGGCCGATGCACTTACTGCTGAACTTGAGAAGGAAACATACGATTTGGCCGTCGTTAACTTTGCTAATGGCGATATGGTGGGGCACACCGGAGTGTACAATGCAATCGAAAAGGCGGTGGTGACAATTGACGAATGTGTGCATCAGGTAGTGGAGGCTGCACGCAGACATGGATATCAGACTGTCATAATTGCCGACCATGGAAATGCTGACAATGCCGAGAATGCCGATGGCACACCTAACACAGCCCACTCACTCAATCCCGTACCTTTCGTATTTGTTTCAGACAGTTATAAAGGCACTGTCAAAGACGGTATTCTGGCTGATGTGGCACCGTCAGTACTGAAAATTATGGGTGTGCCTGTTCCTGCCGAAATGACTGGTAAACCTTTGGTTGACTGACAATCCGAAAAATATAAACCGGAACTATCCTGTAGATAAAAACTTTATAGCCTTATGAAAAAACACTTGCTGGTCGTATTTGCTTTTTGTTGCGTAATGAGCATGTCGGCCAAGGACCAGATCCTGATGACTATAGATGGCACTCCCATTTATCGCTCTGAGTTTGAGTATATTTATAACAAAAACAATGCTGAGAATACCATCGACCATAAAACCCTCGATGAGTATGTCGAGCTTTTTGTCAACTTTAAGTTGAAGGTAACCGAAGCTCAACGTATGGGCTTGGACACAACCGTACAGTTCCGTCGCGAATTGGCAGGATATCGGGCTCAGCTGGCAGCACCCTATCTTTCTGACAGCAAGGTGGAAGAACAGCTTTATCGTGAAGCATACCGCCATTTTGACCAGGATTGTGAAGTAAGCCACATCCTCTTTACTTTGGACAAAGATGCTTCCCCTGAAGATACTCTTCGTATTTACCGTAAGGCACAACATGCTGTCGGACGTCTACAGAACGAAGATTTTGCCAAGGTGGCTGACGAAATGAGCGATGACAGGTCGGTCACACGTAATCACGGATATCTTGGTTTCATTACAGCTATGCAGGTAGTTTGGCCGTTTGAGAAAGCCATGTATGATCTGCCTGTAGGAAAAATCTCTGATCCTATACGTACAGGGTATGGCTATCATGTCATAAAGGTACATTCCCGTCGTTCTGCAATGGGGCAGATTCATGCTTTTCATATAATGAAGGCTTGTACCGATAATATGTCTGCCGAACAACAGGCCGATGCCTATGCCCAGATCAAAACGCTGAAAGATGAACTTGATGCAGGCGCTTCATTTGATTCCATAGCACGTATTGAAAGTGACGATATGGCCTCCGGTCGCCGTGGCGGCGATTTGCAGTGGTTTGGAATAGGCCGCATGGTACCGGAATTTGAAAACGCTGCATTTGCACTTGCTCCTGGCGAAATATCCGGACCGGTAAAAACCCAGTTCGGATGGCATATCATCAAAGTTACCGAACGTCGGGGTGTTGAACCGTTTGAAAAGAAAAAGCCTGAAATACAGCGGGCCATGAAGTACGACAGCCGTTCCGAAGCTTCTAAAATATCGTTTGCCAAACAACTGAAAGCTCTGTATGCCTATTCTGTCAACCGCCCTGTTCTGGATAGCGTATCGGCATATATCAGCCGATATGCGGTTTGTGACTCTGTATTCCGCGCCAATATATCTGAGCTGGACGGCGCGGTTGCCTCTTTTGCCGGTGAATCAATATCTGCTCGGGAGCTGGCTCTGTTCTATATCGGTCTGCCTGACAATGCCCATTTCTCTGCCGGCAAGGCACTGGACAAACTGTCGGTGGCCCGTTTGCTGGAATATGAGGATTCCCAACTCGAGAAAAAATATCCCGACTTCGCCAATCTCATGCGTGAATACCACGATGGAATATTGTTGTTTGACATTTCCAATCGTGAAGTCTGGGAAAAAGCTGTATCCGATGAAGAGGGCCTGGCCCGCTATTTTTCGGCTCACCGTTCTGAATATGTTTGGGATAAGCCGAGATTCAAAGGTTTTGTTATCCAGTGCGCTGACAAGCAGCTCGCAAAAGAGGTGAAAAAACAGATAGCCGCTATGTCTGCTGACTCTGTCGAACGTTTTGTCCGGCGTTCCTATAACCGTGATTCTGTGATAGTGGAGCGTGGTCTGTGGAAAGTGGGTGACAATGCCAAAGTTGACCGTTATGCTTTCGGCAAACGCAATGCCGATGTTGTGCCCAGTGAAAAACTGCCTGTCATCTTTACTGTTGGACGCAAGTTGAAACGTATGCCCGAAGAATATACCGATGTTAGGGGTGCTCTCACAGCCGATTACCAAAATTATCTGGAACAGCAGTGGGTGGCTCGTCTGCGTGAAAAATACAACGTGCAGGTTGTTCGGTCTGTCATTGATTCCATGCGTTGAGCAACAATGTAAATAGAATGGTCTAATATACGAAAAACCGGAATGCCGTTTTGAAAATAATATATAAAATACTGTTGTCGTTCGTAGTTTGTTTGTTGTTGGATTCCTGCACGTTCATTGATTCATTGCATCGTAAGGTGTCTGGTGGTTCCGATGCTGTGGTATCCATAGACAACTGGCATTTGTACCGTCGTGATATCGAGAATCTTGTTCCTGCAGGCACATCGTCTGAAGACAGTGCGGCGATTGTGAATGACTATATACGCGGGTGGGCTACAGACGTGCTTATGTACCGTAATGCCCGGCGTAATCTGAAAAACGAGGAAGAGATTAAACGTTTGATGGACGATTATGAACGCACCATTACCATACACTATTACCGTCAGAATATGGTACAGGAAAAAGTGGATATGCCTACCGATGCAGAGGCAGCCTCGTATTATGAAGCGCATATGTCTGATTTCTTGTTGAAGGAACCTGCCATTCGCGGTATGATTGTATCTGTGCCTGTCAATTGCAGCCGTTTGTCCGGTATTCGGCGCAAAATGCAGAAACCTGAAGGCAACATGGCTGAAATCGAACGCTTCGCAATGCAGAATGCCGTGGTTTATTCGCTTTTTGATGATGAATGGCAGTTGCAGTCTGTTGTGGAAAAAAGTGTTGGGCGCACAATAAAGGCACTAAAGACCGGATATGTCGAATTGTCCGATTCTGCCGCGGTTGACATGATATACATTTCAGGATTCATCCCCGTAGGCGAACCTGCTCCGTTACAGATGGTGATGGAGGAAGCTCGTCTCAGGCTTTTCCAAATTCGCAAAATGCAATATCTTTGTGATATTGACAACGAAATCTACGAATATGCTTTGAGTCATGGCGAAATTGTTTTCAATCTTCCCGAATCCGCCGGCAGCGTACCTGAAAATACCGTTGTCGAATGACTTGCATTATAGGCTTTATTTGCCGTGTTTGTATGTTCCGATACAAGGAAGACTCTGACAGTTCACAATTGGCGCGGCTTCTATATTGCATTTTATCAATCAGTCCTTCAATGTATCCGTATTTGTCGTACTGATGAGAAATTTTCGTATCTTTGTAACTTAAACACAAAAAACACAGATATATTATGGGTTTTAATGATTTCCTTACTAAATTGTTTGGCAACAAGGCTCAACGCGACCTCAAAGAGGTGATGCCTGTTGTAAATAAGATAAAAGCTGTTTATCCTGAAATAGAGAAGCTGTCCAATGACGAACTCCGCGCTCGTACCGAAGCTGTCAGACAACGTCTGCAAGCATCTGTGAAAAATGACCGCGACAGCATAGCCAAATTGAGGGAACAAATCGAAACAACTGAGATTGACCGGCGCGAAAAACTCTACAACGAAATTGACAGCATTGACCAGAACATACTTGACACTCTCGAGAAAGAACTGGATGAAGTTCTTCCTGAAGTGTTCGCCATTGTAAAAGACACTGCCCGCCGTTTTGCCGAAAACGAAACAATCGAAGTGACCGCCAACGACTTCGATCGCAATCTTGCATCCAAATATGATTTCGTTACCATCGAAGGCGACAAAGCCATTTACAAAAACGAATGGGAAGCCGGCGGCAATATGCACCGTTGGGATATGGTGCACTATGATGTTCAGCTTATCGGCGGTGTGGTATTGCACAAAGGAAAAATTGCAGAAATGGCTACCGGTGAGGGCAAGACTCTCGTGGCAACGCTGCCTGTATTTCTTAATGCCTTGACCGGAAATGGTGTACATGTCGTCACCGTCAACGATTATCTCTCAAAACGTGACTCCGAATGGATGGGACCTCTTTATATGTTCCACGGACTGAGTGTTGACTGTATCGACAAGCACCGCCCTAATTCAGAAGAACGTCGCCGAGCCTACAATGCCGACATCACTTTCGGTACCAACAACGAATTCGGTTTCGACTATCTCCGTGACAATATGGCTTCTGCACCTATCGACTTGGTTCAGCGCAAGCACAACTATGCCATTGTCGATGAAGTGGACTCCGTGCTGATTGACGATGCGCGTACACCACTTATAATATCCGGTCCGGTCCCCAAAGGCGAAGATCAGATGTTCGAAGAGTATTGCCCTCGTGTAGAAGTGCTTGTCAAGCAGCAGTCTGTTATGGCTACGCAACTGCTGGCCGAAGCCCGTGCCAAAATAGGTTCCGAGGACAAAAAAGTCGCGGAAGAAGGTGCTTTGGCTCTTTTCCGTTCTTACAAGGCTATGCCTAAAAGCAAGGCGCTCATCAAATTCCTTTCCGAGCAAGGCAACAAGCAGATACTCATCAAGACCGAAGAGTTCTATATGCAGGAGAACAACAAGAATATGCACGTTGCCACCGACCCGCTTCTCTTTGTAATTGACGAGAAAAACAATACAATCGACCTTACTGACAAGGGTATTGATGTCATGACACGTTCTACCGAAGATTCGCAGTTCTTCGTATTGCCCGATGTGGGTGCCGGGATTGCCGAGCTTGAACGCCTGAATCTTTCGGCTGAAGAGTTGCAGAACAGAAAAGACGATCTGCTTCAGAATTATTCTATCAAGTCGGAACGTGTACATACCGTAAACCAACTTCTAAAAGCATATACTCTTTTTGCAAAAGACGACCAATATGTGGTAGTCGACAACAAGGTCCTGATTGTAGACGAGCAGACTGGCCGTATCATGGACGGCCGCCGTTACAGCGACGGGCTCCATCAGGCTATCGAGGCCAAGGAACATGTAAAGGTTGAGGCCGCCACCCAGACTTTCGCCACAATCACTCTGCAGAACTATTTCCGTATGTACCACAAACTCTCCGGAATGACCGGTACTGCCGAAACTGAAGCTGGTGAATTTTGGGATATATACAAACTTGATGTGGTGGTCATTCCCACCAATCGCCCGATTGCCCGCATTGATATGGATGATCGCGTTTACAAGACAAAACGTGAGAAATACAATGCCGTTATCGAAGAGATTGTCAACCTCGTGGCTGCAGGACGCCCTGTTCTTGTAGGTACCACATCGGTCGAAATCTCCGAATTGCTAAGTCGTATGCTTACAATGCGTAAGATCAAACACAATGTCCTGAATGCCAAGTTGCATCAGAAAGAGGCTGATATTGTGGCAGAAGCAGGCCGTCCTGGTACCGTTACAATTGCCACAAACATGGCTGGTCGTGGTACCGACATTAAGCTGACACCGGAAGTGAAGGAAGCCGGAGGTCTTGCCATCATTGGCACCGAACGGCATGAAAGTCGCCGTGTTGACCGTCAGTTGCGTGGCCGTGCAGGCCGTCAGGGTGACCCGGGATCATCTGTTTTCTACGTTTCGCTTGAGGATGACCTCATGCGCCTTTTCGGATCTGAACGTATTTCAAACGTCATGGATAAGCTCGGTTTCCAGGAAGGCGAAATGATAGAGCACTCTATGATTTCCAAATCTATCGAACGGGCTCAGAAAAAGGTGGAGGAAAACAATTTCGGTATCCGCAAACGACTCTTGGAATACGATGACGTTATGAACTCGCAGCGTACCGTCGTTTATGGGCGCCGTCGACATGCTTTGATGGGCGAACGTGTCGGCGTCGATATTGTGAATACTCTTTACGACAGTGCAGAGGCAATTGTCGTCAACTATCAGGAAGCCGGTGATTTCGAAGGATTCAAACTTGACCTTATGTCCGTCTTTGCAATTGATTCTCCTGTCGATGAGGAAACATTCCGCTCAATCAAGACCGAAAAACTTGTTGAAATGGTTTCCGATGCAGCATTCCTGGCATTCAAACGTAAGATGGATCGTCTTGCAGAAGTGGCAAACCCCGTCATACGTCAGGTATATGAAAGTCAGGGCTCGCAATACGAAAAGATACTTGTGCCTATTACCGATGGCAAACGCCTCTTCAATATACCTGTCGACTTGAAACTGGCCTATGAATCCGAATCAAAAGAAGTGATAAAATCATTCGAAAAAGCCATTCTGCTCCACACTATAGATGAGGGATGGAAGGAAAACCTCAGGGAACTCGATGAACTGCGCCACTCAGTCCAGAATGCCACTTACGAACAGAAAGATCCGTTGCTGATCTACAAATTGGAATCTTACAACTTGTTCAGAAAAATGGTAGAAGAAATCAACCGCAAGATTGCTGCTGTGCTTATGCGTGCGCAAATTCCGATGGCAGACCCGGATCGTGTCCGTCGTGCCGACGAGCAACGTCGTCAGGATATGAGCCGTTATCGCACGCAGAAACAGGAATTGGGCGATCCGTCGCAACGTCAGGCTGCCGGACGTGACACCCGCGAACGTCAGGTGACCCAGCCCATTCATGTGGAGAAAACTGTCGGACGCAATGATCCTTGTCCGTGTGGCTCAGGCAAGAAATACAAAAATTGCCACGGACGCGGTTTGTAAACTTTACTGTATCTTTTCGTCAAGCATGCCATTGAAAAACTTTTTTGGTAAAACCGTTTGCCGAATGATAAAAATATACTACCTTTGCACTCCGGAAATCGGAATGTAGCGCAGTTGGTAGCGCACTACGTTCGGGACGTAGGGGTCGGGCGTTCGAGTCGCCTCATTCCGAC
>JBJECG010000007.1:0-16068 GCA_051870875.1 Candidatus Aphodosoma sp.
ATCCACCTTGCATTGGAACGAGCCGGCCAGCTCGTTACGGAACTCAACAAAGTCTAACTAACGGTATGGAGCCTTTATGAAACGCATATTCCTTGTACTTGCAACCATCGTAGTTGTGTTGAACAGCTGTCTTGACATTCCGGATACAGACACCAAAACGCTGCGCGGAGCAGCAACGACCTTGTCGCGCACAGAAACAGGGGAAATTGTGTTTGTAACCGATGACAGCATAACGCTGCATCCCAGCGAACCAGTCACAGCCACCGATCTGCTGTTAGGGACGCGGTATTTCCTTGATTTCAAAATTCCCGCAAATGGAGAAAATTCCAATACGGTAGAGATAGTCAACTTTCAAGAAATGCGCATTGACAGTGTACGGGACAAAATGCCGTCCGGCACCAACCATCCGGTAACTCCAAGTGCGGTATGGGCATCAGGCAAATACCTCAATATGCTGTTGTTTGTTACAGGCAGCAACTTGTCGGGCCACGTATTCACATTGACTGATTCCGGCAAAGACAAACCATCCGGCCTGCATCTACAACTACACCACCATACCGTTCCGGAACATTATCAAAACAACATGCGAGCCTGTCTGTCGTTTGACATGCAGAACTATCTGGACACTCTGTCAGCCGACACCGTCAATATCCACCTATCACTCAACGTCAAGGATATAGGAATGCAAACATCGACAATAGTCCTCCGCAAATGAAACGTACCGCGACCCTACTTCTACTGATTTCAGTCGTGTGCCATATCACAGCACAGTTCAAAGTGACCAACTCAGGAGGGTATGTCATGCTCACCGATGCACAATACAATCTGGATGCCCTGATTATGCTTAACGGCATAGATGCTTTGACAACCATAACATATACCGGCAATGGTGACATAGAGTGGCGTTATACACTCAACGGAGGAAATTTCTCATCAACCCAGAAGAGTATCAATCCAGAAGGGGGTGTACTATACCGTATATATGTCAATTCACAACTCCAATACCACATCTACACACTCGACTACTCAGCTTATCCAATAAAACTGCACGACATGATCGTCGTTACTGACGACAACTCCGTATGCGAGCAAATAAAACTGCACGTAGAATGCAGTGTCCCAATGCTTTCCTTTCTGGATCGTACGGAATCGCCACGGACACTGCCACGCACATTCACACTCAAATGGACAGACACAAAATGGCAGGCTCCTGAATGGATTGACTCCACAGCAACCACAACAGCAACAGACCTTTCTTCAGAAATCACGGTAAAAGCCCCCAGATGCAATACCACATTCACACTTAAAGGTGATAACTGGGCTTCGGAAATGGGGGTAAATTCAGATTCAGTATCAGTTGATTACCAAGCAGTAAAAGTAGAGTGCCACCTTATGGCATCGGTGGTGGAACGCGAATATTCCAACGAAAAAGACCGTTCGTCAGAGTCTGCAATAGAAGGTTCGGGGCCACTCAACGTAGAGATTCTGTCCCATGCCAATCCATTGGACATAGTGTATTACGAATGGTTTGTATCTTCAGTTGATTATCCGAACAACTACCAACGCTACAATGATGCCAATCTGAACTATACATTCCGTGAGACAGGCGAATACAAAGTCAAGTTGCAGGCAAAAAACGACAAGTGTGAATATACAGACTCTATAAATATAAAAGTGACAGAGTCATATATCGAAGCCCCCAACGTATTCACGCCCAATGGAGATGGCATAAACGATGAGTGGCGCGTTGCCTACAGATCCATAGAACGTTATTCCTGCATAATACAAAACCGATGGGGACGTACGGTATTCCGCAGCGACAATCCCGGCAAGGGATGGGACGGTAACATAGGCGGACGTCCGGCCTCAACAGGAACCTATTACTATGTGATAATTGCTTACGGTACAGACAAGAACGAGAACGGCAAGCAGAAACGTTACAAACTTTCCGGCGACATAAATTTGCTGAGATAGGCAGACGATATTTTTTTTTAATTTCTGATCAGACTAAATTTTGTGATGTACAGATGTGGTTTCATGCCGATTACGATTTTGTCAGTGACAATACCGACAGGGACTGTAAGCAACTCCTCGGGTGCAAATGCAGGCTCTGACATTTGTGTATGCACCCAAATGCCGGCATATTTTATTCATAGCCGGAAAATCCAATATACGGCCGCAAATGTTGTTATCGTCCGGATTGCAAGTAAAAAAACAAGTGTACGGCCGTTGTCCCGGATTGCAACGTTTCCGGTTGTCCGCCTGACAGCGCGTGCTTAATGACCGGCGATCCTATTAAGCCGGTCAAAACAAGCAGAGCCCGGCTGTATTGAGCCGTTCTCCATTTTTGGCCGGACAAACTTCTTGTTTCATATAGGTCATCAAAAAACACCGTCATAGTCTTTTTACAGCCATTTGCCGCGAGTTATTTACCTTTTCAGGCTTACTTTACTTCAAAAACATTTGGCTTATTGAAAATAAATGTGTACCTTTGCACTTGGTTTCGTAGGGCTGTAGGCATTGGTTATGATGCCAGCCACTGCAAACAAAGTGATGGTGCATTCGTCTAGTGGTCTAGGACGCCGGCCTCTCACGCCGGTAACTCGGGTTCGAATCCCGGACGCACTACAAACCGAAAATCCGCCGCCATGCTGGCATGCCAGCATGGCGGCGGATTTTCGGTTTTACAATTATGCTTTCAATACTAACCGTATCAAAAAAACTTGGTTCAGCCCGGGATTTCGCCCGGCACAAGCCGGTATTCAACTGTATCCGATTGAATTGTAAACAGAAATACGGTCCAGACATAGAACATGACTTATAATGACGAAGCATCAAAATATGCACTTCCGATACCATGCCACCGGGTCTGCCAACCGGTAGTGACCTTGCCCCCAGAAAAATTAAATAAAGCGAGAGCCGGTCGGTTCCTGACTCAACCCGGCAGGAAACTGACCGGACGGGAAATATACAGATACAAAGAGTGTATCACTCAATTAGCATGAGTTTATGAAAATCACAGTCCATCAGGCTTTTCGCGAACGGGCTGGCTGCCGGCAAAACGTCTGTGCGACCATAACCAGCGAGACGGTTCACGACGGATATTCTCCTCAAGGAGACGGGTGAAACGCTCCGTTACAGCACCGGCAGGAAGTACTGCATCCTTGTCAGGATCATATACAATAACCGGCGTAATTTCGTAACAGCCACGTTTGCAACAGTGAAAACGGACGTAGTACACCGGATAATGAAAACGGACGGCCAACTGTTCGGTTCCTGCCAGCATGCCGGTATGCCGGTTCAAGAATGTTACATTATAACTGGCTGAATTCCGGCGAGGACGCTGGTCTGCAAGCATGGCATAACAAACGGTACGTTTTCCGGCCGAATTTCGGTATCCAACCATCACGCGCAACAGCCTGTCCATCTCCACCAGGAACCCCCCACGGCGGCTGCGCAGCTTGTACATCAATCTGTCAAAGAATTTATTGGCAAGCCGTTTGTACACCGTACCGCACTCCAGACCATAATCGGAAAACTGGTTGGCATAGTCGACCATCCACTCCCAATTGAGGAAATGTCCCAACATAAACAATGCTCCCCCATAATGTTTACAATGCTCCGATATTTTTTCCATATCATGTATCACCACAAAGCGGCGCATATCCTCTTCGCTGAAATGCCATCCTACCAGTACCTCCATAAACATATCAGCAAAACCAAGGTAGAACGACTTTTCCAAACGTTTGATCTCATACGGGTCTTTATCGGGAAAAGCGATGCACAGATTATCACGCACCACCTTACGCCGGTAACGCACCACATAATAACACAACGGATACAGGAACCATTTTGACATGAAATGACCCAACCTAAGACGTAATAAGGAGCTTCTTTTTGACATAAGCAATTAATAACAATCAGTTCATACCGTCTGTCCGAGTAACCGCCAATTTCCAAAAACGAAATGTTTGTGTCATTTACGATGCTTTGCGTCCTACCCTTTCCTGTCATCCAAGATTCCTCTACACCAAAAATCATCAGAAAAGGCAGCCAAACTCATCATCAGCCAATTTTGCGAGTTACCAAAGAGAGTTGCAAAGGTACTATTTTTTGTATTATCGGCAAAAAACACTACCTTTGCACGCGAAAAAAGCAAAATGAAAGATTCATTAAAAACTTCAAACGTCCTCAAACTTATATCCTACCTCCAGGTCGGCTCCTTATGGGTGTTGCTTGTTGTCATACCTTTCCGTATAGGTCCGTTTTCCCGTTGGGCAATGATTGCGGCAGGCATGTTTTTCTTCATCGACTATTCGGCCAACCAACGTTGGCGGACTTGGAGCTGGCACCGCAACAAATGGCTGTATGTTGCAATGATAGCCTACTATATGTTCATTCCGCTCTGGCAGCTCGGCAGCGACACCTACAACCAACAGCGTTTCTTTTATGTATTGGAAACGCACGCCCCTCTGCTGTTGGGCGGTATTATCGGCATAATAGGATTCAGCGAGATTGTCAAGCTCCGCCATATTGCCTATGTGATGCTTGCATCGTGCCTTTTCACCTCATTGTATGTCATATTCAGAAGCTATGGGCCTGCCTTTTTCGCCCATTGGCCCAATGAGCAGGCAGACATGTTCATGCTGGCGCGGATACACTGGGTCAATTCGCACATGGTGTATAACCTGTACCTGAATGTAAGCCTCATCTTTGCCATTTATCTGCTGCGGCAAAAGAATGTCAAACGTCCGGTAAAAATCTGTGTAATAACTGTATGCGCTTGGATATTCTATCTGCTATGCCTCACCGAAGGGCGTATAGGACTGTTTACCGGACTGCTAATAGGCGCAACTTTTCTGTTGACATATACTTACAGCTTCGGATTGAAATGGTTTATAACCTGTGTGTTGATCTATGTGTCCGCCGTGACGTTGATAATATCGCAACACAAAAGATTCGCGTCCGACTACATGGAACATGAACCACGGTTAGTAATATGGCATGCTGCCATAGAAGTCATAAAAGAAAAGCCGCTGACAGGTCATGGTGTGTGCGGAGCCAAAGAAAGACTCACAGAAAAGGCGTTGGTTGGAGAAGGTGCCTTCCAGGATTTTTACAGGCCTTATATCAATGACAAAACAATATACCGTCTGCCGCACCCACACAATGCGTTTCTTCAGGCATGGAGCGACTTTGGGATTATCGGCCTGGCAACACTGATGTTCATTTTCATTTTCCCGCTCACTATGCAGCCGAAAAAACACCGGATGTACGTACTGATGACAGTGGGATGTTTCGTGATACAGAGCATGACCGACTTGTTTTTCACACTACAACCGCTACTATACATTCTGGTCATCATATTTTTTACGACAGAACAACACTGTAAGCCAACAGAGCCGGAGCAGGAAACGGAAACAGAAGCAAATCATGTCAGGTGCGGTGCCTGACAACAAACTTCCAATGCAAACCAAGACTGGCAAAATGAAAATAGACGCTGTTATCACATGGGTTGACGGGAATGACCCCAAACACAGGCAAAAGAGAGAAAAATACGGTTCTGCAGAAATATCCAACAAAGAAGATGTTGGAGGAGATACCAGATTTTCAAATCTCGGTGAAATTTATTGGTGCGTAGTATCTTTGAACAAATTTGCACCATGGTTGAACAAGATATACATTGTCACAGACGAACAAGATCCCAAGATAGAAACTTCCATAAAGGAAATGTTTCCGGAGGGATGTATTCCGATGGAGATAGTAGACCATAAGATTATTTTCAGCGGTTATGAGGAGTATTTGCCGACCTTCAATTCGGTGGCAATAGAGACTATGACGTGGAGGATACCGGGTTTGAGCGACTGTTTCATTGAGTTTAACGATGATTTGATGCTTGCTGCGCCTGTATCTCCTGAAGATTTCTTCGTGAATGGCAATATCCCTGTATGCTATGCCAAAATAAACATTTTGGCAGTCACGCGGTTCACTCGCATGTTTAAGTACCGACGCGATGGCAGCAAAAAGGTTACATTCAAGGGTTCTATGATAAATGCTGCGGCTTTGGTTAAATCGTATGGTTCATATTTTGGCTTGATACACACGCCCAAACCGTTGCGAAGAGATTTTTACGAGCGATATTTCACCGAGCATCCAGAGCTGATACTAAGAAACATACGTTTCCGTTTTCGCGACCCCGGCCAGTTCACGCCGCAGGAGTTGCAGTACCTCGTACTGTACAAAAACGGTGACTGCATACACCATGACGCAAAGGGGTTGCTGTTCTATTTGCAGCCAAAAAAAGGATGTCACTACGTAGCGAAAAAATTGGCGCGACTGCATGCTATGAAACGGTGCAAATTTCTGTGTTTCAATTCTATCGACCTTGCTTCGGAATCGGATCAGGCTCTTATTTTTGACGAGTTGAGGCAACGATTCGAGTAAGTGTCGCGTCAAAAAAAAGCGGCTGTGCGGCGATTTTTTCTTCGCGACATTGCCACTTTTGGTGTTTATGTAGAGGTTAGTGTTTACTCCCTTTTTTCAAAGCGCGATTTCGTGGGAAAATGAGCCTCGAAAGCCTCGTGCAGTTTGGTGCGCATCTCTTCCTGTTTGTTGTCGCTCATCTCGACATCGTTGATGCAGATAAGCGGCTTTGACGGGCTAAGTATTTGTTTGACAATTGATTCTACTGAATAAACAGCCATAGAGCAGTGCTTTGACGGGATGTGCCGGTCAATGGCTTTCCCCTTATAATAGAGATAATCGGTGTACACATACTGATTGGCATTTTTTGCCTCGCGCACAGTAGACAGTGATTCTATCAGTTCTTTTTTTATTGTCGAGTAGAGTGCGTTTACCTCGCTTTTGAGCATCGGGGTGCAGATGTGTTGCGGCCGGATGAAGAGACAGGACGGCTTCATACCCAAAGCCTGTTTGGCCAATGAGTCTGATTTTTTTGTTATTTTTTTGAACATGCCGAACGAGAACAGATGTTTGGAAAATCCGATACATACTTTCCCATTACGGTAAAAATCAGTCACTTGGCATGGTTTAAGCGGAAAAATATCATCATTGAAATAGATATACTGCTCATTCAGCCCTTCGATGTTCTGCAAATGCAGCTCTATCGGGTTGCAATTGAATGTCGGCAACAATTTTTCGGGAATAATGTCGCGATGATACACTATGTGAAGATGTTCGGTATCCGCCCATTCGGGCACTTGGCTTTCGCCCGACACCACAAGGAAAACCCTTTCTATAAATGGCATATAACACTCTATCCCACGCAACAGATAGCGCAACAACCCCCAGTCACGGTATCGTTTGGCCAATACGGGCTGGTGAGTTGCTTCACCATATTGCTTCTGCCAGACGGGATCGAGTCCATTGACATATGTAATAACAGCATCCATCACTTACGGCTGACCTGCATCGTTAAAAACTATTTTCTCCTGATAAAAACAGGAAGCACTGCACGTATACAGTCTAACTATTGGTAAAGGATTTTCCGGTCTTGACACTACGGTCTTCTTCCTCCTCCATGAGCCGGAGCTGCCATTTCCAGACGGATTTGAGAGTATCCTCGACAGATGTCGCGGCCTGCCACCCCAACACTTCATTGGCTTTGGATGCATCCGCCCATACCTGCTCTATGTCGCCTTCCCTGCGGCCTACGATCTCATACGGAATCTTGACATCATTCACCTGCTCGAATGTCTTGATGATCTCAAGTACGGACAATCCTTTGCCCGTGCCTATATTGAAGACTTCAGCCGTCTGAGGCTCGTAATTTTCATCGAGCACACGCTCCATGGCAGCTATATGTGCTTTGGCAAGATCCACCACATTGATATAGTCGCGGATACATGAGCCGTCAGGGGTATTGTAATCATTGCCGAAAACGTGGAGTTTCTTGCGTATTCCGGCAGCAGTCTGGGCAACAAAAGGCAAAAGATTGCTCGGCACGCCGTTTGGCAGTTCACCTATGCAGGCCGACGGATGCGCTCCGATAGGGTTGAAGTAACGCAACAGAATACCTTTTACCTCCTTGTTGGCATACATTGTATCGCGTATGATGTCTTCACAAATCCGCTTGGTATTTCCATACGGAGAGAGTGCTTTCTGGATAGGCGAGGTCTCGCTCACAGGCAAGTGTTCGGGCTGGCCATACACAGTACAAGATGACGAGAACACTATGCCTTTCACTTTGTGGACAGGCATCAATTCAAGAATATTGATCAACGACAATACGTTGTTACGATAATACGGGAGCGGTTTTTCGACAGATTCGCCTACGGCCTTCAAAGCTGCAAAATGAATTACAGCCCTTATACCCTCATGTTTGCTGAAAAAGCGGTCCATGGCCACATAGTCGGTACAGTCTATATTTTCAAATTCAGGACGTACACCCGTGATTTCCTCTATGCCGTTGAGTACGTCAATACATGAATTGGACAGATTGTCTATTATACAAATGTCATAACCGGCTTCAATCAATTCGACCACGGTATGCGAACCGATATACCCCATACCGCCGGTAACCAGAATCTTTTCCCTGTTGCTACTATACCTATTGAAAAACCTCTTGATTGTTTTCTTGATTTCCATAACGACAGTCTAATTAAAAGCATTAAATCAAATTCACTTCATGTCATGCAAAACGCCACATGAGGTGTATATGACCATCCGTATAAAGGCCGTATATACCCCACGGCTATTGCGATTCATAGTGCAAATGTACAAAATATTATCACATCAGGCAATAAAAAGCTTGGATTTTGTTGCCTCAACAGCCTGCACGTTATCAAAGATTCCAGAACCCACACAACCAAACAGGCAGAATATTTCAAACAACACTTTCATTTTAACAACAATTGCGGGCTGTTCCAACGAAAATAATTGGTATCTTTGCAGCCTCAAACGACATATGAGATTACATCACCAATACCATATCAGAAAATGAAACACCAGATAGACAAATTGGACAGGAAAATCCTGAAACAAATATCCCAGAACGCCCGCATTCCGTTTCTTGAAGTGGCACGCGAATGCAACGTATCGGGAGCAGCCATACATCAGCGCGTTCAGAAACTTACGGCATTGGGCGTGATAAAAGGGTCGGAGTTCGTACTCGACACCCGCAAGATAGGATACCACACATGTGCCTACGTCGGCATAGCAATCACAGCCCGATACAACAACGACACCGTGATAAAAGCTCTTTATGACATACCCGAGATAACCGAATGCCACTACACGACAGGCAAGTTCGCACTTTTCGTCAAAATCTACGCCCACGACAACCGGCATCTGCTTGATATAATCATCAACAAAATCACGACAATCGAAGGGGTCGAGGCTGCCGAGACATTCCTGCTCTCACTTGACGAAGTATTCAACCGCCAGGTGTCAACATTCAATGATGACAAGTGGGAGGATGAAGACTAACCTCAGATTCATCCGTATTAAAATTGCAGACAAACCAAAACGTAAAGCGGCTGGCACATCTTGTACTGTGCCAGCCGCTTTACGCATTTCTCAACCTCACCTTGTCAAAGAGCACCAACAGAGGGTATAAATAAATCTATAGCAGGATATATATCCAATAATACACATTGCCAGTCTCATGAACAGTCACAAAAATTGTTTTGCCAGCCTTTTCTTTCAAATATTTTCACTAAATTTGCGGTCTCTTCGGAGAAATACGAGTACCGACAAACAAACCATCAACAAGACAAAAAATTATGTGTGGAATAGTAGGATATATAGGATCTTCAGAAGCATATCCAATATTGATAAAAGGGCTGCACCGGTTGGAATACCGCGGGTATGATTCAGCCGGGGTGGCACTCCTCAAAGGGGACAACCGCATACGTCTGTACAAATCATCGGGCAAAGTGTCGGATCTGGAAGCGTATTGCGAATCAAAAGATCTGTCGGGCACATGCGGCATAGCACATACCCGTTGGGCGACACACGGCGAGCCATCGGTCAACAACGCGCACCCGCACAGTTCGGAAGACCACGAAATAGCATTGGTACACAACGGCACCATCGAGAACTACAATATACTTAAAGAAGGCCTTGAAATGCACGGATACAAATTCATATCCGACACCGATACGGAAGTACTGGTACAGCTGATAGAGTACATCAGGGTTTCAAGCAAATGCCCTCTGCTCGAAGCTGTACGCTCGGCACTGCTGCAGGTAGTGGGCGCGTATGCCATAGCCGTTGTCGACCGCAACGATCCAGATACCATCATAGCTGCACGCAAAGGCAGTCCACTGGTGATAGGAATCGGCGACGGAGAGACTTTCTTAGGCAGCGACGCCACTCCGCTTATAGAGCATACCAACCGCGTTGTATATTTGCGCGACAACGAGATAGCAACAATCAGCCGCACCAAACCACTACAGATAACCAACAATGACAACGAGCCGGCCAACATCGACATACAGACCCTGAAACTCACATTGTCGCAATTGGAGAAAGGCGGCTACCCGCACTTCATGCTCAAGGAAATATTCGAACAGCCGCGCACCCTCCATGACTGCATCCGCGGACGCATAGTCGACAACGGCACCAAGGTGAAACTGGCAGGTATCCAGGACAAGGCTGAAGAATTCAAGAATGCAGGACGCATAATAATAGTGGCATGCGGGACCTCCTGGCACGCAGCACTTATAGGCAAACGCCTGATACAGGACTTTGCCCGCATCCCGGTTGAAGTGGAATACGCATCGGAATTCCGCTACAGCAATCCGGTGCTGTCACCGACTGACATAGTAATGGCCATAAGCCAGAGCGGAGAGACAGCCGACACACTCGCCGCCATTCATCTGGCACGCAAATCCGGAGCCATGGTCTACGGCATATGCAATGTGGTCGGCTCGTCCATTGCCAGGGATACCGACTCAGGCACATATATACATGTAGGACCGGAAATAGGAGTTGCCTCGACCAAGGCATTTACCGGCCAAGTGACCGTACTGGCCATGATAGCCATAGCCATAGGCCAACTGAGGAACACCATAGACCAATCCAAGGCCACCGAAGTGGCAAGAGCCATACAGTCACTGCCGGACATCATTTCAGAAACGCTCAAACTCAACGAACAAATAGCGCACCTTGCTCCTATATACACCTATGCGCACAACTTCCTGTATTTAGGCCGCAGCTACAATTACCCCCTCGCCTTAGAGGGTGCGCTCAAACTAAAGGAGATATCGTACATTCATGCCGAGGGCTACCCGGCAGCGGAAATGAAACACGGGCCAATTGCACTCATAGACAGCGAACTGCCAACGGTGTTTATAGCTCCAGCCGATGATCTCCACGAAAAAGTGGTTTCAAATATACAGCAAGTCAAAGCCCGCGGAGGTTCTGTAATCGCAATAGTCACCCGTGGCGACACTACCATAAGCGAAATGTCGGACCACATCATCGAGATTCCTCAGATAATCGAATGTCTGTCGCCCATTGCAGCATCGATACCGCTACAGCTGCTTGCATACCATATAGCCATAGTAAAAGGCAGGAATGTAGACATGCCACGCAATCTGGCAAAAAGCGTAACTGTAGAATAACGGAGAGCGTCACAATCCGGGCAAAAATGACAAAAGGCACAGGAAAACAGGTTTTATAATATCTGTTTTCCTGTGCCTTTTGTCATTTGATCAGATACGAATAATAGACATTGCCTTACAACATAAAGCATCGGAACGCCACCAATACCTATACAGCAGCCGTCCTGTTTTCCGGCAATGCTATACCACCGTTCCTATTTGAGACCAGTAACTTTTTTCAAGTCAGACGTTTTTTTCTGTCCAAATAAAACTATTTCAGCGTAATCTTGCGCCCAGTTTCTGTTCGTATGCCCCGATCAGACGTTTCATTATCTGGTCAATCTGGCTGTCGTTGAGGGTACGGTCGCTATCCTGGAGGGTAAAATTGACCGCATACGATTTTTTGCCGGCTTCCAAGTTCTTGCCTTCATATACATCGAACAATACCACGTTTTTCAAAAGTTTCTTTTCGGTGGCATATGCAATCGACTCTATTTCGGCAAATGAGATCCGGGTATCGACAAGCAGAGCCAAATCGCGGCTTACGGCCGGGTATTTTGAAAATTCGGCATATTTTACCTTATGCTTGCCAAGTTCTTTCAGAGCAACCTGCCACTGTATGTCGGCATAGTATACCGGAGCGTCAATGCCGAAAGTTTTCAACAGGCTGGCACCGACCACGCCGAGAGAAGCGATCAGCCTGCCTCCGGCAGTGCTGATGACAAGTGACTCCGACAGGAGGTCATCGGAAGATTCGGCAATGGAAAGCCGGTGCAAATCCATGCCCATCCGTACAAGCACATTCTGTACATAAGCTTTCAGTTGGTAGAAAGTCACCTTGTCTGCCGGTACAGCCCAATTTGCCGCATTTTTGCGGCCTGTAATCCACATTGCCAGATGGCATTCTTCAGAATACGGGCGCAGACGGTCGACTGCATCGCGCTTAGTACCGTCGTAATGATAACAATTGCCGAATTCGTAGAATTTCAGGTCAGCATTCTGCCGGTTGGCATTGCGGGCGATGCATTCAAGTCCTCCAAAAAGCAGTGTCTGGCGCATTACATTCAAGTCCTGGCTGAGGCTGTTGATCACTTTTACGCACGTATCGGCGGTGTATCCGGTCAGGTTTGCATAATAAGCAGACTTTGTAAGCGAGTTGTTGAGAATTTCGTTGAATCCGTTGGCTGTAAGCTGCTCAGATATAATATTCTGCCAATGATTGCCGTCTACGCCTTTAGAAAAGCTGATATTTGCGACCAAACGGTCGGATATTTCAACGTTGTTGTAACCGTAAATACGCAGAATGTCCTCTATTACATCCACATCCCGCTGGACATCGACACGGTATGCAGGTACACGCAGTGTATAGCCTTCATCGTTGCGTTCGAGTATTTCCATTTCCAGGCCTTTCAATATCCGTTCGATCATGTCGTGTTCGATTTCCTTTCCAATCAACGATCTGATTCTCCGGAATGTCACTTTTACTGTAAAATCGTCAATCGGAACAGGATAGATGTCTGTGATTTCCGATGATATCCTACCTCCTGTAAGTCCGGCGATAAGTTTTGCCGCATATTTCAGTATGTAGACAGTCTGGTGCGGATCGATCCCCCGTTCATAGCGGAAACTGGCATCGGTATTCAGTCCGAAACGTCTGGCAGACTTGCGTATTGATACAGGATTGAAGTATGCAGATTCGATAAATATGCTGGTGGTATCGGTTGTCACGCCAGATTTCAGACCTCCGAACACGCCACCTATACACATCGGTTCCACGGCATTGCAGATCATGAGGTCTTCATCGGAAAGTGTCCGCTCCACATCATCGAGCGTGATGAATACAGTGCCCGCATCAACGGTTTTCACCACCACTTTGTTGCCTATGATTTTACCTGCATCGAAAGCATGCAGTGGCTGTCCGAAAGCGTGCAATATGTAGTTTGTAGCATCCACGACATTGTTTATGGGGTGCAGTCCGATTGCAGTCAGGCGTTCTTTGAGCCATTTTGGAGACTCGGCAACTTTTGCTCCGGTCACTGTTATGCCAGAATAACGCGGACAGCGGTCGGGATCGAGAAGTTCGATTTCGACAGGCAGGGAATTGTTGTCTACCTTGAAATCGTCAACCGACGGGCGGTGCAATTGATAAGGAATACTGTGAGCCTCGAAATATGCGGCCAAATCACGGGCTACGCCATAGTGGGAAGTAGCATCGGCACGGTTGGGTGTGATGTCAACTTCGATGACGTAGTCGTCTTCGATACCGAAATATTCTCTGGCCGGCATGCCTGCCGGAGTTCCGTCCGGCAGTACCATTATACCATCATGCGATGCGCCGACTCCTATTTCGTCTTCGGCACAAATCATGCCGAATGATTCCACCCCACGTATTTTCGACCGTTTGATGACAAAACTTTCATCGCCGTGATAAAGCACAGTTCCCACTGTAGCCACAATCACTTTCTGTCCGGCTGCCACATTCGGTGCACCACACACTATCTGAAGCGGAACCGCGTCTCCGACATTGACCGTGGTAATATGCAGATGGTCGGAATTTTCATGGTCGACACAGGTGAGCACTTCACCCACAACCAAGCCTTCAAGGCCTCCGCGGATGCTCTGCACTTTCTCAACGCATCCGACTTCCAGGCCGATGGAGGTGAGAATTTCCGCCAATTCGTCGACTGTTTTGTCGCAAGTAAGGTACTCGCGAAGCCATTTGTATGATATATTCATTTCAGTATGTATTTTGTCGGTTAGAATTCAACCGACAAAGTTACAAAATTTTGGTGAAACGACATATCGGAGTTTCGTATAAACCTGCAATCGAGCACACGCATAATGAGTTGTGAAGCATAGAATATGCAAAAAGAATGTACGGCCGGGAAAAAACGGACAAAAAGAGCCGGTTGTCTGAATAGCAACCGGCTCCCGAACTCACAGACATGAGATTGTAAGAAGCTCAGAATTGTGTCTGCATTTGCGTCTTTACAGCATCCTGACAAATCCGTCAGCGAGCCATGACTTTATATGCGGTACCATCGATCACGACAAGATATGCTCCGGCTTCGGGCAGAATGATGCGGCGGTCTGTTGTCTCTGCCACCAGGCGGCCGTCTATAGCATATACTTTTATCTCTCCATGGTATTCAGTATCGACGTAAAGCATACGGTCTTCGGTATATACCACAGTATTCTGCGCCGTCTGCTCCACTCCGGTTTCTTCCGGTGTGAAATGTATGGTGTATATCTGTACGTTCGACCGGTTTACCGCATAGTCACCTCCTTTCACTATTATTATGAGTTGAGAGGCATTTCGGTTGAACGCCTTCACCACTTTCACACCTGCTGCATCCTGTGTTTCGGTTTCAACCTCAACCGCAGTATCATCGAACGGCATTCCAACGGTATAACTGTATTTGCCTTCGGTCAGATTGACAGTCTCACCGCCCACTTTGAGAGATGCCAGCAATGCGGGACGGTATATGAGTTCTATGTCGTCAATGAAAACGCTGTCGAGCACAGACGGCTGAAAGAATCCGCCGGATGTAGTGCCTCCGCCAGGCACAACATTGGTCGAGAAAGAGACCATCACCCATTTTGCACTGTCGACCGGTGTCTGGTCAGATCCGAAGTATTCGAACGGCACCGATATGCGCTGCCAGGCGTAACCGGCCACGGCTTTGTAGTTTGTTACAGCTTGCGCCACCTTAACGGTATCGTATTTCGGCAGATAAACGGTATCAAGTATGGCATCCTTTTCGGTGCCGTCTCCGATTTCAACGAACGATGAGTCAATACGTACAAAATAGTCTTCAGGATCCTGATAATAGCGGTTGTTGTGGATGATTGCCTTGATGCCGGCAATGTTGACCGATGTGTCTATGTCGCCGTTGGCAGGACGGTATTTTACCCATACGGCCAGCGAGTCGGGAGCACCGAAAAACGGGCATTTGAAGTCATCAGAGATGCTGTCGGCCGGATTGGAACGGTTGGAGTTATACGGTGAAGTCACCTCAATGGAACCGGCATTGATACGGCCGGTGGTGAGATTGCCGTTGGCTGGTATACCAAATACCGATTTCGATGTGATGAGAGCACTTTTTTCTCCTGTACCGCCAGGACGTGTGATGGCCGAGTCGCGCAACTGTTCGTTGTTGAGCGCCATTTGCAACAAAGACTCCAAACCGGCCATATTCGGAGCAGGTTCGGTAGATGCAGAGACAAATGAGTTCCAATTAACCGGTTCTTTGCCGGAGAGACCCTCTTTTACAGTAGAGGCAACATCTTCCCATTCTTCAAATCCGCCATTGGGTATCTGGAAACCATAGTCAAGACGTGCGCCTCTGAAAAGTACGGTAACAGCACCCATATCGGGGATTTCGATGGATATGTCGGCAATCAGGCTGTCGCCGTCAAACCGAGAACCGTCGAGTGTGCTAACAGAGACCAGTGCCTGGTCCAGGGCTTCAAGAGCCGGTAAATAGAGGGGGGGGGGGGG
>JBJECG010000008.1:0-15985 GCA_051870875.1 Candidatus Aphodosoma sp.
TGTCCAACCCTCTATTTTCAATGTAAAATCACCATGCAAAATGTCCACGTGACCGGGAAAAATAATCACATTTTTCTTTGGAAATACAAAAACAAACCCCTACCTTTATCCGCGAAAGACATTGCCGGTACCATCGGTTGTTTGGGAAACGTTTAATCTTGCCTAATACATATTAACTTTATCTGTACAAATATGAAACCTCACACCATTACACACCGTCATCTCAAAGCCCATCTCTTCATCTGGGAAATCCCAGCCTGCCCCCGCACCTTCTGAACGCGGCTGGCAGGCTCCCCGGCTTATCCCATAAGCCATCTCGTTCAGAACAATTTATCACCTTGTTTTTTTATTAACACATTAAATCCTGACAGTTATGAAACTATATATTTTCCTCATCATTCCGTTGTTAGCAGCAATGCTCATCGGCTGCGAAAACAAACCCGAACCGCCGGTAGTACCCCCTCCAGTAGACGACACCACAACAATCGTCGAACCCGTCAAAATGGTACGTGAAGTATACATCAACCACGAAGCCACCCTGTGCGGCATCGCCGACCCCGCTGAAAACCATACAGTCGTGAAAGAGAAAATAGATTATTACCTGACGATGATTGAGCAAGACTCTTTAGAGCTTGTTGATGTCACCATCGGTATATTCGAAGACTCCGTAGGCAACCAAACATGGCTTAGATATAACGCCCATGCTCCAATTATGGAGGATGTTTACAACGGATATTACCGAGGCGTTTCTGTTTTTGATTGCGACAGTGCATTGTTTGGCGGTGCTTGGTTCGGTGACAACCCATTTCTTCCAGACTTCCAGTCATATACCGCTCCGTATTTCAATGGGAATACCGCTTACAGCCCCCCTGTGCCCTGTGATGATTGCGAAGAATATTTCAAACACAACAAGTTGGTGGACACAATAGCTCACATACTCAACATGCCCGAAGAGTACTTCGACAACGAGTTTATCAACAATTAAGACCTACCGTCATGAAAAAGATAATATTTAGTTTATGGATAGCATGTATATCCATAATAGTGTATGCCTCACCGGCTGACCCTACCCCATTCAAAGTGGTACAACCGAATGGAGATACCATCACCATACGCCTTATCGGCGATGAATTTGGCCATTGGTATGAAACATTAGACGGTAACGTTATCGAACAAAACGATGCAGGTATCTGGGTCTATGCTCAAGCTGTCAATGGCAAGACAGAACCATCTAATGTTGTTGTATCGGACAAATTACCGTATGTTGTTGCTCAGGCCACCGATGAAGCTGTAAGACAAATCATACGACAAGACAGAAATTTGAATAAATCCAAATTTTCCATTTGCAATGGAGATCTCGCTACATCATCAAACGTATCAAAAGCTACTTATTCGGGAGATGGAGCATTTGTTCCACTCCCGGCATCCGGGAATGTTAGAATATTGACTATTCTTGTACAATTTCCAAACGTACCGTTTAAAGATCAAAACAATGCGCGTCAGTACTATGATGATTTCTTCAATAGCCCTAATCTTCCTACCGAGGCGTGTCCTATAACAGGCAAAAGTGTAAAGGGTTACTGGAATGAAGCATCGTATGGTAAGTTCAATCCGACTGCCGTTGTGGTAGGTCCATATACCGCTCCTGAGATACAATCATATTATGGAGGACGTGGGAATGATTCAAGTACGGTCAAATTAATGAAATTTGCCATGGAATCGGCATCGAAAGATGTTGATGTGAGGCAGTTCGACAACAATGGCGACGGTTATGTAGAGGCTGTATGTATCATATATGCAGGTAGAGGCAGAGATATTGACATATATGCAGATTCACCATATATTTGGCCCAAACGTAGTGCTGTCATACCTCCAGTGGAAAGTGGAGAAATCAAATTATGCCAATATTGTTGTGCTCCAGAGATGAATATAGTCGACAGACGTGGTGTTGGAACTGTATGTCATGAATTGGGTCATATTATGGGAGCCAAAGATTTTTATGATACTGAATACAGTACACATCCCGAGTATGCAGGAACAGCAAGATGGGATTTGATGGGTAACGGAAGTCACAATAACAATCACAAGTTTCCGGCTCATCCCAACCCGTGGCTTAAATGCTATCTATGGCGTTGGACTACGCCACAGGAACTGAAAGGCATCAACAAGGCATACACCCTCTTCCCTTCGGAAACGGGAGCTAACTGCATATATCGTCTGTCTACTGCCGGAGGTGACTACTATCTGCTCGAAAACAAGCAGCAGGATTACATTAACAATGATTTTTTGGGAAAAAGCAAAGGCCTGGTGATTTTCCATGTTCATAAAGATATGAATCATGCTGTGGATAGCTCGTTTTGGACATCGAACAAAGTGAATACGGGACATCCGCAGCGGCTCTATGTTGTTGACCCTCACAGCCAATATTCTGTACCTACTTGTAGCGCGGCTTCATATGGCAATCAAGATAAAAACCGTTCCTTCACCAATCCTGCCAACCCCAAACCATTCTTCACTTCCGCCACTACGCCTTCAAACAAAGGTTGGAGTGAGGCGGCTCTCTCCTCGCCAAAAGACATTGCCATGATACGCGAAATGTCTGTATTCGGCGAAAATGTGATACGGTTTGTCCTCAATCCCACCATCGACGGACTTTACAAGTTTTGCGATGATGAGACATATACTATCACTAATGTGCCTTCCAATGCCACAACCGAATGGGGATACGACAATGCTCCTCTGTCAAGTAGTATAGGAGGCTTGAAAGTGGCATCATTCACTCGCTCGTCAGCCACTTACAAGCGCGAAAGCTCAAACACTTACAATCCATCAACAGGCAGGGTTATTACAAGTTACCCTTCCGGCAAGCGGATTTTGACAGCTAAAGTCACCATTAACGGTTATTCATACGAAATGACCAAGGAGGTAAATCTCATACCTCTCCAGGACACGAAAATCAAACTCCCTGCAATATCTTCCTCTACCTTAGCACCCGGCTCGACACTCAATTTGTCAATCGAGAACCCCATCGATGGCCCGACAGACAGCATAAAATGGTTTATATACGGTTCTGCCATGAACGATACAGTCCGCCTTTTCGGTCGTCAGATAAAGGCTTCACCCGACAAAGTCGGTATAATGAACGTCAGCCTTATCGACAAAAACGGCTGCGCACCGTACAACGAAACCGTCAAGTCATTTTCCATCAATCAGGTCGCCATCATCATTCCCCATAATCCGGCCTCCGGCACTGCCGACTTCTCTGTTGTGCTCCGTTCTGACGGAACGTTGGACGGCAGCGGCGACGTGGCTGCAATGTCCCCAAAGAGCTACAACAGCATATCCGGCTGCTACGAGGAACCATACCTCGGAACATACCGCATCGAGCTCTGGCACAAACAGTCCGGCATGGTTCGCAGCGTAGACATGCCTGCCGGCAGCCCCGACTCCCAGATCAACGTCTCCGGCCTCTCCGCCGGCGACTACATCGTCCGCCTCATCATTGACGGCAACCTTGTCGATGTCACGCAGCTCCGCGTCCAGTAGGCTGCATTGATTGCTGCATCGCTATAAAATCACTGTAAAAACGTCTCGTCTTGACAATTAACCTTGCCCGACGAGACGTTTCTGTCACTTCCTCCTCCCCCCCCTATGATTAATCCAAGACATTTTTCGCCAAAAAACATCGGTACAATATTGTGCTTCGATAAAATTTCGCTAACTTTGTACCTCGGTATCGGCCGTACCGCAAACTGCGCAACGCAAGAGCTGGCGTGCGGGATGTCGCTTCCGATGCCTAAATCAACTGTATTTATAAACCTGACAGCCCCTGTGCTCACAGTAGCAAGTTGTCAAAAACAACAGATAGATCATGAAAGCATACGTATTTCCCGGTCAGGGTGCCCAGTTCGTAGGTATGGGCCAAGACCTTTATGAGTCAAACGCAGAAGCGAAACGCCTTTTCGAGCAGGCTAACGATATACTCGGGTTCCGCATCACCGACCTCATGTTCAACGGTACTCCCGAAGACCTTAAACAGACCAAAGTCACCCAGCCGGCCGTATTTCTCCATTCAGTGATTTCGGCCATCGTGCTTGGCGGCGAGTTCCGCCCCGACATGGTGGCAGGTCACTCTCTCGGCGAATTTTCGGCATTGGTAGCCGCCAAGGCTCTTACTTTTGAAGACGGCCTCCGTCTGGTTTCTGCCCGCGCCATGGCCATGCAGAAGGCTTGCGAGATGAATCCGTCTGTAATGGCCGCCATACTCGGCCTGCCGGATGCCAAAGTGGAGGAACTATGTGCCAAAGTAGACGGTGTGGTAGTACCGGCAAACTATAACTGTCCCGGTCAACTAGTAATATCAGGAACCAATGAAGCCATTGATGCCGCATGTGCACTTATGAAGGAAGCAGGTGCCAAACGTGCTTTGAAACTGCCTGTTGGCGGCGCATTCCACTCTCCGCTGATGGAGCCAGCTAAGGTTGAACTTGAGGCAGCTATCCGCGCTACTACTTACAACGCACCTATATGCCCTGTTTACCAGAACTTTGACGCCAAACCGCACACCAGTCCAGAAGAGATAAAAGCCAATTCTATAGCCCAACTTACCGGGCCCGTACGCTGGACACAGTCGGTACAGAACATGATAGCCGATGGAGCCGGCTACTTTAAGGAACTCGGTCCCGGCACAGTACTCCAAGGTCTGGTAAAGAAAATCAATCCCAACGTAACCGCAGAATAAAATAAAAACCGACAGACAATCATGAAACCGACAGAGATAACGGACAGCGTATATTACGTAGGTGTAAACGACCGCCAAAAAGACCTTTTCGAGAACATGTTGCCACTGCCGTACGGAGTGAGCTACAATTCGTACCTCATCTGTGACGAAAAGACCGTGCTGGTAGACACAGTAGAGCAGCCTTACGCAGAACAACTGGTAGGTATGGTACAATCAGTACTCGGAGAACGCAAGCTCGACTACCTGATAGTCAACCACATGGAACCTGACCATTCATCGGGTATGAAAACACTGCGCACCCTCTATCCCGACATGCAGATAATAGCAAACTGCAAAACCATAGAGATGATTGGCGGATATTACGGCATTTGCGATGGTTTTCATGAAGTGAAGGACGGTGAGTCGCTCACAATCGGAAAAAACACGCTCAGCTTCCATTTTGCACCTATGGTACACTGGCCGGAAGTAATGGTGACCTACATGGCGGAAAAGAAGCTGCTTTTCTCGGCTGATGCGTTCGGCTGTTTCGGCACTCTTGACGGCGCAGTGATTGACACACAACTCAATCTCGACAAATACTACACTGAAATGGTGCGCTACTATGCCTGCATAGTCGGCAAATACGGCGCACCTGTACAGACAGCCCTGAAAAAACTCGGAGGGCTTGACATTCAGATGATTTGTTCCACACACGGGCCTATATGGACAAAGCATATACCTGACACCATAACAATTTACGACCGCCTGAGCAAATACGAAACCGAGCCGGGAGTGGTAATAGCCTACGGAAGCATGTACGGACACACGGAACAGATGGCCGAGATGGTTGCCCGCGGAGCCGCCACCGTCACAAAAAATGTCGTGCTTCACGATGTGTCACGGTCAGACGTATCATATATACTGGCAGACATATTCCGCTACAACTCACTGGTAATAGGCTCACCCACCTATTGCGGCGAACTCTATCCTGGTGTAGCATCGCTTCTTGCAAAAATCAAAACCCGCGGCATAAAAAACCACAACTTCGCATCATTCGGCTCCTTTACATGGGCCGATGCCACATGCAAGGCATTCGGCAGTTTTGCAGAACAGATGAACTGGCACTCGGAGGGTACGGTGTCTGTAAGACAATCCATGACCGGCAAACAGGCCGACGAACTGTTTGAACTTGGCAGGAAAATAGCGTTGAAAAGCATTGGAAAATAAAATGCCACAACAATCTACAAAAAGATATTCAACATAATAACCATATGCGTCTTCTAATACAACCGGACTACAACAGGGTATCAAAATGGACGGCCGACTATGTAGCCGACAAAATAAACAAAGCCAATCCTACAGCCGAACATCCATTTGTATTGGGACTTCCGACCGGTTCTTCACCGCTTGGCATGTACAGGGAACTGATCAACCTCAACAAGCGCGGCACAGTGTCGTTCAAACACGTTGTCACATTCAACATGGATGAGTATGTGGGGCTTCCGAAATCACATCCGGAAAGCTACCACTCGTTTATGTGGAACAACTTCTTCTCTCACATAGACATACAATCAAAAAATATAAACCTGCTCAACGGCAATGCAGAAGATGTGGAGCTGGAATGCAGACAATACGAGGAAAAAATCAAGGCGTGCGGTGGTATCGACCTGTTCATAGGAGGCATCGGTCCTGACGGTCATATAGCATTCAACGAACCTGGATCGAGCCTTTCATCCCGCACCAGGATTAAATCGCTTACCACCGACACCATCATAGCCAATTCGCGCTTTTTCAACAACGACATTTCGCTTGTGCCTAAAACAGCCCTTACCGTAGGAGTAGGTACAGTGCTCGATGCCCGCGAAGTGCTCATAATAGTAAACGGACACGGCAAGGCACGTGCCCTGCGCCATGCTGTTGAAGAGAGCGTGTCGCACATGTGGACCATATCAGCCCTGCAACTTCACCCAAACGGCATAATAGTATGCGACTACGATGCTTGCGATGAATTGCGCGTCGGCACTTACAAATATTTCCTTGATATAGAAAGAGACAACCTTACACCGCTTTACGCGAAACACCAATGAATCAGGCCCGATACGAAGTAGAAGCCGGTATCAACAACTGTCTGATAATACGAGACAGCCATAGTTCCGACCTCACTTCTCTTACCAAGCACGCCCTTTCGTTTCTTGAGCAGCAGTCGGCAAACCAAGACTTACGCCGCACCCTCATTGTATCGGATATAGACGGCAATGACTTGGCTAACGAGATGTTCTACTCCAACATACAGCGTGCGATCAATTCAGGAAACCTGCGAAGGATAATCTTCATAGGACCGGAACTGACGGCAAACGCCACGATGTTTGCTATCGGCGAAAAATATTTTTTCAAAACCACACAACAGCTGCTCTACAGCGATGTGATGTCAACTTTCGACCATGAGGCCATACTGCTGAAAATAGCGCCGGAATTTGAACCTGAACGCATACTCAACCATTTGCAGCTACAGGCTCACGACACAGTGATGGAGACAAACTTCGACGCTCTTTTCCATAATGTCGACTATTTCCGTTCCAAATTGCGTCCAGAGACCAAACTCATGTGCATGGTCAAGGCATCGGCTTACGGCAGCGGCTCAGTCGAGGTATCGCAAGCCCTCCAATTCTACGGTTGCGACTATCTGGCCGTAGCATTTGCCAACGAAGGCGTGGAACTCCGCAAAGCCGGCATTGCCCTGCCAATACTTGTACTCGACCCGATGGCTCCGGCACTGCACCAGCTGTTCCAAAACGAATTAGAACCGGAAGTAGGGTCATTCCAATTTCTCCAGACGGTGATGGACGAAGCCCGGCATCATGGTCTGAAACACTACCCTATACACATAAAGCTCGACACAGGCATGCACCGCGCCGGATTCGACACGGAAGATATCCCGCTTTTGGCCGACATACTGCGCAATCAGGATTTGGTTGATGTACGTTCCATCTTTTCACATCTGGCCGCAGCCGATGACATAACCCCCGAAATGGATACGTTTACCCGCAGACAAGCCACGCTATTCGACAAAAATTCAGGATATCTGCAAGAGTCACTACCATATCCGATACTGCGCCATATACTGAATACGGCGGGAATCGAACGTTTCCCCGAATACCAGTTTGACATGGTACGCCTCGGCATAGGACTGTGGGGTGTGAACTGCTGCAACGAGGACCGTCTGCGCAACGTATGCTCTCTTTATACCCGTATCATGCAAATAAAGACAGTACATGCCGGCGAGACCGTAGGTTACAACAGGCGCGGCACAGTAGAGCAAGACAAACAGATAGCCCTGCTCCCAATCGGATATGCCGATGGCATGGACAGAAGGCTCGGAAATGGCAGAGGATCCGTATTCGTCAACGGAAGACAGGTGCCTATAATAGGCAACATCTGTATGGATCTGATGATGGTAGACATCACAGGCATAGATGCCAATGTCGGCGACAAAGCTATGATATTCGATGACAGGCAGGGTTTGTCGGAAATAGCCCGGCAGCTCGGCACCATACCTTACGAAGTCCTTACATCCATAGCGCCACGTGTCCGACGGGTATATTACCGCAACTGACACCGAAAACAATGCCAATGGATACTTACCTGACCATAGATTCGCCGGCTGAAGGGATGTACAAGGACAAAGGGAGCAAATTCCTGTCGTTTGCACATCCTGTCAGGACCGTTGAAGAAGTAAAAATAATATTGGCCGAAAAACGGAAGGAGTTTTATGATGCACGCCATGTATGTTATGCCTACATGCTTGGATTTGAGAGAAAGACATTCCGTACCAACGATGACGGAGAACCATCGGGCACAGCCGGGCGTCCTATTCTCGGCCAAATCAACAGTTCAGGACTGACCGACATACTGATAGTAGTGGTACGCTATTTCGGAGGGACATTGCTCGGTACAAGCGGACTTATACAAGCCTACAAATCGGCAGCTGCCGATGCCATAAACCGGGCCCCAACGGTAGAACGCATCGTGGAACAGATGTTCGAGTCGACATTCGGTTACGGCCAACTCAATGCAGTAATGCGTGTGATAAAAGATTTCGGACTTACCATCGTAAGCCAACGGCAGGAGGCAGACTGCACGCTTACATTCCGTGTAAGACTGTCGGACATAGATGCAGTAACCGCACGGTTTGAAAAACTCGGCTCCGTATCGTTTACGCCATACGAAACCGAAACATGAGAATAAAACCCAACAAACATCAGACAAAATAAACAGTTATGCTAAAATCAATCTTATCAATCTCTGGAAAACCAGGACTCTTCAAACTCGTCTCTCATTCAAAAAACATGCTTGTAGTGGAGTCCCTTACCGACGGCAAACGCTTCCCGTCGCACCAACGAGACCGTGTGATTTCACTCGGCGATATAGCCATGTATACGGAAACAGCCGAAGTGCCGCTCCATGAAGTACTAAGCAAACTAAAAGAACTGGAAAACGGAGCCGTATGTGCAGTTGACCCCAAATCATCTCCAGACACACTCCGCGATTTTTTTGCAAAAGTTTTGCCGGATTTTGACCGGGACAGAGTGCATCCATCTGACATAAAAAAACTTATCCAATGGTATAATCTGCTCATAACTTCAGGCAACGACGATTTTTCAGATCCTCAGGCAACTGATACCGACACAGAAGGTAAGGAATAAATCCAACGTGGCAACACATATACCTTGCCGACAAACGCTACTGCCGGACAAGCAGCAGGATTTTCAGAAGAAATTATGCTGGTTGCAACAGGTTACAGAAGTAATATCATGTCTGCATCAAAGACGAAAATGGACTGAATGTCTGCCTGCTGCACTTGTAAGGATCTGCTCCGGACAGCCGACATAATTATACCGAAAGCACAACGCCACTTGGTACACTATATGGCGTATGTGCTTTCTTCAGTCATGACTCAGTGAAGTTACTCCAAAACATTTCATAAAATCCAATTCCAATATGCGTTTTTTCCTCATACTTTTTTTCTTCTTTTTATTTACGGCCCTTCCCTGTCTGGATTTACACATCAAGTGGTACAGACAAGGCAAGCACATCATACTGCAAAAAGCACTTTGGATGATACCGGCAACTATCACGCTGTCATTCTACATTATCCAACAGTTTACCGATTTCAACAGAATTACAATATGGTATATGTGGGGACTTTTCACAACTCTGCTGACCGTCAACACCTACATGACGTTTGACCTTATTGCACGCTATACATCGAAACGAACATCTCTCATATTGCGATGTACAGGCGGTGCACTGGTTTTGCCCGTACTTGCATTTTTCATTGCCGGAATGTTGCAACGCCATGACATCAAAATCCGCAGTGTGGAAATATCGCTTCCGGACCTTCCTGCTTCATTTGATGGTAAACGTATCGTACAAATCACCGATATGCACCTTGGCAATCTTACCCCACAATACAGTTATCTGCAACGCATCGTAACCACCATCAATTCGCTTAATCCTGATTTGATTTTCTTTACGGGCGACATGGTGAACCTGCGGGCAACAGATTCCCAGTCTACCGATACTGTCCTGTGCCGTCTGTCTGCAAGGATAGGCAAATATGCCGTCCTCGGAAACCACGATTACGGCGACTATTCAAACTGGGAAACTCCTGAAGCCAAATCCCGCAATCTGCAACAAACAAAAGATCTGTACAGGCATCTTGGTTTCACACTACTGTGCGATACTGCCCTTTATATCTGCAACGGAACTGATTCCATCGGGCTTATCGGAGTAGAGAACTGTGGTCACGCCCCATTTCCCAAATACGGTGACATGGATAAAGCGACAGCCGGTTTTACATCGTCAGCAACAAACATCCTGCTTTCGCATGATCCAAACCATTGGGAGGAAGAAATTCTGGTATCATATCCGTGGATAGACCTCACTTTGGCAGGACATACCCACGGAGCACAGTTGGGGATAGAGCTTCCGTACTGTACATGGTCACCGGCACAATGGGTGTTCAAACATTGGGACGGACATTACCAGGAAGGCAACCAGCACCTGTTCGTATCCCGCGGTCTCGGCTATGTAGGCATACCGTTCCGTCTCGGCATGTACCCCGAAATCACACTCATCACTATACGCAGACAGTAAATTCGATCTGTTCCCCCACACACACAAATCGTCAATAAACGGCAAGCGGTAAGTTTCAATGAAACTTACCGCCTGCCATTTGACTAATCCTATCTATCAGTCTCTTGCCTTGATGGCAGCCTGCGCCGCAGCCAGGCGTGCAATAGGCACACGGAACGGAGAACATGATACGTAATTCAAACCTACCTTGTGGCAGAACTCAACCGATGACGGTTCACCCCCGTGTTCACCGCAAATGCCGCATTTGAGATTGCGACGTACGGACCGTCCGCGCTGTGTGGCCATTTCAACCAATTGGCCTACACCGCTCTGATCCAATATCTGGAACGGGTCATTAGGGAGAATCTTCATATCAAGGTATGCCGGCAGAAACGATGATATATCATCGCGCGAATAACCGAATGTCATCTGTGTCAAGTCATTGGTACCGAAAGAGAAGAACTCGGCTTTACTTGCAATCTTGTCGGCAGTGAGGGCAGCACGCGGGATTTCAATCATTGTACCGACTTTGAAGTCTATTGTATCGCCCTCTTGTTCAAAAAGTTTTGCCGCGGTTTCGCGTATCACCCTCTCCTGGTTTGCAAATTCTTCGAGACTACCGGTCAAAGGTACCATAATCTCAGGCAAAGCCAGTATGCCGTCTTTTTTCAATTCAAGTGCGGCACCAAGGATAGCGCGGGTCTGCATTTCGGTAATTTCAGGGTATGTATTTCCCAAACGGCAGCCTCGGTGACCGAGCATCGGGTTAGCTTCGTGAAGAGCATTGACGCGCTGCACTATATAGCTGTAGCTTACACCCATCACTTCTGCCAACTCCCTCTGCTCTTTCTCTTCATGAGGTACAAATTCGTGCAAAGGCGGGTCAAGCAGACGTACAGTGACAGGACAGCCTGCCATAGCGCGGAATATGCCTTTGAAATCGGCCTGCTGATATGGCTGGATCTTACCTAATGCGATACGGCGGCCTTCGGCTGTTTCGGCAAGAATCATCTCACGCATGGCTTTGATCTTCTCGCCCTCAAAGAACATGTGTTCGGTACGGCACAGCCCGACTCCAATGGCACCAAACTTGCGTCCGATTTCGGCATCGTGAGGAGTATCGGCATTGGTACGTACATACAGACGAGTAAATTTGTCCGCAAGATTCATAAGTTCGGCAAAATCGGCATCAAGTTCTGCATCCTTGGTAGCCACAGCACCTTGATAAATATCTCCGGTAGATCCGTTCAACGAGAGATAGTCGCCTTCGTGCAACACCACATCACCGACTTTGAGAGTTTTGGCCGCATAATCAATGACCAATGCACCTGCACCTGAAACACAACATTTGCCCATGCCACGCGCCACTACAGCAGCATGCGATGTCATTCCGCCACGGGCTGTGAGAATACCTTCGGCAGCTGCCATACCGGCCAGATCCTCGGGTGAAGTCTCAATACGTACCATCACCACTTTCTCGCCACGTCCAGCCCAGACGGCGGCATCATCGGCATTGAATACTATACGTCCACATGCAGCCCCCGGACTTGCAGCCAACCCTTTGGTAAGGACTTTTGCTTTCATGAGAGCTGCAGCATCGAACACCGGGTGCAACAATTCATCGAGTTTGTTTGGTTCGACCCTCATCACGGCTTCTTCCATTGTAATCATGCCTTGGCGGAGCATGTCCATAGAAATTTTAACCATTGCGGCACCTGTCCGTTTGCCATTACGTGTCTGAAGGAACCAAAGTTTGCCTTCCTGAACAGTAAACTCCATGTCCTGCATATCGCGGTAGTGATATTCCAGTTTGGTTTGGATGGAATCCAACTGCTTGTAGATTTCGGGCATAGCCTCTTCCATGGAAGGGTATTTGGCAACTCGCTCTTCTTCGCTGATACCTACGAGTTTAGCCCAACGCTGAGAACCAATTTTAGTGATCTGCTGCGGCGTGCGGATGCCGGCTACCACATCTTCGCCTTGGGCATTGATGAGGTATTCACCCATAAAGAGATCTTCACCGGTAGCTGCATCGCGGCTGAATGCCACTCCGGTAGCCGAAGTATCACCCATATTGCCGAACACCATGGCCTGCACATTTACGGCCGTACCCCATTCCGCCGGTATGCCTTCCATTTTGCGGTAAAGAATGGCGCGTTCGTTCATCCATGAATCGAACACGGCGCAGATGGCACCCCAAAGCTGATCATAAACAGAATCTGGGAAATCTTTGCCAGTCCGAGCTTTTACGGCTGACTTGAACCGGACAACAAGCGTCTGCAGGTCTTCCACATCGAGTTCTGTATCGAGTTTAACTCTTTTCGCCTCTTTCACTTCTTCAATGATGGCTTCAAACGGATCAATATCAGTTTTGGCCACCGGTTTCATACCGAGCACCACATCGCCGTACATCTGGACGAAACGCCGGTATGAATCCCATACAAAACGGGGATTGCCTGTCTTCTTCACCAAACCGGAAACCACCTTGTCATTCAAACCTAAATTTAGTATGGTATCCATCATGCCAGGCATCGAAGCGCGGGCACCCGAACGGACAGACACCAGCAACGGATTGTCCAAATCACCGAATTTGGAATTCATCAACCCCTCGACATGAGCCAACGCAGCCTCAACATCCTCTTTCAACAACTCAACGACCTTATCCTTGCCAAACTCAAAATATTCGTTGCAAACATCTGTCGTAATGGTAAACCCCGGCGGCACCGGCACTCCGATCAGATTCATTTCGGCAAGGTTCGCACCCTTGCCGCCAAGCAGATTTCTCATATCTGCCCTACCCTCAGCCTTACCATTGCCAAAGGTATAAACTCTTTTTTTGTTGTCCATAAAAACTAATATTTATCGGTAATTGTCGTTCAGTTCACAAACACATCATTCATTTCATCCGTATTTACGGATACAAATTTACTGTTTTTTTATCATTTACACTCCAATTAATAGAAATTATTTTCCAAAAAAGACAATAAAACGCTGACTATTATACAGATATTGTACAACGGACAAATAGGAAAAATCGGGATAAAGACTATGATATGGAACAAACAGCAGGAAAAACAATCCGTTCCAACTGTCAGAAATCCAATTTGAATCAATATGTTGTTTCAAATAAATATCTGGATATATACCACAACTTGCATAATTTTACAGCTCTTTGATGATTATACATTTAATCAGAAACTGATTGTCTGAAACGGATAAGTACTGGTATATGGGACAGATAAGTGAGCGATGCCGACAGATGCGGATTGTATGAAAGGACAGAAGAACTGCCGGAATGGCAATACACTTACAACCTGGTGTAGCGGATGCTTCAGATGAAGATGCAAATTGCCCAGCACGTACTCATATCTATAGATACAAGTTTTTACGTTTGCATCGGAAGCTGCTCCTTTGTCGTTTTATGGGATTTCTTTCTGGCAGATATAGCATTGAAGTCCAATCAGGATTCTTAATTGCATAGAAATTCATCCGTATGTGAACAAGTTTTATTACCTTTGCACCATTGAAATACAGAAAGTATAATTACTAACCTTTAATTCACTAAAATATTATGGAAAAGTGCATCTGCGAACTCCAACCGCAACCGGTATGGAAAAACTTCCACAAACTGTGTCAGTCTCCGCACCCGTCACACCATCTGGAAGCTATAACAAAAGTGATTGTTGACTTCGGCAAACAATCAGGTCTTGAAACTTTGACAGACAAAGCAGGCAACATACTTATCCGCAAACCTGCCACTCCGGGAATGGAGAATGCCATACCTGTCATACTACAGGCTCACATGGATATGGTTCCGCAAAAAAACAACGACAAGCAGCACGATTTTGAAAAAGACCCGATTGAAACCATAATAGACGGTGAATGGGTACGTGCAAACGGCACCACCCTCGGAGCCGACGATGGTATAGGTGTAGCTGCCGGCATGGCTATAATGGAAAGCACCACCATAAAACACGGTCCGCTTGAACTGCTCATCACAGCCGATGAAGAGACCGGCATGTTCGGGGCATTCGGCCTCCAGCCTGGTTTCCTTCAAGGCAAGATACTTTTGAATCTTGATTCGGAAGATTTCGGAGAGCTTTATGTGGGTTGTGCCGGCGGTGTAGATGCCACCATCAGCTGGAAATACCAGGGTGTGGCTCTTCCTGTAGGTGACATCGCATTGAAGATAAACATTGCAGGTTTGAAAGGAGGACACTCCGGTCTGGAAATAAACATGGGACGTGCCAATGCCAACAAACTGCTGTTCCGAGTCCTGAAAGACGCCGTATCACAGTACGAAGCACGACTGGCACAAGTAGAGGGTGGCAATATGCGCAACGCCATACCCCGTGAAGCATGGGCTATTGTCACCGTTCCGGCCGAGGACAGCAGCGACATAATCAAACTTGTCAAAGAATACGAAGCACTATTCAACGAGGAATACCACCTTACGGAAAACAGAATAGTCATGACATGCGAAGAAGTGGAAGCCCCCGACCAACTTATACCGGAAGAAATCCAAGATGACCTTATCAACTCCGTCACAGCTTGTCCCAACGGTGTATTCCGTATGATACCATCCATTCCCGATACCGTGGAAACATCAATGAACCTTTCAATAGTGGAAGCCGACAGTACTGACATATCAATCAAATGTCTGCTCCGCAGTTCGGTTGACAGCAAAAAGGAAGAGTTGGCATCGATGGTGGAGAGCGTATTCACCCTTGCTGGAGCCAAAGTCGAATTTTCAGGAAGCTACTCCGGCTGGAATCCGAACCTCGACTCAACCATACTGCATACCATGAGCGATGTGTATGAAAAACTCTATGGCAAAAAACCGGCAGTGAAAGTCATCCACGCAGGATTGGAATGCGGCATCCTCGGTGCAATAGAACCGGGACTGGATATGGTGTCATTCGGCCCGACCATCCGTCATCCGCATTCACCAGATGAAAAGGTCAATATCGAGAGTGTTGCCAAATTCTGGGAATTGCTTGTTGCCACAATAGAGCATATACATTGATTCCGAACAGCATAAATAAATACATACATCAAAGAGTCTGCGTCAAAACACTGAAGTGACCCCAAAAAGTTGGACAGATTATTAACTATATTGATTGAGAAAGA
>JBJECG010000009.1:0-3164 GCA_051870875.1 Candidatus Aphodosoma sp.
GGCGAAGATTGGCACGCTCCGCTTGCAGTAGGTTGTCTCTTTAATCATCAGAAAGAAATCCTCTTTGGTGATAATTGTGATGTGGTATGTCAGCCTGCAAGCCCGGAGAGTGCCTTTATAAATGAGGTTATATACAGTCCGGCTGCTCACTTGCAGGATGTCCGCCACTTCCCCGATGGTGAGGAAAGGCTTGTCGGTCATGCCCCGGTCATAGCCGGGCTGACCTGTTAAATTGTGTTTAATTTGACGATCCATTATCGAAGAAATTTGTTGCACGCTCTTGAAAGCTGTTGCACGCTGCTGAAAGGAAGTCGTGCCGTGTGACCCCTCTCGCGTGATACAATCGCGGTACAAAAATACTCCGAAAAGGACGAATCGCCAAAAGGCGAAAATCTCGTTTATTAAAATCTATTAGCTGAAAATCAAGGTGCTATAACGCCGATTTTTGCAGCCGTTTGTCGCCGTTTTGCCCTCCGAAACTCCATAATAACGCCTTAAATTTGTTTGCCATTCCTTCAAAGCAGAGTGTCTGACAAATCAGACAACCGACTTCCGGAATAAATATCGGTACTGACATCGACCCGATTTTTCCGCCCTGGGAACTTTTGCCAGACAACAGCAATAACGCAACACGCCGCATTCATCCGAAGCAACGGAAAGAGGAGAAATGCCGCCGACACATGTACGCCTGGCAAAAAAGAAGAGTATCCGCAACAAATCTCACCTCAAACGACTCTCACCCCCACCCTCTTCTTCAACTGCATACAAAACATCTCTCACCAAATACGTGAATCTTAAACACCGACATCCCCCTACCCCGGAAACAGATTTTTCCGGCAGCAGCGGCGTATCCAATTAAAAATCATTTGACAGAACAAAAAAAAGTTGTAAATTTGCAACATGTAATTGTTTATGCCGACAGCAATCAAATACAATTACAATAATCTGAATAACAATGCAATAATATCATCCCGACTAACACAAACCGTTACACTTTAACAGATGATACATCCAATGGCATGCGTCAGCCCAGACGCAAAAATAGGAGAAGGAGTTGAAATCGGCCCGTTCGTCACCATAGATGCAGACGTAACAATCGGAGCCAACACAAAAATTTACAGCAACGTCACCATCTTAGAAGGCACCCGCATAGGCAAAAACTGCTCCGTATTTCCAGGAGCGGTAATAGGAGCCATCCCCCAAGACTTGAAGTTCCGTGGAGAGAAAACCACAGTAGAAATAGGCGACAACACCACCATCCGCGAATGTGCCACCATACACCGTGGCACAGCCGCCAAAGGCAAAACCGTAGTAGGCAACAACTGCCTGATAATGGCATACTGCCATGTGGCGCATGACTGCATTCTTGGCAACAACATCATCATGAGCAACGCCACACAGCTGGCCGGCGAGGTGAATATCGATGATTTTGCCGTCATCGGAGGCGGCACTCTCGCGCACCAGTTCACCCGCATCGGGGCGCACACCATGATTCAAGGCGGCTCTAAAATCACCAAAGACATTCCGCCATATGCAGTTGTAGGCCGCGACCCTATAGCGTTTGCCGGAATCAATTCGGTAGGGCTTCTACGCCGAGGTTTCACAAAAGGACAAATTGACGCCATACAGGATGTCTACCGTCTGCTCTACAACAACGGCATGAACAACTCCGATGCTTTGGATCACATCGAAACCGTCTTGCCGATATCGGCCGAACGAGACCTCATCATCGGCTTTGTCCGCACATCACAGCGCGGCATAGTCCGCAGCCTGTAAACAGCAGACACAATTACAAAATTCCTCCTGGCTCACTCTGACAAGGGGAACGATTCACAATAAGGACATAAAACGATTTTGCCTATGTAACAAAAAGGACAAAAGACATACAAATAAATAAGCGTTAGCTTTATATTCTTGCTTATCGAAATTCGCCAAAATCAAAGTTAAGTACCAAGAGTAAAAGTTGATATTCATGCCAATGTTGGCGTGGACTTTTACTCGTATATGGTACAATGGTGTTTGGCGATACCTCGATAAGCGTAGACGAAGTTAAATAGTCCACGTTTTTTATTGTCTACCCCCTGATCTCGGACTATGCACACCCCTTTTTCAAAACCATTTTAAACCAATGTAATTATGAAAAAACATTTGCTTTAGCGCAGTACTATGCACTTTTGTTCTGTCGGCATTCACATCTTGTGAAAACGGAAAACCGACAGCAAATTTCAGCTACACTCCATCAACCCCCAAAGCAGGTCAAAGAGTAGAGTTTACCAACACAAGTGTAAACGCCTATTACTACCACTGGGACTTCGGAAACGGGTCAACCTCTGAACTGACGCAACCGACTGAGGTTTTCAGTGCCGGTATATGGACTGTAAGTCTGACAGCATACAATTCAGACTACACAAAACTACACACAATATCAAAAGTAATTTATGTTGCGCCACAACCGACAACTGTACGTCTAACAAGCTATACCGTAAACTCGATTGATTTCGAAGATGGAAACGGAAGATATTGGGACGATTCATCAAAAGACGGACCCGACATATATATGCGTATCTATGAGGGTGAGAAAGAGATACATCGTTCGGAATACAGGAAAGACAATGTGACAGCTTCCGACCTGCCATTCACAAACAACCTTGGCTTCACACTTGACGACCTATACAAAACATATACACTGAAACTGTGCGACTACGATCCGATGCTGGTGGACTACATGTTTTCATTTACATTCACTCCGAGCAACTTCACAGACGAATACCCGACAACAGTCTATGCACGAAACGGTAAATTCGACATTGAACTCCACCTGGAGTGGAAATGATCGGCTAATCGGATATATGGCGGACACGGTGATTTTCTCTCCTTTTGATTAATTCTGAAATGAGCTATCACGTCCGTTTTATGCCGGCACAAGTCAGCTGTATCTGAATCACAGTATACAGCTGACTTTTTTACAGCACATTACATTCTTCCAATTTACACTGAAAACCAAGGATTTTCCGACATAAACAAATTTCACAAAAAAAGAGCCGGATAATTTTGCCATTTCAATAAAAAACAGTACCTTTGCCGAGCAAATCAGAGATGGTATGCACTCTATTCTTCCTTAGCTCAGTTGGTTAGAGCATCTGACTGTTAATCAGAGGGTCCTT
>JBJECG010000010.1:0-13753 GCA_051870875.1 Candidatus Aphodosoma sp.
TTACCGCCATGTCCACCAGCTGTTTGCCGAGTCCTTTACGCAAGTACTGGGGCGAAACGAACAGCATCTCAATCTTTTCATCCTGTATACCGATAAAGGCTGTCGGGGCGTCGGCATCGGCGGCTACATAAAGATGTCTGATGCCTGCCAGTCCTTCCGTCACATAAGGCTTCAGATACTCAATGTCCTCCTCACGCAGGAAATGATGAGAAGCGCGCACGGACGCTTCCCAAAGTATTGTCAGGCTGTTCAAAAACTCCTCATTCCGCTCGGACGGCGATACAAATCTGATGTTTGCTGGTCTTGCCATATTCTCTTTATATGTTTAGTATTGATATTAGTCCACCGCAAAATCCTCTGAGTGGAAATTGCTGTAGAAACGTCCTGACACGGCTGTGAATTTAAGCACACAGTAATCCGGGTCGGTAATACCTTGTGAATAATATTCCGTATCACCGTCACGCCAAATCATTTCCTTGCTCGCGTTGTCTGTCAGTACCTCCATCGTACCACGTAGCATGACGCCACGGAAGAACCTGTTGTCACAGAAATAAATGCATGCCTTGTCGTTCTGCAAAAATTGCCGCACACGCATGGATGATGTGTTTGTTGTGAAATAGAAGGTCTTGATACCTTCTCGTTTCCTTGGTTGCAGCATCGCCTTGATGCATGGATAGCCGTCGACATCTAAAGAACCGATGAATGCCGTCTTAAGTTTGTCGGACATATTGCCGACGGTCTGTTCCGGATTACGCATAAATTCTGTTGTGTTAATGATTAAATATCGTCTTTAATCGTATTATTTTTTTCTTGATTTCGGGAAAGGTAATTCTTCCCATAACTTTTCAATGACTTTCAAAACTTTTTGCCGGTCACGGAAATCGAGAATATATCCCTCTTTCGCACCTTTATAGGCACAGCCGGTTTCGGCATCAGCCATCAAATCGGCAATGCACGGCAGCTTTTTGACAAATGCCGTGTTGTCACAAGCCGTTATCACGCATTTGTCATTTACATAAATGACGTATTCGCCCATCATTTTACGGGAGTGCACCTCCCCCAAAGGAGCAAGTGTGTCGCAGATGAACTCTATAAAATCAGTGGTACAAGCCATAGTTATATCTTTCTAATTTTGTATTTCTATTGGAAACATTCAGGGTAATGCACGGTACCGGAAACTCCCCTTAAAGCATCGGGCAACAGTTCGATAACCATACAGCACTCCGGCGGAGCATCAAAAGGAAACCTTATACCGTAGTCAATGGCCTTACGGTAGCCAAAGCGCGGATAATAATCTTTGTGCCCAAGCAATACCGCCGAGCCGTATCCCATTGCCCTTGCCGCCTTGTGGGCTTCTTCTATCAGCATCCCGCCTATTTTGTTGTTCTGATAAACCGGATGGACTGCAAGCGGCGCAACGGCAAGCGAAACCGTAGTGGAGTCTGCCGATACGATTTTCACTTCTGTGAGCAGAATGTATCCTACTATAATCCCCTCGCCATTGACTGCAACCAACGACAACCCGGGTATGAATGTGTCCGAATCGTGCAGCCGCTCGACCAAATATTGTTCCTGACGGTCGCTTTCCTCAACGTTTTCAAAAGCCTTTTCCACCAGGGTAAGGATGGCCGGCAAATCCCCTTGCCTCTCCTGTCTTATTGTTATGTCTATACTTGCCATGTTGTTTAGATGTTATGCAATACCCAGCAGCTCAATCTCGAATATCAGCGTAGAGCCTTCTGGGATGCCCGGTTGTGAGAACTTGCCATATCCCATTTCCGCAGGGATATACACCTTCCACCGGTCGCCCACGCACATCTGCTGCATGGCGACAATCCAGCCTTCTATCAGATCGCAGAGGCGTATTGCCAACGGTGTCCCGCCACGGCTGCTGTCGAATTTCTTTCCGTCGATGGTCCATCCCGTATAGTGTGCGGTTACGATGCTGCGGGGCGATGGATACCTGCCGTCGTTCCGCCCATCCGACAACACCTTGTAATATATACCTCGCGGAAGTGCCTTCACGCCTTCCTCCTGCGCCTTCGCTTCTATCCAGGCTTTGTTTGCCTGTTCATATTCTCTTTTGTTCATGATGGTTATCGATAATTAATAGGCTTCAAAACCGAAAAGATTACTGTAATATGGCATTTCTTTCTCAGCAAGATTCTTTATACGTTTCCCGGCAAATCCTGGTTTCAAACAGATAGTATTCAGCAGCCATGTCTCAAATATAAAACTTGGTGTAAAACTCACGTCCTTTGTGTAACCTGTTATCATTCTTGCTTTCGTAAGATATTTGAATCTAAGGACTTCGTCATTAGTCATACGAAGCGTACTGCAACTTCCAAAATGAACATTTCGCCCTTCAAAAATATCTTTATGTTCTTCTGCAAAAGTCAACAAATCCAAATCGCTATCGTTTGCAAAACATATCTTTTGCGGGCATCCATGAAAACATAAGTATACATTGTCAAAAGAGGCATAACTCTGTTGAAGCAGATGTGAAATATAATATTCAAAGTCAGAGGATGTTGCGACTTGTCTGAATGAATATTCAATCTTTTGTGCGCTTTGGAGAAAATCAAGCAAGGATAGTACAGTCGATTTCTTTTTTAAGTCATGAATGGTTTTATCCCATTCGGTCTCTAAACAAAATATCTTATTCATTGCCTTTTTATTTTTTATGTTTATAAAACGAATGAAGACTTACTACTGTTGAGCAATATTCTGTATTAAACAATCAGTTTGTTGCCCTTTCTCGTGGTGCGCAACGTTTTTTTTTCTAATTACAAAGGGCATTCGTCATACTGATTTTCTATATTATACTTTGTTTTAGTCTCTTTAAGACATTGAAAATATGATTATCTTTCATGCCTGATTCTTCATACTTCCTTTTTTCATCATCCCAAAAATGATCAATTAATAATTTCATATCATTTTTCTGGTTTCCTGTTAGCATCTGTTCGACGTAAGCGTTATTTATGTCAAAACCATACTCTTCAATCCAAGAGTTTTCTTTCAACAATGCAGTGCGCGCTTCCTGAATGTTGTCTGCCATGACACGACCTAACATCTGACAATTCTCGACCGTCATACCTTCAATTGGACTTTCTGTATATCCCTCATTTGTATAGAATATGTATTCATTCATATATTCCTTACCAACTTATATCCTTTATATTCTTTAAACTTGTATGCATTGCAGAAACACGTTCATAATCAAGAAACCGGACGCGGTTTTCAATAGTCTTGAACATGGAAACATGAATTTTATCTTCAAATTCTCTTTTACGGCTGATATCTGCTACTATATAGAATCCAGCAAAGAAATCCTGAAGTTCATAGAATTTGGAAAGGGAATTCTTTATATCCGTAGTATGCTCCACTTCATAAAAGTCAGAAGGCATTTCACGCTCATTGAACCATATAACATCCACGGTTCTTGCTTTTCTCAATAAGTTATCGTATGTGAAACATGGTAACTGAACAGTGTCTGTGATATCTTTCAGGTATTTGTCAAGAAACATTTTATTCTTATCTTGTGCTGGAATATATGTTGTCTTGTTCTTGTACTTGCCTATCTCAACAAGCAGTCCTTGATAATATCCATGACTGAATTTTTCCTCACTTTGTTTATCGCCGGTTTTCAGATCTAATCTGCGTAGTACCTGTTCACGTGCCTCTTCCAAAGCCCACAATCCCGGCTGTATTCTGAATATATCCTTGCTTATCTGTACAAGTCTTCTGACGGATGCTTCTGGTGTCTTTGTCTTCCACGATGAAAAATCCAGCACTTCATTGAGCCGACGAAGCGTGGCAAATCCACCTTCTTTTCTTAAGGCCTCGATAACCTGATATTCCTGTGTATCTTTTCTCATATTCTATTCTTAGTAGACATAATTGCCAAAAATGTCTGCTTAATATGCAAAGATACTCAATTTATTTTGAATAATGCATTTATGTATATATTTTGTCCATTACAAATAATCTACGATAGCTGATATCCCAAGATTCGTATGGATTGATTAGTGGATTCAAATGCTCATTTAAAATTTCTATAATAAAACCGTTTTATGTCAGGAAACAAATGAGATTATACAAACAGTTCGTTGCCCTTTCTCGTGGCGCACAACGTTTTCAGTTTCTCTGTAACCATTATCTCCACAGGACCTATGTTCCTTGCTTTAGTCGGACAAACGGAGAGGCAGCGCATACAGGAGATGCAGGTATCCTTGTCAACGCTTCTGAGATTGTTGGCGGGTATGGCATCGGCGGAACAGAATTGCTGGCATGTGCCGCAATCTGTACACCGCTCGTCTGCCGTGGGGAACGGTCCTGTGTTGCCAGCCCTGTATGGACGGTTGCCGGGTAATAATAAAGGCTTATATGTGCTTGTGTCTTTCACTTTATTTATTATGGCAGCTCCGAAAGCTGCCAGTTCCCTGCGGTCTTCAGAGTCGGGTCTTCCGGCGGCATACACACGGGCGATGCTGTGTTCGGCAACGGCGCTGACGGCAGCAACGACACGGAATCCCATTTCCGTTGCCACATCCTGCATTTCAAGCAGGGCGTCATCGTATGCCCTGTTGCCATACACCGCCACGACCACACACCTTGCGTGGTTGCTCTTAATACGCCTGAGTCTCTCGACAGCCAAGGCGGGCACCCGTCCGGCAAATACGGGCATGGCGATAATGGCAAAGTCCTCCTCGTGTATGTCCGGCAATCTTATTTGCCCTTCCTTCACGCAGAGGTCTGTCAGGAACGGCCTCGCGTCAATATCCTCGCATATATATTCGCAGACTCTTCGTGCTTCGTGTGCCGCCCGTGATTTGATGTATTTTCGTTTTCATAAACTGTTCTACATATTTATATACATAATAGGATTTTGTCTTTTTTCAAAAAGATTAGAGATGTTCATTTGTAAGTATGGTGAATCTTTGATTTCTTCTCCTTCAAATTCCCAACGCCCTACATATTCTGTATTTTCTGTTGGATACCAAATAGAAGGTTTATATACTCCGACAATTATTCCACGGCAAACGGCAAAAACAAAATCTGCTTTCTTGGCACGTTCGCCGTTGAGTCTCCAATATTTCCTTGTACACTCATATAGATTAGGTCTCTCACACAGAAGATAGGTTTTGCTTATATTGAAACAGACAATCCTTTCATTCTTCTTGTTTTCAAAGAAACCATAATCTCGAAAACCCTTTTCCATAATATTCTATTATTTTCTTTTTTTTGAGAAGTCATGAATGTAGATATTACAATGTAAGCTCATCTTCAAACTCATCATCATGTTCCATTACAGCTTGCTCCTCTTGAGCAGTGTATGCAGCACCTTTTAATTGTGGTGAAGGTTGATTTTTATACCATTCTTCTTCATATTCAACCAATCCGCTTTTTAGAATTTTCTGAACACATTGTTCTTTATTATTATCACCCCATATATGGAACTGGATAAAACTGGGATCAAAACTATGGCTATCCGGACCTAATCCCAACAATCTTCTACACGCAGTTTTAAATGCATCAGAATTTTCTCCAATATTTCTCTGAGTCCAATAGTAATCATAATCTTTGTCAGAAACGACAAGTTGAACTCCTGCTATATCTACTATTCGCATATTTAAATATAAGTTGGTCAATAAAATTATATTCTTTATTCATGATGACTTCATGTTCGTTACTCTTCATCTTTTGCTTGATATGCATGGCATGATAATTCTTCTTCCGTCATGACTCGGCATAGCTCAAACAAGTTTGGCTCCGCCCTCGCTATTCCGTCAGTTCAATTAAGTTTCCTTCAAATCCCTTGATGCAATTTTCGTAATATCCGTCACCGGTAACGCGAGGGCCTGACAGGACTTCGTATCCTTGTGAGGACAGGAGCGAAGTTATGCGGTCTACCTCCTCACGTGAGCCAAGACTGAACGAAAGATGTATAAAGCCGTTGCGGCAAACAAGGTTGTCCGCTATTTCCACTTCCGGTCTGCTCATTATCTCCAGTCTTCCTCAATCGGGAAATGTGAGAAAGTATGTCCGCAGTCCTGTCCGTGGATTATGATACAGCTCATTGGATGTGGCACAGAAGAACTCCGTGAAGAACTTTCTCGCGCCCTCCAAGTTTGCGACATACATCGCGATATGGTCTATTTTATCATCTCTGTTTTTATTTTTTTTATATATAATGTATTGTTACTATATTAGTAAGCGGCCACCTGTTTTACTTCTCTTCTTGCAAGTTCATCAGATGTCAACAATCTGATGTTTACTTGATATCCACGGCTCGATAATCATCTTTCGTCATTACATAGAAATGCTCTGTTCGTTTATCTCCAAGTGGAGATATTACATCGTTGTCGGTATGATGATATTTGAATCCTGTCTTTTTGCAAACACGCTTCGATTTTATATTTCCTTCATAATATCCGCACCATACGGCATCGAGCTTCAGCTCATTGAAACATCTCGCCAGCAAGGCTTTGACCGCTTCGGGAATCAGCTCTTGCCCCCAGTAAGGCTTGCCGATCCAATAGCCTATCTCAGCCTCGCTTTCTTTCATATTGGCGGAATGAAGACTATTGGCAAACATAATCCCGCAACAGCCTACAGGTTCGCTTGTTTCTTTCAAAACAACGGCATAAGTTTCCGGCGCAGAAAATACAGTCCGGATGATTTCCAGACTATTTTCTACGGATGTATGCGGCGGCCAGCCGGCAATAGGACCAATATCCGGATCACTTGCGTATTTATATAGTATTCCGGCTTCCGATTCTTGCCACGGGCGCAAAATCAATCTTTCTGTTTCAATCATACCAGCAGTTTCTTCATATGATCATCATTAAACATTGTCGGAGTAAACTCTACAATCTGATAGTCGGCGATGCCGTTGATGTTGAACGGGTCTTGCGCTATGATAGCGTCTACCGTTGTGCGGTTTTCAGCCTTAATCATAATCACTCCGCCCACACGAGGTGTCTGTGGACCGGAGGCAATGAAATCGCCGGCGGCATAATGCTTGGCGAGATATTCGCGATGAGCCTGAAGGAAGCGGTCAACATCGCTCAATGATTTCTTGTACGTGAGAATAGCAATAAACATAGTTTCTATTTTTTGAAAATGAATGTATCTCTATCAGATTCCCCTCAGGGTCGGCGATGTAACAGGTGCGCTGTCCCCACGGCATAGCCGGCGGAGCGAATACAGGTTTCGCACCCAGTGTCGTCCATGTGCATATCCATCATCCTCGTCCTTGAATGTCAGGACGTGGGTTGTGAAAAGGTCAACCGTATTGAATTGAAGACGAGGTATATAGGAATTTACAATTTACGAATTATGTATATGTTTTTAGAGTTTGCGGTATTTCTTCAGGCTGAGTGTATTGATGGCAAACAGCAGAACGATGAACAGTATCAGTCCGCCCAGCCATGGCAGAATATCTATGAAACCTGCCCCTTGTTGCATGATGCGTTTGAGCGGATCCGCACCATAGTACATCGGCATGAGGTAGCAGAGATTACCAAGTCCATACGGAATCATATCCAGCGGAATGATACCTGTGAAGAAAATCTGCGGGATGATAATCACCGGAATGAACTGTGCTACCTGAAACTCCCCATTGGCGAAGATAGACACCATCGCCCCCAGTTCCACAGCACATATTCCGAGCAGCAACATCACCAGCAGACATAGCCAGATGCTACCCGCCACCGGCACCTGCAAGACATAGACGGTGAAGAGCATGATGAGCACCACCTGCACCATAGCCACCACTCCGTAACCGCAGACATAGCCGCCAACGACTTGCCTGCGCCGTATGGGTGTCATCAGTAGGCGCTCAAGGGTGTTGGTAAAACGCTCGCGCACCAATGCCATACCGCTCACGATGAAGGTGAAGAAGAATGCCAAGACGGCGAGAAAGACATACGCCATCGAAGCAAAATAAGTGTCGTCCTGATTGCCGTATATGGTCTGAATAGTGATTTTTCCTGTCGGAAGTAGTTCGCTCAGTGCATCTTGAACAGCCTGAATGGCCGTTGCCGATTTGCTGTTGTTCTCCAATACACGGATATGCAATTCATATCCGTCTTGCCATATTACGGCATCTGCCGAATCGGCATTGAGATATGTATCGGCACACATTGTGTCGGTTATGGCGATTACTTTTGCGGAAGCCCTCAGTTGCTCTGTGAAAGTTTCCGGCATATCGTAAGCGGCCACTACGGGGCGATAGCCCGAATCCCCCAAAAGCAGGTAGATAAGACTCATGATAAGGAATGGCGCAACGAGCATCAGCGCCAGCGTGCGCGGGTCATTTTTGAGTTGCTTGAGTATGCGTAAGAGTAAGGCTTTCATAAGTTTATGCACGGATAAATAGTTCTTCAATATGCCCCGATCGGGTGCTTTGGAGCAAGTTCTCGATAGTGTCGTAGGCAATGAGTCGCCCGTGGTTGATGAGTGCGGCTTGGTCGCATTCGTTCACCTCGTCCATCACATGCGTGCTGACGAGCAAGGTCTTGCCGTCGGCGCGCCATTGGGCAAACTGCTGCCATATACTTCGCCGAAGGACGGGGTCGATACCCACTGTCGGCTCATCCAAGAGGAGTATATCGGGGTCGTTTATGGTCGCCACCGCCAGCGACAAGCGTTTTTTCATACCGCCCGAAAATTTCGCCACATGTTTGTCGCGGTCTGCCTCCAGCCCGACGAGTTGGAGAGCCTCATCTGCACGTCGGCGGAAAGTCTTGCGGTCGATTCCATACAAGCCCGCAAAGAAAGCGAGGTTGTCTATCGCCGACAAGTTGTCATACAATGCATCCTGCTGCGGCATGAATCCGATATGTGACAGCAGTTGCCGATTGGGAACGATGGTATCCGCAATCCGTACCGAGCCGCTATCGGCGGGAATAGCACCCAAGATGATACGGATAAGGGTGGTCTTGCCGGAACCGGACGGACCCAACAAGCAGACAATCTTTCCCTGCGGAATGTGCAGACTAATATCGTTTAGCACGCATTGCTTATCGAATGATTTGCAGATATGAAAAATGTCAACCATAATTAACTTTTGATTATTTGTTTTTTTTGCACTGGACGGGCAAGTTGCATAACCCGATGAAGGAGGCTATCAGTACGGTGGAGAGGCTGAGGAAACTGAAGTCGAGGATTAGTATTTCTGTTTCTATCATAATTACTGTTCTCCTTGTGCAGGAAACAGCGTGCAGAACCCTTGTTTGTTAAACAGGTAGTACATTTCTATGCGCTCCGGCGTATCGTTTTCAAGCAAAAGAAGAAGTTCTTTCGCAAATTCGAGGGTTGCAGAGCCGTTCGCCGTCACGATGTTCCTGTCGCTTACTGCCTGTGCATGGATGTATCCTTCAGGATTGGTATAGTTTTCACCTCCCCATAATTTCAATTGCTCCAGCCCGTTACCAGTGTGTCTGACGGCATTAAGAAAACCACACTTTGCCATAAACGAAGCTCCGTTGCAGATAGCACCTACAATCTTGCCTTCTTCAATGGCTTTCCGGACAATCGGCACAACCTGTCCGGCAATCGGTGTAGTCCAGCCGAAACCTCCGATAAGCACCAATGCCGCATAATCGTCGGGCATCGTGTCGAATGAATAATCCGGCAAGGTTTGGAAACCACCGATGGATTTGACAGGCTCCATTGTCGGGGCGACAACTTTGTTGACGTACTTCGGATTTTCTTTCAGAGCATACTCATCGGATGCGATTGCCTGTGCGAGAAACACAACCTCATGCGCCGCATAGTCCGGCAGAAGTATATAAAGGATTTCGTTGCTCATAAAGTTATTTTTTTTCCATCGTTTGAGGTGAGGGAAGAACTGGCGCATCATTTCCTTTGCCTGTTCTATTGTCAGTTTCTGTCCCGATTGCCTGTTGATTTCATCCATGAACTGGGCGCAGTGGTCAATCATCTGCTCCATAGTCATATTCTGCGTAAACTTGCCGTCCTTGTAGCAGTAGATGCAGTAATCTTCGTTTGGCGTGCCATCGGCATTTGTGCCGAGTATTTCATTTTTGAGCGGCATTCCGCAGCTCTGACAGAATTTCATTTCCATTGTTATCTTTCTTTTTTGCCCGTCAGTCCTTATAGGGCAGATTATTAAAAGCAGAAGCGCAGACTGCCAATGCAACACTCTAAGTCGAAGGTCGTAGGAAACCTAATGCACGAATGTAGTATAGCAGCCCACGCTATATGCGTGAGAACCACTATGCCATCTTTGTGCAGTGTCTTGAATTTCCTACGTTCTCGACTTACAAGAGAGCATACCGCTTCTTATTTTTTGTATGTCTGGGATAGAGTTGCCTCAATCCGAATACAAAGGTAGTGAATATCCTGTAAAAGTCTATCGCCAACAGGTGAAATCTATGTCTCAAGGTTCATTTTCTCTCTTTTTGTACTTCTATGGTTTCGCCAAACGTTCAAAAACCTGTTTTATAGCGGTAAAAAATAATTCATTGACAACATCATGAGGAGCTATCGCCACATATTGGAATGTTGGCGATATAATTTAGTTCGTGCTTATGCAAATAGTCCGTCACCACTCCCCAATATTATCCGATGAAAATTCTTGGCGTATAGGCAGACACTTTCCTGCTATCCTGCAATATCGGACTGTCAAACAGATTAATAAACTCAACTAACAGTCAGCAACGTCAAGACCGTTTTTAATGGCAATGTTGCAGAATAATAATTTGTTGAACTCACATCGTCTTCTCTGTCATTGGGATATTCTGGCGTGATGGCTTGCGGGTGAAAAAGTTGGCGTAACGTATCGTGATGATGCGTTACGCCAACTTTTTAGTGTGAGGTTTTGGGAGCACTCTCGTTTGTCCGGAAAGAGGCCCTGCGGTTATTTTTTGTCGTTCGTTGCCGGTTGTGTCTTGTATTCCTGTTTCATGCGCAGACGTATGTTGGTGAGGACTTTTTTTGTGTAGAGGGGGAAGTCGCCGTCCATCATCCATGAGAAATATGACGGCTCTGCACGCAATACCTCTTCCACGGTACGTCCTTTGTGTTTGCCGAAGTTGAATACTTCCTGGTTGTTGTCATTGTAAACAATGCGTCCTGCATAGTCGGCATTACGGTTGTACGATGTGAATTTCGACAGAAAATCCACATCGTTTTGCAGTGACGGGTAGTGGTCGAGCTGAGCCTTGAGTACTTCGTATGTGGCGCGGGTGTCGGCATCTGCGCTATGGGCATTGTCCAGGTCGGCATGGCAGTAGAACTGGTATGCCGCTTCAAGGGTGCGCTTTTCCATTTTGTGGAATATTACCTGTACGTCTATAAATCTGCGTGCCGAGAAGTCTATGTCGACATCGGCTCTGATAAACTCTTCGGCCAGCAGAGGCACATCAAATGAATTTGAATTGTAACCTGCTATGTCACAACCTTTGAAATCGTTGGCTATGTTCTGTGCCAGCTGTTTGAATGTTGGGCAGTCTGCAACATCGGCATCTGTTATGTGGTGTATGGCCGTGGATTGTTCCGGAATATGCATCCCGGGGTTTACTCTGTAACGTTTGCTCTCTTCATTGCCGTTGGGATACACCTTGAGGTACGCTATCTCTATTATGCGGTCATGGCTGATGTTGATGCCCGTAGTTTCAAGGTCGAAAAATACGATCGGATTCTTTAAGTTGAGTTTCATGTTTCCTGTATTAGGTTATAGTAAATCTGTACGGTCATTGCCCTTCTCCGTTCAATATTGTGCCTATGCTGAACAGCATTATTTTCAAGTCAAGCGTCAGGCTCATATTTTCTATGTAGACAATATCATAGTCAAGCCGCCGGACCATCTTTTCGAGGGTGTCGGTGTAACCCACACGTATCGGCCCCCAGGATAGCAGTCCGGGACGGACTTTGTAGACAAGCGGATAGTATGGAGCCACTTCCTCTATCTGGTTGATGTAGAAACGTCGTTCCGGACGTGGCCCGACTACCGACATGTCACCGCGTATTATGTTCCACAATTGGGGCAGCTCGTCGAGTCTGTAGCGGCGCATTGTACGGCCGAACGGGGTGATGCGTGGGTCGTTCTGTCTGCTCAGACATGGTCCCGCTTTTTCTGCATCGGTGTACATTGTGCGGAATTTGTATATGTAAAACGGCTTGCCGTCCAACCCTATACGTTCCTGTTTGTAGAATACGGGGCCTTTGCTGTCAGACTTGATACGGATGGATAAAAACAGCAGCAACGGCGAAAGTATGACTGCGAGAATTGATGAGGCCGTTATGTCGAATGCCCGTTTGACGGACTGTTGCCATGCCGGAGTGGCCAGATTGGTTATATTGATGAACGGGCCGGACGTAAGGTTGCGGATGGTGGTGTTGCCGGTTATCAGACCCATTTTGTCAGGTACAATATCTATTTCGACTTTATTGGGTATAAGCCGGTTGATGATGGCGAACATTTCGGTGTCCGATACGTTGTCAATGGCTATTATTACTATCGATACATTGAATTCTTTGATGATTGTGTCTATTTTGTCTGGAGTCCCCAATATCATGTCGGCGGGGATTGATGGGTCCGGTGTCTTGTCGGTGATGTATCCTGCCAGATGCCGGCAATGGATGGTTTTTGAATTGTCCAGATATGATTTCGCATGTCCGGCCAGATTGCCGGCTCCTACAATCACTACATTATAGAACGAAATGCCCTGCTTTTCCCTGGCGAATATTATGAGCGTGTAGGAGAGTCGGATAGCGTAAGTGACAGTGAAAAAAAGAAACCATAATATGAAGAACGAGTAGATATAGGCTTTGTAAGAAACAGCTTTGTCATCGGTGAGCATGACAAAGTATATCACCATGGATATGAAAAACGAGGCAACAAGTGTTGTGATGCATTCATCTACACGCGACAGCGGTTTGCGTTTGTTGTAGATGCCGGACAGATAGTGAATGCACGTGGCTGTAACCGGAAATGCGAAGAGCGACAGTATCAGGTTATACGATGGTGCTTGCCACAACCATCCGTTTGCACCGAGAGCCATGTCATTGATTGCAAAACGGTAGGCATAGAAGAGAAGCCATACTGTTATGGCAGCTGCAATGTCCAATGTCAGTGCGATGTATATGTTCTTGTGGTTCATTCGTATTACGGCTGTTGGTCTTTCAGCGTATGATTTTCACTTCTCCGTTGTTGCCCAACTTTATTATCGATGATGGTTGCGGGTGCGATGTGTCGTTTCTCCGGTATTCAACTATAAAATCCACGGCATTGAGTATCTCGTCCGATATTTCATTGAAACTGGAGGCTGTCGGCCGGCCGCTTATATTGGCGGATGTGGACACTACTGGCAGTCGCATGGCGGCACACAATGCCTGTGAAAATGCTTCCTTTGTAACCCGGATGGCTATACTGCCGTCCTCGGCAACTATGTTGGGAGCCAGAGCTTTGGCCTTGTCATAGATGATGGTGATAGGCTTGTCTGCCACATCTGTCAGCTGCCATGCCGCATCCGGTACTGTTTCTACATAGCGCTCCAGACGCATCATGCTGTCTACCAGTACTATCATGGCTTTGGATTCTGCACGGCGTTTGATCCTGTATATCCTTTCCACTGCTTCGGCGTTGGTGGCATCGCATCCTATGCCCCATACGGTATCGGTAGGGTACAGTATAACGCCTCCGCGCCGCATGGTATCTACGGCCCGACGGATGTCTGTGTTGAAATTGTTGTCGGTGGTAGTTGCTGGTCGTGTAGCTGCT
>JBJECG010000011.1:0-56650 GCA_051870875.1 Candidatus Aphodosoma sp.
AAGACATTCAACTTCGCAGGGACAACCCTCAAACTCGTTGAAATGCCAGGTGTAGCATACGACACCGCTTCAGTTGCCCGTATCGTGGAACTCAAATTCGGAGAAGAAAACCGTATGGCCGGCAACACAGGATGCAACATTGTAAACGGCCAGTTCTACGCCAATGCCGACACATTACGCTTCCCCCAACCGATGGCTATGACACGTATGATGTGCGACGAAACATCGAACGCAGTCGAGATGGCCATGACAAATATGCTTGCCAATACCAACCGCTATACTGTTGAAAACGACATGATGTCGCTCTACAATGGTGATGAACTGCTTGCCAAATTCCGCATTATATCCGTCCCAGGATGCTGCAAGCACCATGACGGGAAACAGTGTGAACACAAGTGCGCCAAGGAAGGCGAAAAATGCTGCAAGCACCATGACGGCGAACCCGGTGAACACAAGTGCGCCAAGGAAGGCGAAAAATGCTGCAAGCACCAAGGCGGTGAACTCAGTGAACACAAATGCGTCAAAGAAGGCGAAAAATGCTGCAAGCACCAAGGCGGTGAACTCAGTGAACACAAATGCGTCAAAGAAGGCGAAAAATGCTGCAAGCAGCAGGGCGACAGCAGCCAAAAGGTCTGCACCGGCAAGTGCATGAAAGAGAATGCGGCATCTCAGAAACCTTGCGTGAAGAAGTGCGAAAAGGCTTGCACCGCACAACCCGCCACAAAATAATTACCCATATATGTCATGATAAAAAATCTGTTTTTTGCGGCTACACTGCTGTTTGCCGTGACATTTACCGCTTGTAACAAGAATGCGGCGACAGCAAAACTCTACCCGCTGGCAGGCAAGACACTGCAGCTGATAGAGTTGCCGGGTATGACATCCGACAGCATCAAAACAGCCCGCAAGGTAGAACTGAACTTTCTGACCGAGACCAAAGTGGCAGGTTCGACCGGATGCAACCTTGTAAACGGCTCTTACGAAATCGGAGCAGGCGTCATATCGTTTTCCGACAAAATGGCATCTACCATGATGTTGTGCGACGATAAATCGAACAATGTGGAGCGCAAAATGCTTGACTTGTTTCAGAAAGCCAACCGATACACCGTCAAGAACGACATGATGTCGGTTTACAAAGACAACGAGTTGCTCGCCGTATTCCGCATATCCTCCGGTACCACCACCGGTCTTGAATAAACATATTCAGATCTTACGACAATGCAACTGTTTTATGCACCAGAGATAGCAACGACTCCTTTTCTGCCTGAAGAGGAGTCGTTGCATTGTATAAAAGTGCTCCGTATGCACGAGGGTGACGAGATACACATCATAGACGGTTACGGTACACTATACAAAGCCCGGATAATATCGGCACACATCAAACGTACCGAAGTGGATATCATAGAGGCTACACATGATTATGGAGCGCGTCCCTACAGTCTGCACCTGGCCGTTGCCCCTACAAAGAACATCGACCGGTTTGAGTGGTTTGTGGAAAAGTCTACGGAGTTCGGGTTTGACACACTCACTCCACTCGAATGCCGTTACTCCGAGCGACGTATCATCAAACCGGAGCGGATAGAGAAAATAATGGTTTCGGCATCGAAACAGAGTCTGAAAGCCAAAATGCCTGTACTGAAACCGATGACTCCGTTTTCCGAATTCGTGAAACATGCAGATGCAACGTCAAAATTCATAGCCCACTGCCATGATATGCCCAAAGAACACCTGATGAAAACCTGTCCGAAAGGAGGCGATATAGTGGTAGCCATAGGACCGGAAGGCGATTTCAGCACTGAAGAAGTGTCAGATGCGCTTGATACAGGTTTTCAGGCCATATCATTGGGTACCAGCCGGCTGCGTACGGAGACAGCCGGCATTGCTGCGTGCCACATAGTATCGCTTGCCAACCTCAGATAATTACAACCCGATAAAAACACAGAAACATCATGAAAAACGTTCTTGTCACTACCCGACTTCCCCGAGAAGGATTCACACGTCTGGACCATTACAACCTTATGATACCGTCCGAGCCGAAATTCACTCCGGAAGACCTTATGAAACTTTTGCCGGAGGCCGACATCCTGATTCCGACATTCGACTACCAAGTCACTGCGGCTATGATTGATGTGGCGCAACGCCTGAAACTAATAGCCAATTTCGGTGTCGGGTTCAATAATGTGGACATTGCCGCAGCCAGTGCAAGAGGCATCATCGTGACCAACACTCCGCAACCTGTCATAGAACCGACAGCCGAACATGCCTTCACTCTGATGCTCGCCATCAGTCACCGCACGGCAGAACTCGACCGCCGTATGCGCCAACCCAACAGCGACATACGATTCGGAGTAATGGACAACCTCGGTATAGCCATCTACGGCAAGACGCTCGGAATTATCGGCATGGGCAATATCGGACGCTCGTTGGCAGGACGGGCCGCGGCTTGCGGCATGAAGATAATCTACCACAACCGCCACCGCCTTCCACCCGAAGTGGAAACACGCTGCAACGCCACATACACCGACATTGACACGCTGCTCAAAACATCGGACTATGTATCGCTCAATATGCCCTACACGCCAGAATCACACCACATCATAGACGAACGGGCATTGTCGATGATGAAAAAAGGCTCGGTACTCATCAATACCGCCCGCGGTGCCTGCGTCGATGAAGAAGCGTTGGTACGCTACCTCAACAACGGCCACCTTTACGGCGCCGCCCTCGATGTTTACGAACACGAACCAAAGGTATCGGAAGGACTGCTCAAAGCCGACAACGTGGTACTGTCGCCGCACATAGGTACAGGCACCATTGACGGCCGCCTCGCCATGTGCGAATGCTGCACCGATAATATTCTCAATTTCGATGCCGGCCGACAGGATGTGATGGACAGGGTGAACTGATACAGCGAATATATTTGTTTCGATGAAATTACGGCTAAATAACAACGGCAAAACAGAAAGTGAGCTGATTTGGATTCTGTTCCGGTCGGAACCAGGGAAAGCCGGAGAAAAGACTTATAGCAGGCAAAAACGGGATATACAGCAAATTGGCATATCCCGTTTTTCAGTATTGGAACATCGAAGTGTGACACTCCATCTTACCTATGAAACAGAGCAGGAAAAATTGTGGAACTTTCACCGGGAATGTATGCTAAACGGGAACAACCGAAAGAATAAATCCCATAGTACATAGGAAAAACATCTCTCCCAGACACGCAATCCGGTACATGAGCGAGGTCCGGATTGTAATTTCATCAACCACCGTATCATCATCGAGGGCGGATATAAGCGACACGGGAATCAACCACATGTATATTCACTTTTAACAATTACCTCATACAAAATATCACACGGAAAAGGGGATATCCGGCAGTACTGCCAACCGACAAATTTGTGCATTCATAGCCATGTATAATGAAATTTCCATACATAAACGCACAATATTGAAGTCAGATATACGTTTACTAATTGCATACATGGAAATGCAGGTGCATATATTTGAAACCAATATAAAAATGCCTATGAAACATGATTTTACCCCTACCCCGACAATGCGCGACTTTACCGACAGCGAACTGGAGGCTCTGCCCGAGAACCGCCAACCGCCAATGACAGCCATAGACAGAATAATGGCTTACGCAATATCGGCCACAAATGCCGTAATGGGATTTGACAGGAAGATATTGTCCCATGAAAAATACTGCAACTGACGGCGTATACAATGCCGTACTTCAAAAATCTTCATCCGCATTTTCAGGAAGACAAAACGACAGTGGCCGGTACCTTAGAGACAGGGTACCAGCCACTGTTGTCATTATGCGCTGATTGCAAAGCGTCAATCGTCAATATGAAGATTTATGTGGGCTTTGGAGAGCTTCTTTGCGGCAAAGTCGAGGTCTATGTGCAACTCCTTGACATCGGAAGACGGTATGTCGTACATGGCGTCTATCATGATGCTTTCGGCTATCGAACGCAAACCGCGGGCTCCGAGCCGGAACTCAATGGCCTTGTCGACAATAAAGTCGAGCACATCATCGTCAATAACAAGCTTGACCCCATCCATCTCAAAAAGCTTGATGTATTGGCGGACAATAGAGTTTTTGGGTTCTGTAAGAATGCGTCGCAGAGCGGCACGGTCAAGCGGATTGAGGTAAGTAATGATAGGCATACGGCCGACGATTTCGGGGATCAGGCCGTATGCCTTGAGGTCTTGCGGAGCGATGTATTGCAGCAGGTTGTCGCGGTCAACGACATTCTGCTGTGCCACAGACCCAAACCCGACTACATGGGTATTGAGCCGCTGAGCAATCTTGCGCTCGATGCCATCGAATGCACCACCGCAGACAAAAAGAATGTTCTGTGTGTTGACAGCCACCAGCTTCTGGTCGGGATGCTTGCGTCCGCCCTGAGGCGGCACATTGACAACCGAACCTTCGAGCAGTTTCAGGAGGCCCTGCTGCACTCCTTCGCCGCTCACATCGCGGGTGATGGAGGGATTATCGCCTTTGCGGGCTATCTTGTCTATTTCATCGATAAAGACTATACCCCGTTCGGCTGCCTTGACATCGTAGTCGCATGCCTGAAGCAAACGGGTAATGATGGATTCGATGTCTTCTCCGACATAGCCTGCTTCGGTGAGGACGGTAGCGTCCACAATGGCAAACGGCACTTTCAAAATTTTGGCTATAGATTTGGCCAACAATGTCTTACCAGTGCCTGTACGTCCGACAAGAATGATATTAGACTTCTCTATTTCAACATTGTCTTCGCTATCCGGCTGGATAAGTCGTTTGTAGTGGTTGTAAACTGCCACGGAGAGGTATTTCTTGGCATCGTCCTGGCCGATGACATACTGGTCGAGGAACTCCTTGATCTCCCGCGGACGCGGAAGGTCGGACATCGTCATACCGAAACCGCCCTTAGCTTTGGCAGCCGCAAGATTCTGTTCGACAAGTATGTTGTGTGCCGTCTCGGCACATTCGTTACAGATATTACCGTCAATACCGGTGAGCAGCAGTCCTACCTGACTTTGCGGTCTGCCGCAGAAGCTGCAATGAGGTTCGTTTTTCTTAGCCATATATCCGGAACAAATTTATTTTTTCCCACGGGTCAGGACAGTATCAATCATGCCGTATTCAAGGGCTTCGGCTGCCGTCATCCAATAGTCACGGTCTGAATCGCGCATGATTTTGTCAAACGGCTGCCCCGAGTGGTCGGATATAATCTGGTACAGTTCATCCCGCAGGATCATGATCTGCCTGTAGTTGATTTCCATGTCAGAAGCCTGTCCCTGCATTCCGCCCATCGGCTGGTGAATCATGACGCGCGAATGTTTCAGGGCCGAGCGTTTGCCCTTTTCGCCAGCCACAAGCAACACGGCGGCCATTGATGCGGCCATGCCGGTGCAGATGGTTGCAACGTCAGAGCCGATATACTGCATGGTGTCGTAAATGCCAAGGCCTGCATGAACCGAACCGCCAGGGCTGTTCAGATATATTGATATATCCTTGCCAGGATCGGCAGTATCGAGGAAAAGGAGCTGAGCCTGTATGACATTGGCCACGTAGTCATCGATGGGAGTGCCGAGGAAGATGATACGGTCCATCATAAGACGGGAGAAGACATCCATCTGAGTGACATTGAGCTGACGCTCTTCGAGGATGGAGGGCGATATGTAGCCTGTCGATGCCGATATATACTGTTCGAGTGACAAGCTGTTAAGATTGAGATGTTTGGTAGCAAATTTTTGGAATTCTGACTGTTGCATAAAGTATGACGTTGGTGAATTAACAAATTATCGGCAAAGATACAACAAAACGCTTGAATAATCGGTATAAATGGGGAAGAAGCGTGCGGTACGGCGGCGATAAAAATGCCGGTTGGCACCAGAAAAGGTACCAACCGGCAGAAATATAGGAAGTGGTGTTACTTGCCTACGGCTTTCCAAAGGACGCCGCCGAGGGTGTATTCCACGATGCCGCGGCCGTGGACGAGTTTCAGATAATCGGTGCTTGTAGTATCGGATTTGACACTTCTATAAATGATGTACTCATCATTCCTGACATCCAGTATATCATACAAAATTCCGTCATACTCAGTAAAATATTCTATACATCTGTCATGTTTTTTACAATCTAAATCCGCAAACATAGTTACATCACCATATGCTATCAAAACATCCAAGCTATTGCTGACTGATTCATTTCCAACTGCATTAAATAACATGGAAACTGAAGAAGAGTTTTCTATACAATCAGCCCACTTACAATAACATTTAGGTTCGGCAAGCATCCAATTGTCAACTACATAACAAACCGTGTCGAGAGTGTTGGCTACAAATGTCATCGTATCACCAATTGAATATGGTATAAAACCATTCAATTTGGCAGTTATAGAATCCAATTTATCACAATTGCAGTTGTTACAGTTGTTACATGCTCCAAGCAATATTACCGAAACAGCCCCCAGAAAATAAATACGTTTCACTGTACTAAATTTTAGTGTCTTACAAATATCTTTTCACGGGATATTATCCTGCCGTCAACCGAAACGGCAACCAGATAACAGCCTTCGGCAAAACCGGAGGTGGCTATCGGCACGTTTCCACTCACGCCGTGATTCGATGAAACCAGTATGCCGCCCAAATCGTAAATGTCGATGTCGGCGCACACATCTACGCCTATCGAAACGACGATACAGTCATCGGCTACCGTAGGCGAGACGCCGATACCTTGCCGTAAATGTGTAGCCGGAAGTCCTGTGCCGTGAGGCGGCAGTGCCCCCGGAGTACAGTCGCTCCAACCAAAATCATAACAACAGTCTTCATGCAACCCGCACAACGAGAAGAGATTGTCTACTCTGACATCGAATACTATCTCGACCGGGACAATGACCTTATTGCTCTGCGGGAAATAGGTTACCGGAGTAAAATTAACGGCTATGCCTGTCGTACCAAGGGTATGAAAAATATCGGACATCTCAACTCCGTCAACCTGGTAACCGCACTTGTCGGCCGTCTGATAGAAAACGGTATCGTATTGAAACCAGTAGTCCGGCGGATCTGATTCCATAAAATCATACGGTTCGGGCAGATATGGATACGAGAGGGTGAGTTCCTTGTATGTGCCGGTGTATTCAAGGACTTCGAGGCCTGCCTCTGTGGCTTCGTCGGGCAACTGCAACAACAGGGTTTTCACAGGCAGGGCCGGTTGTCCTTCATATCCTACATCAAGGAAATCATAATCGTCATCGAATACGATAACAGAGAAAAAAAGGCCTTCGTCGACTTCAACTATCTCCTCGGAAAATGAGGGTATCCAGTATCTGATTTTGTAGCCGTTCTCGTGGGCTGTGATGGTCAGGCCCGGGGCTATGGTCTCGGTCCTGTAGTCTTCGGCATACAATGTAACCGCACACAACAGAATAGTGTATGCAAGGGAAAATATTCTTTTCATAATAAGTCAATGTGTTTGAATGTTAAAAGAAAATTGTGCCGCCCCAAGCCCCGGACGCCATCAGAGACGAAAGACCCGGGGCCGCACTTTTGCGGGAAAGTCCCAGACATTACTTGCCTACGGCTTTCCACAGGACGCCGCCGAGAGTGTATTCCACGATGCCGCGGCCGTGGACGAGTTTCAGATAATCGGTGCTTGTGGAATCGGATTTGACATTTCTTGGAATGGTGTATTCCTCGTTTTGGGTGTTGAATACTCCTGGCAGAATATTTTCATACAACGAATAATACTCTGCCTGTTTTACATTTTGGGAATAAAATCCGGCGTATACGCTAATATTCCTCTCTGAAGAAGAAATTTTCAAATGGTTGTTTACTGCGTTGTTTCCAACCGAGTCAAATATCATAAAAACATCAGCATGGTTTTTTACACATTTATCCCAGGCACTGTAATGACATGGTTCTACAAATAACCATTCTGTAACAACAAATTTAGAGGTATCGTGTCCGGAGGTTACAAATGTCATGGTATCGCCAACAGAATATGGCGCAAAGCCTTTCACTTCGGCTGAAAGAAGTTCCAAATCGTACTGACCGTCATCGCATGCGCAAAGCAGCACTAAAGAAATGGAGAGAAGAATATAAAAGCGTTTCATAGTGGTATGGGTTTTAGTGTTTGACAAAGATTTTATCACTGTAAAAAATGCGGTTATCGACAGAGGTTACAACGACAAATAATTTTTTTGATTTAACCATATTTAGAACTCAAACATTGTGAGTTTATCGGGTAACGGCTTTCCAAAGGACGCCGCCGATGGTGTATTCCACGATGCCGCGGCCGTGGACGAGTTTCAGATAATCGGAGTGGAGTTGGTCTTCGGATTCGCTTTTTATAGGAACAAGAAACTCCAGGGTCTCAGGTTCACCTGATGACCGAAAAAAGCCATATTTTACATATTGTGTACCCTGGACATGAATCGTTTCATCCAAAGTCACAAAAATTTCATGGACATCACCTGCACCCTCCATCAGAGTAGTAGTCAACGAAACAAACAACCTGGACTCCGACGTGTCACATCCTACAGGACTGAATCTCATATCCAGATAATAATCCAGCGTACAATCGTAAATTCTCAGATTACAACCATTGTTGGAAATATCATATTTGTTGACAACGTAATCGACCGTGTCAGTGCCATCGGCCGTGACAAAGGAAAATGTACTGCCCACTGAATACGGAGCGAGAGCATTGATTTTTTCCGTCATCTGCTTGGCTTGACGATTGTCTGGCTCGCAGGCACACAAAAACAGAGCTGAAAGCGCAAACAGCAAATAAAAACGTTTCATAATGGTATGGAATTAGTGTCTGACAAATATTTTATCACTGTAAACAATGCGGTTATCGACAAAGGTTACAACGACAAATAATTTTTTGATTTAACCATATTTAGAACTCAAACATTGTGAGTTTATCGGGTAACGGCTTTCCAAAGGACGCCGTCGATGGTGTATTCCACGATGCCGCGGCCGTGGACGAGTTTCAGATAATCGGTGCTTGTGGAATCGGATTTGACATTTCTTGGAATGGTGTATTCCTCGTTTTGGGTGTTGAATACTCCGGGCAGAATATCTTCGTAAAATGAAGAATACCTTGCGTATTCTTCATTTTGAGAATAAAATCTGGCGTATACGCGAATATCTCTATCAGAAGAAGAAACGTCCAAGTAGTTTCTTACTGCGCTGTTTCCAACCGAGTCAAATCTAACCAAAACTTGAGCATGGTTTTTTACACATTCTGCCAAGGGACCGTAATGACATGGTTCATTAAAGAACCATTCTGTAACAACAAATTTAGACGTATCGTGTCCGGAAGTTACAAATGTCATGGTATCGCCCACAGAATATGGCGCAAAGCCTTTCACTTCGGCTGAAAGAAGTTCCAAATCGTACTGACCGTCATCGCATGCGCAAAGCATCACTAAAGAAATGGAGAGAAGAATATAAAAGCGTTTCATAGTGGTATGGATTTTAGTGTTTGACAAAAATCTTTTCACGGGATATTATCCTGCCGTCAACCGAAACAGCAACCAGATAACAGCCTTCGGTAAAATCGGACGTGGTAATTTGAGTTTCACCACAGACATTATGCAATATCGAAACCAAAACACCACTTTGATTGTAGACTAATATATCGGCACAGACGTTATCGCCAACCGAAATGAGAGTATATTGATTGGCGACCGTAGGAGTGATGAGAATTTCTTTCTGACAATCATCGGTCTCAGAATCAGTATATCCCGGAGTTTGCTGATAAGGTATTCCATTACGATAGAAACCGTATACCATCAAAGACGGATCGCCAATAAGAACATACCGTTCAATCTGACGCCGTTTATCAGGCTTCATTATCCGTTCTAAACCGTAATAACTTGTCTGTCCGTCTAAAATCAAACCGCCCAAATAAGGGGAGTTGTCTTTCTTTTTCATCGAATTAAATATCGCCATAGAAAACTCCCTATCCTTATCTGTTCTTGTATTTGTCGTAGATGCCAAAGCTGCCACTCCCCCTTTATCGGAATAGCTGCGAACCCAGTTCATGCCAAAAGCCCCATAAATATTAGGATCAGGATAAGGATAAGGCCCAGGATAAGGTCCAGGATTAGAATTTACATTGCATGCGAAAAAGAATGATATCGGACATACGGGACTACTGCTTATATTCACAATACCATCGTTAGAAAAAACATTTTGCCATGGATTACTCAAATCATCTGAAGACCCATGACCACTATACACCAATATCCAATTTGAGCGTTCCATTACATCGTTGACAATAGCAGGGGCCGCTGAAGCGGAAACAGATCTTCCGTCATAAAGATATGAATTATAACCCAAATCGGTCATTCTTTTTCCAATGTATCTGATATCTCTGAAAAACCAGTCCCTCATCCACAACTTATCATCTGTACCGGAAAACAATGAACATCGTTTCTTGCACAAGCCACGGCATGCAGCAGTTTCCTTTTCAAACGCAATGGTTTTATCTGTCATATTCTTGATGTCTGCCTCATTTCTGGCAGGCCATCTGCCGAGCAACACCTCCGGTATCGGATTGGGTTCTGCTGCTATACTGGCGTTCTCAAGACAGGCATAGTACAAGTCGGTGGGCGGGTTGTTTACATTTCCCGTCACACCTTTGGAGTGTGGTATCTGGTTGACATCGCCTACAATAAGTACGTAACGAGGACGATTTTATTTGTCATTGTACAGCGAACGTATGGAACTTCTCAGTTCTGCTGCATTCGTATAGTCATTGGAAGCATATACACTGACTGTGAATCCCTTGCTTTCCTTGTATTCCACATATTCGTCAAGTGCCTCTTCATATTCCGGGAGAGTGAATATCGCCAATCTGCCATGATTGTAACCCTGGAGCGGTCGATAATCATCATCAAAAGGTCTCCACTTGAAATCATAGGGGTCGTACCAGCCGTATATGTCCCGCAAGGCAGACAGACCGGTACAACGGACTTCGATGATTATTTCATCCGGCACGGCCACCTTATTCGCACTCGGATAATAAGTTGTCGGAGAGAAATTAACAGCTATTCCGGTAGTTCCGAGACAATGAAATATATCGGAAACCAAGATTTCATTTAGCGAAAATCCACACCTGTCTGTTTTATCATAAAACTCCTCGTCAAAACTAAACACAGCTTCTGATTTTATGGAATGTTGTGCCGGCAGATAAGGGAATCTCAATCCCAGCTCATTATAATGATTTGGCTCTGAAACAACATGCAAATCGACTTCCATGGCATTGTCAGGCAATTGCAGAAGAATATTCTTAAATGGCAATGCCGGACGTCCGTTATCACCCAATTCAAAAAAATCATCATCATCGTCGAATACAATCGTGGAGAAATAACCGTGTTCGGTCTCGACAATCTCCTCGTGGAACGGCGGCAGTTTGTAACTGATCCTGTAGCAGGAGTCATTAGCGGTAATGGTCAGCCCCGGGGCAATAACGGTATCCATACGGAAGTCCGACGCCCACAATGTACCCGCACCCAACATGGCGCAGAACACAAAAGAAAATACTTTTTCCATAACAAATGGATATTAAGTGAAACAATAATGTTACAGCCACAAAATAATATATTTGAATACGGCAAGCAGACTGCGCGGTTTTCACTGCGGAAGCCGGATGCCGCCGTGTAACCTTGGGGCGGACTCAGTTCTTTGCCTACGGTTTTCTTATCAACGCCATAAAGTTACAAACGGCTTTTTATATATCAAAATATTTTTAGTTAAATTTCAGTGCTGTTGAAAATATTTTCCGTTCCAACCGCTTCTGACGGGGAATCCGGCAAAGGCGCAATCCGGTAATGTACAGGAAAAAACGGGATTGGAGAGACGAACAATGTTAAATTTAACATTCACGCAAAGGTTCCGATGCAGAATTAACATTTGATGCGACGGGCAATGTTGAGACAAAACACGTGAAAATGGCAATTGGTGAACAAAACTGGGCGAAATAACGTATCGGACCGGCCGCGGGAGGCTCTGAAAGATCATCAGAAAAGAGTGGCAATAGCATTTTGCCGGCAGTTTTTTTGCAAATTGCCGGCAAGCTGAAAGGTTGGAAGCGACATGCGGCTGTCAGCGGTCTGGTGACAACATAGCCGTGAACACCAAATTCTGAGGCTGACTGTCGGGAACCGATTCTGATCCGGCGGAAAGTTTGAAAGAGAACCGATAAAGCCCGAGCAAATAATACAAGTGGAGCTGCTGCTTTTTTGACTTTTTTTCGTACCTTTGCCGATTATAATCGTCAACGGCGCAAGAAGTCAGACGGATATCCTAAAAAAACAAGGGAACCTGCCTATCAGCCAGCGAATCAGACAAACAGCTTCTGCAGCAGGCAAAAATTATCCGGAAACCGGGCTGAATCCATTGTTGCAGCTACTTTTTGCCGGTTACCTGTACATAACATATCAAAAAATCATGAAACGATTATTTTCTACACTTCCGGTTTTGATCCTGTTACTAAGCGGTTGCACCGAAGACGGCACTTATGCGCCGAATGTGTCGGGAGCGGCATTTGAAGTGCTACTGGTGATAGACGATGACGTGTACCGCACTCCGGGCGGCGAAGCGATGTTCAACGTACTGAACGCCGACATGCCGCACCTGCCACAGGCCGAGCCCATGTTCAAGATGTCGCGTCTGCCCCACCAGATGTTTGACAACCTGCTGAAAACCACACGCAACATAGTGTTCGTCCGCATCGACTCCACCCGCTACACCGGAGGGAAGATACAACTCTCGCGCAACCGTTGGGCAAAGACTCAGGCTATAGCCGACGTCACCGCACCGGATACCGGGACACTGCGCACAACACTTGAAAAGGAGGGGCACCGCATATCGGAATATTTTGTAAAAGCCGAACGCGAACGCATGATGAGCTACTACAAAGCGAACATCAACAACGAGGCTCTGATGCGTGCGTTCAGGCAGTTCGGATGCCAAGTGGCCATACCCATATCGCTCAACAAATATGTGGCGGGCGACAATTTCCTGTGGATGACAAACGGCAATGCTTCGGGGGTACGCCAGGACTTCATCATATACTCAGTACCCTACCGCTCGGAAAACCAACTTACCCACGAATCCATAGTGGCATGCCGCGATTCGGTACTGAAAGCAAATGTGGCAGGAGGCGTGAAAGGGTCATATATGGGTACCGAACTACGCTACGAGCCGCCCACCACCCGGTTTGTAAAAGTCAACGATGCCTGGGCGGCCGAGACCCGCGGCCTCTGGAAGATGTATGAAGGAGAGTCGATGGGAGGGCCGTTCGTTTCACTTACCCGCATAGACGAAATTAACATGCGTATAGTGACGGCCGAGGGGTTCGTATTCGCACCCGGCAAGGACAAGCGCAATCCGACACGGCAAATGGACGCCATGGTATATTCGCTCCGTCTGCCACATGAGATAAATGCCGTAGAGGTGACCAACACAGGCAACAAGACGGCAAACTGAACAAACCCAACATACACACCAACAAACAAAATAACACGAAAATAATGAAACACAAGCTCAAAATCGGAATCACACAAGGCGACATCAACGGCATAGGTTATGAAGTGATACTCAAGGCACTGACAGACCAGAACATACTCGAACACTGCACCCCCATCATATACGGTTCGGCAAAAGCGGCCAGTTTCCACAAGAAGAACCTGGGCATCGACTCCTATACCGTATCAGTAGTAAGAAGTGCATCTGAAGTCAACCCCAACAAGATAAGCATAGTGAATACCGGCGCCAATGACCCGAAAGTAGAACTTGGGATACCCACCGCCGAATCGGGTAAAGCGGCATTCGAGGCATTGGAATCCGCCACTGCCGACCTGACATCGGGAGTGATAGACGCCTTGGTGACAGCCCCCATCAACAAAGCCACCATACAGAACGAAGAATTTCATTTCCCGGGTCATACCGAATATCTGGAATCGAAAGCCGGCAACGCCGAATCACTCATGATACTGGCTTCGGACCGGCTGCGCGTGGCATTGGTCACCACCCACCTGCCGATAACACAGGTACCGGCTGCCATCACCGCCGACACCATACTGCACAAACTGCGCCTGCTCGACCGTTCGCTGCGCGAAGATTTCAACATCATACGCCCGAGGATAGCAGTACTCGGTCTCAACCCGCATGCCGGCGACAACGGTCTGCTCGGCACTGAAGAGCATGAGACCATAAAACCGGCCATAGACACTGCCATAGACGAAGGCATAGTATGCGTTGGGCCGCTGGCCGCCGACGGGCTGTTCGGTTCAGGCAATTTCCGCAACTACGATGCCGTACTGGCCATGTACCACGACCAGGGACTTGCCCCGTTCAAAGCATTGACCACCGACAAAGGCGTTAATATCACAGCAGGACTTCCGTTTGTGCGTACCTCTCCGGCTCACGGCACCGGCTACGACATTTCCGGCAAAAACACAGCCAACGAACTGTCGATGCGCGAAGCCATCTACACGGCACTGCACATAGTGCGCAACCGCACGGAATATGCCGAGAAATACGCCAATCCCCTGCCATTCCCGAAACACGAAGACCGCCGTCCGCGAGAAACCAAACCGTTCGACCCTTCGATTTTCGACAAGAAAAATCAGGAAAAAGAAGGACAAGAGAACTGACCTGAATACCACACAAACGGCAACCTTTCATACTGAAAGACTTCAATGAAACGCATCGTATTACTCTGCGGTATACTGCTTTTGACAATACACATTGCGGCAAGGACCACCACAGTGACAGGTGTGGCACGGTATGCCTCAAACCAAGAAACAATACCCTACTGTACCATATCACTTTGTACCGGTGACAGTGCAATGAATGTGATACGCAAGTTCCCGTCATCGGAAGCCGGACGTTTTGAAACAAAAATCGAGAGCGATACAACGGCACGCTACTGCCTTGTATTCGAGGCCATCGGTCTTGAGGCTTACACACACTGTTTCGATGTGGCGGCAGACGGCGGCACAACAGACCTCGGCAACATAGACCTTGAAGAGTCCGCTACCGACCTTGAGGAAGTCAGTGTAACGGCACAAAAGCCATTGGTAAAGATGGAACTCGACCGCCTGACCTACGACACCGATTCCGATCCGGAGACGAAGACCAGCAACGCTCTCGACTTGCTGCGCAAAGTGCCGCTTGTGACCGTCAACGGCGAGGACAAGATAGAAATAAAAGGCAGCACCAACTTCAAGATATACATCAACGGCAAGCCGTCGGCCATGGTAGCACGCAACCCTGAAGATGTGTTCCGCTCGCTGCCGGCCTCTACCATCAAGCGAATAGAGGTAATCACCGACCCCGGCGCAAAATACGATGCCGAAGGTCTTGCCGGCATACTCAACATCGTCACCCACCACTCTCTGGTAGGCTACAACGGTTCGGTCAACGCCGGAGCTGACATTTGGGGAGGTGCGACAGCAGGCGGTTATTTCACGACAAAAATCAGAAAGTTCGGACTGTCGGCCAACCTCAACTACCGTACAGGCACATCGGAAAGTTTTTCGGGCATGACCCGCGAAAACCTTATACCTGATGCAAGAATACATAATGTATCGAGCAACAGCCAATCGGAATCACGGAATCATAACTTCTACGGCTCGGTCGAATTGTCGTATGAATTTGACTCGCTAAACCTGCTTTCACTGTCAGGCGGAGGCTGGTATGGCAACAACCGTTACCGCTCATCGAGCAACGAACGGTTTCTCGGCAACGACTCCACAGTTTTGACCGAATACAACATGTCGGCCGACAACTTCAACAGTTACAGCGGATTCAATGCCACACTCGACTACCAACACACATTCAATAAAGAGGATCAGAACCTGACTGCATCGTACCGCTACGACGGAACGCCTTCGACTTCGCGCAGCAATCTGGATTTTGCCCCTGTACTCAACTACCATGCCCAACGCCAGCGGAACAACAGCGTGAGCAATGGCATGGAACATACATTCCAGATAGACTACACCGAGCCGTGGCTCAACCATAAGCATACATTGGAAGTCGGCATAAAGTATATTCTGCGTATCAACAGCAGCAACAACTCAAACGACATTTTCGACACCGTTTCACAATCGTGGATCGCCAACCCCCGGATTGCCGGAAACGACCTCAACCAAATTCAGCACGTGTTCGGCGCTTACGCCGGTTACGCTTTCCGCCATAAATGGTTTTCATTACGCCTGGGAACCCGTTTGGAACATACCACCCAGAATGTAGAAGTGACCGACACGGTGCTGAGACCGCAATTTACAAACGCCATACCGTCAGTCTCGCTGTCATTCAAACTGGCGCAAACCCAAAATCTCAATATCGGCTACACCCAGCGGTTGATGCGACCGGGTATCTGGTATCTCAATCCCTATTGGGACAACTCCGACCCGCTCAACATCGTACAGGGTAATCCGGATCTGGATGTCGAACGCAGCCACAACGTGACGATTTCGTACGGGGTATTCACCCCGAAATTCAATTTCAACATATCGACTTGGGGCGGAATCACCAACAACAGCATCACTTCCATAAAGACTCAACTTTCGGACAGTGTCACCTACACCACTTACCGGAACATCGGCCGCGAAGCATCGGCAGGCGGTAACATCTATTTCAACTGGATGTTAGGCAAAGTGGCGCGGTGGAACGTCAATGCCAACATCTATTACAGCTACTACGACGGCCGCAATGTCGAGTCGGTCAGACGCACCAGCCAATCGCTCATGGGCGGCGTCTACACGAACCTGCAATTTTTCCTGCCCTGGAAACTCCGTCTGAGTTTCACAGCCGGATACTGGTCGCCACGCCGCGACTTGCAGACGCGCTCTGACCACTACTATTACTACGGAGCCAACCTGCAACGTTCGTTTGTCAAAGACCGCCTGACGGTCAGCATCAATGCACAACAATTTGCCGAACGCTATATGACTTACCGCCATCAGACAGTTACCGACACCTACATTCAGACGGGAGAAAACCGCAATCGTGCCATGTCAGTTTCATTCTCAATAAGTTATCGGTTCGGAGAAATGCGCGAGCAGATACGCAAGGTAAGCACATCCATTTCAAACGATGACGTGAAAAGCGGCAAATGACATTTACTCCCCTCTGCACCGGACTTACAGGTCAGACTTCATAACCAGACTGTACCCCAAGCTGACATTCGGATGCGGAAAATCAGCAGAATTCAAAGGTTCAACAGATGTTTGGAGCGGAGCCAAACATGCAACACATGTACCCCCAGAATCAGACCCTCTGCCGTTATAATGGACGGTCAGCCATAGACAGGAAGAAGATGATGACATGAGATGCGTCATTTTTTAGTGGTGGTGGTGTGTGTGTGTGGGGGGGGGGGGGCAGAATTTTCCAGGCCACAAAAACGTCCGCCTTGCCGGCTCCATTATGACTTCGGAGCCGGCAAGGCGGACGCCTGCGTAAATGAAAAAAGTAGCTGTATTTGGATTTGCCGACAAGTATTTCCTTGCATGCGCGTCAGGCAGCCTTCAAATTGACGGCTGATGTCACCTGGCAGCAGCGTAGCGGGCTTCGATTACATTCCAGTCCAGTATCTCCCATAAGGCGGCGATGTAGTCCGGACGGCGGTTGCGGTAATCGATATAGTAGGCATGTTCCCACACATCGAATGTCATCAGAGGAGTGAGACCTTTGGTAAGTGGGCATCCTGCGTTCTGCTCTTGCGATATTACAAGTCTGCCGTCTTTGTCGACCGAAAGCCAGGCCCAACCAGATCCGAAAAGAGTGGCGGCGGCATTGTTGAACTCTGCACGGAATGCGTCTATACTGCCCCATTGTGCGGTGATTTTGTCGGCAAGCGCACCTTTGACAGGGGTTTTTGTGCCGAATTGGGCGAAATAGAACGTGTGGTTCCATACCTGTGCCGCATTGTTGTAGATACCACCTGTTGCACTGAGCATTATCTCTTCGAGGGTCTTGTTTTCAAAATCCGTGCCGTCAATCAGCCTGTTCAGGTTGGTGACATAAGCGTTGTGATGCTTGTCGTGGTGATATTCCAAAGTTTCCTTGCTGATGACCGGTGCCAATGCAGTGTAGGCGTAAATCAGTGCCGGTAGTGTGAATTTTGCCATAGTGATAAGGGTGTTAGTGTTATTAATTGAGTTGTTGGTTTCTGTCTTTAGATTATGCAAAAGGCGTGCCAATGCGGGTGTGTTTTGGGGGAGTTATGGCAATTATTGTGGTGGTGGAGTGACTACATCTCGTGGCAGAGTACCAAAGACAGGGTTCTGCAAATCGCGTAGAAAGCGAATTGCAGAACCTTATTTGTTTATCCGTATATTTTATTGGTGTTATGCGGCTATTTTATGCGGAGTCGGGCGGTGTTGACGACATTGCCGCCGATGATGAGGCGGACTATGTAGTCGCCGGGGGCGAGACCGGCAATGTTGATTTGGGTGTCGGGGTTGTTTTCGGGCATGTCGAGGCTGCGCACCATTCCGAACTGCTTGTGCCACAGTTCGAGGCGGTATGCTCCGTTGTAAGGTTCTTCGTATGTGCCGGAGAATGCGTCGAAAGCGGCGGCGGAGAGTGCAGACGGCTCACCGTCAGTGCTTTCCGCGCCGGAGCGCATGACCACGGAGAAGTCGGCCGTACCTTCTGCCGGGTTGCGGGGGATGACAACCGCTTGCTGCAATATCTGATATGACACGGATGTTTCGTTGTAAGGACTGCAACCGTTTTCATCTATGACACGGATATTCAATGTGCCGGCTTTGTTGGGTGCTATACTAATCTGCGTTTTACCTTTTTCTATATAAGAGGAGGACATGGCAGAACCTGATATGATCCACGAAATGCCGTCAATCGGTCCGTCGACGAGATTTTCGACAGAAAAAGTGTATGTACCACCCACAAAATACATAGGCATTGAATTATGGCTCTTTATTTTCACGTACTTGAAAATCGGAAGATCAACCTCTTTGGTCATGGTGTATGTTTGATTGTGGAGGTTGACAACGGCGCGCAAGGTTTTCTTGCCTGAAGAATAGAAAGGTACACTTTCTCCTGTGGAGGGATTGACAGCAATGTAACCGTCGCGTATGTAGGTGGCGGAAGACCTGTCGGATGATGTAACTTTCAGACCGGGTTTGACAAACTGACCGTCATCGCCGACACAGCCCCATTTTGTGGTGGCGGCAGAGGGGACATTGTCGATGGTGTAGGTCTCATCGTCACAGAATTTGTAAGTGCCTTCGATTGTGGGGTTGAGCATGAAGCGGACAACTGTTTCGCCATTGATGGTGGCTGCGTGTATCATGGTGATGTCCTTGGGCGAGGACAAGGGCTGCTGTGACCAACCGAGGTTGTTAGGTGTAGTTGTGGAAGTGAAGAACGGTTTGGGAGCCAATGGATTTGTGAAAGATCTGCTAATATAAATACTATCATACGAACCTACACCGCCACCAGGCACAGATTCAGTACTATGCGGGTTTACAACATACAGCCGTTGAGGATGTCCGACATTTACATCATTGTTTTTCCACCAAGATTTATTCAGGGCATTGTTCATATCCGAGTGGACGTGAAATACAACCAATCCCTTGTGGTTATATCTGTCATTTATATAGTCCTGCTGTTTGTTTTCCAACAAGAAGAAATCGCCTGCCGCTGTTGTCAGGCGGTATATGCGGTTTGCCCCCGTTTCGGCAGGATAGAGGGTGTATAGCTTGTTTGTGCCGTTCAACTCCTGCGCAGTACTCCAATTCCAGAGATAGCATTTAAGCCATGGATTGGGATGAGCGGGTGATTTAGAATCATTATTCCAACTTCCGCTACCCATTAAATCCCAGCGTCCAGTACCTTTGAAGTTACCACCAGATCCAGCATAATCACTGTCGTAAAAATCCATAGCACCCATTAGATGCCCAACTTCATGACAAACAGTACCAATTCCCCTTGGATTGTCTGTATATAATTCAGCACTCATACAATATTTCTGTATATATACGCCATCTTTTTTTGTTTTGGCTATATATCCTTGATGCGGCCAGATGTGGTTCATTCTTTCTTCGTTAGACACCCATGGTTGGGTCTCATCTGCACCTCTTCCTGCATATATTATAACAACACCTTCAACCCAATTGTCATTATTATTGTCAAACAGACTCATATCTACATTGTTTGCAGCGAAATCAACAGCCTTTTTAATCAATTCTTTCGCAGCTTGCGGACCATTATTTTCCCCATAGTTTTTTTGCGTTTTTGAAACTGTGTATGGTCCAACTACAGTGATCTGCGGTTGCAAATGCCCATAAGAGGCATTATGCCAAAATTTCTTGAAACTTTCTCCTGTATTGGAACAGTTGGATGTGGGCAATGTCGTTGCATTGAACAAATCTTGATAATATTGCTTGACGGTATTGACATTCTGGAATTGAACATCAGGGAATTGAACAAGAATCACCAACAGCTTAGGCGCACCAGTATGAGGAAACGGAACTTCCGCTTTATCGTAAACAATAACACGTGAAGATTTTGAAGAAGTCTCATGCTGGACGCTGTCTGCATAGATGTATTTTTCTGATTTATTAGAAATCAGCATCTCGTTTATTATTTCTCTTATGTCTTGCTCGGATTGTTTCGGAACAATGTGCGTATCTTTGTCCGAAACCAATGTGTTGGAAGCTACAATACGACCCTCAACAGCAGAGGCATAAACCCACGCACCTGATGCATTCTGTACTATCACTTGTCCTGTTGTGTTTTCTTCATACCAAGCTCCATACTCGTCACCGTGCAAGCTGATTAGAATGGTATCTCCATTGGGTTGAACAACTTTAACCGGTGTGTTATTTGCGGGATTGGCAAACAAAACGATTGTCGCAATTGCAGCTATACTGCTTAATATTAACTTTTTCATGATATGCAAATTCATTTCATTGAAAAATTGGTGAATTTAACCAAATCGTAAAGATATGTGCTGTTCATAAAGAACTCGCCGCAGTCATCACAAGGAATTGCCGGACCTCTCTGTGTTGTTTCAGTTCCAGAGATTATCGGAATGTTGGCTTGAGGTGCAGACCACTCTCCCCCTTCAAAAGGCATGTTTTGGTCGCAGTCATATCCCCCATAGATTGTGATTAGGAAGTAGTCTTCAGAGTCGAAAAATACAAGTTCGTGTGTCTTTAATATAAAGTAGTCAACACCTGTGCTGTCCAAACGATAGACACTCATTGTGAAGTTGGCATTAACGCCTTCGTTGGATTGTTTTGTCCAGGAACGGTATATTTTGTTCAGCCAGTCGATATTTTCGACGGGGTCGGTTACGCCACAGACTTCGGCATCGTGATTGACGTAGGATTCGTGGAGGCGTTTTACATTTGGCTTTTGTTCGCAGCCTGCCGCAAAGAGTATGAGGAGCGGGAGGGCGAGGGTGATAAATTTCTTCATAACTTTAATGTTTTTAGAAGTTGAAAAATAGAATTTGGCGAGATACTGATTGAATGTGGCTTGTGTGACAAGCCGAATTACCATCACAACGATCATCACTACCATATCCGGCATATACGATATTGACTGCATCGACAGTGTTATCGCCGTCTGCACCATCAAAGTCTTTCATATTTACAACTTTAGCCGCAGCTTTCACTGCCTCCGCCGCCAATTTCCTTGCATTGGTGAAATCTTTGATCTTTGTCCAATATTTATTTTTATTCTTCGATGCTGTAAACGGACCTACGACTACAGACGATACATTGAGTTTTCCGTAGGAAGCCTCCTTCCAGTAATCGGAAACTGAGCCAGTAGGCACATTGTCGCCATGCGCTATGAAGTTATGCTGATTCATCATATTAGTATAATATTGCTTTACAGAATCAGGGTTTTGGAAGTGACAGTCGGGAAACTGTATGAGAATAGTCAGAATCTTTACACTGCCGGTTTTGACGGCGGATTCGCCGCTTACCTTTCGGGCTTGTGCACCGGTACATTTTCCGAACTGTCGTTGTCTGATTGCATCAATTCGGCTTTTGTCTGCTGCCGTAACAAGGAGAGATGCGCCCTGACCTGTCGTTGGTCAATGGTATTGCCGTCAGATAATTTGGAGATACCGAACTTCGACACAATATCGGCAAGCCGGATTGTGTCATTTACAACGGCAGAGGCATAACGCCAATAGCCGTCGGCAGCTTTTTCGATGATATATCCGTCGAGGTTTCATACCATGAGCCGTACTCATCGCCAACAAGACGAATCGTTATAGTATCGCCATTAGGCTGTGTTACTTTTGCTGGGGTCGGGTCTGCCGGAGCTGCGACGGCATAGATTGCGGCGAACAATAATGCCAACAAAATAACAGTATGTTTCATTGTGAATTGTTCTTTAAATGTTAATTTACAGGTGTGTTTTGATGCGGGCTATGAAATCTACGAATGTGTGGGTGCGGAAAAACTTATCGCATTCATCCCAGTAATGTGGGGGGCCTGCACAAACTGTGGGGACAGGGGAGTACTGGATGTCGTGAGAACGTGGTGTGGTGGGGGGATTGGAATTGAAATCGTACCATGGATCGGACCAATATCCACCATCAATGAAGTCGCCGGCACAATTCAGTATCCGTACTCTTGTACGGTCGGTTTGTTCAATAATTACGATAACGAGTTCACCTGCAGAATCGGAATAAACACAATAGTCATCATGAAAGGAGTCGTAATAATCATGGAGGCGGTAGTCATCCAGTTGTTCTTTCAACCAGCCGATGTTGTTAGCGGGGTCTTTGACTCCGCAAACTTCGATGTCGGGATTGGTATAGATGTCTGTTTTGTATTTCCGTTCGCAGCCTGCCGCAAAGAGTATGAGGAGCGGGAGGGCGAGGGTGATAAATTTCTTCATAACTTTAATGTTTTTAGAAGTTGAAAAATAGAATTTGGCGAGATACTGATTGAATGTGGCTTGTGTGACAAGCCGAGATGCCTGCTTCCCGATTCAGAGTCTCAGTTTCGGACGGAGCGGGAGCAGGCGGAGATTTCCCAGTTGAAGAAGAAGTTTTTGTATGTGAGGTGAGGTTTTATGATGATGTGAGTGTTTATAGATTTGTCATGTGTGGGGCAAAGGTAAAATTTTGTTTCGGAATTTGCAAGGGAAATGGTGTTTTGTTTTATAGTGAGTGATGCGTGTGTTGGGTTGTTTTGTTTTTGGATGGTTAGATGGCGGATTTTAACATTTGAGGAGGGGCGGATGAGGGGAGGGTGTGAAGATTTGAAATCACACTCTTTGTCGGTACATTTGGCAATCTTCGGATAGATGCGCACTGTCTCCTTTTTGCAGATGGGGCAGGCAATAAGGTTTTCTTCTCTAATGGTTGATATTCCGCATCGGAGCATTTCTTTGCATATTTTATAGTTGTATATACTTTGCTTCATACAAATAAGTTTATATAAAAAACCGTTTGAGGACACAATAAATGCCCTCAAACAGACTGATTCAAATAAATATTATTACTACTTGCATTTATTGGTAATGCATTGGTATATATTTATATCATCAGTTTGTTCAGACTGTTCTGTCCGACCTCCAAGAATTTCCAATGTTTCGAATTGAGATAATTCTTCTGGCGAAAAATGAACTTCTTCAGTTCCTTTTCTAGTCAAATCTTTTGTTTTCATAATACAAAAATTTAGAATGTGAATAATGTTTGATTATAGACACGCATATCTGTATGTCTATGAATCTGCTCGCAATTTACAACTTTTTTCTATTCACGCAATAGGTTTTGAATATATTCGAGAAAAAATCAAAAACTGTCATTGCTCAGCAGATATGGTGCTCTATTTCAACAGATAAGCAGGGAGATAAAACGCAACAGCAACGAACACGGCTGGTATCTTTACAAGGAAGCCGATGAAATGGCACATATCCGGCGCGAACGGTTATCGTAGAACCGACGTTTGCCCCAACACATTGTAAAAGAGACGTTAAGACTTCTGGTTGAGAAGGATTGGTCGCTGGAACAGATATCGGGGTATTTGCAGGTGCACAAGCATATCTGCATCTCACACGAGAGCATCTACCGACTTGTACGTGCCGATGAGAGCGGAGAGTTGAGAAAACACACCCGGCATGGCATGAAGTACCGCCGTCATGTAAAAAAGCAAAAAAAAGGGACAGGCTCGAACATACCAAACCGCATCAGCATCCACTACCGACCGCTTAAAGCCGATGGTACACGCTTTGGCGACCGGGAGCTGGACCTCGTTGTCGGAAAAGGTCAGAAAAGCGCACTCGTCACGTTTACCTAACGCTCGACAAACTACATAATGATAGGATATATAACTAATAGAAAGCCAGATACCGTAGCAAAGAAAGTATGGTAGCTGCTACTGCTGTTCAAGAATACTGATGCGCCGAAAACAATTACAACGGACAATGGTGTCGAGTTCAGGAACCATGAATGGATTGCGAAAAAGCTTGAAACAACCGTATACTTTGCCGACCCATACTGAGCGTGGCAGAAAGGTGCTATCAAAGCGCAAACAAACTTATGCGTCAGTATTTCTATAAAGATACTGATTTTAACTTAACCAATCATAATGTGGATATTCAATACAAAATCGATGCAAGACCGCGGCAGAAAATAATGTTTTTTACCCCAAAAGAGGTGTTTTACAAACTTTGTCGCTAATTTTGCACTTACTTGTTGAGAGTGCCAAATTCCGATAGAGAGTTACAGTGCAAGAGAAGTGTCAATACAGTTCACAGAACCTATATTTGGGGAATATCAACAGTGTGTATCAAGCACTGTTATGACATTCATACAGTAAATCACAAAAGCCGATAAAACTTCCTATTTGAACATTAAGTGTTCATGTATAGAAGTTGCATATGCTGTAATAGTCAAGACTTAATCTGACAGTTACGCATAAAAAGAATAATTTTGTAACAGAAAACAGATTGAGTTATGACAACATCAGAAAAAGTCATCAAGAACAAACTGGGACTGCTTGAACTCTACCAACAGTCAGGAAACGTATCACGTGCCTGCAAGATCATGGGCTACACCGTGAGAGCTTTTATCGTTTTAAGCAGCTGTATGAACAAGGAGGTGAAGTTGCCTTGCAGGAGATTTCACGCCGTAATCCTGTCATAAAGAACCGTGTGGAAGAACACATTGAGCAGGCTGTAGTAGGAATGGCAATAGACAATCCGGCGTTGGGGCACGTCCGTGTATCCAATGAGTTGCGGAAGAAGGGTATTCTTATTTCGCCGAGCAGAGTGCGCTCCATTTGGCTGCGGCACGATATGGATACCTTTCAGAAACGACTGAAGGCATTGTCCGCACAGATGGAACAGGAAGGCATAATCCTCGACGAGAACCAGGTTGCGGCATTGGAGAAGGCAAAGGAAGAGAAACAGGCTCATGGAGAGATAGAAACCTATTATCCAGGTTTTCTTGTCGCACAGGATACTTATTATGTGGGGCACATCAAAGGTGTCGGACACATTTACCAGCAGACAGTCATTGACACTTACTCCAAAATCGGATTTGCCAAGTTGTATGACAGGAAGAATGCTCTTGTTGCGGCTGACATGCTCAATGACAGGGTAGTTCCTTTCTTCGGGCAGCATGACTTAAAGTTAATGCGTATGCTCACTGACAGAGGAACGGAATACTGTGGAAACAGAGAGAACCATGAGTATGAACTGTATCTGGCCGTGGAGGATATAGACCATTCTAAAATCAAGGCGAAAAACCCGCAGACAAACGGCATCTGCGAGAGATTCAACAGAACCGTGCAGAACGAGTTCTATGCTATCGCATTCAGAAAGAAAATCTATACCACTATTGAACAGCTACAAACAGACCTCGATGCGTGGATGAACTCGTACAACACGGAAAGAGCACATTCCGGGAAGTACTGTTTCGGGAAAACGCCCATGCATACGTTTATCGAAGGGATCGCCGTGGCAAGGAAATACCAGCTCCAAAAACAAGATGTAATAAAACCGAATGACGTTCATAAAACGCCATCCGGTTCTGAGAATGAAGAAAGTTGTGTAACTTTGCAACAAATAGCTGACAGTTTTTTTGTCCGATAGCAAACAAACTGTCAGATTAAGTCTTGACTATTACAGCTATACCATGGCAAACCGGATGAATCTTTTGCCGTAATCATGGAACCGTTCCACGGATGGAGCATTTATACCTAAATTTTCATCATACTGCTTTATCTGTAACTGTGCGAAAATGGTGCAGAGGTAATCAATATCCGATTACTTATGCACCATTTTCGTGCGTTGTTGGTACAGTAGTGGATTTATAATAGACTCCCTTCGCTATCTTTAAGAAAATCAATCACATTAATAATCGATATGCCATCTTCATTCACATGGGAAGGGGTCAATCCTCCAACAATGACTATTTTGGGAAATCCGTCTTTGATATGACGGAGAGAATTGGTTTCCTGATCAATTTTTTCTTGAGTTGGCATATCAAGAGCAGATTGAATGTACAAACGTTTGTTACCACTATTGCAAATGAAATCCACTTCCAGTAGTTTCCGAATTTTCTTTCCGTCATCATTTGTCGTTGTCACCTCAACTTGTCCGACATCAACGGAATACCCTCTGATACGCAGTTCATTATAAATGATGTTTTCCATGAGATGACCACCGTCAATCTGACGATAATTCAAACGGGCATTGCGCAGACCTACATCTTCAAAATAATATTTTGAAGGTGTATTTATGTAATGCTTTCCTTTAATGTCATATCGGATAGCTTTTTCCAACATAAACGCATCTTGTAACATGCCGAGATAACTCTGTATCGTTGTATCAGAAATACTATGACCTTTTACGGATTTGAATGTGTTTTCAAGGTTTGTCGGATTTGTCAGACAGCCGATATTGGAAGCAATAATATCAATCAACTCATTCAAATCGTCATCATTTCTAATGTTGTAACGCTCTTTTATATCGCGTATATAAGTACCTTGAAACAATGATTTGAGATAATTCTCTTTTTCTTTTTTCTTTGAAAGAGATACAATCTGCGGCATTCCTCCATAAATCATATAATCTTGTAAGGCTGAAAGTTCATTTGTATACTCTCCCGCCTTGAGAAATTCCGAAAAGCTCAATGGATGGACTCGGATTTCATACCCTCGACCACGAAATTCAGTTTTTACATCACTGGATAACATCCTACTATTACTACCCGTCACATAGACATCTGCATTTTTAATTTTAAGATAGCTGTTGAGTACGTCCTCAAATTCTGGAACAAGTTGAATCTCATCCAATAATATGTAATGCATATCGTTATCTATGATATGCCTGTCAATATAATCCAATAATATGTCCGGCTCTCTGAGGTGTTTACTACGTCGGTCTTCCAAATCAACCTGAATAATGTGCTTTTCATTCACACCGCTATCAAGAAGTGATCCTTTGAACAATTCAAATAGAAGATACGATTTTCCACAACGACGTACACCGGTAATAATTTTAATCATTCCGTTGTGCATCACACTTCTCAGTTCTTGTAAGTATTTGTCTCTTGGTACAATCATATTGCAAAAGTAATGAAAATTATCTGTTTTGAGCCATTTCTATTGGAGAAAATTGTGAAAAGTGCAAGATTTCTCCAATAGAAATTAGTAAATTACTGAATAGTAACGATATAAACAATTTTTCAATCTGCAAATTTTCGGCACTATGGCCTGATTAGTGCCGAAAATTGGTTTGGCACCCCATCACTTCTCCAATCATCTATTGGAAAAAATCGGGAAAAGTACCAGATTCCTCCAATAGAAATACGCAAGCACCTGAATGATAGTAATATAAATCTAATGTTTGTTCATTATTTAATTGTGTTCTTTTTTAATGAACAACTATCCAAGAGTGAACAAAACCGCTTCTTAAGCGCATCGCTCTACAAAAGTAATCAAGAAGCAATTATCTATGGCACTCATCAACAATGCGATAGCGCCTTATTCCATATTCCTCTATAAAAATCCAGGTACTGATATACATATCTACACTGGAAAATCTTAGAAAAGCTGGAGTCGGGAAATCCCCGAACCAGTCTTTTCTTTATATAACATATCGTAAATAGATTTTGAATGATGATTGCTTAGAATTTCAACAACAATTCGTATCTTTGCATTTTGGCTAAGACTGGATGCGGCTCGGCATAACCCAAACGAGTCTGGCTCTGCGCTCGCCTTTCGCTGTCTTTGCAAGCTATTGCGTGGAATGGAGCGTTTGGTCGTGGTTTACGGCGATGTGCTGCGGTGTGTCGCCCCAGTAATGGCGGGTGTGCCGTGTTCCGGCAGACAGTTAACGTTTTATATATAACAAACTATTCAAAATATGGAAGTTATCCTTATCAAGGCAGCCCAGGTGCTTCTTTCGCTGTCGATACTGGTCTTTGTGCATGAGTTGGGGCACTTCGGGTTCGCCAGGCTCTTCAAAGTCCGTGTCAACAAATTCTACCTCTTCTTCAATCCAAAATTTTCCATTCTCCGTGCCAAGAAAATAAACGGCAAATGGCAGGTAAAGTTCTTTTCTCCCAATCTACAGCCCCATGTCATGCAGGCTAAGGACGAAAACGGCTTGCCGAAAACAGACAAGAAAGGCAAACCTGTAATGATACCGGCCCCCCTCGATGAATTGGATGACGATGACTGGCGCCGTTACCCAGAGACTACGGAATGGGGCATAGGATGGGTGCCGCTCGGCGGTTACTGTTCCATAGACGGCATGGTCGACGAGTCAATGGATCCGGCACTTGCCAACACCGAGCCGAAACCGTGGGAATACCGCGCCCAGAAGGTATGGAAACGCATGTTTATCATATCCGGAGGAGTGCTGATGAATTTTGTGACAGCCATAGTCATCTACGCCATGATGCTTTTTGCCTGGGGACAGGAATTTCTGCCTGTGCAGAATGCCTACCTCGGTTACGACTATTGCAGGACGGCATTGGACAACGGATTCCGCAACGGCGACCGCATATTGACAGTCGACGGACAAACCGTGACCATAGACCGTGAGGTGATGCAGAAAATCGTCATCGAAGGCAAGCGCAACGTGACGGTGCTGCGCGATGGCCGGGAAGTGGAATTGCAGATGCCCGAAGACTTTGGCGAGCAGATGCTCGAAGCAAAGGAACAGGGATTGTTGTCGCTGCGATTCCCGTTTGTGGTTGGAGTTGTCTCGGAAGAATCTCCGGCGCAGCGTGCCGGAATGCAGCATGGAGACAGTGTGGTGGCCGTAGCCGGTACCCCCACTCCGGCCTATACCGATGTAGTGGCCGAGCTGGCCAAATTCAAGACCGACTCGGTAACGGTCGGTTTCTATCGTGGCGGTGAACGCATGTCGGCATCACTTCTGCTCAACGACGGCAAAATGGGTGTGCAGATAGCAGACCCTATGCCCTATTTCAAGACCGAACGGCGAGAATACGGCTTTTTTACCTCGATTCCTGCCGGTGTGAAACTCGGCTGGGAGACTTTGGCCAACTACGTCAAGCAGTTCCGGCTTGTCTTTACCAAAGCCGGAGCCCAGTCGGTCGGCGGCTTTATAGCCATAGGCAATATATTCCCGGCAAAATGGGACTGGACGGTGTTCTGGTCAATGACAGCCCTGCTCTCCGTAATGCTCGCATTCATGAATTTCCTGCCGATACCTGTGCTCGATGGAGGCTACTTCATCATGCTCATCTACGAAATGCTGACAGGGCGCAAACCGAGCGACCGCTTCATGGAAATTGCCGTAAACGCAGGCTTTTTCATCCTACTTGCCCTCCTCATCTTCGCCAACGGCAACGACATCATCAAACTTTTTCAGCAATAAACGTATGAATTATCAATGGTATATCTTCAGGTAGAGAATCTTACAAAGTCGTTTGGCGACAGGCTGCTTTTCGAGAACATCAGTTTCGGCATCGACCAGGGACAGCGTGTGGCAATTGTGGCGCAAAACGGTACCGGCAAGACCACGCTGCTCAACATCCTCACCGGACGCGAATCAGAAGACAGCGGTACGGTAACGTTCCGCCGCGACCTTCGCGTAGGGTTCCTCAGTCAGGATCCCGACTTCACCACCGGTATGACTGTCGGCCAGGCATGTTTCGCCACCGATACCGATGTGGTGAAAGCTATTGCACACTACGAAGAACTGATTTCAGCCCATGCTGACGATGTTGCCTACGCTGCGGATATTCAAACCGCCATGGCCGAAATGGACCGTCTCAACGCATGGGACTACGAGGCCCGGGTAAAGCAGATTCTCGGAAAACTCGACATTCACAATCTCGACCAGCGGATAGAGCACCTCTCCGACGGCCAGAAAAAGCGGCTCGCTCTTGCCACAGTACTCATAGCCGAACCAGACCTGATACTGCTCGACGAGCCTACCAACCATCTCGACCTCGAAATGGTAGAGTGGCTCGAAGGTTTTCTCAACCACTCCAAAATGACAATACTGATGGTCACTCACGACCGTTATTTTCTTGACGATGTATGCACCGACATACTCGAAATCGATATGCATTCGCTATTCCACTACAAAGGTAATTACAGCTATTATCTTGAAAAACGCGAAGAACGTATAGCCAATTTCAATGCCGAGACAGCCCGCGCCAAGAACATCTATCGTACAGAATTGGACTGGATGCGCCGCCAGCCTCAGGCACGCGGCCATAAGGCGCGTTCACGCATTGATGCTTTCCATGAGATAGAGCAGCGTGCCAGGCAGAGGTTGACAGACCGCCAAGTCTCGCTCGGGGTAAAGTCGGCTTACCTCGGCTCCAAGATATTCGAGGCTCAATATATATCCAAAGCATTCGGCGACAAAGTGTTGCTGCATGATTTCTACTACAACTTCTCACGTTACGAAAAACTCGGTATCGTCGGCAAAAACGGTACCGGCAAATCTACATTCCTGAAGATGCTGCTCGGTGAGATGCAACCGGACAGCGGCAGGTTCGATGTGGGCGACACCGTAATTTTTGCCTACTTCAGCCAGAACGGCATGAAGTTCAACGACACGATGAAAGTCATCGATGCCGTGCGCGAAATAGCCGAAGAAGTCGACCTCGGAGGCGGGCACAAAATGACAGCCTCCCAGTTCCTCACCCACTTCCTTTTCCCGCCCGAAAAGCAGCATGACTATATAGCCAAACTCTCCGGCGGCGAACGCCGCAGGCTCTATCTTTGTACTGTGCTGATGCGGAGCCCAAATTTTCTCGTCCTCGACGAGCCGACCAACGACCTCGACATCGCAACGCTCAACATCCTGGAAGACTATCTTGTCAACTTCCGAGGGTGTGTCATTGTCGTCAGTCACGACCGTTTCTTTATGGATAAAGTAGTCGACCACCTCCTTGTATTTCACGGCGATGCAAAAATACAGGACTTTCCCGGCAACTATACCGACTACCGCGAGTGGCGCGAACTGAAAGAGGCGGAAGAACGGGAGCAGGCTGAAACCGTAAAAAAACAAAATGCTGCCGTACGTACCGATGCCAAACGCAACGATACAACATCCTCCGTTTCAAAGAAAAAACTTACGTTCAAGGAAAAACTCGAGCTGGAACAGATAGAGCAAGACCTCGAAACCCTCGGCACCGAAAAAGCCGGCATCGAAGCCCAACTCTCGGGTGGCGAACTCTCCGCCGATGAAATAGTACGCCTCTCATCCCGTTACGAAGAAATGACAGCCCTCATCGATGAAAAAGAACTCCGCTGGCTCGAGATCAACGAATCCTTAGACTAATCAGCTATTCAATCCAACCGCAACCACCAAACACTTGTGCAAACATCATAAATTGTGAATTTACGTTTTTAACACATTATTGTCCGAAGGTTACAAAAATAACAGTCAGATTGCACGCATAATTGACTTAAGACTGGCTTGCATGCAATATGTATTGTCCTGTATGCGGCGGGACGGAGACAAGACGAGCCGAATGCTCACGTAAAGAATCATGTGTATATGATAACTGTAAATCTCTATCGGAATCGGATAGAGTTCGTATCCCGGGGCAGATACCGTCCGTTTGTGCTTGATTATAGTCTTTCTTATTAAAATCCGTCTAATTAACCCGTTGGTGTAAATCATTGAATACCGACAATCACTGATGCTTGATACAATGGAATTGCAACAACTTATATCCAGGCAGCGGGCTTGGGCAGAAGCCAACCGTATGGCGGCGGATGTCGGTTTGAGGGCTGATGCGCTGGACAGGCTCCATAATGCTGTCAGAAACAACCGTACTGTATTGGAAGCCGCTTTGTATGCTGACCTTGGCAAGTCTGCAGCAGAGGCGTATATGACAGAAATCGGATTGACACTTGCCGCCACCCGCTATATGCTGAAAAACATACGCCGGTTTTCACGTCAGAAACGGGTGTCTGCCCCTTTGTCGAATTTTCCTGCCCGCAACATCATATACCGCGAACCGTATGGCGTTGTACTCATAATGGTGCCTTGGAACTATCCGGTCCTGCTTGCACTGGAACCCTTGGCCGGTGCCGTGGCCGCAGGCAATACGGTACTGCTCAAATTCTCGCCATACGCAGAGCATACTGCCCAGGCGTTAACAAGACTTGTGGCAGAAGTGTTTCCACAAGAACATGTGGCTGTGATTGACGATACCGCAACTGACTTCCTGGAATATCAATACGATTACATATTCTTTACCGGAAGCCCTGCCACCGGCCGCACGGTGATGAGTGCCGCAGCCAAACACCTTACGCCGCTTACGCTCGAACTTGGAGGGAAGTCGCCCTGCATTGTGCATAAGACGGCTGACATAAGGCTGGCGGCAAGGCGCATCGTGTTCGGCAAGTTCGTCAACTGCGGCCAGACGTGCGTCGCACCAGATTACATCCTTGCCGATGAAACGGTAAAGCCGCAGCTGATAGAGGCTTTGGCGGACGAAATAAAGCGTCAGTATAGCACTGATCCATTGCAGAATACTGCATACGGACGTATCATCAACCGTCTGCATTTCGACCGTCTGATGTTGCTTGCCGACAACGACAAGGTAGTTTACGGAGGCAAGAGCGATACCGGCCGTCTGCAGATTGAACCCACGGTATTGGACGGCGTTACGGCTGACGATGCCATTATGCAGCAGGAGATTTTCGGACCGCTATTGCCGGTCATTTCTTATAAGGACTTCAACTCAGCCGTTGAGTTTGTCAAATCCCGGCCAAAACCGTTGGCCCTGTATCTTTTTGCCGATGACAAGGATGTGGAGGAGCATGTGCTGACAGGCATATCATTCGGTGGCGGCTGTGTCAACGACACCATTATGCACCTGGCATCACCGGCATTGCCGTTCGGCGGTGTAGGCATGAGCGGTATGGGCAACTATCACGGACGCTATTCGTTTGATACCTTTTCACGGATGAAAGGCGTGGTATGCAAACCGACATTGCCTGACCTGCCTTTCCGCTATCAACCTTACAACAAGCTGAAGCAGCGTATCGTCAGATTTTTCCTGCATTGACGGATGCCCCGTGTTTTTTTGGGGATAGGGCCGCTTCCGGGAAAGGCGAAGCTGCATTATAGAACTGCAACGCACCGTTTCCGACTTCGGGAACGGTGCGTTGCAGTTCTATATAACGTAGCCTAAATTATTTGGCGAAGAACTCTTTAACTTTGTCGTTGGGAATCATTTCCTCTTGAAATACGTATGCGTTGGTCTTTGGCGATTTCACCATTTTGATTACTTTGGAATAACCGCGACCTTCACCTTTTTGCAGGGTTGCTACTACTTTCTTTGCCATAGTCTGTTATTATTTTATCTCTTTGTGTACTGTTACTCGTCTCAGGATCGGGTTGTATTTTTTCAACTCCAGACGTTGGGTAGTGTTTTTACGGTTTTTTGTTGTGATATAGCGCGATGTACCTGGCATACCGCTGTCTTTGTGTTCGGTACACTCCAAAATAACCTGAACACGTGCTTCTTTTGACTTTTTTGCCATGATTCTGTTCCTCCCGGATTAAGCTAAAATTTTAATATCTTTCCAATCGCAATAGCCTTTCTCAACTGCCTGCGTAAGGGCAGCGTCCAAGCCCAATTTGTTGATGGTGCGGAGTCCCGCAGCTGAAATGTTGAGGCTGATCCAGCATCCCTGTTCTACATAATAGAATTTTTTGTGGAACAGGTTCACTTCAAAAGTACGCTTTGTGCGGCGTTTTGAGTGAGACACGTTGTTTCCGATCATTGCCTTCTTACCTGTAATCTGACAAATTTTCGACATTTTACCTATATTTTTTCGTTTTACATTATTATCCAAAGGAGTGTGCAAAGGTACTGTTTTTTTGCTATACGCGCAACCTCTTGCTGCACTATTTCACCTGTCCCGGACACCTGATGATTTCCGAACCGCGTTCTTTCGGGAGTTGCTACATGGACATTGCAACTACTGTGACCGGTGACAAATATGCCCCAACACACTCTCCGATATCAAAATGGCATGCCATATTGTCCACAGTATATGTAGATTAGCATCTTTTCTCTAAGATTACTGCGACAAATACGCATTATCCAGCATTTTGCGGTGCAAAGATACGAAAAACTTTTGATTTATAGAACAGTTTTTTCATACCTTTGCATCAATATTGTTCCATACCAACGGATGTCCCGGACAAATGCCCATTCGGGCAACCGGCAGAAGGCCATACCCCACCAAACGGCTACCCTCATTTCGCCTTTGCAATGCCTGCCAGCCCGGGAATGCGGATAATTTGACAATCTTGTAGGAAAACATGCGGCCATCTGCGCGAAAAAAGCCGTATCTGCCACATGGGGACATAAAGTGCGGACATGACCGCCGACACAGTAATCCGGCGACTTGGCCAACTTTTCCTTTTTTTTGTTTTCCCAAAAACATTCAGGACAAGATTGCCCTACCATAAGTTTTTCGGCAAAAGCTTTGCCTGCACGGAAAAAAGCAGTAACTTTGCACAGTCTAAGGTTATATAATGACAGGAAACAACGAATAACTTTAACCTAAAAACTATATAGTCATGATTAAATTGGGAATCAACGGCTTCGGCCGTATCGGACGCATGGTGTTCCGTGCTGCTGTCCAAAATTTCAACAAAGACATCCAAGTGGTAGGTATCAATGATTTGCTGGAAGCCGATTATCTTGCATATATGCTGAAATACGACTCTGTACACGGTCGTTTTGAAGGCGAAATCTCAGTGGAAGGCAATACACTCATCGTAAACGGCAACAGAATCCGTCTTACGGCAGAAATGGATCCTGCCAACTTGAAATGGAACGAGGTAGGTGCAGATGTAGTGGTTGAATCTACCGGTCTTTTCCTCGAAGATGCCAAAGCGCGCAAGCACATCGAAGCTGGTGCAAAGAAAGTTATCATGTCAGCTCCGTCAAAAGACGCTACCCCAATGTTCGTTTACGGTGTAAACCACACTAAATATGCAGGTCAGGACATCATCTCCAACGCCTCCTGCACCACCAACTGTCTGGCTCCGGTAGTAAAAGTGCTCAACGAGAAATTCGGTGTGGTAAAAGGTCTTATGACCACAGTCCATGCAGCTACCGCAACCCAGAAAACTGTTGACGGGCCGTCAAAGAAAGACTGGCGCGGCGGCCGCGGCATTCTCGAAAACATCATTCCGTCTTCTACAGGCGCAGCCAAAGCAGTAGGTAAAGTTCTCCCGGAACTCAACGGCAAACTCACAGGCATGAGTTTCCGTGTCCCGACTTCCGATGTTTCGGTGGTCGACCTCACAGTAGTGCTCGAAAAACCTGCATCAATGGACGACATCAACGCCGCAATGAAAGCAGCATCCGAAGGCGAACTCAAAGGAATCCTCGGCTATACAGACGAAGCCGTAGTTGCAACCGACTTCCGCAACTGTCCTCTCACCTCTATCTACGATGCTACCGCAGGTATCTCCCTGGACAACAACTTTGCAAAAGTGGTTTCATGGTACGACAACGAATGGGGCTATTCAAACAAAGTATGCGAAATGGCCCGCGTCATCATGAAATAATTGTTTTAACAAGCAATATTTTTCCAAAAGAACCGCATCCGATATTCGGATGCGGTTCTTTTTTGTATATATAATTATTGGTATCCGGCAAACTTTTTTCAGGGCACAGTAAAAATATCATTCAAAAAAGAATGTTTTTACCAAATATTATATATAACTTTGCAACGTTGATTTTACAACAAAATCGATCGACAACTTTATTTATAAATCATTTAATCTATACTGTCGTGAAAAAAGTATTTTTATGTGCACTAATTGCACTGTTTTTTATGGCTTGTACAGAAAAGAACGAGCCAGTCGAATTAGTTGAAACAACTCCTATGTTGCTATCCGATTTTAACCCGACACTTAAAATCGATCCAGAGCACCCGTACTCATGTGTCGTGCAGTTATGGACTTCTGAAATTCTATGACGGTTCATCTATTTGGAGTGCTCCAAATGAATTGTCTTCACGAGACATAGAAGGTATTAGACAAATTTATAAATAAAGATATTATGAAAAAAGGTATTATGAAAAAAGGTATTGTCCTATTTCTTGTCATTATGACAATGGCATCATGTGATACGATTGACCCATTCGATTGTTCGTATATAGTTATCAACAATAAGAGTTCGCACGATGTGATGGCTTTGTTTGATTTCAGGAATGACACAACAAGTATGGACAGCTGGATCATCAGGCAAGGAAACGAATCCGGGTATATCCAATTTGATGCATCAGACTTTGTATCATATTCTTTTGTATTACGTGATTTGAATAATCAGGATACGTTGTACATACATGAGTCATCACCGTTTGTAAAAAACGACACCGGGTATAATGTCGATGATTTTGCAGGCAGTTATGTCCCAGGCAAAAACAATTTGTTGTTGTTTGAACTGACCCTTACCGATGAACTTTTTGCAGATTGGCAGGCGAAACATCGGGATTCTGAACAAGCTGCAATACAATAGTCATCATTAAATTTTAACGTCTCATGAAAAAATTCATTGTTTTATTTCTTGCCATCATGGCAATGGTATCATGTGATACGGATGATGCATTCGACGCTGCGCTGATAGGTATCAACAATCAGAGTTCGCACGATGTAATAGTATGGTTTGACTTGAAAAGCGAACCGGAAATGGTCGGCAAGATCATCAAATGTACCAAATCCGACAACTATTTGCAATTTAGTGAATCTGAATCAGAGTCAGTATCTTTTGTAGTGTGTGACTTGAATGACTCGGATACGCTGTACATACACGAGTCATCGCCATTTGTACAAAAAGGCACTGTATATTATGCCGGTGAAATTGCAGGTAACAGAGTTCCGGACCAAAGACATTTGTTGTTTGAACTGACCCTTACCGATGAGCTGTTCGCAGATTGGCAGGCGGAGCACCGGAATGCAGGGAAATGACGTTATAGGGTACGTCGCAAAGCAAACGTGGTAAGCAAAACATAACCGACTGCCACTAATGACAAACCAATGATATATTATGAAACACATCGCAAACCTCGCCACCTAAAAAACGTTGTATCATGGTCACACAAAACGACAAAATCCACGTTGAAGGCAAGTGGCAAAATGCCCATTTACTATGAGCGATGTCCCGACCGGCGTTTCAAAAACGCACATCATCTGATCTATTTTCCAAAAGCCGGTACAACACGTAGTTACCGACCGAGTTTTCAATAACAGCACCTCTTTCGCAGCCGTTTTTCACTCACAGTGACCGACACCCCACGAAAGAGGTGCTTGCACGTATAAGACGCCCCTACCCTATGACAACAACCATCATCGCAAAACAAGATTATTAAAAATAACAGAACCGCAACATATATGATTCTGCAAGGCCTTAATATTGCAGGACGCAAGTTTACCTCAAGCAGAGTCCTGCCAGCGGTTTTACTGTAGCAGGACTCTGCTGTTTTGTATCTGCTATACGGAAGAAAAGAATGCGAACCTATCGAGCATTTGCACCGTAATCCAACCGTGAGGCCGATGAATTCAATTGTCTGTAAATTCAGTAATTGGCGAAAATCGCTATAACTTTATCAGGTTAAATTACACAGTATTACGAACAACAATCGCTATTCTCACCGAGGTCAGAGCTACAGGATTATCTTGTATGGCAAATAATTTCTGCAAGTTTTTTGACGCAATGACGGAAAGATATACGCTGAAACCAGACAATAAACGTCGTTATCATCACAATTCGGCCATGTAAAAGGCAGAAGGCATGCCGGGAATGACAGATTACACGACTCAGGTTACCGTTGTCTGAAATTTTTTACATGGGAAAAAGTCTGTATACATCTGCGACATACTTGAAACCGACATACTTGATAAAGCTGTGGCCAAAGTCAAACCCGGCATCTATAGATCAGCGGGTCAGCATGAATTTGACTGCTACGCCGACATTGGTAGTCGATACCGGATATGAGGTAGATATGTAAGGGGTGTTGGTCTGATGGTCGCAGAAGAGGCGGAAATTCAGTTTTGAACTGAATACATAGTCGGCAGCGAACTTAATGGTCAGGGTCTTGTTGCCGGATGTGGCCTGGGTATCATCTGCAGAATCGAGGCGGCGCAACAATGTGGATATATCCTTGAATGCAAAATCAAGACGCAAGGTAAGATCATTTTTCACTTTTTTTGTCTTGTTGCCTTTTACTTTCATTATAATGTCAAAATCTTTCAATACATAACCGACACCCACAACCCATTCGTTGTTCGTAGCTTCAAGCAACTGGTTTGATGACATATTGAGAGTAAGTACACGTTGTTTTTTGAATTCGAGTTTTGCTGTCAGCGAATTTTTCATAGCCACATCCACTCCGACAAGCGGAGAGAGATTTTCCGTAATGCTCACAGATGCTATATCGTACGGCGATGACGGGATGGGATTGCCTGTGGTGACATCGCGGACAAAGCCAAGGCCGTCATCGTTTTGGGCATAGTTTGAGAATGATGAATAGGAGCCTACATTATATGTACACTGATAGGCATGGTTGATGGTGATGGATTTGAACCACTTGTCAACGCCTTTGATTTTGCCCAAACCATCATAAGCCACCCTCCAGTTAGGCAACATGGCCAGAAGACCGGGAAATATATTGTCGGACTGGCGGTTGATGTCAGTATTGGAGTAGGCGGCAAGAAAAGCCGGTATGAGCACATCGGCCGAACTGAGCGAATAACCGCCGTTCCCGGCACTGAACAGGGCTCCTGCCAAATCAGACCCGGCGACAAAACCATTTGTCGGATAGTGAGTGCCGTTGTAGCGTTGCATCAGACGGTCGGCCACTACCTGCCGGTTTTCGAGGAATTTGTCGAACGCACGGCTATGATAATTGTTTTCCACATTGCCATGGCTCCAGAATGCCGTACCCAAAATACAATATGTCATACGGAAAGTACCATTGTATGTGGTGGGCATACCCTCGAACATGTATTGCATCGTCTGCTGGTTGGTGGTGACATGCTTGGAATTGAGGTCGATTTTCAATCCCGGTACCGGCTCAAGCGACAGTTTGCCGTCGAAATCCGTTGACGTATTGTAAGTGGCGGGATTGATGATGGAATCGTTGGTGATCAGCCACCCACGTTCCATAGCCACATCGATATAACTCTTGTCAGGAACGCCAAACGAGAAATCAAGTCCCGGAGAAAGCATCTTGTCTGACACAGTCTGCCCGAAAAACTTTCCTCCAGCCACAAAGCCCGGCAAATTGAATGCACTTGTCTGCTTGTATGATACGGAAAGACGACGTACCAACATAAGGACACGCACGGCAAAATCGCCGACTTTCTGAGCCGGGGATTCAAAATTAGGGTCTCTTGTCTCGATATTGACTTTCACATTCTTCATGTTCACCCGGCTTGTCAACGCTATGGTATTGCGGTCGATGATCTTATACTTCACCTTCATAGGCTGACCATTGGGATCTGCAAAAGCTACAACCAGCTTTTCGCTTCCAAGACGATGGGTTACCCGCACGGCAGCCGTGTCGGAGAGTGTTACGGTCTGTTCAAAAGTACGCGGCGTGAACTTGCGCTGCTGTCTGTTGGATTTTGTGCCTTTGTATTTCTGGTTTACTTTTTTTAGGTATTTGGATTTGTTGTACAGTGTCTCAAAATTCATATTGGCATCGCCCTGCCACATTGCCAGATTCGAAACGGTATTTCCCATAGTACTTTCACCGTCGTAAACCACACCTGTATTCCAGGTATATGTGGCATTGTACTGCGCTTTTGCCGTAATGAAATCAAGCCCCGGTATTTTGTTGACAGGAATATCCCACGAAGCGGTGAATATCTGCTGATAGTCTATGGGCTTACCGCCTGCAGCCATTGACCTACGCACTGTATCGCGCCAGGCCTCATACTCATCGGGGAAAAATTCCCGGTTGACAGGAGTGAAACGAGTTTCGTCAAACCGCGAGTTTGTAGCTGTATGAAGGCTGAATTTCAAGTTTTTGGTCAGATCGTACTTGAAATCGAATGTCCGCGACCATGTGAAATCTTTCGAGAAAGAGAGAAGCGAATTGAAAGGATCATTATAATCGACATACATAGCCCCCGTAAGGTCACGCAACTGGGTTTCCGCGTAGTTGCGGTTGACCGTTATGTTCAAGCCTATAAGCGATGGTTCGTAATTAAGTCCGAAGTCCTTCAATATCTTGATTTTGTCCAGTTTTTTGTTATCCTTAAACGGTTGCCATGCACGTGGTGATGCAGAAAAATTATAGGCAAACTGACCGTTGTATGTTTTATTGAAGTTGCGTGCAGTCTCGGGATTCAGATCCTGCAGTTTGGTGTAGGCATACGAGACTGAAAAGTTGGCCGGATCCCATATTTTAGGCTGCTTGCTTCTGACATCCACTTTCATGTTGGTGATATTGAAACTCTCGGTAATATTCCTGTCTACAGACAACGAGCGCAAAGAATCACGCTGCTGCTTCGTGTCAAGGGCTTCAAGGGCGTCGGACAGCAGGATGTCTTCATCAAGCGGATTGTATTTCGGAGTGGAGTTTTCAATTCCATAACTATAGTACAGAGGTATGCGTACAGCTGCCTTTTCGGGGAAGAAACGTCCGAAATCGAATTGAGCCGATACGTTGAACTGATAGAAATCATCGAGCCTGCGCTCCTGCAACGACTGCTCGATACCTCCGAATCCGGCACTTTCGTACCTGCCGGAAAGGCTTACCGAACCGGCATCGGAAAGATTGACAGCCAGATTGGCCAAAGCGGCCCATCCGCCATCCTCATCATAGTCGGTAAGCCTCAATTCGTTGACCCATGCCTCAACATTCTTGGCTTCATGGGCCTGGTTTCGCACGCCTATCATCAAAGTCCGCACGTCACCGAGATTGGGATTGCCGACAACGGTGATTTTATGCTGCTGATTTTCGGGGTCATACTCAGAATACGGTACACTCATCGAGGCTCCGGACTGACGGATACGGCGATTACGGTTGGTTTTCACCTCGGTAAGCAGACGCAGGGAGAAATCGAACATATTCTCCTCCGGCCATACCTCATGACGCTGGGCGGAAGTATAATGCCCGGCCGGTGTGAGTTTCAACGGAATCTCATACTCATAGTAGTTCATTGTATGGTCGCTGCCGATACGTATAAACACAGTGGTCTCATAGTCTTTCAGATTGGAATCGTCATCTATAATCTGCTCGGCATGGACAAACATCTGCAACCTGCGGTACATGCGCATATCGTATGTGATGTTCTTGTAGACAGCCCGTGCATCGCCGGGGGCAAGTCCAAGCACTTTCAGAAGCATAGCCTGCTCGTTCTGCTGTGTAAGCTGGGGCTGGCTCGGATCGGTCTGGCGGGTGACTCCGGGAGGCAGGAGATAATTGACAGGCTCTTTCTTGTCGTTCTCTTCGATATTGACCGATGTGACATCTATGGTAGCATCGGAAGCCGGCGGGTTGGATATATCATACAACGGCTTGTTGTATCCGCGCCATTCTCCGCGTACAAGTTCGAGTGTGGCAAAACGCAGATGGGTTTCCTGCTCGAATCCGGTCATAAACATACGCATGAAACGTATGCTCTTGAAATCACGGATAGAGCCGACACATTTGTCGTAACTGCGCACCGGCACCTTGAACTGGTACCAGGCAACACGCCCGGTCTGTCCGTTAGCAAGAGTTACCTCAGACTCTATACGGTCAACAATATTGTTACGCCCCACCTCCATGTCTTCGTGACGGAGCGAGATGCGGTACTGATAGTATTTTTCATACTCGTTGAGGGTATTGTCCTGATTTATGTCTTCGGCATTCGGCACAGTGGTTGCCGATGTAGAATAGTTTTCTGCGCTGAGATCAGATGCCGGCGAGTTGCCCTCCGATCCGTTGTATCGTTTATAACGTTCGAGGATTGAAAGTTCTTCGGCATCGTAGTCTGAACCGCGGTAATGGTGGTAGTTGTCGCCTGCCGGGTCGTTCAACGGGGAGAAGAGGTCTGCCTCCATGGCTTCGATAACCGAAGGCAGAAGTATAGTCCGCAACTGCCCCACATAGTCGCGGTAAGCGCCGAACCGGAATTCATCTTCGGTACGGAGTCCGTTGTAGCCTACATCCTGATATTGGCGGGAAGCCAAATCGCCATCAAATGCCAATACGGTGGACTGTATTCGCGGTACCCTGCCCCAAACCGTACTGTCGGTAGCAGTGACAGATCCGTCGACAGGCATACCATTTTCAAAGAACTTTTTGCCGTCCTTGAGAATGTCTTCACTCACATCGCCGAGATTGATATACAAGTCACCGCCTTTATGAACAGAAAGGGTATCATAGACAAATGGATCCATGAGCCAGAATTCGAGATACTCGATATTTGCATTCTCAAAATCGGATGTCTCGATCTTACGCATCATCCCACCCCAGCGGGTCTGCGGATTGAGCAGGTAACCGGTAGAGGGGTCGACGTTCAGGTCAAGATTGTAAGGACCGCGTTCCGACGGATAATAACTGACGTTAAGCACCGAGAGCGATGATGACTGACCAAGTATGGCTTCACGGTTGGGAAATATCTCCTGCTCTATTATTTCACGGGTGAAGTGATTGCTGAGCAAGTCTTTGTTTGTCCTGAGATGGTTTGGAGTTTCCCTGGAATCGCGGTTGAAAACCGAATTGTCGATAGTGTACCAGTTGAAAAGGGCACGGCGTTTGCCGTATTCGATGTCGTTGGTTTTCGCAGCTTCGGGGAACAAGGCATCGGCAGCCGCATCGTAAGGAGTGGAAGCCAGATGCCAATAATAGGGATATTTCAGGTCGATACCCATTTCGGTACTTTCAAAATCATCGAGATAGGCATATCCAGGATTATTTTCCACCTTCCGGTGCCCCGGTATCATGTGGGCAAATTCGGCATTGAACACTATGGCAGACGGAGCAGTGGCATTGATGAGCGGCAACGCATCTATGCCTTTTGTAAGCCACGGTGCGTCGGTACGGTAAGCCAGATTCACGCCCCACAAAGTATTGGCTATCGGTTCGGCACCCATCTGTGTCTTGGTTATGAGCGGCATTTCACTCAAGTGCATGATTGTTGCTCCGAGCGAGAGGTCTTTGGTAAAGGCGTATTCGGCATGAGCACCGACCAAAGTCTTGCGTTGCATGTTGAACATGCTCTGGTTTTCAAGCTGCACATCGATGTTGTTGCCCGAAGCCAATATCGACTGGTTGAGGATAGTGACCGTTCCCATGGTATAGTCGACGGTATAGTCGACATTTTCGGTCAATGTCTGACCTCCGCAAGTAACCACTACCGACCCGCGCGGCACATTCATGGCATTGAGACGTATGACACTGCCGGAACTTGCCTGGTATTCACCGGCTATACGGAACTTGTTCTTCTCCGAATTTTCCTGTGCCGCCACTTTTGTCAGGCGGTACAGTTCATCGAAACAGTATTTGTCGGCCACGGCATCGTCGGCTATCATCTTGCGCAAATGCGAACCGAACGGCTCGACTACAGGAAATATCACCCGTCCGCTTGACGAGTATATCGTAAGATTCTCCACATAGTCAAACTGTCCGTCCGGGTTAGGTTCATTGCGCGAATCGAGGCGGTCCAAGTTCATCACTTTAAGCAGCAACTGGTTGCGGATGGCTCCTTCCGGGATGTAATTGACATATACTCCACCCGAATCGTTCTTGAATTGGATATTGAGCTTGAATTTCTCCTGCCTCACCTGATTGCCTCCGAGATAATAGATGTTTTTCATCATCAGATCCCACAGCTTGGTTTCCGGCGAAGTGGCTGAACCTTTCAAAAGTTTGACAATGAGCGACTGCGGCGAAGAGACGCCGTCAGTAGAAAATTCACCCACCTGGTAAGTCTTTCCATTGTATGTAAACTCAAACGCCACGGCAAGCACCTCATCGGTATTGAGTGTCTGACGCAGGGAGATAAAACCGAGCTGCGTATTGAGTGTATATTCAGACGGTTCAAGACGGCGGGCACTCTCTATCTTCTCATAGTCCTCACCTCCGACAATACCGTAAGGGGCGTACATCCCGGCCAGCACTGCATTGCACTGCTGGATGTCACGTACTCCGGCTATATTCTTCACCTCGTCATAAAGCGAATTGGAGCTGTTGTCGGGAAACGCCACGGCATTTGGAATCCAATGCGGATTGTCGATGGAGTCGTGTTCCGCCAGATCCATAAATGCGATGATGTTGCGGGCCTGGTCGAAATTGCCGCGTTTGTTTGTCACCCACACCTCGCAGCGGGTGACGGTCACGCCTGACGTGACATACGGAAGTTTCGACATGTTCTGGTCAAAAGTGTTGCGGAAATAGTGCGAGAGGAAATAGTGGCGGTTTTCATCATAGTTGTCTGCCGACACCTCAAAGTCCAAAAGCTGGGAGCCGCCTTTCGAACTTACGTTCTGTGTCTCGGACTGCTGCTGCGACACTACACCGGTGATGCTCAGCTTGCCGAACTGCAATTCGGTTTTCAAACCGAAGAGGGCCGAACTCCCCTTGATAAGTGAAGAATTCAGAGGCAGACTCACGTTACCCAAGTCAATGCTTTTGATGATCTCGTCTTCCTGCCCTTTGTAGTTGAGTTTCAAGAGCTGCTGGTCGAAGTCAAACGAAGCCTCGGTATTGTAGTTCATCGTAAAACCTATCTTGTCTCCTACAGTGGCATTGACACTCAACTGTATGTTTTCGTCGAAGTCCGGAGTGACAGTGTTGCGCAGACGTTCGGCCAAAGAATAGTTCTTGATATTGTTATGGATAATGCCAAACGACAGTTCGGCCGATCCCTGGGTCTTTATCTGCACGCCGCCTGGACCGAAAAGCTTCTCTGCCGGACCAAGCGAAAACTTCATGTCCGCAAGATTGAACTTGTCCTCGTAATTCTCCTGGGCTTCCGCGTTTTTCCGACGCCAATAATTGCCCATCTCCTTGCGCAACGACTGCTGCTTGTATTCATCGGGGGTAAGGGAAAAAGGAGTGGCAATCTCGGTGTCGCCGATGCGTGAACGTACCACATAACATCCGGTACGGGTATCGTATTCAACTGAAGTGTTGATATTTGACGGTTCTTTGAGGTCAATCGGCATCCGTTGCCCATACTCTTCAGGATCAGTGACACCGGTTTTTCTTACGGCATGCACACCGGGCGGGGGGGCTACCGAGTCCGACTTGTTGTCTGTGGAATCCTCCACGTCACCGGAAGACGATGCCGGCTGAGCCGAATATGCCATACCGTCAATCTGTCCAGAAAGCGAATGCCCGTTGGCTGCAAACAAAGCCGACACGCCGTCAGACAAGCCCACGACCAAGCCTGCACAGAAAAGAAAGACAACAAATTTGTGGAAATAATTCATCTCGTCCGCCCGTTTGTTTCAGCTTCCCATAGACATTCAAAACATAGACAAAGCCCGTTTGATCATGCCGGCAACCTCCATAGAGGCATCTTCTTTGAGCAGTTTTTCGATGACCTTTGCCGAAGCCTGCTGCTGGAAACCCAATGCTACAAGCGCAGCTACAGCCTCTTCCGCTTTTTCGCTGCGCCGGTTCATAACGGCAATGTCCAAGTCAGATGCCCCAATCTTGCCCATCTTGTCCTTGAGATCGACAATGATACGCTGGGCCGATTTCAAGCCGATTCCCTTCACTGCCTTGATAGCATTGACATTACCCACGGCAATGGCTTCCTGGAGTTCCGCAGTGGAAAGTTTCGACAGAATCATACGCGCCGTACCTGCACCAACGCCGCTGACCGAAATAAGGAGCAGAAACGCCTCACGCTCATCCTTCGTACTGAAACCGTACAACTGATACGCATCTTCACGTATATTCTCATACGCATAAAGACGCACCACGCTCTTCTGCTGCAGATCCTGATATGTAGCAAGTGAAATATTAAGCAAATACCCGATACCGTTGGTTTCCAGTACACAGTATGTCGGAGTAAGGTCGGCGACTTCGCCTTTTATATATTCAATCATTATATGCGCTTTTGGGTGACCTGCCTGACAATCTGTTGAATTCCAACCAATAAAAATCCGACAAACACACGTTTAACGAAACAAAAAACGTAGCATCATCATGCTACGCTTGATTAACGCAAAAATACGAAAAATATTTCACACCGGCAATATAAATATTCAAGAAACCGCAGACTCCAAGGCTGAAACAACTGCCAGCCCCATGACTTCAGCCCAGAAATGAAAGACAACGGAACAACCGATATCTCTTCTTAGCGGGACAACCTATACCTTCAACAACTTTTTCTGAAGCAATGTTATCGGAAATAACTGAAAACCAAATATATAAAAAAACGGACAATCAGTCGGCCGGTGCTACAAACCAACTGAAATTGGCGGCACACAATGGCAGACGATGTGCTACGGATGTTCCGCGGACACTGACGGTGTCTGAAAAATTGCAGCGTATATTTTCCCATCATGGCATCAAAAAAAAACGGCAGGAGTCATCTCTGACATACAAAATAAGTTTGCAACGAGTCAGACATTGATATGCAAACCTGTGCCACAAACTGCCGGATACAACACGGAGTATTAAAGCCATTCGGAGGATAACGATTTGGCAACCGTTCTGCTTCATAAATCCGCTGTCATTTGCGTCACACCATTTGTTCGCCTGTCCACATTTGCTCCGCAGACACCTTATTTTGCCCCTTTTGATTTGTCTTTTCCTGAAATATTCAGTAACTTTGCCATTGTAAAAAATAGTGATTGCCATTTATGATACTTTGCAATGGAGCACTATAAAATCACAACAATTTTCACCGCCACCCAATTTACAAGCTACCATAATCCGCAGAACTCCCGTTGATTTTAATAGTCACTCACATAAAACCAACCAAGAATGAAATTCTGGCATTATATAGGAGAATTCCTCCTGTTCCGCTGGTTGTTCGGAACACACGAAAGCGATAATACCCAACATGATGTACCGTCTTCTGCCAACCGCCTGTATGGCGAAGACATCATTGACGACTGCATGTTGAATCATTATGACAACAGACCGGAAGACGATTACTATGATGGAGATTATGAATCTTACAACAACTTTTTGGAAGATGAAGATGATTACGACTTATTGGATGATTTCTTTTAGTGCTTTCCGGTAAAATCTCGACTTGGGTATTAAGAATGGTTTTTCAACGGCGATGACCTGCGGCAGGAATTTTCTTGTTTATTTGGCCCGATGCAAAATACATTTGCCTTTACAAGTCCAACAACCCTGGAACCACAAGCCGGAAACCTGCAAGCTCGCGTTACAACGTCATTGCAATATGCGAATACCCTGTCGACTATTCTTTCAAGACTTTTGCCAAACGAAACTGAGAACGCAAACCGATGCAAACGTATGGCATCAAAGATTATTTTGTATGGTGTCTGTTGTGGCGATGCATGTCATCGGTATGAAACCATTGCTTGACCGGGATGTCGAAACCGGCACCGCGCATATAGTTGTATGTGGCAAGGTTGAGCCCATCGGTGTAGAGGCTCCAGTCTATTGCTGGTTTGGCAGTAAACGGTATTTCGTTGTTGGCAAAAGCGTTGGGGCTGTCGGCACCGGGCTTTGCTCCAACCGATTGCGGGTCGATACCCGAACGGCTGTGACATGTCATGGCATAACGGTGCCAAAATGCGCTATGTATCAACCCTTCGGCAAATAAATTGCGCACAGTGTCGAGTGATTCGTACAGTTCCGCCACCGTCTGAGTCGGGAAACCGTACATGAGATAAGCATGTACCATGATACCGACATCGGCCAGATTGCGCATACATTCGGCTGCACTGTCGATAGTCACACCCTTGTTTATCAGCTTCAAGACCCTCGGTGATGCCACTTCCAGCCCTCCGGATACGGCTATACAGCCCGACCGCGCGAGGAGGAAACAGAGTTCGGGCGTAAACTGGCGGTCAAAACGGACATTGGTCCAATACGTCACCACCAGCTTCCGTCTGATGATCTCCTCTGCCACTGCGCGAAGCACTGCCGGAGGAGCGGCTTCGTCGACAAAATGGAATCCGGAACGACCGGTTTCGGCAATCATGGCCTCCATACGGTCAACTATCACAGAAGCACGTGCCGTCTGAAACCGTCCGATATAGTCAAGCGTAGTATCGCAAAACGTACATTTCGCCCAGTAACAGCCGTGCGCCAGCATCATCTTGTTCCACCGCCCGCTACTCCACAGGCGGTGCATGGGATTGGTGGTATCGACAAAATCGAAATAGAGATTCATAGGAAGGTCTGCTGTCGTAGGAGCAGGGATACAGGCAAACTGCTCATTTACAGCATTTGTCATCCGTTCATAAACTACCCTACCGCCGACAAGATGAGCCGTGCGCAACAACTCTCCACCCTGCACTATCCGCAGCAGCGGCAATTCTCCATCGTCAAATGTAAGGTAGTCTATGTAATCAAACAAACCCGTATCTGTCATTGTCCTCAACTCGGTGTTTACATAACCGCCACCCATCACGATCTTTGTATCCGGATAGCTGCACCTGATATGACGGGCACAGATCAGTGCTCCGATAAGATTGCCTGGAAATGGTACCGAGAGACCGATGATATCAGGTTTTGTACGCCGGATGTGTTGCTCCACCAATTGTATCATTTGTCTGGTGACAAGCGTTTCAGGGCGGTTGAGTTCCTGCCGGACAATGTCAAAATCAGCCAGATATGTGCATATCTTCTCACCGTAGCGGATAAATTCGAAGCGGTTGTCGACGGCAAAACGGATCACATCGCAAATGTTTTTCAGAAACAGGCTGCAGAGGTATTCGGCGCGGTCAGCCGTGCCGGAAGTGCCGTAAGCCCATTCGAGTTCCTCCTCATCGGGCAGACGGTACATATCCTGCCAGAATCTGACATTGGCAAACATCGGGGCAAGTTCGGGTGCGGTGCCACGCAGAAAACGTATTACAGCATCAACGTTTGTTTCATACAATGATCTGTTGGAGAGTATGACACGCAACGTTTTGGTCAAATGCGGCAATGCTCCGGCCATATCAAACACCTGCGACAGCGTCTGCCGCGTAAACAGACTGGCAATCAGTTCCACACCCAAATCAGCCTGCGACGTTTCAACGCCATTCCGACGCAGATATGCCGTAAGATGAGTTATAGACGGGTAAGGCGTATTGAGTTGGGTCAACGGAGGAAGGACCAGAAGTACAGACATGGGAACCAAGTTATATCCGACAGCCATCATGTCAGATAATGACATGACGGGCTTCGACGGGAGTGTTGAGGAATAGCGATGCCGACTGAGAGAATTTCTCCTCGGATTCTGTGGTGAGGAAGCGGACTGAAGAGTGCTTCGAGCAAAGAGACTCGAACTCGGGATGACGGCAGAGATAGTCGGCAAGCGAACGGGCCACGATATCGCCTTGTGTAAGGATGGAAACATGCGGCGGGGAGTGCCGGCGTACTGAGTCCACCAACAGCGGATAGTGAGTACACCCGAGTATAAGCGTATCTATGTCGGGGACACGGGTATAGAGTTGCGACAGATATTTTCCGACAAAGAAATCGGCACCGGGTGTGCGGTGTTCGCCAGCCTCGATAAGCGGCACCCACATAGGGCAAGCCTGTCCGTAAATCGTAATGTCAGGAAAGAGTTTCGCCACTTCAAGCGGATAGGAACAGCTGCGTATAGTTCCTTCGGTAGCAACCAAACCGACGTGGCGCGAACGGGTAATGGCACCTATGGCTTCGACTGTGGGGCGTATGACACCAAGCACACGACGCCCAGGATAAAGACACGGCAAGTCGTTTTGCTGAATGGAACGGAGAGCTTTGGCCGATGCCGTATTGCAAGCCAGAATGACCAACTGGCAGTCTTCTTTTTCAAACAGATAGCGGACACACTCCAATGTGTACTGATACACCACCTCGAATGAACGGGTACCGTATGGAGTGCGAGCATTGTCGCCAAGATATACATAATCGTACTCCGGCAGCACTGTACGTATACTATCCAGAATAGTCAGCCCCCCATAGCCAGAATCAAACACCCCGATATTCATAAACCAACATGTTTCAGTATGCAAACTACCAACCGGTCACAGCCCCTACCGCGCGAACTGAAGGCTCACAGCCTCTGTAATGTCAACACAATCATCGGAAACATAGAGCGGCGTAGCGTGGTCAAATACAATAGCCAGCCCCATATTGCGTGCCACTGCGGCTATGGCAGCATCTACAGCCTCGACAATAGGAGTTGTGAGCTGAATGCGTTTTGTATCCAGGTCTTCAAGATAACGACGTTTATACAAATCGATAGTAGCCTCCAGCTCAGTGATCTCAGTCTGGCGGGCCAGTTTCATCGCTTCCGACATTTCGTTTTTTTTCTCAAGATAGACACGGACCCGGTCATTGTAACTGTCAGTCATAGACCGGAACTCCTGTTCGTACTCCGCCTGCAGCTCCTGCAATTCCGCCTCCACCGCCTGCATCTCGGGCATTGTCTGCACAAATGTCTTTTTGTCGATATACCCGATACGCACCACAGCAGCCGAATCCTGAGCGGAAGCGGTTATGGCAACAATGCCCAGCAATAACAGAACAAACCTGCGCATCATTACAGACCTAAAGAATGCCGAGTTCCTTTTTCACGGCAGGAGTTATATCAACAGCCTTATCGCTTTTGTAAATGACAGCTCCTGAAGCCATATCGTAAACGAACATAAGGTTCTGGCGTTTGCCAATTGCTTCAATGGCATTGCGGAGTTTGGTCTGCAGAGGTTCGATGAGTTTGGCCTGATAAGCCTGCGCCTCCTGATAAAGAGTTTGCTGTGCGGTCTGGAAACGCTCATACAATCCCTGGAGCTCCTCTTCCTGCACACGGCGGATAGCATCGGTCATGGCAGCCTTTTCCTGTTCGTAACGGGCAGCCTTATCCTGAATCTCCTTCTGCATATCCTGCAGATATTTGGTGTTCTTTTCGGTAAATTCGGCCATCTGTTTTTCCACTCCGTCCACTTCAGGCATAAGCATAAGCACTTCCTGAGAATTGATGTAACCGAGTTTGATCTCTTGAGCCATAGCCAAGACAGGGAACAACGCAATAACAGCTGCGATAACAATACGTTTGATCATAACGATAAGTTTAATGAAAATATACAATTAAAATTTTTGACTCGTCGGACAGCACGAAAGCATTCAACTTATTTTGCGGCAGCGGTATAACCGAGCTTCTCGAGCAGCTGGTCGCTGACATCAATTTTAGGGGCGGCATATACGACGCTCATGGCCGATGACTTGTCGATGACCAACTGATATCCGTTCTGTTCGCAAAGTTCTTTCAAAGCATTGTAAACCTCATCCTGAATAGGTTTGACAAGAGCTTCCCTTTTCTTGAAGAGTTCGCCATCGGCAGCAAAATATTTTCGTTTCAAGCCATCGGCCTCCTTTTCGCGGGCGATTATCTCCTCTTCACGTTTCACTTTCATTTCATCTGACAGGAAAACCAGTTCGGTCTGATAGTTTTTGTACATTGTCTGCACTTCGAGCAGTACCGCTTCAATCTCCTTCTGCCACTTTTTAGAAATCTGGTCAAGCTGCTCATTGGCAGTTTCGTACGCAGGTATGGCATTCATAACGTAATCCATGTCGACCATAGCGAATTTCTGGGCACCGGCAGATATTGCCACCAACAGGGCAACAACTGTTGAAAAGACCATTTTCTTCATAATTTTATGTGTTTTAATGGTTAATACTGATTTTTTGACCTCTATACATTCGAAAGGTTTAATACTGTCAGAATTCCTGACCGAGAATAAAGTGGAACTGCGAGCCTCCCCTGATACCGGTCTGGTCCTTGTCGAATCCCCATCCCCAGTCAACGCCGAGCAATCCGAACATCGGCAAATACACACGCACGCCCACACCGGCAGAACGCTTCAAGTCGAACGGATTGAACTGCTTGAACTCGCTCCAACAGTTACCAGCTTCGAGGAATGCGAGAGCCCAGATGTTGGTGGACTGGTTGAGCAAGATAGGATATCTCAATTCCACAGTAAGTTTGGTATACAGATTTCCGTTGTAACCATAATAACCTGAACCGGTGTAAGGAGTGAGCGATCCGGCAGAATAACCGCGCATACTTACGATTTCGGTACCGGAGGTGACATATCCAGAAGTACCGTCGCCACCGACATAGAACCGCTCAAACGGTGAACGTTTGTCCTTATTGTAATATCCGAGGAAGCCATAGTCGGCACGAGCCATAAGCACCAGCTTTCCGTCGGTAGTGAGAGGGACAAAGAACCGGGCATTGAATTTCCATTTATGATATTCGACCCACTTGCTGCGTTCGGCAAGGGACATCGATGCATAGTCCTTGTTTTTTGCAAACAACGAATACGGAGCCGTAAGTTTGACAGACAACGATACGGAAGATCCCCTACGGGTATATATAGGATTGTCGATGGAATTGCGCGACAAGGTCAAGCCCAACGCCAGATTATGGGTATTGCCGGTTTCAAACCCGTAATAGCTTTCGAACCAGTTTTTCAACATATAGCATTGGTACGACAATTCGCCGTAGAATGAGAAATAGTCGTCGGGCCAGGTAAGACGGGTACCGTAACCGATGGCGGCACCCACGGTGCGCATATATACGTTCTTGTCGAATTCGGTTCCGAACGAATTGGTGCCGTAGTTATATCCGTTGTAGTTGCCTCCGTACATGTTGTACCAATAGTTCTGGTCATACATATAATTGTTGTAATAACGGGAGCTCATACCTGTCTGCACAGAATAGTATACACTTGCAGAAAAGGAGTTGGGGCGTTTGCCGCCAAGCCATGGGTCGAAGAACGAAATGGAATAGTTCTGGTAATATATGCCGTTGGTCTGTGCACGGATGGAGAAAGTCTGACCTTCGCCCTGCGGCACTATACGGTATGTTTTTGGCTTGAACAGGTTCTGGATGGCAAAATTGGAAAATTTCAGCCCCACAGAAAGCACCACACCACTCTGCCCCCATCCGGCAGATAACTCCACCTGGTCGGAAGATTTGGTTTCGAGGTTGTAGGTGATATCCACCGTGCCGTTTTCCATATCGGGCTGCATATCGACACCGGTAAAGATTTTCTCTTCATTGAACTGCTTGAGCTGGGCCAGTTCGCGAAGAGTACGAATCAAATCGGACTGGCTGTAAAGCGAACCCGGTTTCGTTCGCATTTCGCGGCGGACGACATGCTCATATACACGATCGTTTCCGTTGATTATAACTTTATTGATGGTTGCCTGCCGCCCCTCATAAAGGCGCATTTCAAAATTGATGGAATCACCGTCGATACCAACCTCTACGGGGTCAATCTGCATAAAAAGATAGCCATTGTCGCGATATAGGGCGGATACGGCATCCTCATCCTCGAACAGACGTTTGTTGAGGACCTTCTGGTTGAATACCTCCCCCCTTTTCACATTCAGCATATCCTGCAGATACTCCGAGGGATAAACCGTATTGCCCAACCACTTGATTTCACCGAAATAATATTGCTTGCCTTCGTAAACATCGAGATATACATCGACACGCCCGTCATCGCGGAGCACTACGGTATCATGCAGAATGGCAGCATCGCGATAGCCGAGTTCATTGTATTTTCCAATGAGCAGCTTCTTGTCGTTCTCATACTCTTTCGAGACGAACTTATGGGCGCGGAACATATTGGCTATCTTCCCCTTCCGGTTGGTTTTCTTCATCGTGCGGTCGATCTTGGACAATGACATCGCATTGTTTCCTGAGACGATAATGTCGTTGACCTTTACCTTCTGTTTTTTGTCGACACTTATATCCACGATCACGTTGCCTTCTATCATCGGGTCGTTTTTCTGGTATACGAGCACATCCGTATTCAAGAATCCTTTTTCGTAGAAAAAGTTGCGTATGGCAATCTTGGTACGGTCAATTGCATCGGCATTGAGCTGCTTGCCTTTCTGCACTTCGATAACCTTTTCCAGATCCTCCACCTCACTCTTCTTCATACCGAAGAAATTGATATTGGACACACGAGGCAACTGTTTGAGCGATATGGTGATATTCACGCTGTCGCCGCCAAGTTCGTCCATATATATCTTTACATCGGAAAAGAAGCCCTGTTTCCAGAAACGCTTCACCACATCGGTAATATCGGCACCTGGCACCGATATTTTCTGACCTTTGACCAGACCGGAAAAGCCTACCAGGACATAGTCCTCATACGATTCGGCACCTTCGACAATAATATCAGCAATTGTCAGATCGCGCGGCGGACGGACGTAGTCGTATGCGAAACGTTCCTCATCGGCAAAAAGCGATACTGGGGATACCAGCAACGTCAATGACAGAATGGATGTACGGAGGAGTCTTTTCAAGAATTGATTCATGCTATCTGTTCACTTGTTTTACCAAAGCGACGTTCACGCTGTTGATAGTTCAACACCGCCTCATAAAACTGCTGTTCCCGGAAATCAGGCCAAAAGACATCGGTAAAATAGAGTTCGGTATAAGCCAACTGCCAGAGCAGGAAATTCGACAGCCGCAACTCGCCGCTGGTGCGTATGAGCAAATCGGGGTCTGGTATAAATGCCGTAGCCAGATGTGCAGCCACAACCTTGTCATCGATAGAGTCCGGCGACAAAGTCCCGCGTTTCACTTCACCGGCGATAAGCCGAGCAGCACGCACAATCTCCCAACGGGCGGAATAAGAGAGCGCCAACACCAATGTCATGCCGGAGTTTGCAGATGTGTCGGCTATACATTCATCGAGACGCGCACGCGCTTTTTCGGGCAGAGCTCCGGTGTCGCCGATTGCAGTCAGGCGGATATTGTTGCGGTGGAAAACAGGTGTCTCACGTATGATGTTGTCGACAAGCAGCTCCATAAGCCCGTCAACTTCAGCCTGCGGACGGTTCCAGTTTTCGGTAGAAAAAGTATAAAGCGTAAGGTAACGCACGCCTACAGCCACAGCGGCCTCAGTGACGGCACGCACCGACTCGACCCCGCACATGTGGCCGTATATGCGCTCTCTGCCGTGCTGCTTGGCCCACCTGCCATTGCCGTCCATGATGACAGCAACGTGCTGCGGCACCCGGTTTAAATCTATTTTATCTTTAAGCTCTTCCATACTCATCGTTTTTTCTTTACCTGTACGCCGTTACGGCAAGGTACGCATATTTTGAAAAAGTTGACAGACAGATATACCTGTGCTGTAGAATACCAGTCGCGATTGTTCCAAACTCCCTTGTTCAAACCTATCGGGTCATCGACAAAATCGACTGCATCGGAAAACGTCTTTGCCACCGTCCAGTACGCGCCTACGTTCACCCGGTTGCTCAACTTGAATTTCACGCCCAGACCCAACGGTACTGTTGGAGTAACCTTCCCGTCAAAGAAAACGGCTCCGATGCCGGCCACAATCGTGGGAGTAACCCAAGTACGGTGAGCCTCCCACCGCCGGGCTCCGTAATTGAAGAAATTAAATTCGCCCAAAAACTGCACCCCTACATAGTCACGCATACGGAACACATCACTTACATATCCGGCTCCAAGCTGCCCCCCATCTATCTGCAACCGCAGCTCGTAGTGCCCGTTGAATTTATATTTCACAAACCCGCCGCCCAACGGCCTCATATACCGGAAAAGCATCCCGTTGACATCACCCAAAACAAAACCGCCGCCGCCTGTCAAACCCACTTCGCCATAAAACACATCTTGAGCCGCCACATTCAGAGCTAATATACAACCAATTATGAGCAAACAAAGTTTTTCCTGCAATTTCATTTTCCCACAAATAAATGCACCTCATTAGCCTAAACGCACAAGACACCCTAAAATTGCGACAAATGTACTACAAATTTGCCACATTTCTGATATATTGCACACAAGGCTTTACGTTTTAACATAAAACAACTTTTGTCGTGGAGTAAATGGAACCGGAGGGGGAATGCCAAGACGAAAACAATGAATTGTCCCAGCCCCAAAAAAGGGTGTGTCAAAAACCTGTATTTGAACTGCACCCCAAAAGTTAGACAAAAAACTTTTGGGGTGCTTTTTATGAAGT
>JBJECG010000012.1:0-2956 GCA_051870875.1 Candidatus Aphodosoma sp.
ACTACTTTTGCATAAAGAGTTATTTGACAGCAAAACATAGCAAAACGCTGAAAATAGTACGATTGCCAAGTCGTTACCATTACTTTTCAAATACTCCGTTAAATATTTATTCCTCAATTGGTTGTATCTAACTATTGAAAATTTAAAATAGAAAGGCAATAATTCGGAATAAACAGGCAATAGTGCCCTCAGTATCTTTAAGGCCTGACAAATTGAAAAGGGAGCATCAAACTGAAGAGGTTTGGTGCTCCCTATTATTGTACTTGATCTGCCAGAATACATCTTTCCGCTTCTTTTCCTGCTCATAACATACATGGCAGAGACCGGCAGCAACTGTCGGTTGTCAGGACTCTTTTTCCTTTGCATTTACCGGATGATGTACGGCTTTTACGGGTCAACACTTTTAGTTTGTGCCGTAATGTACTACGGGCAAAGAGCAGCCATCTTATCGGACAGATCCAATATTTTCAGCAGCAACCGCCGCCGCAAGAACAGCTGCTGTCGCCGCCGCATGAGCAATTCCCGTCGCCGCAAGAGCCGCAACCGCCGTTGCATCCGCCGCAGCCATGGTGCATCATGGCATGGAGCTCCTCGTCAGTAGGTTGGGTTACACTTATGACGCGACCTGAGAAATATAGGTCTTCGCCAGCCAGAGGATGATTGAGGTCTACGGTCACTTGTTCGTCTTTGACTTCTACAACCTCGGCATTCAAGCGATTGCCTTCGCTGTCGACAAGTGGCACGATTGCACCTGCAAATACCTTGTCGGTATCAAATTTGCCGTCAATCAGGAATATGTTTTTCGGAAGATCTATGACATTGTCATCCTCATATTCGCCGTATGCCTCAGCCACAGGTATCATGAATTCGAATTTGTCGCCTTCGGTGAGGCCTTCAAGCTGTTCTTCAAATTTGGGGAGCATCATACCCATGCCATGAAAGTACTGTAACGGTTGTTCAGGAGTGGTCTCCTCCATCAGTTCAAATTCACCGTTATCGTTTTTCACATTAAGCCGATACTGGAGAATGACCAATTTGTTTGCTGAAATGTTCATAATAAAATAGTATAATGTTTAACGATTGATTTTGCCGGTACGGTTATTTTTTGATACGATAAGCGGACCAATGTCTGTGTCAGTATGAAGTCTGTCCATGAGTTGCCGATTATGTCCCAATTTCAAAAGGTTTTACGTTTCCAACAACAAAGTTTCCGGCTTCAATGACAATAGTTGTCTGCATCTGATATTGATTCCGGCCATTCATTGTCTGACTGTCGGGGTTTCAGCCGGACTTTACCTGGACAGCCAGTCGATACGGGAGCTTGAGTCGGAACGTTTTTCGTATTTCAGATCGCGCAGCATGGACGCATTTACACCGACTGTAACCAGGAAGCTTTTGTACAGTCCGAAAGGGGATACTGAGGCGGAGAGTGACCAACAGTGCAAATCCCGGTATATGGAAAGCGAAGTCTGCGTAATTTTCAATTCATTGAGATCTACCGATCCGGAGAAATTCAAACGCCATTTCGGTGTCGGCTGGATGCTGCCGCTGAATGTGAGGTTATGTGTAAACTGCAGTTTGTATGCCTTTAGTTTCTCGTCATAAAATTCCCTGCTTTGCCGTTCTACGAAACCGACAGAGTAGTTGACCGTAAAACTCCAGGGTATCTCTATTTTTTCATATCCGTCGTTGTCGACATGTTTTTCATCATTTTTCTTGTCCTTGTTGCCGAACATATCGGTTATCGGTTCGCCTGTGACGGGGTCAACCGGTTGGTTGGCGTTTGGGTCAAGAGGGTTGTCGATGGCTGCGTTGTCGGCATTTTCTTCGTTCTCTTTCTGTCCTTTTGTCTTTTTCTTGAATGTATTGTTGTTGAATGTGTAGGAAAAGTTTGTACGTGTACCTTTGAAATGCATAGCCTGTCCGTAATCCCAGCGTAACTGATTGCTGCGGATTATATTTCCCCTGCCGTTGTACACGTAACGGTAGGGGTCAAACTGTCCGCTCAGGTTAAGTGAAAAACGTTTCGTTATCTTCAGACGCAGCGATACGCTCAGATTGTTCCAGTTCATGGAGTCGGCTGCAAAATTGTACCCCCAGTCAATTTTGAAATTGTCAATCAGACTTACTTTTTTGTATGTCATTCCGGTGGAGTCTGAACGGTCTTTCACTTTCATCTCGATATTGTTCTGCAACGAGAAGTTGAGAGTGGAGGAGACTCCGCGCCCCGGTACTCCGTACATGCCATGCGAATACGGCGAGTAGACCACTTCCTCCTGTGAGATGACATCCAGATTGTTCTTGTCGACATTGGTGCGTACGTATGAATCGTAGAACTTGAACAGTGGCGAGCCGAAGTCGGGGTGGTACGAGAAACTTACACTGGGTGTCAGGACGTGACGGATACGGTCGACATAATCGCCGAACAGCTTGCGCAACGGCGTGTAGTATCCGTACAGCTTGGTGGAGAGTGATGCGCTTGACGAGAAGTCGTACACCCGATAGAAGCCGTAGGTGGTGTCGGCCACTTCCTGTTGCGATGCTATGTCCCAGTCCCGGTCTATACGGTTGAAATACCAACGTTCGGTATAGTTTTGGTTCAGGCTAAGGTTCAGATATTTGAACAGTGTAAACGATGCGGATATCGGCAGCTGGTGCCTGACGGCATTCTTCCAGTCTCTGACAAATGATGATTTGAAGAGGAGTCTCTCTTTTGTGTCGATGCTGTTGCTGAATGTCATGGTGTAGCTCAGGCGTATTTTCTCGTACCATCGTTCTTTCCCTATGGCTTTCTTGCGTTTGAATGGGTATACCTGTGACATGTTGACGTTGAGCGAGGGCAGTGTTACCGATATGGTTGAGTCCTGGGTACGCTGTGTGAGTGAGCCGTTGAGCGATATGCTCCACGGGCTGTCGGGAAAACGCTGTGTGTAGTTTATGGATGAACTGGTAATGT
>JBJECG010000013.1:0-13004 GCA_051870875.1 Candidatus Aphodosoma sp.
GTTTAATATTAATCATTTAACCGCAGTGGTTGGATTTTTATCGCACCACTACTAAATGCTAACGATGGATTAAATGTTTTAGCAAAAGGAGGGATGCAGATTGTCCAAAATGCAGGTGTCCAAAACTCAATGCAGAATTTAGCCAAAACGGCTTTACGAGAAAGTGTTTCTGTCTGTGGTGCTATTGGAACTGCTGTGATTGGGCATGGAACAGGAGGTTCTTCTGCCGCTGCCACCGCAGGTTCTGCAATTTCAATCTCTTTGCATTTTCAAGGATTTTGACTACCTTTGCTCACGAAATCATATCATTTCAATCAACCACATTAGCTAACCTGTCCGTACCCCTCACCGACATCGGACACAAAAATCATTTTAACTATGAAAAAATTACAAGTCTTTCGAGTCCTCAAATCAGGCATCGCACTTGGTTTGGCCAACTACTTATCGATTTTCGCGGCAACCATCCTTTACCTGCTCACTCTTTGGATACCATACATCAACGTTGGTACTACCATCGCCCTTCAAGCCATTCCTCTCGAACTCAGCAAAGGCCGCGTCATCTCGCCCATCTTCATCTTCAAAAGTGTCTACCGCCGTCGCATAGGTGAATTTCTCATCCTCTACATCCTCTCCATTTTGGCAATGCTCTTTGGCGCCCTTTTCGGTTTCGTCCCTATGTATGTCATCGCCATCGCATGGTCACTCGCTTTCTATCTCTTCCTCGATCGTGACCTTGACCCCATTCAATCCCTACGCGAAAGCAACCGCCTTACCTACGGCAACAAATGGCGCATTTTCGCCGTCGACCTCATTTTGGGATGTGTCATCGGGCTCATTATCATTATTATCGATGCCCTGATACTCAAAAATATTATCTCCGTCAGCACTACTGGCAATATTCTCCGCATCGTCATCCTTTCATTCCTCTCCACCCTTATAGCCCCGTTCTCCTACGGATGCAACGCCGTCATCTACCGCCGGCTGACAGCATCCGAAGAGGAGGAAATACGTGAACTCCGGGACACCGCACTCGATACCCAAGACATGGCTGACGACTGACAATATCATACATACCGGTCACACCTGATAATGGGGCACCTACACCTGTAGGTGTCCCCTTGCAATTTCTCAGATACACCCTTCGCCGATAGTCCGATTTTTTTCGTACCTTTGCAAATCGTTTACATGCTGCTTAGAACTATCGATTTATGACTGTCATACCTACTGTCCTTGGTACCGATCCCATCCCTCGTTTGTTCCGCCAGTACGCACTTCCTGCCATCGTTGCCATGACGGCTTCGTCGTTGTACAATATGGTCGACAGCATCTTCATCGGTCAGGGAGTTGGCGCATTGGCCATCTCGGGTTTGGCTGTCACTTTCCCATTCATGAATTTGGCGGCCGCTTTCGGCTCATTGGTAGGTGTCGGAGCCAGTACCCTCATATCTGTCAAACTCGGGCAGCGCGACTATCAGACCACACGCCGCGTTCTTGGCAACGTTGTCACTCTCAATACCATCATAGGTATCCTCTTCTCCATCATATCCCTTGCCTTTCTTGACCCTATACTCCTCTTCTTCGGTGCAAGTCCCGACACTCTCGTCTACGCCCGCGAGTACATGGAAATCATTCTTTACGGCAATATCGTCACCCACATGTATCTCGGCCTCAACTCCGTCGTCCGTGCCTCTGGTCATCCTAAGCTTTCCATGTTTGCCACTATTCTCACTGTCATCCTCAATGCTATCCTCGATCCTCTCTTTATCTTTTCTTTCGGATGGGGTATCCGCGGAGCCGCCATCGCCACCATACTTGCCCAGATAGTCACGCTCTCGTGGCAGATTGTGGTACTGTCAAACAAGAAGTACGTGGTGCATTTCGAGCGTGGCACTTATAGCTTGCATCGTCGCATCGTCCGCCCCATATTTGCTATCGGCATGTCGCCTTTCCTCATGAACGCCACAGCCTGCGTCATCGTCATCGTTATCAACAAAAGCCTCTATCACTATGGCGGAGACATGGCCATCGGAGCCTATGGCATCGTCAACCGGGTGGCTTTCTTCTTCATCATGGTCGTTATGGGGCTTACACAAGGCATGCAGCCCATTGCCGGCTATAACTTCGGAGCCCGTCGTTTCGACCGCCTGCGGCACGTGTTGCGTATCACGATATACTGGGCTTTAGCCGTCACCTGTTCAGGTTTCATACTTTGCGAGTCTATCCCCGAACTTATCATTCGGGCATTCACTGCCGACGGGGAGTTGATACGCCAGTCCGTCCATGGCATGCGTATCACCTTTGCCTGCTTCCAGATAATCGGATTCCAGATGGTTACTTCCAACTTCTTCCAGTGCATCGGCATGGCGCGTCAGGCCATCTTCCTATCCCTCTCCCGTCAGCTCATATTCTTGTTGCCCGGTCTCTTCATCCTTCCCATCTTCTGCGGTCTCGACGGTGTCTGGTTGGCCATGCCGTTGTCCGATTTTGCGGCTGCTGTCACGGCTGCCATTGTCCTGTGGTACTATTTGCGCAAATTCCGCCGGCAGGAAGAGGCTGAGGCTGCCCGATCGGTTGAGACTGTGCAGCGAAAATAACTTATCGTTTAATTGAAGGCTCAGAAAAAATCTGATATGCCTTCTCTCAAATGCTTATAATATATGTCATTACAATGTGGAATAGTCGGTTTGCCAAATATTGGTAAATCCACTTTGTTCAATTGCCTGTCGAATGCCAAGGCGCAGTCGGCCAATTTTCCTTTCTGTACAATTGAGCCCAATGTCGGGGTCATTACCGTCCCCGATGAACGTCTTAACAAACTTGCCGAACTCGTGCACCCCCAACGCATTGTACCGACCACTGTCGAGATAGTCGATATCGCAGGCCTTGTCAAAGGCGCCTCTAAGGGCGAAGGTCTTGGCAACAAATTCCTGGCGAACATTCGCGAAACCGATGCCATCCTTCATGTGCTGCGTTGTTTCGATGACCCCAATGTAGTTCATGTCGACGGATCTGTCGACCCTTTGCGCGACAAGGAGATTATTGATGCCGAATTGCAGCTCAAGGATTTGGAAACCGTAGAATCGCGTCTCCAGAAAATCCAGAAACAGGCGCAGACCGGTGGTGACAAACAGGCTAAGCAGGTGTGCGATGTATTGTTGAAATACAAGGCCGCCCTCGAACAAGGACTCTCTGCCCGCACCGTTACTTTCGATACCAAAGACGAGGAGCGCATCGCCCACGATTTGTTTCTCCTTACCGCCAAACCGGTTATGTATGTCTGCAATGTCGATGAAGCGTCGGCCGTCAACGGCAACGCCTATGTCGACAAAGTCCGGGAAGCCGTAAAGGATGAAAACGCCGAAGTACTTGTCATAGCTGCTAAAATCGAAAGCGAAATCGCCGAATTCGAGACATACGAAGAACGGCAGATGTTCCTTGCCGAAATAGGTCTGAAAGAATCAGGCGTGGCCCGCCTGATCAAATCGGCATATGCTCTGCTGCGCCTGAAGACATATTTCACCGCAGGCGAACCTGAAGTCCGTGCATGGACTTTCCGCGACGGGTGGAAAGCGCCTCAGTGCGCCGGTGTCATACATACCGATTTTGAAAAGGGTTTCATCCGTGCCGAGGTGATAAAATTCGGGGACTATATTGCTTTTGGCTCCGAAGCCGCTGTCAAGGAAGCCGGAAAGATGGGTATAGAAGGCAAGGATTATCTTGTCCAGGACGGTGACATAATGCACTTCCGGTTCAATGTGTGACCTTAAATGACCTGTGTAGGTAGAACAACAAACATGAAAATTGCAATCGTCTGGATAGGAAAGACAGCGGTAGGATATATGCAGGAGGCGGTAGCCGACTATGCTGGACGCATCAGGCACTATATGCCTTTTGAGTTGGTGGATGTGCCCGATGTGCGCGGTGTAGCCAAAGGTGATGCCGATGCGTTGCGCATTGCCGAAGGGCAGGCTGTCTTGCGGCAGTTGAAACCGGACGATTATGTGGTGTTGCTTGACGATAAAGGCAGGCAGTACACAAGTCCTCAGCTGGCTGCCGAAATAGAACGCCTCAGCCTTTCTTCCGCCCGCCGGGTGGTGTATGTGATAGGCGGAGCGTTCGGATTTTCTCTTGAGCTGTACAATCGTGCCGACGCCTTGCTGTCACTTTCCAAAATGACATTCTCGCACCAGATGGTACGTGCCGTATTCCTCGAACAGATATACCGTGCCATGACTATATTGCGGGGTGAACCGTATCATCACGATGAATCGCTTTTCTCTCTGTCTCTTGAGGCAAAACGTAAACGCTGAATACCTGCTGCAACCGTTACAATATTTATGAACAGAGTACCGCAAAATATCCGACTTTCGCTCATAGCCACATGGCTTGTGGACTGTCTGCTTTATGTGTTGGGGGTCGTTATGCTGTATCTCTCCGACACGTTGTATGGCGACAATCTCCTGCCTGTCACCATTCACAACATATCGTTTGAAGCATTCGGATATTATGTAGTTGATTTCGCAATGCTTGTCATTGCACTGTTTTTCAGGTTGAAAGCTGTAGACAAAGCCGTCTCGCAATACAATATGACGTTTGTGCGTCTTTCTGTATTTTCCATTGTACCGTTGATATGTTCCGTACCGTTTTGGTTTTATGCCGAATACCGGGTATTTGCAATGATGCTTGTCGCATTTGCGGCTATGCAGATGCTTACCGATGCCGTGGCTTTTTTGAAAAACGAGTTTGCCCAAATCATGATTCTCATGTTGGTCGTGCTCATTTTCACCGCCGCAAATATCGGGTTTGTGCATTTGAGCCGGGTTAATCTGGTCTACAAAAAGGCGGTGCTGTTGTACCGGCATTGTCAGCAGTCACCGCAATGGATGTTGCCGTCGGCCAACTGGTCTGTGGCTTTCTATGAAGACGGCAAATTGGTACGAAGTGAGGGAAACTACGGATATATAGAAGAACTCGGCAACCTGTATAATATCAAAAACAACGGCGAAACACGCATCAACAGCAACGGAGCCGAACACTTTGTCTTTGCTCATGAAAACAGGATATATGTTGTGAGCAAAGCCACTTGGAGCGATGCCGTGGTGTTGTTTATCAACATCACAATGATATTCTCCATATACATGGCTCTGTCGGTCCTGCTATACTGGGTGCTGATTGCATTGCGTCGTAAAGTGTTCAGACACCGTTCGTTCTTTTCCCAGCTCCGTGTGCTTCTGCTGGTGTTTCTGTTGACAAGCCTTTTTGTCGTGTTTCTCCTCATAATAGGTTTTGTCAGTTATCGTTATGTCCGCAATGCAATAGACAGCCTTGAAACTGACATGACTTTGTTGATCGGTAAGCTCGAACCTTATTTCAACCGTCACGAAGACTTTGACAAGGCATACAGTATGGTAGGGGACATGTCTGATTTCTATAATCATCAGGTCTCGCTGTATGATTCCGGCGGGCGGATGCTGTACACCTCCGATTCGTTGCATTTGGGATATAACGTCATGTCCTGGGTCGAAGATCCTTTTATGGAAATGGATGATGAAGGTAAAAAAGTGCAGGCTAAATTGGAACTTGACTACAACAACAACATGCGTATGCGGGCATACGGTATCATCGAACTTCAGGATGGCAGACGGCTGTATGCTGTCATGTGGTCGGAAGCCGATATGGCCCGCACCCAGCACGAATTTTCTATATTTTTGGTTATACTCCTGGTATTGTATTTTATCCTCGTGGTATTTGCGGTTGTGTTCAGCTTCTTTGTATCACGGCTGCTGGCAAAACCTTTGCACGAGATTGACCAGAAGATGAGTGCAATTTCATTGAGTGCGCCCAACACCAACAGCAAGATCGTCTATCCTGTCGGGGACAATGACGAACTGACCAATCTGATTCGCAATTACAACGCTATGGTCGACAAGCTGGAAGAGGCTGCTGCCGAACTCGCCCTTATCGAACGGGAGAACTCATGGCGCGACATCTCGCGTCAGATAGCGCACGAGATAAAAAATCCGCTAACCCCAATGCGGCTCATACTCCAGCAGATGATGATGAACAATTCTGCCGACATTGAGACGTTCCGGACCAAAATCAAAAGCCAGGCCGCAATTCTGCTGGAGCAGGTTGATACGCTGTACACCACAGCTTGCTCCCTGTCTGACTTTGCCCGCCAGCCGGTACAGCACTCCATACCCGTAGACATAGTGGCAAAAGTACATCACGTAGCCGATTTGTTCAGGCATAACGACTCCGGAGTGCAGTTCGAAGTGCTTGCCGATTCCGATGAACTCTATGTGCTTATCGACAAGAACATCGCGCTGCGCATATTCATAAATCTGGTGCGCAATGCCATTCAGGCCATCCCCGATGACCGCAAGGGTGTCGTGAAAATAGAAGTGAAGACCGATGGCAGCAAGGTCAGAGTCTCTGTTTCCGACAACGGTGTCGGCATTTCCCCGGATGCTGTAGAATTGATTTTCAATACAAATTATACCACCAAGACAAAAGGTATGGGACTTGGGCTGTGTGTGGTAAAAGATGCGGTTGAAGCCTCCGGAGGAGATATCAACGTCATCACAACTCCAAACGTCGGATCTTCTTTTGTCATCACTTGGCCGAGGTATATAAAATAAAAGACTTGAACAAATGTTTGTGTTAATATAGTTGGTATGGTTGTAATCATTACAGGAGCCTCGTCCGGATTTGGCGAAAGCATACGCAGATACCTTGCCGCAGAGGGGCATACGGTTTATGGCACAAGTCGTAATCCGGATACGGACGATGAATACATGTTGCGCCTCGATGTGACGGATGTACGTATGGCTGCCGATGTCGTCGCCCACGTTGTCCGGCGGGAGGGGCATGTCGATGTCCTCATCAATAATGCCGGTATCGGAATAGGCGGAGCGGCCGAATTGGCTGCACCCGATGAAGTCGCCTTACAGATGTATACCAATTTCATTGGTGTTGCCAACATGTGCCGCGCGGTACTCCCGTACATGCGCCGTGTGCGCAATGGGCGCATCGTAAACATATCTTCAATCGCCGGCCGTTTTGCCGTCCCTTATCAAGGCCTTTATTCCGCTTCTAAATTCGCCGTCGAAGGCTATAGCCAGGCTTTGCAGATCGAAACTCTCAATATGGGTATCAAGGTAATATGTATCAATCCGGGTGATTTCAACACCGGTTTTACCAGAGCCCGTATCATAAATCAGGCATCACTTGTGGATACCGATTATTCTGAATCGTTCAAACGGGTCTTGAAACGGGTGGAACACGATGAGACGCATGGCGGACAACCCGGCATGCTGGCAAAGAGAATTGCCGGTATCGTGCTTGCCAGACATCCGCGTTTTCATTACATCGTGGCAAAAGACCCGGTTCAGGCTCTGGCGGTGCATCTCTCCGTATTGTTGCCCAAAAGATTGTTTTTCCGCATACTGCGCCTGTTCTATGGAGTATAATCATGTATAAACTGATTTTGGTGAGTCGTTTATGGCTGTTGAAATAGAACGTAAATTCCTCGTCTCTGGCGACGGCTATCGTGCCGGAACCCCTGTACATATCATGCAGGGATATATTTGCAGTAGTGAAGGGAAAGTGGTGCGCGTACGTGTCAGGGGAGACAGGGCTTTCATTACGGTAAAAGATGCTACTGTCGGTTTTTCCCGGCATGAATTCGAATATGGAATACCGGTCGCCGATGCTCTGATTATGTTGCAGTCGGTATGTATCAGACCGGTTATCGACAAGACCCGATGGATGTTGGACTACGAGGGCTATACTTGGGAAGTGGATGAGTTTCATGCTGACAATGAAGGCCTGGTGGTGGCTGAAATCGAACTTGAACATGCCGGAGCCGACTTCCCGCGCCCGGATTGGCTGGCTGCGGAAGTGACCGGAATCAGACGTTATTACAATGCCTGTCTCTTGTCCCATCCATATTCCCGATGGTCTGAAACCGAACGAAACAATTGTACTCAGATATGAAAATAAAGAATGTATTTCAAGTTGCAGCCGTTTCGGTCATGCTGTTTGCTGCTGGATGTACCGACCGGGTCATCGTTTCCGGAATTATAGACGGAGCCGGGGACCGGACAATATATCTCAGTCATGACCGGATGTCGGACTGGCAAGTGGTGGATTCCCTAAAGCTCAAGGCCGACGGGAAGTTCTCTTTTTCTGTCAATAAGCCGGTATGCCCTGAGTTCTACCGTATTTCCCTTGACGGCGAATCGGTGGTGTTGGCTATTGATGCCAATACTTCCGGTATAGACATTTCTGCCGGAAAAGGTGCGTTGGCCGACGCTTCAATTTCCGGCTCCGATGCCTCGAACGATATACAGAGGCTCCGCCGCTCTGCTTTCGGATTGCAGCGTATGGCTGCTTCCGGTTCGTCCGGGGAGGCAGACTCTGCTCTTGCCGTGCACAAACGGATGGCCCAGTCCATTATCCTGGCCAACACAGCTTCGCCTGCTGCATACTATGCTGTGTACCAGACAATCAACGGTCTGTACATATTTCATCCGGGTGATGCGGCCGATCTGCCGTATTGGACCGCTGTGGCTACCGGATTCGACATTCATTGCGCGGACTGTGAACGTACTGGATTTATCAAGTCGGTAGTGCTTGCTGCACAGAAAGAGAAGCGCAGCGTCCGCCTCTCGGATCCGGCTCTGCTCGATTCGGTTGAGATACAAGGTTTGGTTGAACTGTCCATGCCCGACCGCTCGGGGCATGATGTTGCCCTTTCTTCGTTGAAAGGCAGTGTCGTACTGCTCGACTTTTCATCTTACGATATGGAAACTGCAGCTGCACATTATCTTTTCCTGCGCGAATTGTACGGCGGTTTTCATGACCGTGGCTTTGAAATATACTCGGTGTCGCTTGACAGTGACAAACTTTTCTGGCTTGAGCAGTCGCGCACCATGCCGTGGATTTCTGTACGCGACAACAACGCCCCGCGCACCATGAGCGTCATATCGTACAATGTCACGGCACTGCCAACCTTTTTTCTCATTGACCGCAATGGCGATATTGTAGGACGGTATAATCACGAGAATATCCGTGATGCCATCGAAACGTTGCTGCCCGGATAATGTTTGACAAGGATGAAATACGCAGGTGGGCTGCCGAATGCGGGTTTGAACAGTGCGGGTTTGCCTCTGCCTGTTCGCTGGTTGGAACCGGTGAAGGCAGGTTGTTGCGCAGGTGGATCGAGGCCGGACGGCACGCATCGATGGCGTATATGGCTGACAACCTCGACAAACGTCTTGACCCGCGTCTTCTGCTACCCGAAGCTGAAACTGCAGTAGTGGTGCTTATGAATTATTTTCCGGGTAAGCCGCAACCAGGCGGCCAACCCCGCATCGCTTCCTATGCCTATGGGCAGGACTATCATTTCATAGTCCGTTCGCGTCTTCGCCGCCTGGCGGAACGTATGTCGCAGGTTGGCAGCCACACCTATGCGGTTTTCTGTGATTCCGCCCCTGTCATGGAACGGTCATGGGCTCTTCGTGCCGGCCTCGGTTGGATCGGACGTTCCGGCATGTTGGTCAATCCTCGTTTGGGTACATATTCGTTTGTCGGTGTCATGTTTACATCCGCTGTTGTACCACCCGATACTCCTATGCCAAACCGGTGCGGACGGTGCGGACGGTGTATCGCTGCATGTCCTACTGCCGCAATTGATGCTGCAACATCGACAATTGACGCAGGCCGTTGTATCTCATATCTTACAATCGAAAGCCGTCATCCTGTGCCCGAAAAGTTTCTCGGACCGTCATCCGGTATCCTTTATGGTTGCGACCGGTGTATGGAAGCATGCCCGTGGAACCGGTTTGCGCATCCGACGGCTGTGCCGGAATTGCAGCCTCTCGGGGGGATTTTTTCCATCGACTGGACCAAAATCGGCAGGGGCGAATTCAACCGTTTGTTGAAACTCAGTCCGATGAAGCGCGCCGGATACCGTAAATTGCGTGAACGGGCCTTGCAGGTGGCATCTATGCGCCAATGTGAATGAATTGGGTCGATAGTATAAATTGATTTTTGTGAATTGCTTGATTAATCGTTTATGTATATTGCCGTATTGCTGGTATATGTGTCCATTTTGTTTCTTGTCGGATGGTTTGTGTCGCGTCGTTCGTCCGACAACGAATCGTTTTTCTCCGCCCGCCATGCTTCACCGTGGTTTATGGTGGCATTCGGCATGATAGGGGCTTCTGTGTCGGGTATATCGGTGGTTTCCGTGCCTGGGATGGTGACGGCCGCCGGATGGTCGTATTTGCAGACCTGCTTCGGTTTCTTTTTCGGTTATGTGGCGGTGGCGTATATCTTGTTGCCGGTATATTACCGTATGAATCTGACTTCCATATACCAATATCTAAGCACCCGTTTCGGCTCCTCGTCGAGGCTTTCGGGAGCCTGGCTTTTTATTGTTGCCAAAATGGTAGGTTCGGCTGCAAAGTTCTATGTGGCTGTCATAGTGCTGCGCCAGTTTGTGTTTGCAGGATACGATGTCCCGTTATGGCTTGTTGCGCTTGTCTGTGTGGCGGTGATGTGGCTGTATACAATGCGGTCGGGTATCAAGACCATTGTGTGGACTGATGCCCTGCAGACGTTTTTTTTGCTTGGGGCTCTGATTGTCCTGTGCGTCGGGATGTTTGATTTGCTGGATCTTGATTTCTCTTCGCTCTATACGGCTTTGAAGAAGGCCGGTCATACGAGGATATTTGTTTTCGATGATTTTGCCTCACCTCGTAATTTCTGGAAACAGTTTGTCAGCGGTATATTTATTGTCATTGTCATGACAGGGCTTGATCAGGATATGATGCAGAAAAATCTCACTTGCCGCACATTGCGTCAGAGCCAGCGCAACATGTTGCTTTACGGAGCTGCTTTTGTGCCAGTCAACTTTCTGTTTCTACTTCTCGGATCCATGATCTTGCTGTTTGCTAACAGCCGGGGAATAGCCCTGCCCGAACACCCCGATGGCATAGTCCCGTTCGTTGTTGCCGGTTTCATGTCGCCTATAGCCGGTATTGCTTTTATGGTAGGCATTGTATCTGCCACTTTCTCGAGTGCAGATTCCGCCCTGGCGGCAATAACCACCGAAGTGTCGGTCAATGTGGTCGGAATCTCTGCAGGAGACATCCGTTCGCGTCGCATCATACACGTTGTTGTGTCACTCGTTTTTGTGCTGGTGGTCCTGCTGTTCGGTTATTTCAACGGAAATTCGGTCATCGATACCATATACACTATTGTCGGGTATGCCTACGGACCTCTGCTCGGACTGTTTGCCTTCGGGCTCTTTACCCGCCGTAACCCTCTTCCGGCCGCCGTTCCCGTCATTGTCATTATGTCGCCGCTGCTGTGTTATGTCATCAGCTGCCTTGCATCCGCTTGTTTACATTACACTTTCGGCTACGAACTTCTGTTGCTCAATGGTATGCTTGCATTCCTGGGATTATGGATCGTTTCAAGTCCGAAAAAGAAAATAATTACCCGTTAAGACTTTGGTACCATGCACATCAAATCATCCGAATTCGTAGTTTCCAATACAGACTACCGCCGTTGTCCTGAAGACAACAAATGTGAGTTCGCGTTTATAGGTCGGAGCAATGTAGGCAAATCGTCGCTTATAAATATGCTGCTTCAGCACCCTGGTCTGGCCAAGACTTCGTCAATGCCGGGCAAAACCCTTCTTATCAACCATTTTCTGGTCAATGGCGGATGGTATGTGGTAGACCTTCCTGGTTACGGCTATGCCCGTGTCTCAAAAGAGCATCTCAAGCGTCTCAAGGAAATCATCGAAAACTATATCCTTTACCGTCCTCAGCTCACCAACCTTTTTGTACTGCTTGATTGCCGGCTCGAACCGCAGCGCATCGATCTCGAATTTATGGAATGACTCGGTGAAAACGGCGTACCGTTTTCCATCGTTTTTACAAAAACGGACAAACTCGGGCCTGTCAGCCTGTGCCGGCATATAGAGGTTTACAGGCAGAAACTTCTGGAACAATGGGAAACTCTGCCTCCGATTTTTGCAACTTCGTCCGAAAAACGCGAAGGCCGCGATGCTATCCTCGACTATATCGGAGAAATCATGGAAAATGTGGCTTGTGAGAATGGGAATCTCTGATTGGCCCTGTTTATTTGAAAATGTACATCTCCGACGGAGTTGTGCGGGGCAATGCTTTCAGCACTTCCAGCCGGATGCCTTTCTCTCTCAACGCCTCGTCAACGGTTGCAAATGCGGTCTCGGGCGTGTTGTTTTCCTTGCTTAGGTGGCACAGGAATACATGCGACAGGCAAGGCCGGTAGTTGTCGGCCAGGAAACGGGCGGTATGCTCGTTGCAGAGATGCCCTGTGTATGAACGGACACGCTCCTTCAGCGGGTATGGATACGGTCCGTTTTGCAGCATCAGTGAATCGTAGTTGGCTTCGATGACCAGATAATTTGCCCGGAGTATGTGGTCAGCCACTTCTTTGCTTATATAGCCCAGATCGGTGGCAAATACGAAATGCTGGTCATGGTATGTAAATGTATATCCCACACAATCGGTGGCGTCGTGCGATACAGGGAAAGACTGTATGGAGAAATCCCGGATGGACAGAATATCGCCTTTTGAATAATACTTGCAGCATTTCGAGATCTTTTCCGTTATACGATGGTTGTTTGAGATGCCTTCATGCATCTTTGCAGTCAGGTATACCGGTATGTTGAACCTTTCGCCCAGCGAGCCTACCGATTTGATATGGTCTGTATGGTCGTGGGTGACGAATATGCCCCAAATGTTTGACAAGTCCAGTCCATGTGCTTTAAGTTCCTTTTTTACAGTACGGGCTCCGACGCCGGCATCTATCAGAAACCCGTAAGATGCCGTTCCCAAATAGTAGCAGTTGCCGCTGCTGCCGCTCCCTATACTGAAAAATCTGAGCCTGTTCATAATAACCCGCAAAGGTAAGCATTCTATTGCATACAGACAATATTATTT
>JBJECG010000014.1:0-12455 GCA_051870875.1 Candidatus Aphodosoma sp.
CGTTGAAGCGAATCTGAGCCAAATGCGCCCCCTCTTCCCGCGCTTCGAGTGTGTGCCGTACAATGTCGAGTTCGGTATCAAGAGCCACAAGACGATAATACGCCGATGCCACTTCGGCTATAATCGTCAACTGGACAGCCCGCTGACCTTCAACAGAAGCCAAATACTCAGCTTTGTCCCGCTCCCGTCCCCAACGCAAATTCCCCCACAAATCGAGTTCCCATGAAAGCAGCAGCTGAATATCGAATGTATTTTCGGCATCAAGTGCGTTTCCTCCGTGATTTTCACGTTCGTAAGAATCACCGACACGTCCGCTGAAACCAGGCAGCATCTTGCCTGTGGCCACACGGTGCCGGTACCCCATCTCCACCACGCGCGCAGCAGCTATATTCATATCGCTGTTATACACCAAGGCACTGTCTATCAAATCTGCCAGGATAGAATCGCGGTATATGACACGCCAGTCGAAGTCGGCAATACTCAATGTATCGGGACAAGCCCCCAACGAATCCGGCAACTGCATATACGGCCGCTGGTACGCCTTGCCTATCTTGCACGAAGTCAACCCAAATACGATAATTGTAAAAATGAATACAATATGCCTTATTTTCATAACATTCAAACAGTTAACATTATTCGACAACTGCCGGCACATCGTCAGTACGTTTTCTTTTCAACCGGCGTTTCACCCCAACTGTGGCATTGTAAACCATGATAAAAAAGAAAGGGACCAAAACAATACCGAACAGTATGGCAAACAGCATTCCGAAAAACACACCGGTACCTATAGCCTGACGGCCTGCAGAACCCGGACCAGAAGCCAAGACCATAGGCAACATGCCGAGCACAAAAGCGAGGGATGTCATAAGTATAGGGCGGAAACGCTGGCGTGCAGCTTCGATGGCGGCCACAGTGACATCCACTCCGTTGTCGGTCTGCACCTTTGCAAATTCCACTATAAGTATGGCGTTTTTTGCAGCCAGTCCGACAAGCATGACAAGGCCGATCTGAAAATAGACATCATTTTCCAAACCGCAAACAGCCACTCCAAGATATGCGCCAAGCACAGCCACCGGCAATGAAAGCAGTACTACAACCGGCAAAGTCCAACTCTCATACTGAGCCGCAAGAAAAAGGAAAACGAAAAGGAATACCAATGCAAGCACCATTCCGGTCTGGCCTCCGGCTTTCTTCTCCTGATACGACAGACCGCTCCACTCCACTCCTATATTGTCCGGCAAATGTTCCTCTGCCATCTGCCGTATAATATCCATGGCCTGACCCGAACTGTATCCTTGGGCTGCGGCACCCCTGATGACAGAGGCGTTAAACATATTGAACCGCTTTATGCTGCCCGGGCCGGCCGTATATTGTGTAGTGCCGAGTGCTGTCAGCGGCACCATGCCTCCGGAGGAAGATTTAACAAAGAAAAGATTTATATCATCGGGATGCTCACGATAATTGGATTCGGCCTGGATATATACCCGGTAAATGCGGTTGAAGAGGTTGAAGTCGTTGACATACACCGAACCCGTATAAGCTTTCATAGTGGAAAATACATCGGCCATAGGTATTCCGAGCATTTTGACACGGTCTCGGTCGACATCGAAATAAAGCTGAGGGATACTGGCCTGAAGCGAAGAAGAAAGCCCCGTCAGCTCACGGCACTGCTGCGCATAATACAGCAGCGTGTCTGTGGCACTGACCAGGTCATCGAACGAGGCATCGCCTTTGGCCTCAAGCTGCATTTCGAAACCGCCCGACGTGCCAAGTCCCGGAATGACAGGCGGTGTGGAGATGTAAACCTTGCTTTCGGGGTATGCCGAAAGTTCCCGTCTGACATCATTCATTATATCGCCGATGGTGGTTTTGCTGCGCTCGTTCCAAGGTTTCAGTATCACTGTCAGCTCGCTGCGGGCCTGATTGCTGCCGACACGCGGACTGCTGCCTGTAACATTCTGTATGTATTCCACATACGGGTTTGTTTTCAGAAAAGCTATGGCACGGTCGGTGACCCGACGTGTACGTTCGATTGTCGCACCTTCCGGCAGTTCAAGCTCCACTTTGAAGTAACCTTGGTCTTCTACAGGCATAAAGCCGGCAGGTATCAACCGGTTGAGCACAAATACGGCTACCAGCACCATTCCAAAGGCGGCAAACAATCGGCGCGGATGTTTCACGGCCCGACTTACGGCTCCGATATAGACGTTGTTGCCTGCATTGAGCCACGCATTGATTTTCCTGAAAACCACATTCTGCGACCCGCATTGTTTCGGTTTCAATATCAGCGCACACATCACCGGGCTCAGCGTCAGCGCCACTACAGTCGATAGCATCACCGACACTGCTATCGTGACAGTAAACTGGCGGTAAAGCATACCTGTTATGCCGCTCAGGAAACTGACCGGCACAAACACGGCACACAGTACAAGAGACGTGGCTATCAACGCCCCTGTCAAGTTGTGCATAGCCTTGGTCGTGGCGTCGTATGCAGACAGGTGCTCGTATGCCATCAGGTACTCCACATTCTCTACCACCACTATTGCGTCGTCCACCACAATGCCTATGGCCAGAATCAATCCCAAAAGCGTAAGTATGTTAAGTGAAAAGCCGAATACAAGCATGAAACCGAATGTACCGATCAACGATATCGGCACCGCTATTATCGGTATAAGCGTGGCGCGCCAGTTCTGCAAAGACAGGAACACCACAAGTATCACAAGCAACAAAGCTTCAAACAGTGTCCTATATACCTTACTGATGGATTCTGATATATATATTGTGCTGTCAAACGGTATGTCATATGTAAGGCCTTCAGGGAACGAGCTGCTCATCTCCTTCATAGCGTTTTTTACATCGGCGGCCACATCAAGGGCGTTGGCTCCCGGCAGCATGTATATGGCAAGCACGGCGGCATTTTCGCCGTTGAGTCCGCTCTCTGTGTTGTACGACTGGGCTTCCAGCGAAATCCGCGCCACGTCTTTCAACCGTATCATTGACCCGTCCGGATTGGCACGCACAACAATGTCCTCAAATTGCGAAACCGATGACAGACGCCCCTGCGCAGTAATCGGTATGGTAATGTCGATGCCGTTGACCGGCTGCTGTCCCAATGCTCCGGCTGCCGACTCCCGGTTCTGGTCTTTGAGGGCATCCTGTATATTTTTTACAGTCAGGCCGTAGCTGGCCAACCGGTCGGGTTTCACCCATATCTGCATGGCGTAATAGCGGCTGCCGATATTCGACACCCTCCCCACACCCGGTATGCGGCGCAAGACGTCAAGCACGTTGATTGTTGCAAAGTTGCTGAGGTATATCTCATCGAACTTGGGGTCGTCAGACGTAAGGCATATGGTGAGCAACTGGCTTGATGCCTGCTTCGATACCTGAATGCCGTTCTGCACCACCTCGGCAGGCAAGCGGTTTTCAGCCAATTTTATACGGTTCTGTACCTCTACGGCCGCCAAATCAGGATTGGCGGAAACATCAAACGTAACGGTTGCAGAAAAGCTGCCCGAATTGGAGCTTGTCGACTCCATATACAGCATACCGGGCGTACCGTTGAGTTCCTGCTCGACAGTTGTAGCCACAGCCTGCGAGACAGTCAGCGCACTTGCACCCGGATATGAAGCCGTGATCTGCACTACCGGGGGAGTGATCTGCGGATATTGGTCGATAGGGAGCATGATCAGACCGATCACCCCCACTATAACTATCAATATGGAAATGACAATGGAAAATACGGGATGCGTGATAAAGAAATTCGGCTTCAGTTGTCTGTCACTTTTCATTGGGCACCTCCGTCTGTCGGCTTGTCAAACTTCAAATCGTATTCGGATCTGGTCATCGGTTCCACCTCCATGCCATGGCTGAGTTTGTGATACCCTTCCACCACGATGGTTTCGCCTGCGACAAGGCCGCGCTCCACCACCACATTGTTTTTATACTCAGGACCAAGTTCTATGAACCGGCGTTCGACTACATTATCCTGACGCACCACATAGATGTATGCGCCGCCTTTCTCTATGATGACGGCCCGCATCGGTACGACCACAGCCCCTTCGCGCACATCGAGCAGCAGGCGCACTTTGGTAAACTGCCCCGGCAACAACACCTGATCGGGATTAGGCATCTTGGCACGCACGGAGAATGTACCGGTTTTCGGATCGACTTGCGGTTCGGCAAAATCCACATAACCGCGGAAAGGATATACGGTATTGTCGGCAAGAGTAATTGTTATGTTGGGCTGCCAAAAGCGTGTCGAGTCCTGGAGGCCGAGTTCCACATTACGCTCCTTGCTGCGCAGATAGTCAAGAGCGGTCATGCTGAAATCCACGAGCACGGTATCGCGCTTCACCATTGTAGCCAAAAGTGATTTAGCTCCCGGACCGACAAGAGTTCCAAGATCGACATTACGTTCGCTGATGTAACCCGAGATAGGCGAATGCACTACGGTATAACCAAGTTCGAGTTCGGCCTGCGCCAACTCCGCCTCGCTCATCGCCACAGTTGCTTCGGCACTCTGGAACGCAGCCTCGGCATTGTCCAAATCAAGCTGGCTCACCGCATTCTGCGCCTTCAGCGGACGAATGCGCTCCACATCGCGCCGCGCCTTGTCAGCCTGAGCCTGGTCTTTCTTCAACTGCGCACGCGCCTTGTCAGCCTTTGCGCGATATTGGTCCTGATTTATCACAAAAAGCACCTGCCCACGGTTGATATAAGTTCCTTCTGCAAACGACATCTGCTCCAGATATCCTTCCACACGCGCACGCACTTCGACAAACTGCTGAGCCCTGATACGGCCGACATACTCGCTGTACAGCTCCACATTTTCACGTAACACCGGCTCCACTACCACCACGGGTTTCGTCACTGCCGGTTCCGGCTTGTGCAGCAGGAAAACCATTATCAAGGCTACCGCCACCAACAGAAGGGCAGAGGATACAGCCAAGGCAACTTTGTATGGTTTCAATTCATTCCACCACTTCACGGCAAATTTCTTTATTTTCAGATTCTGATCCATATCCGGTCAATGTAAGCAAATCAAGAAATAAGTTCATACGATTGGATACCAGCATGCTTTCCGACTGCAATGCCGTCTTTGCTACGCTTTCGTCATTCCGCCTGACAGCAGGGCGCGGTGCGACATAATCTGTCCGCACAAGTTTGTCAGTTCCCTTATCCGCCTCCCTCTATCTGCTGCATTCACAAGCCATCCGGTCCGTCGGGGTCCCGCTTCGTAATGGTTTATGTTTCATAATAACATAGCGTCAGTCCAATACAGTTTACTTATTGCTGCAAAATGCTGCAAGCTATTCAGAATTCCAACCAGCCAACAGAAAGCATACCGTCAGAATTCCGATACAAAAGTACGGAAAAAACGCAGCCAACCGATGTATTCACCCGAAAATCCGTATTTTGCGGAAAAGAGCCATGAAACGGTCGGACTCTTCCATGCAAATACACTCCACAAGATGAATAATACACACATCCGGACAAACAAAACATCAAAAGTTGCTACAAATAATGTGCCACTCATAGCAGCTAAAACGCCAATTACGTGTATTCCAAAATTTTGCACCATACAAAAAATACGTATATAAATTATTTGGATGTTTCAAAAAAAAAGCATATCTTTGCACCCGATTTTGAAAAGGGTATTCTTTTCAAAAATTCCGTTGATTCAGTAGCTCAGTTGGTAGAGCACAACACTTTTAATGTTGGGGTCCTGGGTTCGAGCCCCAGCTGGATCACCAAAATAAAGGCCTTCTTCAGAGAAGGCCTTTTTCTTTTCAAAGCCATTCACCACTTCTGATGCTCAATCAGCTATCCATTATTTTGAGGTAAAAGTGGTAACACCATCAAAAAACGAGAAAAAGCGACACACTTGGACGTAAAAAGCCCCTTCGGAACAGTTGTTGCGTTACCGTAGCTGTGTCACCAATCTCTCGAATGTGTTACCATTATGGGTAAGTATGTAAGATTATTCTTTAACCGGAAGAAGAAAGCCACGGCAACAGTGGCAGGAGCTATCGAAATCGTGGTTTGCCTACAACGTGAACGCTGTTATTTCCATTCAGGGCACAATGTCACCCTCGACCAATGGGAGAATGGAATGGTGGTTAATCATCTGCGTGCCGTTGTTATCAATGAGGAAATCCAAAAGAAAGTAACAGAGTTCGAGCACATCCTTATCGCCATGCAGGTGAATAAGGACGATATGACCATTGCCCAATTCAAAACATACCTGAGTGCGGACGGTGGCAACCGCCGAAATTTTATGGCATGGCTACGAGACAGCGCATCAACAACCGTCCGCTTCGTGAAGGACCTGAAAAGGGCATTTAACTACATACAAAGCATTGGAGCGGTTCAGCCAGTTCAAAACCTTTTGATGATGTAACCTTGCAACACATCTATCAGTTTGACCTTTTCATAAGGGAGGAACAAACCTATACGATGAAAGGGAAGCCAGTCATCAGAAGTCAGGCTGCCATTCATAACTACCACAAACGGTTTAAGTCGTATGTAGCCGAAGCTTTCCGTCCCGGGCTTATCAAAGAAAATCCATACGAGCGTCTTCAAAACAAGCGTAGTGAGAAAAGCGACTGTCCTCACCTTACCGAAGCACAATTGAAAAAGCTAATCCGTATGCGGGAGGAAAGTACGGATGCCGTAATGAACAGGTATCTTGACTTCTTTATCTTTCAGACGTTTACATGTATATAGCGGTAACAAATCGTTAGATTATGGACAGCATCGTTATATCCGGCAAAACCTGAGCACCAAGCCTTCTGACTACAGGGAATAACCATCCCGACAACAGTCGCAGAATCAGTAAGGTATCCTCCTCCCCATTCTCCCATTCCAGTCAGGCCATTGCCATAGGGGAACCTACAGATTGTCCAAGCCGATGCCTTATTTGAAACAAGATATTGAGGGACAACAACTTCATCATACATCAAAATTTTTCCGGAAACAGAGCCGGATTCAATTTGCAGCCAAATTTCTGCAAATTGCCCATTTATCTGAAATGAAACATATAACAAAACAATAAAAGCTGTAACTTTGCCGGGGAACAGACTGTAACGGTTGAGGACCGATACAGCAAACATCCGGATAGTATGAAAATAACATTTCTTGGAACGGGTACATCGACAGGTGTACCGGAAACAGGATGCCGGTGCGAGGTGTGCACGAGCGGCGACATCCGAGACCACAGACTACGGACATCCGTCCTTGTAGAAACCCAAGGCAGCCGCATATTGCTCGACTGCGGGCCCGATTTCAGACAACAGACGCTGTATCTGCCGTTTGAAAGAATAGATGCCGTACTGCTGTCGCACGAGCATTACGACCACGTGGGCGGGATAGACGATCTGCGGCCATTCTGCCGGTTCGGGGACGTGGATATCTACGGTGACCGACAGGTAAACCAAGCTATCCGCACTCGAATGCCCTACTGCTTTACCGAGCACCAATACCCTGGCATACCGAAACTATGCATGCACACCGTGTCGCATGAAAAGCCGTTCTCTGTCAACGGCATAGAGATAACCGCCATAAGTCTGCTGCATGGTCATAAACCGATACTCGGCTACCGTATCGACCAGATGGCATACCTCACCGATGTGAGTACTATACCGGAAAACCAGTTTTGGAAACTGCGAGGTGTACACACTCTGATAATAGACGCCCTGCGCTATCAGCAGCACCCAAGCCACGAGACTGTGGACGAGGCCATTGCCAACATAACCCGCATATCACCGCAAGAAGCGTACCTCATACACATGTCGCACCACATAGGGCTGCATGCCGAAGTTGAAAGACAACTGCCTGCCAACGTACACCTGGCATTTGACGGTTTGACGGCAGAGATCTGAAATTGGACACGAAGCGTCAGCAGCAAAAATGTAAAACCATGACAACCAGGCTCACGCCATTGGACTGCCGCTACAGCACGGCAAAGAATGGTCGAGACGACATCAATCTTCAGCAGTCCATGCCAGAAAACCATAACGGTATTATTGTTTTTATGTTTACGGAAATCACAGTCCTTGGCGGTTGCCAACCATAGGCATCAACCTGTTGAGGAACAACCAACCGCCGAACAATTGCAACAGCATACCCGGTACACCTATGCGGAAATCCTGTACGGCAAGATAGAAATCGCCCTTCATAGCCCATTCGCCAAGAGTACCGACAACCTGATATGCAAGGACTACGATAATGAGAGTCCACAGTGTGGCTTTCTTGAAGTACGAGGCTGCCATGCCGGCAAAAATGGCGAGGAGCGTAGATTTCAACAGTATTGCAGGCAACCCGGCCGCAAGGGGCATACCGAACAACAGGGAATTGGCAAGAGGTGATGCGACGGCCGTAAGCAGTCCGACACGCCATCCGTATTTATATGCTCCGACAAGGGTGAAAAAATAGATCGGCAACCATGTGACACCACCTTGTGGCATGAGATGAAAGAACTGAGGAACAACGATGTTGCCCGAAATGAAAATCAAAGCTGCAAGATAAGTCTTTACGTCGGAATATCCCAACGAATAGAATTTTACGGTTGTTTCCATACAATCAATAATGTTTTTATATTGTTTTTTATATTCTAATTGCGTTCAGGCGGCGATTTTTTGAAACCATTCGCCAAATGAATGTTTATACCCCCTATTACAGTGGCACGTGGCATAGGATACCCGGCATTTATCTCGTACTTCTGCGCGAGGAGATTTTCGCCCATAATCCATACTTTAAGCCATTTCAGCACACTGAACTGTCCGCGGAGATTCCACAGCACAAACCGCTCCGTAGCAGGATTTTCACCGACTGAAGTATAAAGTCCTGCAATGTACTGTATGCCAGAAGACACGCTCCAACGTCCTCTGGTATAATTGCCACCTACGTAGAGTTTGTGCTCCGGTGCGGCGATGACGGGGTTCTCCATGTGCAGGAAACTGTAGTTGGCGTCCACCGTCCAGTCGGAGTTGATGCTGCAAGTGACATCGAATTCCACTCCGGCATTGCTTATCTTACCCGAATTCTGGTTTAGCATTCCAGGACCGTTGGGATTCGGCAGTGTCATTATCAAGTTCTTGCCATTTATGCAGAAGATGTTGATACCATAGTGGAGCATGTTTCCAAGCAGGTCTTGAGAGAAAGCGATTTCGTAATTCCACATCGACTCCGGTTTGAGGTCGGGATTCTGCGGCGGGAACATATACATCTCGCGGATAACCGGATAACGGAAACCTTTGGCAGCAGAAGCCTTCAACTCCATACTATACGGCAGATGAAAAGCAAGCCCGGCCTGCGGTATCCATTCCGTACCGGCACGGGAGTGGTTGTCGACACGGATACCGGCACTTAGAGTAAACCAACTGACTATATGCTGACGGAAGTCGATATATCCGGCAAATTCATCCTCGTGCTTGTCGACCAAATCGCGCCTTGTGCCGGCTTTTTCACCAGAGACATAATCTGTCCAGGCCTTGCCGCCGTAACGAAACCAGTCGAAACCGAATGTGGTGCGGTTACCTTTGAAAATCCGCACGCTTTGGTAGAGTGAGACACCCATCATATTGTCGAATGAGCTGAAACGCCCGTCCTGCGAAGTTTCGCCTGCACTCGGGGTATAACCATCATTTATCCAATGGTTGCCCCAATTATAGAAAAACCGGACTGCGCCGGATGTCAGTCCATATCCGTTGGTCAGGGCAAACGAAACGACTCCCCGACCAATGCGCTGAAAGGCATCAAGCAAAGGTGCGGATACGGGACCCGGATAGGATGCATTGAAATGGGTGAAATCTGCATCTGCGTACATGTCCCAGTTTCGTGTTATGTTGTAACCCAATTTGAGATAACCGCCATATTGCTCGAAGTCCATATTTTCACGGTGTCCGTCAGTGCGGTTGTATGATACTGAAACTACAGAATAGAATCCTCCTTTACGCACCATGTTGGTCAGTTCCGTTTCAACGGTATTGTAGATTCCATAGCCGGCATGAAGATTGGTACGGATGCCATCTTCATGCAATTTGCGTGTGACAATATTGACCACACCGCCCATGGCGTTTGAGCCGTAAATTACGGATGCCGGACCACGCAACACCTCTACCCTGTCAGCCAAAAGCGACTGGTACGCATCGGCTATCGGATGACCGAAAATGCCGGCATACTGCGGATGACCGTCGACCAAGACCATCATACGAGCCGTGCTGCCCGACAGACCTCGAAGCGAAATCGCACCAGCCGCACCACCCGACACACCGTAACCCATTATGCCTCGCGAAGTGGTGAATAGTCCTGGTACGTTTTCGGTGAGTACCGGCAAAAGCGAGGAGTGCATGGACTGGTCAATCTCCTTGCGGCCGACAACAGAGACGGTTTGCGAAAGGTGGCGCACATCGGCAGCACTACGGGTGCCTGTAACCACCACTTCATCAATACGGTGTGTTCTGACCGTATCGGCCCTTTCCTGTGCATGGATGCCAGTCAGACAATGGGAAAGGGTACAAAATGTCAATGCCGATACTATATATCTGTATCTCATTCTGGTTGTCTGTCAATAAAATCCCTGATAAAAGGCAGACACTCTGCTGCTGTCCGGCAACCGCCGCAAAGCGTTTCCACAGGACAGATGCCTGTACCTGTACGATTTATGATATGAGGTACTTCCTTGGAGAAACTGACGCTCATGTCGTTCTCTCTGAAAAGAGCAAGAGCCGGGGTGCTGATGATGTCGGTATAGATTTCACTGACACAGCCCAATACCATAAGGGCTGCCGCGCCTTTGCCTATTACCTTATCGGCAACTGCCGCGCCTCTCAGAAATGCAGGGGCTGTGACCAGCAATCGATACAGATCGGATACCCCACGCCCGTTGAACGTACGGACCGCCCCGTTGGCAACCACAAGCGAGTGGTTGCCACGGTGCAGGATGTCTGTCAGAGATTCCATATCCATAAAAGCAGACTATCAGAGGGTGCCTTGCTTGAGATGTTCGACGAAACTGTCTATGCGCTGCATCTCTTTCGGTATGTTGATGCCTTGAGGGCAGTGGTGTACACATCGGTTGCAACCGATGCAGTGGTTCGCCTGACGCAGACGAGGCACACTGCGGTCATATCCTACCAGAAAAGCCCTGCGTGCCTGACGATAGTTTTCCGACTGACTGTTTTCGGGCATATTGCCTTCATTCACACACTTGTTGTAGTGCTGGAATATCCCCGGAATATCAAGTCCGTACGGACAAGGCATGCAATATTTGCAGGCAGTGCAGGGGACAGTCGGGTACTGCATCATCAGGTCAGCCGTTTCGTAGAGGAAATCAATCTCTTCACCGGTCAAAGGCTTCAGCGGACAGAACGAACGCAGATTGTCCTGCAAATGATCCATATAAGTCATACCGCTCAATACAGTCATCACTCCCGGATGAGTTCCGGCAAAACGGAATGCCCACGAAGCCACACTGCGTTCGGGTTCACGCTGTTTGAGGCGGGCCACTATGTGGTCATGCACCTTTGAAAGGCGTCCTCCGAGAAGCGGTTCCATTATGACGACAGGAATGCCGCGCCTCTCCAGTTCGCCATAAAGATATTCGGCATTCGTATTGCGAGGATTTATCTCCTTGGCATGACGCCAATCGAGATAATTCATCTGAATCTGGACAAAATCCCATTTATACCGTTCGTGCTGCGACAGCAAGTAGTCAAACACTTTGATGTCGCCATGATATGAGAAACCGAGATTGCGTATGCGCCCGGCCTCACGTTCGGCAAGCAGGAAATCAAGTACCCCGTTGTCTATATACCTGGCGTTGAACTCTGACATGCCGTCGCCCATACCTACTCCGTGCAGCAGCATATAGTCGATATAGTCGGTCTGCAATTCGCTGAAAGAATTGCGGTACATGGCAAGCGAAGCTTCGCGCGACCATGTAGACGGGGCAAAATTGGACAGTTTGGTAGCTATGAAATATTTGTCGCGAGGATGGCGTTTGAGGGCAATACCGGTAGCCCGTTCGGAACGCCCCATGCAGTATGCCGGCGATGTGTCGAAATAGTTCACACCGTGTTCCAGAGCGTAATCCACCAAAAGATTGATGGTTTCCTGGTCGAGTTCGGCATCGGCATCGCGCCCTACACCACCGTTAACGTCAGGCCAACGCATACAGCCGTAACCCAAGATGGACACTTTGTCGTTTGTCTTTGGGTTGACGCGGTATGTCATCTTGCCGTCAGGTATCCCACTTTGTGTGGTACGGTTGCCTGTCACCGCATTGTCATCGGAATTACAACCGGCCAAAGCGGTTGTTGTAGCCGCAGCTCCTATGCCGAAAAGTTTCAAGAACTCACGGCGGTCTATATTTTTCTGTTCACTCATAGTGATTGATTCAATAGGGAATGACTATATAATTCTATGATTCTCGAGTCCTTCTACAGATATTG
>JBJECG010000015.1:0-2735 GCA_051870875.1 Candidatus Aphodosoma sp.
TGATATACAACGCGAGGAGTAATGTAAACCGCCTTTCCCACACGGCACGGCAGTTGCACACCGGCATGCGGTCCACCCGATATACCGGCCTGCACATCGTATGGTTTTTCATAAAATCCGGCAATATCCTCATCGTAGTACGCTCTAACGGCATTCATTCGCAAATCTACACCTATGATACCATACTTATGGATAATATACGAATAGTACATCTCTGCCGTATGTGCATGCAGTGCAGGGGAAGAAAACGAATAAGATAAACCAAAAGTCGAATGTATGGCATATTGAGCACCTACCCCTCTCGAAGACGCTGCCGAACGCTTTTTGGCTTGCTTGGGATGGGCTTCTACATATGCGCTGATACGCTCTATGGGCTCTAAAAGTTCTGTACTGCTTTCGCGAATCTGTTGCATCACCGAATCGGGTACTGATTCGAAACGTCGGTCCAGTTCATCGATGGACAGGTGTATTACCGTCTGCCATATATTATTCCGATTATCCGTTGAGGCAAGCGAAGCAACAAACTCTTTAATATAAGAAGCCGGTATTGCCAGTCCCACATTCTCACGCCCACCGGCTTTCCACGTATTCACACCCAGCACCCTATTGTCGGACGACAGCAAGGGACCGCCCGAACTACCCCCATCAATCGGAGCCGTATGTTGTAGGATATAATGATTTTCATCAGTAAGTTCCGTATCATAGAGCATGGCATTAGAAATATTGCCTTTGCCGAATTGCCACGAAGGTTTACTTGCCAAAGCCGGATAGCCCGCAGTGGTTACCTCTTCGCCCTCTGTCACCAGGCGAGTCTCTAACGAAAGCGGAAGCACATCCGCATCCGAAGGCAACTGTATGGCTGCCAGGTCAAATTCGTGGCTAATGCTCAGCACCGCACAACTGTCATAATGAATAGTGTTGCGCCCTGCTTGAAACTCGATATCGGCTTGAGTAGCATAGCCGACAACATGCCGGTTCGTAATGACAAGCAGTTGCCCATCGGCTTGATAAACAAATCCGGAACCAAAAGTTCCCCTACGATATGCCGCCAGCATATTTGCTTCTGAACGGAACTGGTGTTTTGAAAACCAAAGACTCAATGAAAGCATCTGAGGCTTGTCGGACTCTTCATACAGAGGAGTAACAATACAAACGCTTTTGCGCAATGTCTCTTGTGCTGAAATACTGCACATAAAAAGCAGTAAGGCAACTGCTATGAGCGAATACTTTTTCATTATGATGTGTTTTTGCTATTCTTGGGGAGTGTAGTTGTCCAGCAGAAATTCCACCGTCACGTCTTCTTTACTTTCCTTGAGTAATGTGCTCAATGTGGAATCTTTAGCAAATATCTTTGCCATCTTCCGCTTGGAATACGGCGTCCATAGTTGAAAGTATTGATCGCCCTCCAACCATACAAAAAAGGCAAATTGGGCAGGTGCTGTACCGCTTGAATAGAGTTTGCCGAATAACGTTCCCGTCTCGTCATCTATTTCATAACTATGCGCACCCTTCATTAGCATGCCGTGTTCACCCGCTATATCAACAGTACTCCAAAAGTGAGTGGAATATTTTTTCTCGGTGCGCATACTATACAAGCGATAAACAGAATCAGGGAAATTCTTATGCCACACTTCGATATACGCCACCTCGTCAGGGTCGTATTTAATATGTTTGTTATGCTTCTCACCGTCTTCCGACACTACCAACGATACGTCAACATATCGCGGCAACCTGATAGCCGGATATTCACTCATAGTCCCGTCCAGCAAAACAACACGCCCGGGATACCAATGGAAATCCGTCGCCATTGCCAACAAAGACATTTGGGCATTTGTCGGCGCACTGAGACCTAAGAACAAAGATAGGAACAGGAAAGATAAGTACTTCTTCATAAGCGTTATTATTAAACGCTGCAAAGATAGTAATTTTAATACAAACGCACAATACCCCCCCCTAAAAAGTAAAAATAAATACAAATTTATACCTCGGTGAGGGATTTTTATATACTGCTTTTTGTATGCTATCTGTCTGCTCTTTGTTGTATATTGCGACGGTGGAATAAAAAGCAATCCGTAAATATAGATCTCAAAGGATAAAAAAACTGTGGAATGAAGATACCCACCATAAATAACATAAAAACAAAAAAACAGGGAATTACGTTCTTAGTAACAACAAGTAACCTCACGAAAATGAGATTACTTGTAATGCTTTGTGCTTTCGAAAGAAACCTATTTGGGACGACAAATAGGTGCAGAGCGTTTTATTTTGTGAATTCAATCACAACACCGGAAACAAGGATAACATTATCCGATTTATCTCCGCCGAACAAACTCCTTTTTCCACGGCTTACCTGTTCTAAGGTAACATGGATGAGCGTTTGCGAACCGGTCAATCTCGCTTCTCTCACCAAGGCTGCATATGCACTCTGTTTCAAAAGTTCTGAATCAAGTTTCTGCTTGTGTTTATAAGTAAAGTATGTAGAAACCTCTTTTACAACCTTAAAGTTAGCATTAGAAAGAACCACTTGAGTTTGATTCATATGAAGGTTGGACGAATTTGTGATGTACTTGGTGCTTGAACAACCGGTCATGCCTAATGCGATAATGGCAATGGCTACACAAATGAGTTTTTTCATTTTAGTATGTTTTATTTCTCACTCTCCCCGTGATGATGGATAATAAAAACAATAAGCGTGGGAGATTGTATTTCACCTGAGGTATCGCCAAACACCTTTC
>JBJECG010000016.1:0-12239 GCA_051870875.1 Candidatus Aphodosoma sp.
GAGCATCTGACTGTTAATCAGAGGGTCCTTGGTTCAAGTCCAAGAGGGAGAGCAAGAATGGCGGCAGGGTTCATCAACTTGCCGCCATTTTTGCGTACTGCAAAAAACAGGACAAGCCTTGACATAATGCGCAAACTTGACTCTGCATCTGTTTTTCGCTATATGTGCAATGCAAAAAAAAAGAAACCCAACAACCAAAAACAGACATTATGCAACGAATACTTGTAGTGGACGATGAGGAGACGCTGTGCGATGCGCTCCGGTTCAACCTTGAAATAAAGGGTTATGACGTGGATGTGGCCTACAGTGCGGAAGAGGCGTTGAAGCTGGCTTTGCAGGATTACGACCTGATATTGCTTGATGTGATGATGGGAGCCACAAACGGCTTCAAGATGGCTCGCATAATGAAGGAAAACCCCGATACGGCCGGTGTACCGATAATATTCTGTACGGCAAAAGACACAGAAGACGAGATGGAAGCGGGACTGGCTTTAGGCGATGACTATATAACAAAGCCATACACAATACGCAATGTGACTGCCCGCGTACAGGCCGTCCTGCGCCGTACCTCCGGCCACACGGCCACAGCCGATACTGAGAGCGGGACAATAATATGTCCGGGCATAGCTATAGACGTGAAACAGCAGATTTTGACCATAGACGGCAAAGAGGTGACCGTACCCCGCAAGGAACTGGAAATACTGAAGTTGCTGACAAGCCACCCCGGTACAATATTTTCGAGGGAAGAGATTCTGGACAAGGTATGGCACAACGAGGCTGTGGTACTCGACCGCACAGTAGATGTGAACATCACCCGCCTGCGCCGGAAACTGGGGGTTTACGGCAAACATATTGTCACACGTTCGGGATACGGATATGGATTCAAAATATAAGACCGTGGCATACCACCACAAACTGTTTGCGGTACTGCTGCTGTTTTCATGGATACTGACAGGCTGCTGCCTGCTTTTCCAGTACCGGCGCGAGGTGCATTTCAAGGCCGAACAGTTGAACGGGCGTCTGCAACTGTTCAACCTTGAACTGATACATGCACTGCAGAACGGAGCCACTGCCGGCAGTTTCCTTTCGGCGGATAAGCTGCCGCTGCCGGGAATGCGCATATCAGTCATCGACAGAGACGGCAATGTGGCATTTGACAATTCGCTCGATACCCTGCCAAAGTCCAACCACCTGACACGTCCTGAGATAGCGGAAGCCATTGCCCGAGGGAGCGGTTACACTGTGCGCAGGCATTCGCAGTCTGACAACGAAAACTATTTCTATTCGGCAATGGCTGCCGATGACATAATAGTGCGTGCGGCAGTACCGTACAGTTCGGTCACTCTCGGCGAACTGCTTGCCGCCGACCGGCATTTCATCTGGTTTATGCTCGGCATAACCATCACACTGAGTGTTCCGGCTTATTTCGTAACCCGCAAACTCGGGCAGACCATTTCCCGCCTCAACCGATTTGCCCAAAAAGCAGAACGAGGCGAGCGTATCTATGCCGACGAAGCTTTTCCGCACGATGAACTGGGCGAAATATCGAGCCATATCATCCGTCTTTATGCCAAAATGCAGAATGCCGTAACAGAAAGCGACCGCCAGCACCAGCTGGCCCTGCATCAGGAACAGGAGAAAATACGCATAAAGAAGCAACTGACCAACAACATAAACCATGAACTGAAAACTCCTGTCGCCTCGATACAGGTATGCCTGGAGACTGTGATGAGCAATCCCGACATGACAGACAGCCAGCGAAACCACTTCATATCAAAATGCTATGAAAACGCCGGACGCCTGAAACGTCTGCTCGATGATGTGTCGACCATCACCAGAATGGACGACGGCAATCACCATATAATGATGGAACAGCTGAATGTAAAGGATATACTTGACGAAGTCATCGCCGATGAAGAACTGCCCGCCCAGGCAAGCGGCATAAAAATCGACTGCGACATACCTGCCACGGCAGTGATCAGCGGCAACCATGAGATGATTGCATCAGTATTCCGGAATCTGACAAACAATGCAATATCATATTCGGGCGGCACCCGCATCTCCATACGGCTGACCGGCGAAACCGAGACAGAATTCCATTTTGAATTTTCTGACAACGGCAGCGGTGTCGGAGAAGAGCATCTGCCTCATCTTTTCGAGCGGTTTTACCGTATCGACAAAGGGCGTTCGAGGAAACTCGGCGGCACAGGACTCGGGCTTTCGATCATAAAGAACGCCATAATACTGCACGGAGGCAGCATAACCGTAAGCAACCGCCCGGAAGGGGGCTTACAGTTTGACTTCACTCTGCCGAAAGAGTCAACTGACATTCAAAAACCAGTGCGTGGATTCAAAACCGCCACCATCTCCCCTCTGAGATAATTAATCATTACGATCAACTTGCCTATCAGGCTATTTTATTTCATTGGATATCCATTGTGAATATCCAATGAAACGCATCCGTGCAAAATGCAATGTGATGCCGGATACAAATACCACACACCCGAACAATAAACCAAACAGGCAAAACAACAATAATATGCCAATGACAGCCCTACATTCAGGGCATATACATGACGGAGGCCGGAAGACTGACAATCTCCTACGGGGCAAGAGCGATGACATTGGAAAAATGGTCGCGGAGAGTTCCCGCCCGGCTATAAAGCATACAAGAGGACGGACAGAAAGGTATGTGTACCCACCACTTTATGTGGAAGCCGTCTGACGGAACCGAGAATGACAAACGATAGCTGCAGTCACAAGTCGGCGGACTCCTGCCGGATGGAATAGTTGAGTTTCTGCGAGGCGCGGAGCAGTTTGCGCAGATTCGACACCATCTCCTGGGTTTCGTTGAGCATGTTGAGATAGACGTATGTCACTGTCATGTGTTCGGCATTACATGAGTGCAGATATTCCAATACACTTTTTGAAAGCAGCGAGATGTCGTTTTTCACGTTCTCACATTCGTGGCGCAACATACCTACCTGCCCGGCGGACCCGTTTTCGACAAGCACAGCAGCCTCTTCCAGTATGTCTGTCACACGTCGGCCGAGCGGAGCGAATTCACCGGCAAAGCGGGCTGGCAGGGAGCGGAAATTGTTGTCGACGTGTTCGTAGCATACTTCGTTGATACGCTGTAAATTGTAAAGCATTGCCATACAACAGTTGTTGGCGAGATAGAACCAGGCATTTTTTTCGATGGCAATTCCGACAGCGAGTTTGCGCATACAAAGCGTTTCCTTCCGGCGTTCGTCTTTCAACAAACCTTTCCGCTTCATAATACTCCGTGAAATGGAACGCAGCCGGCCGGCATCATCTCCGATGAATCCGGCGGTGACATCGGGGAAAGTGCACCCGGCAAACCGCAGAAAACCGGCATATCGTCCGGCGAGATATATCCGCAGCAAATTCCAGAGTTCGTTCTTGTCGTCAGTTGCCAGAATGGTACGGTAAAGCACGTCATCACCTTCATCAGTATGTTTTCCCCGGTTGCGGAAATTGTTGCGCACAAGCATTACAACGGCAAGTGCAGCCACAATCAAGACAGATACACCGCCGCCAAAGAGCATTGGCAGCACGATGATGCCGGCACCTATAAATGCCACACCGGCCGTGACAAACCATCCGCCGATAACCGACACCACGCCAGTGATGCGGAACACGGCACTTTCCCGCCCCCACGCACGGTCGGCAAGCGAAGTGCCCATTGCCACCATAAATGTAACGTATGTAGTCGACAACGGCAGTTTCAACGATGTGCCTATCGCGATAAGCACTCCTGCCAATACGAGGTTGACGGATCCTCGGACGAGGTCGAACGCCGCACCATCGGCCAAAAGAGCTTCCGAAGTGTCGAAACGGCGGTTTATCCAACGGTATATCCTGTCGGGTATGTATTGCCTTATCCAAGAACAGACGTTGATACACCATCGTGTGATGATACGTGCAAACCTCGACGATGCAAACAGTTCGTCACAGGCATCCTGACGTGTGAGATTCACCGAAGTATTCACCACATTGCGGGCTTTGCGCGATGTGGCAAGCGACACAACCATGACAACTCCGGCCAAGAGCAGAAACACAGCCGGAGTATCGGCGGAAGAATTGAGCGATGACATCATGAATCCGCGGGGATCGCCATTTCCGTTATGTATATAGTCGGTGTATGCCGACAGTCCTGACAGCGGCACTCCGATGAAGTTCACGAGGTCATTGCCCGCAAATGCCATCGCGAGAGCAAATGTACCCATCAGGACGATGACCTTAAACACGTTGACCTTCAGCCAATGCAGCACCTGCATCAATATTGTAAAGCCAATCAGGCAACAGCATATAATCAGACCGGTATTGGAGGCAATCCAGTTTTTGACAGGTGGAGTCATGAACACCAATTCTCCGGCACCTTTGACAAGCAGGAAATATACGATGGCAGTGGAGGCAAGCCCTCCGAAAACACCGATTTTCCAAGAAAGATGATCTTTGTAACTGAACTTGAACAGCAGTCTTGCCAACCACTGCACAAGCATACCGGAAACAAATGCCAACGGGACCGAAAGGAATATGCCTATGATGACAGACAAAGCCTTGTCGGCATTGAGCAAGTCACTAAAAGCCAATCCCGAAGCATCGCCCGACATTTTTACAAGCGATGCCGCAAAAGTTGCACCAAGCAGCTCGAATACCATCGACACCGTAGTAGATGTGGGCATACCGAAAGAATTGAACACATCTATCAGAATTATGTCGGTGACCATCACCGCCATGAATATGCAGATGATTTCATAAAATGAGAAATGCTCCGGCTGGAAAATGCCGTGACGCGCTATATCCATCATGCCATTGCTCATGACCGCGCCTAAAAATACGCCTGCGGCTGCCACGGCCACCACCCGTCTGAAAGGAGCGGCTTTCGAGCCGACTGCCGAATTGAGGAAATTCACGGCATCGTTGCTTACCCCGACTGACAAGTCGAATACGGCAAGGATGCACAGTACCGCAATGATTACAAAAAATACGATATCCATAAGTAACTCACATATCAGTTTACATCTTTATAAGTAAGCAACCGCAATTTTTCCGGCTGCAAAGAATTGACTGCCTTCCCGCCACTGGTGGTGTTATCATCTAAAAACATGCTCCTCGGCAAAACGTTCAGGCAAGTCTGATGAGCCGTCGAGACCTCGGATTTCGCTATTTTCAGCTCAGTCCATCCGTCATTTGGGCACCCCCGACCATATCCTTTTTCACAGAGCCAAAATCATCCGAAAATGCAGTCATATTATCGCTTGGCAACTAACTTTTGCGTATTACCTGACAATATGTTTTTCCATGCAAAGGTCAAAAAATCATGTTTCAAAAATATTACATTATCATGAAGTAATGATTAAATTTACAAACTCCGCATCAAAAGCGCGGCAACGGCAAGTATTTCCGAATAATTTTCGTACCTTTGTCTTGTTAAATCCATGTTTATCACATTGCAGCAACTATAATCATGACACGGGAAGATCTTATATCCGGAATCAGGCGTCTGCGCAAGGAGAAGAATGCCGTGATTTTGGCTCATTATTATCAAGAGCCTGACATCCAAGACATAGCCGATGTAGTTGGCGACAGCCTTGCATTGGCACAATGGGCAGAAAAGACAGATGCCAAAATACTGGTGGTATGCGGCGTGCACTTTATGGGAGAAACCGCAAAACTACTCTCTCCTGACAAGAAAGTGCTGGTACCTGACATTACGGCCGGCTGTTCGCTTGCCGACAGCTGTCAGGCCGATGATTTTGCGCGCTTCATAGCCGCCCATCCCGGACACACAGTGATTTCATACGTCAACACCACTGCTGCCGTAAAATCACACACCGATATAGTGGTTACCAGTACGAACGCCCGCAAGATTGTGGACCAACTGCCGGACGATGCAAAAATCATCTTCGGTCCTGACCGCAATCTGGGAAACTATATCAATGAAGTAACAGGCCGCAATATGTTGCTCTGGGACGGAGCCTGCCATGTACACGAGCAGTTTTCGGCCGAACATCTTGCCGAACTACGCCGTCAATACCCCGAAGCCGTTACCCTTGCCCACCCCGAATGCCCCAAAGCCATCATCGGACAGGCTGACGTGGTAGGGTCGACACAGGCATTGCTCAACTATGCGGCAGCCCATCCCGAAAAGAGTTATCTTGTGGCCACCGAAAGCGGTATATTGCACGAAATGCACCGCCGGTGCCCGAATACCAAATTCATACCTGTACCTCCTACGACAGGCAAGTGTGACCGTAACGAGTGCAGATACATGCGGCAGAACACACTGGAGAAGCTCTACCTATGTATGCGCGACGAAACTCCGGCCATAGAAATTGACCCCGAAATAAGGGAACGCGCCGTCCGACCCATACACCGCATGCTTGACATGAGCAAATAAGACAATACTATTGTGCAGCAATGATCATCACCCGAGATATAGCATCGGTTTTGAGCAGTTTGCCTGTATTGCATGCCGCCGACAAAGTGTTTGTGCTGGCCGACAGCAACACCGCCATAGAGTGTGTACCGCTCATAGTCCAGAAACATACCGAAATGATAGTGATCTCCGCCGGAGAGGAACACAAGAACCTGGCATCGCTGCAAACAATCTGGGATGCTCTGACCGAATACCAGGCAACCAGACATTCGTTGCTTATATGTGTGGGAGGCGGAATGATTACCGACCTCGGCGGCATGGCTGCCGCAACATTCAAGCGAGGAATGCAGTTCGTCAACGTGCCGACTTCACTTCTCGGTGCCGTCGACGCTTCGGTAGGAGGCAAGACAGGAATAAATTATCACGGACTGAAGAACCTTGTCGGAGTATTTGCCCAACCGGCAGAAACTGTCATCTACCCTGAATTCTTCAGGACATTGGATGGTATCCAGCGTCTGTCGGGCTTTGCGGAAATGGTGAAACATGCACTGTTAACCGGCAACGACCTGCTCGACCGCACCCTTGCATTCGATATCGAACATTTCGATCTGGACGACCTTACACCCCTTATAGAAAAAAATATCGAAACGAAGTCCCGTATCGTTGAGGCCGATCCTACAGAAAAAGGGCTGCGTAAAACACTTAATTTCGGGCACACGCTCGGTCATGCTTTCGAAAGCCTTTCGCACCAGCAACAGCACCCGATACCACATGGCTATGCAGTAATGTGGGGAATGGTAGGCGAACTATACCTTTCGATGCTGAAAATGAATTTCGACAGGCACGATGTATCACGACTTTCCGCATTAGCCCGGGAATACTATACTCCACTGAATATCAACTGTAAGCAATATGACACGCTGTTTGCTTTGATGCAACAGGACAAAAAGAACCATCACGACAGAATAATATTCACACTTCTTGCGGCAGCCGGCAAGGCCGAAACAGACTGTAACGTAACCCGCAACGAAATATACGAGGCATTGGATTTCATAGCAACGAATGCAGGTTAAAAACCCAAGATAAGCGCAACCATGAAAATAGCACTGATAGGATATGGCAAAATGGGGCATATAGTGGAACGTATAGCCCTGGAACGCGGACATGAAATAGTGTCGAAAATAGATGCCGACAACGGCAGTGACTTTGAAAGCAAGGAATTTGCAACCGCCGATGTGGCAATAGAATTTACCGCACCGCAGGTCGCTGCAGCCAACTACCGCCGCGCCTGGCAAGCCGGAGTGCCGGTAGTGTCAGGTACAACAGGATGGACTGCCGTACTGCCTGAAATCAGGAAAGAGATCGCAGACGGAGGTTATACCCTGTTCTGGACATCAAATTTCTCATTGGGAGTAAACATACTGTTTGCCATCAACCGTCAGTTGGCCAAAATAATGAATGACTGCCCCGCATACTCGGCACACCTGACCGAGGTGCATCACACGGCAAAAAAAGATGCCCCGAGCGGTACCGCCATCACTCTTGCCGAAGGGCTTATTGAAAACATTGACCGTATAGGCAGCTGGGCACTGACTGACGGAGATTCCGGCACCGCAGGAGGTACGCTGCCGGTTACAGCCATTCGCAAGGGTACGGTGCCGGGCATTCATGAAGTGGAATACACTTCGGCTGTCGACCGCATCAGCATACGCCATGAGGCATTCTCGCGGGACGGATTTGCACTCGGGGCCGTAATGGCTGCCGAATATGTAGTCTCTTCGGGACAAAAAGGTTTGCTCGGCATGGACGACATGCTTTGTTTCGACAAATAGGATTGCCGGTTCCGCATATCATTGACAACAGACTTAACCAATATCATCTCTATGGATATCAAATCACGCTTTACACGCCCCGTATCGTCATGGATAAAACTCTCTGTATGGAGTATAGTATACATCCTGTTCATTGTCTGGGTAGGAAATTATTGGTGGATATTGCTCTATCCCCTGATTTTCGACATATTCATAACCAAATTCATTCCATGGAGCTTCTGGCGCAAATGGGAAAAAACCAAACCTGCACTATATAAAGTATTCAGCTGGATTGATGCCATACTCTTTGCACTGGTGGCAGTATATTTCATCAACCTTTACCTTTTCCAGAATTATCAGATACCATCGTCATCTCTTGAACAGACATTGAAGGTGGGTGATTTTCTTGCAGTCAGCAAATGTGCATACGGTCCGCGCATACCCAACACACCATTGTCGTTCCCTCTTGTGCAGCACACGTTTCCGTGGGGTACAAAGTCGTACATCGACAAACCGCAGTGGGAATACCGCCGTCTGGCAGGATATGACACCATAGCATCAGGAGACATAGTGGTATTCAACTTTCCGGCAGGCGACACAGTGCCAAGCCTTGTTTCAAATCCGGACTACTATTCCATCTGCTTTGAGATGGCATCAAACAGTGCCGGGTTCCGTCATTTTCCGCACGACAGCGTTATGCCTTACACTCTTTATCGCCGCAGGATGGAATTAGGGGCAGAACTGGTACGCAAGAACGAGGACCGTTTCGGCCGGATACTGACCCGTCCGGTAGACCGTCGTGAAAATTATGTAAAACGCTGTGTCGGGCTGCCTGGACAGACGATCGAAGTACGCGACAATGCCATTTATGTAGACAACGTCCTGTTTGAAAATCCGGCAGGGGTACAGCACAACTATTTCGTACAGACCAACGGCGGCACGTTTACAGCCGAAGCTCTTCACCGTCTGGGAGTAAGTGTAACGGAAACTTCCAGCATAAACGGCCAGGCTTATGGCGGATACCTTTCCCTGATAGGCATGGCACCAGTCAACAATGGCCAATGGGGACCGGTTTACGCCATGGCCATGACAGAAGAAGTGAAAAACAAAGTAGAACAAATGCCCATGGTAAAACAAGTCGTAATTGAAAAAATATTGCCAGAGATGCACTCAACTATCTTTCCGCTGGCATACAGCACAAAATGGAATCGCGACAATTACGGTCCGCTTACTATTCCAACCAGAGGCATGACTATCGAACTGACCGAAGACAATATCATCCGTTACGAACAGTGCATCGTCAACTACGAGCGCAATACTTTGGAATGGAGCAACGGCAAGGCTTACATCAACGGTAAAGAGACGAATACCTACACATTCAAAATGGATTACTACTGGATGATGGGTGACAACCGCCATAATTCGGCCGACTCGCGTATGTGGGGTTTTGTGCCTGAAGACCATGTGGTAGGCCGGCCTATGTTTGTCTGGCTGTCGTTGGATCGTGACAAAAAATGGTTCAACGGTAAAATACGATGGAACCGCTTTGGCAAGGACGCTTCACGCTAAATGCAGCAAGTGCGCAAAAAGGATGTCCAATTATTTTGTATTCCTAATATTCAGTGTAAATGGCAGATGAAATTTTACCGTTGGTAGACATAGAAGGCAATGTAACAGGCTGTGCCACACGAAGCGAATGCCACAATGGAAGTTTCAAGTTGCATCCGGTAGTACATCTGCATGTCTATTCGACCGACAACAGGCTGCTTCTGCAATTGCGCTCGATGAACAAACACATACAACCAGGCAGATGGGATACTGCTGTCGGAGGGCACGTTGCATACGGAGAATCAATAGAAGAGGCTCTCCTTCGTGAAACATCAGAGGAGCTCGGCATCAGTATAGACCTGCGCAAAGTCAGATTTCTGGGCAGATATACTTTCCGTTCGTCAATCGAATACGAATTGGTATACGTCTATTCCACTGTCTATGACGGTCCGTTTGATATCCAGGAAGAAGAGACAGACGAAGTGCGTTTCTTCACGCAAGATGAAATCAAAGCCATGTACAACACCGGCAGCCTTACCCAGAACTTTGAACAGGAATACCTCCAAATAGAGCCAAGACAGACGGACGGACTGACATAGCACCATAAACAACCATCAAGAGTGGAACACACTCTATTTATTTCACAGTCATACTATACTTATCAGTTATTTTCGAACATTTGTACCAACCGTAAACACAGAATGTCATGATTACATATTACGCTGAAAGCGTGCCGATGCCCAAAATAAAAAAGCGCGACACCAACGCCTGGATAAAAGAAGTGGCTGCCGGTTACGGCAAGAAAGTAGGAGAAATAGCCTATATATTCTGCAACGATGAAAAAATCCTCGATGTCAACAGGGAATTTCTCAATCATGACTACTATACCGACATCATCACATTTGACTACAGCGAAAACAATACCATAAGCGGAGATATTTTCATTTCGCTCGACACAGTCAGGTCTAATGCCAAAGAGTTCGGAACAAAATATCTTGAAGAACTACACCGGGTACTGATACACGGCATACTGCACCTGTGCGGCCAGGATGACAAAAGCGAAGAGGACCACCTGCAGATGGTACGCTGCGAAGACAAGGCACTGTCAATGATTGTAAGCAAGCTGTACTCATAAGAATAATCGGCCGGCTCAAATAATGCTGTCACTGTAAAACGTCTTTTGCCAACAAATATTACACCGATGCGTTCCATTGTACTCAACCATATACGCTATGCAGATGACAGTTTCATTGTCAATCTCTATACGGATGAGGCAGGAATGGTCACAGTATCAGTCAAGACCGGACGCAAAAGCAAAGTGCGCATGAGCCATATCCAGCCGTTGAGCTTATTGCAAGTAACACTCAGCGGCCGCCAGTCCCAATCAATAAAACAGATAAATGAATGTTCTTTCAGCAGTAATTGCTGCATAGCCGACTCACCATCAAAAATCCTCACCTCCCAGTTCCTCGCCGAAGTACTATTGCACATACTGCGCAATACGCCGCAAGACCCTAAATTATTTGAATTCATCTACCGCTCCATCTGGCAATTTGCACAAATAAGAAAAGGCGAAGCCAACTTCCACTTGTTCTTTCTCATAAAACTGACGCATTTTCTCGGCATCTACCCGAACACCGAATCTTGGGCCGAAGGTTCACATTTCGACCTGTCAAACGGCGAATTTGTAGAATATACTCCTTCTCATGGTTACTATCTTACTGCCTCTGACAGCATGAATTTCGCCAATATGCTACGTACAAGCTACAACAACATGTACTGCTGGCACATAACCAATACAGACCGCAATAACATATTAGACCACATCATAGACTATTACCGCATCCATGCCATAGATTTCAGCAATATCCGCTCACTGGAAATTCTCCGCATGTTATAACGACTTCTGTGCATTTATTCCGCATACCTATCTCCTGTTATAAAGTCACACAAACAAATACTTCTGTCCGGCAGGTCTCTTCAGACTACTAATAATAAGGACTTTTTAAGCTACTAATAATTATCTATTGATTCCAGCAATGAAGCATCAATACATAATTATCAATAGTCAACTATTAATATCCACACATCAAGTATGGATACAGATACCAGTCTTCCTGCGGACTTTTACTATTCATAGTACCACATACGCAACTGTATATGACATTACGCAGTAAACTTGATCTCCAGTGTATGGTGAAAAAGACGGTTGGTAAAGATGCAGTGACTACCATAATAAACCTACTGAATCATCCGCTCCAAGATCCGTGGGCTGCACCGCAATAGGCGGGGCATACGTCCGTCCTCCAGGGAGGCCGATTGCCCTTGCCCGGGCGCGTGTGCGGGAACCGTGCCGGGACGGCCGGCGTGTGTTTTCCGGACGGCAGTAATGGAGCCGGGGAAAAGGGACGAGAGGGAGGTGCGTGCTGTGGCGTGCGTGGCCGGATGGAGCTGCCGCGGGCAGGGCGGTTGGG
>JBJECG010000017.1:0-12233 GCA_051870875.1 Candidatus Aphodosoma sp.
GGGAAGAGCGGGGATACCGACCCTATGAGCGTGGTAAGCAACCTTTTTGATGTGGCCATGGTGTTTGCTGTGGCTCTGATGGTGGCTTTGGTCTCGAGATACAATATGACTGAGATGTTTTCTCAGGAAGATTTCACCATGGTCAAGAATCCCGGTAAGGAAAACATGGAGATTATAGTCAAGGAGGGTGAAAAAATCAGCCGTTATACTCCGTCTGACGATGTTTCCGGTACGGGAACCAAGGGAAAACGTGTGGGGATAGCCTACGAACTTGACAATGGAGATATAATATATGTGCCGGAATGAAATGTGCCGGTTTGCCGGCCTGAAAATCCGGACATTCTGCATCGTAAGATTGGGAGGACTTCTGTAGAACTTCTCCCAATTCTTTTTGTTCGTTTTCCTTTTTTTGCTAACTTTGCGGTGCTTTTCTGCACTGTGACGATAATTCATTTATAATCAAAATCATAAAATATCGAACTACAAATGGCAAATCAATTTTCACGTCGTCATATCGGTATTACCGAACGCGACCTGCCTAAGATGCTCGAAACTGTCGGTGTAAAGTCTGTCGACGAACTTATCGAGCAAACAATTCCCGCTGATATCCGTCTGCCGGAACCTCTCGATCTTCCGGAGGCTATGACTGAGCAGGAATTCCTCAATCATATTCACGGACTTGCCCAGAAAAACCAGTTGGCTGACAACTATATAGGCCTTGGCTATTACGGTACGGTCACTCCGGCTGTCATTCTCCGCAATGTGTTTGAAAATCCTGTATGGTACACTTCATATACCCCGTATCAGGCCGAAATCTCGCAAGGCCGTCTTGAGGCTCTCCTCAACTTTCAGACCATGATCTCTGATCTTACCGGCCTTGGCCTGGCCAACTGTTCGCTTCTCGACGAAGCCACCGCTGCCGCCGAAGCCATGACCATGATGATGGCACTGCGCTCGCGCGACCAGCAGAAAGCTGGTGTCAACACCCTTTTTGTCGACAGCAACATCTTCCCTCAGACTCTTGACGTTATCAAGACCCGCAGCCTCCCGCAGGGAGTGAATCTGCTTGTGGCCGATTATGCTACATTCGATTTCTCCACACCGATATTCGGTGCCATCCTACAATATCCGGCTTCCGACGGTTCTATCCGCGACTACCGCGAGTTTACCGGACGATGCCACCTGAACGGTGCCAAAGTTGCCGTTGCGGCCGACATCATGAGCCTTGTGCTTCTCACCCCTCCGGGTGAATGGGGAGCCGACATTGCTTTCGGTACCACCCAACGCTTCGGTATGCCTCTATACTTCGGCGGTCCTTCGGCTGCTTATTTCGCTACTTCTGAAGACAACAAACGTCAGATGCCGGGCCGTCTTGTCGGTATATCAAAAGATGCAAACGGCAAACCTGCTCTCCGCCTTGCTCTCCAGAGCCGTGAACAGCACATCAAACGTGAGAAAGCACTCTCGAATATCTGTACCGCACAGGCTCTGCCTGCTATTATGAGCGGTTTTTATGCTGCTTATCATGGTAATGACGGCCTTGTTGACATTGCCAACAATATCCACGCAAAAGCCATCATTCTGGCCAACGAACTGAAGAATATGGGTTGCACCCAGCTCAATGATTTCTTCTTTGACACTATACGCATTCAGTTGCCTGCAGGCAAAAGTGCTGCGCAACTGAAAGAGATAGCCGAGGCAAATCTTGTCAACTTCCGCTATTTCGAAAACGGCATCATCGGTATATCTACCGACGAGTTGACTTCTGCCGAGGGCGTGCTGAAAGTGCTTGCCATATTTGCAAAAGTACTCGGTATGCCTGTGCCTTCTACCATTCAGGATATAGCTGTAACGGCTCTTCCTCAGGAACTGATCCGTAAATCACGTGCCCTGAATCACGAAATATTCGAAAAATACCACACCGAGACCGAGATGATGCGCTACATCAAGCAGCTCGACCGTAAGGATATTTCTCTTGCGCAGTCTATGATTTCTCTCGGCTCTTGCACCATGAAGCTCAACGCTGCCGCTGAACTTCTGCCGCTCTCATGGCCCGAATTTACTGGCATTCACCCGTTTGCCCCTGAATCACAGTGCCAAGGTTACAAAGAGTTGATTTCCAACCTTGAACAATATCTTACCGTCATCACAGGCTTTGCCGGATGCACACTCCAGCCTAATTCCGGAGCAGCCGGCGAATACACAGGTTTGCGTACCATCCGCCGCTATCAGGCGGCCAACGGACAAGGACACCGCAATGTGGTGCTTATCCCGTCATCGGCTCACGGCACCAACCCTGCATCCGCCGTACAGGCCGGCTTTGAAGTGGTGGTTACCGCTTGCGATGAAAACGGTAACGTCGATGTTGAGGATCTCCGCGCAAAAGCAGGGCAGTACCGCGACAATCTTGCTGCTCTCATGATTACATACCCGTCTACCCATGGTATCTTCGAGCCTGCAATCCGCGAAATATGCAACATCATTCATGCCAACGGCGGACAGGTCTATATGGACGGTGCCAACATGAACGGCCAGATTGGTCTCACCTCTCCGGGTTTCATCGGTGCCGATGTCTGTCACCTCAACCTCCACAAGTCATTTGCATCTCCTCACGGCGGTGGCGGCCCTGGTGTTGGCCCTATCTGCGTTGCTAAACATTTGGTGGAGTTTTTGCCTTCGCACAGCTTCATCGATTCTGAGAATCCCAATACCGCAGTTGCGGCTTCTCCTTGGGGGTCTGCCGGTATTCTGCCTATCACTTACGGATATATCCGCATGATGGGAGCCGATGGTTTGGCCGATGCCACCAAGACTGCTATCCTCAGTGCAAACTATATGACCAAACGTCTTGAAAAAGCCTACGGTATCGTTTATACCGGTGCTACAGGCCGCGTAGGTCACGAGATGATTCTCGACTGCCGTCACCTTAAAGCGTATGCTGGTGTCGATGAGAGCGACGTTGCAAAACGTATGATGGACTTCGGTTTCCACGCACCGACCCTCTCATTCCCTGTTCACGGCACTTTGATGGTTGAACCTACTGAGTCTGAACCGCTGGCCGAACTCGACCGCTTCATTGACATGCTCATGGTTATCCGTGATGAAATCGAGGAGATTCACAATGGTACCGCCGATGTCGAGGACAATGTTCTGAAAAACGCACCTCACCCGGACTATGTGGTTGTTGCCGATGAATGGAACCACAAATACGGCCGCGAGAAAGCAGCATTCCCGCTACCATGGGTGAAAGAGAACAAGTTCTGGATTACCGTAGGTCGTGTCGACAACGGCTTCGGTGACCGTAACCTGCTCTGCTGCTGTCAGTAATTCCTGCGTGTGTGAGGTCAGTCCCCTTGTGGTCTGACCGGATGTGATATTACACAGGCTCAAAAGCTTGATTATGGCTTTTGAGCCTGTGTTTCGTTCTCTACTACGATGATATATTTAAGCAGTTCGCAAAAATTGGCTGCAATTATTCAGCTGTATTTTCGGATTTGTTTAGGGAAATACCCGGAAGCGCCGGAAAGACGTTTTTAACAAGTTTGTCCCTTAACAAGTGCTCCTCTGCGGGATATTGCAATAAAACAATATCTCGCAGATTCTTTCAATAAGTACCCCAAGAACCCTCATGGCTCTTTTGAAGATGTACGCAGCTGCGGTCCGGAGAAGGTTGACAGCATTCCCGAACACACCTTTATAAAAGTTGCGTCCCAAACGGAAGTCTGATTTCAGATGTCCGATAGTCGGCTCTATTCCCGCTCTCTTGCAGAATAGCTTATGTTTCTTCTTGCATGTGTAATGACTCTCTTTTCTGCTTGGAACATCATCAGTATCCCGGTGCCGTCAACCTCTTTCTTCCCTCTGTATCCTCTGTTCCCGGCCGGCTTCCTGATCTTCTTTCTTGTAATGTGTTCCACCTGTCCGAGGGATTTTTCAATGGTACGCCTGTCATATTCGTTTCGGAAATACTTGGTACCCAGTATGATGCCGTAATTGAACGTATGATTGACACCTCGTTGCCGGACTCGTATTTCTTGTGCTCTTTTCCTTTTCTGATACACTGCATCTCCGGTTCATGAAGGGAATAGATCTTCCTGGGAGAATTGTGCTTCTGTGAAAGCATCCGTTCAAAGAGGTTCCCTGAGATAACCGTTGCCGCACCTTTCCGTATCATTAAGGGTTAAAAATCGTTTTTTTTTTTTGTTTTGTGTGAATTTCATTACCTTTGCACCGCCAAAGTCAACAATGGCGTATAATCATACTTATTCTTATGTTCATGAAAAAACTATTTGCTATTTTATGCACGGCAACCGCATGTTTGGTTGCAGCATCTGCGGCAGCGGCCGAAGAAAAGAAAATTGATGAAAACTATCATCGCAGTTCCATGTCAATTGTAACAGTGATTCATCCTGCCGACTCGTTCAGTACAGAAATACAGCAGGCGGTGCTTGGTATGCCGTTTCCAGAAAAGTACGACAATCTTGATTTGGGTCTTACTTTCCTGAACGGAACACCTCATGCCGACCGTAAGGCCGACCTGTCGCCAAACCTTAACTTGTACATGAAACAGGCAAAAATAGCCAACTTTGTTGTCGCCAAATGGTTCAACTTTAATGGCAATGGCTTCAATATGGACCTCATACGCGAACGCGGTCAGTACGATGCTTCGGTGCTTGACGTTCAGAAGGCCCTCCAGACTGTCCGCGGCAAGGCTATGTTGGATGATGTCGGCGAAGAACTGCTGACGAAAACTTTCTTTCTGGTAAACGACATTTCTTATGTCGATCATGAAGAGCGTGCCCGTATAGCGGCCGAAGGATCGCGTGCAGTGGGTGCTGCTGCCGAAGAAGTCGGAAAAGCTGCAGGTGAAGTACTGAGCCTTTTTGGAGGTATCGGTTCGGCTATCGGAGGTCTGGTCTCGTCAGCCGGTAGCATGGTAAACGCTACCGCCGGTCTGGTTGGAGATATAACCGACATGTTGAATATCAGCGGTTTTGTGGTGCGTATCAATACCTATCTTTACCAGCTGGAATGGAATGATTCGATAGCGAATGAATTCTATACCAAATATTACACCGAAGGCGACTCTGCAAAGGTTGCCGCATTTTGGGCCGATAGTACCACGTTTAGAATGAAGTATGTAGGCAGCCACGAGCAGTTTACCGACAAGGGTACGATGTATTCACAGAAAAGCCAGAGCGAGCAGATGCTTGTCACATGTACCCGTACCCTTGACAAGAACATCATAAACCTCCAGAAGAAATATCCCGATTTTCAGGTGAAGACACCTATTTCCGAAGTCGTTTACAACGACAAGGGCAAGGAGATAGGATATAAGGCCTACATCGGACTGAAAGAGGGTATTACGCCGAAAAGCAAGTTCATCGTGCTGGAAAAGGTTGAAAAGGACGGACGCACTGAATATAGGCAGGTCGGACAACTGTCACCGGTGAAAGGGCAGATCTGCGACAACCGCTATATGGCTGCCGAAGAGATGGAACAGTCCGGTGATGGCAAGGCGGAAAAAACTTTGGACGGAACCATTCTCAAGGGTACCAAGAAACTTATGCCAGGCATGTTGATCATAGAAGGCAAATTGAAAAAATAATTACAGTGATTCTGACCGGATTTATCATGAAACGGCAACTTGTCGGAATCATCACAATAATACTTGTGTAAGCCTATGGATTTGAGACACGTTTTTTTGCTCATTGCGGCAATAATCATGCTGGCGGTTTCCCCGTCGGCATGTGCCGGTAAGAAGAAGCTCGACAAGGAAACTTTTGAGTGGCGTTACGAAATAGAGCCTGCTGTAGGTCAGGCTCATCAGGGCTCATGTATAGTCAAAGTGTGGACATACGCAAAGAAAGCTAACCAGGCTACCGCTCAGGCTGCCAAAAATGCCGTGCATGGAATCATTTTCAAGGGATATGCAGCCAAAAACGGCGGCAACGTGAGGATACCTGCACAAAAACCTTTGGTGTCAGACAGTAAGGCCGCGATTGAAAACGATGCCTGGTTCAAAGAATTTTTCAAGGACGGCGGACGGTATATGCAGTTCGTTACGCTGGTCAACAACGGTGCTCCTGCTCCGGGCGATCTGATAAAGGTGGGCAAGGAGTACAAAACGGGTATCGTTGTTGTGGTTCGAAAGGACGAGTTGCGCAAGGAACTTGAAAATGCCGGCATAATACGGTCGTTGGACTCCGGCTTCTAAGCAGAATACGTTTTTTGACAAACACCATATTGCCTTATGAAAAAATCGATTCTCATCTTCGCGGTACTGTTGGCTTGTGCCACAGGCGTAAATGCTCAGGCAAAAAAACCGGTAATCATGGTTGTACCGAGCGACTTGTGGTGCAACCGTAACGGCTATATGCAGTATATGGATGTCGACGGCGTCGAGTCCCGGTATCCCGACTACCGCAAGGCGTTGATGGAAGATGCCGATCTGATGCTGGTTATCAGTAAAATCAACGAAATGATGACCGAGCGCGGCTTTCCTCTGAAAAATCTGGAATCTTCGCTGAAAAGCATCGAAACTGCAGCAGCCGAGGATGCCCTCACTGCGAGCCGGACAGGCAGCATGTTGGCAGAATCGCCGCTGGACCGTCTGAAACGCACGGCCAAGGCCGACATATGGATGCAGGTTACCTGGACTGTCAATCAGATTGGCCCGAAGCGTTCCATTACATTCAATCTGCAGGGGCTTGATGCCTATTCCGACAAACAGATTGCCGGTGCATCCGGTACAGGTGCCACTTCGTTTTCATCGGAAGTGCCGGTTCTCCTCGAAGAGGCGGTGCTGCAGAATATAGACAACTTCAACTCGCAGCTGCAGGAGCACTTCGACCGCCTGTTTGAAAACGGGCGTGAAGTAAAGGCCGTGATACGTGCGTGGGATTCTTTCGCCGATGGTCTCGAAGCAGAGTTTGACGGTATGGAACTTTCCGAGATTATCGAAGACTGGATTGGCGGCAACACCGTTGGTGGACGGTACAACATGACCGATGCCACGGAGAGTTTCATGTCGTTCGAGCAGGTCATGATTCCTTTGTTCAACGATAGCGGGCGGGCTGTCGATACACGATTATGGTTGAGAGGCCTGCAAAAGTTCCTGCGCGATACGTATGGTATCGATTCCAAACTTATGATGCGCGGTTTGGGCTACGCCCAGCTGGTCGTTGGAGAAAAATAGCATTCCGTGACTAACCTTTTTTAACCGGCTGTAGCCGGAACATTCAATGATATGAAACGTATTTTCTTTGTCTTTTTTTTGGGCACAGCCATCCTTTTGTCGGTTGCGGCTCAAGAGCGTAACATTGCACTTATGCCGGTGGTCTTGGATGGGACGGCCTTGCCCGAAGCTCTGAAACCTGTCCTGCAGCAGAAACTGTTGCAGGCTGTCACGGCCGGCGGCTATGGCTCCGATGCCGGCGATTTTATTCTGACGGCAAATTTGGCAGCGGTAGAGAAAAGTGCCGTGCCTACTGTTCCGCCACAAGTCAGTTTGAAACTCGAGTTGTCGCTCTATGTGGTTAATGTGCCGGAAAAAATTATAGTTGACGAATACAGCGTCATGACTGCAGGCGTTGACAAAAACGAGACAGCAGCCTATTCGCGTGCCTTGCGTGCCTTCAACCCGCGGGACTACCGCGTGAAAAACTTCATGGAAGGAGTGCGTACCAAGATAGTCGACTATTACGCCGGTAGGGTGCCTGTGCTTATAGCCAAGGCCGATTCCTATGCCGGACGGGCGGAGTATGACATGGCTATGTCAACGCTGTCTGTGATACCCGAAGCAGTTCCCGAATACCCCAAAGTAGCGGAACTGATGAGCAGATATTATATCATGGCAATAGACAGGGAGGCCGAAGTCCTGATGGCCGAAGCCAAGGCAAAACTGGCTCTTGACCGAACCGATGAGGCTCTGGAGCTGCTTGCTTCCGTTGACCCCCTGAGTTCACATTTCAGCGAAGCCGGAAATCGTATATCGGACATAGAGTCTTCTTTGAAAGAGGAAAAACGCCGGCAGGCGGAAAAGGAGATGGAGCTGTTCCGTGAGAAACAGGAACTGGCAGAACGCGCGCGTCAGGACGAGGTCATGCTCGAAAAAATGAGGCTGGAAGCATCATACAGTCGCAGCGAAGCCAAAGCGGAAATTGCCGGTGATGTAAAAAAAGAAATATCGAAATGGCTTTTCAATGAACTGAAATTATTCCGGAAATGAAATCTTTGTACAAATACTTTGTTGCCCTTTTTGTCGCATCTTTGCTGTCGGCAGCACCTGCCGCATTGCATGCCACATACAGGATTGTTGAGCGGAGCGACAGGAAAACGCCGGATTGGGTAGGCCGGACTATTCCGGGCTATCTGATTTTTTCTGCCGAAAGCACTACGCTGGAGACCGCAAGAAAACTGTGCATGGAAAATATCAAACAGGAAATCATAAACTCCGTAGCCATGAACATCTCTACTGAATCATCGGTCTCAACGGGGCAGAAAGAATTTGACGGCCAATATGCAACTTACAGTGAGTACAGTTCTGAAATATCGTCTGTCGCTGCAACTCTGCCGTATATTTCCGGTATAACGGTGGCCAACGCCGAAGATTCGTATTGGGAAAAACGGCGCGGCAAGGAGGATAAATCCGAATCGTATATACTGTATATCAAATATCCCTTTTCCAGGATGGACAGGAACAGGCTTATCGCCGAATTTGAGCAATACGACAACGAAAAGTACGACACATACCTTCAGATCAGGCAAGCCTGCGACACCATGACTTCCGTCGACAACATCGGACGGTACATCAATGACTTGAATCCCCTGATAGATTATTTCTTCGACAATACACGCAAAAGCGAAGCCCGCGGCCTGCAGCGCAATCTCAGGAATATGTACGATGACATGGCTGTGCTCCCGGAGAGAAACGAACCCGGAGAATATCTTTACTCCATTGTTAGCGGCGGCCGGCGTTGGACAGCCTCGCGTCTGCCTTCCGCCCGTGGGTCATGTGCCCGCAATTTCCGTGTCGAACCGGCCGACAGCGGACTGTACAGGGTGAAGTATACATACGGCGGATGCGAATCGGAAGACGAATGCAATGTTGACCTGATATTCAATTTTGGCGGTCGGACACGCAGGCACTCGTTCAACTTCAGAAGCGGACATCCGGATGTCAGACTGGTTCCGCACGGTGTTGTCTCGGTTGCAGTGTACCGTAATCCGGAAACCGCTGATTTGGCCGATTCAGTGAAAATAGAATTTGACATGCGGTGCAACGTGACCGGTCAGTTTGGATTGGGAAACTTCAGATTGTCAGTACCCGAACTGGAGGAAATATCCGTTAGGCCCGATAATGCCACCCAGGAGTTCGCCGAAGGATCCAACCATCTGGTATATACCGGATACGGCATCCGCATCATCGGGCCGAAAAGCGCATCCCTGTCTAATGCCGCTATCACGGTGACTGACCCGGACGGTAATGGCAAGACAGTAGCCATACGCCTGCCATACGAAGTCAGATATTATTGAAAGAACATTTTAACTTTTCAAATACCAACAGTTATGAAACTAAACGTAGTTATTGCAGGAGGGCTCTTGTCCGTCCTTGCATTGTTTGCCGGATGCAAGTCGCAACAGATTTCGCACAAACCGGTAAAAGAGACCGAAGTGGCCATACCGCTCAGTGGAAAGGATTATCGCAGCGACAACAAGTTCTGGCGTGTCGTGCAGTCGGGTGTTAGCCCCGATATGTCGATGGCCAAGAAAGTGGCATTGCAGAATGCCCGGCAGGAGATGGCTGCAACCATCAAGGCCGAGGTGAAGGCCGTCATCGACAATTATGGCAAAAACATGGCCGCCACCGAAAATATCGATGTGGTGAATATGTACGAAGAGCAGGCGTACACCGTGGTCGACCAGGTGCTGACTGGTACCGCCCTTGTCGGTGAAAAACTCTTCAAACTCAGCAACGGGACATACCGTTACCACGTCTGCATCGAAATAAACAGGGAGTATTTGGAGCAACAGTTGGAAAAGTCGTTTGAAAACGATGCCCGTCTGAAAGCTGAATTTGACAAGGCTAAGTTCAAAAAGGTCTACGATGAACAGATGAAGGCCTTCCAAGAAAGCAGAAATCAATGACAAAGTCAAATCTTTCAAACCAAACATTAATATCTTAAATTCATTATTTAGTATGAAAAAATTTGCGTTTTTGTTCATGATGGCGGCAGCCGTGCTCTTGAGCGGTTGCGAAGACATTCTCGGAGATGATGGCAGCCTCACTTACAGTTGTCCGTTCAGTGACCTGACAATCCATTCAGCCGGTTGTTCGGGTTACAGCGACGGGTCGGTGGAGTTTCATTTCAAGGCAACGAATAACGGAGCCGATGCCAATTACTATTTCGGTTGGATAACTGCATATACCGGATCCGGCGAAAAATATACCACCGGTGTCAACGGTTACAAGGGCACTGTCAGCATGCCGAAGGGGCAGGAAGTGTTTGTGCGTTTCGATGGCGATTTCAACCGTCTGCAAAATATCGACTCTTCAGTCACAAAATTCAAACGCATCGAAATGGAAGTGACCGGCCCTGACGGGACAAGTGACCAAATCGTTTTCAACAATGTCCCGGTATTCTGGTGATTGATTGCCCCATCTCTTGTAATATTAGCAAAGTCCGGCTGTTTGTCTCGTTCGTCAGCCGGATTTTGCTGCGCGTTTTTATATAGACTATGTTTAACAAGTCGTCACTTAACAAGTGTTCCTCTGCGTGATATTGCAATAAAACAATATGTTTATCATAAATCCGCAAGTTTTTCCACTCAAATGTACAAAAACTTGCGGATATATCAAGATATTTATGTGTTAATACACTGATAGTTAGGTGTACAAATACATTTTAATGTACGGCTAAATATATTGTTGCCTGAAAAATTGCCGTTACTTGCAAATAATGATATAAACTGATTTTTATGGGTCGCTTATGGACAGACGATGATTATCTCGAAATGCGGGCAATGGCGTCTTTGTAGTATTTTTGATTTACAAATACATCTTCCTTATATGGGTTGATATGGCGTTTCTTGGCTTGGAATATGATATATCCGAGAGCTGCTACGTTGGCTGCAAGAGCTATGGCACTGACGATGGTCATTGCTGTGGGGTTGGCATTGGCACAACCGCCTTCAACTATGCCGTTCAGTGTACCGTCGGCATAAAGAGTCGGCAGTGTGGCCCATTTGCTCGAAGAGCCGTCAAGAGATGTAATCTGGAAAAGAGGATACACTTGTGCGAACATGCACCATATGGCCAGTGTGTTTGCGCGGTTTTGAATCCATCCGCCGCGGTTCCAGAAAATGGCTGCGATGGTCGGGGCAAGTAACAAGGCGATGCCGCAAAACCATGAATGTGTTGGCAGACAGTTGTATGTATAGGCAAAATTCCAGACGTCATATACGAGTATATATACCCAGGTCATGTCGGGCCAAAGCATATCGGTCTTGTCTTTTGAACTGTAAACGTTCCACCATGCTGTCATACAGAATATGTTGAGCAGGCCGGCAATGCCGTTCATCACGTTGTGCCATCCGCCGTAGAGCCATACCTGCTCTGTCGAAAGGTACCAGCAGTTCCAGCCTTTTATTGCTGTCTCGAAGTCGGATGCAACGGCAATGAGTATGTTGATGGCCACGATAATAAATGGGAATGGCTTGAACCAGTGTTGTTTCCCTATGCCCCAACTATATTTGATCATCATGAATCCTATACAGCCGGCAAGAGCGGCATAGAGCTTGGCGTAGTGAAACCAGCCGTTCATATAAACATAAGTTTGGTTGTTTAGAGCCCATTCGGCTCCAACCGAAGCTCCTATTTGTATTGCCGCAAAGTAGCTTGTCAGCACAACCGGTATGATGAAGAACATCACAGTGCCGCCAAATTTGGTTTTTCGTGCAAATTCGTTCAGAAGGATCAAGCCGAGCAGGACTCCAAACATGGCCGTCCATTGATAAACGGCCATATTTCCATAGACGTGAAAAAACATGGTTTAATTGGTTTTTAAGTTGGTAATTGAGTTTGTTGACGATTCCAAATGATTGACTTTTACGTTATCTGGCAATCAACAGCAAAAATATATGTTTTATTCTACACTGCCAAGACAAAACGATGAAAACCTAAAATCCGCAACTATCATCCAATACACGATTAAGGGTAGATTTATGAGTCG
>JBJECG010000018.1:0-12097 GCA_051870875.1 Candidatus Aphodosoma sp.
GATTTACGTTTGGATATTTCTGATTGTTTTTGGTTGTTATGAGGTTCTAAATACAATAATGGAATGTGTCTGGTTTTGACAGGCACATTCCATTATTGTCACGTATGGATAATAAGACTTTATTTGTCCGCTACTGCACGTCCTGCACGGAGGGCATTGATGTTGGCATTGACTATGTCATCGCCCTTCTTGCCGAAGATGCTGCGCACGGCTTCCTCAAGTTTTTCTATGTCTATGCCGAGGTATTTTGATGCTGCGCCGAGTACTACCATGTTGGTGCCTTTGGGATTGTGTACCTCTTTGGCTATCGAGTCTGCATCAAACACAATGCGGTTCGGCAATTTGTTGATTTCGGCAATGACCGCATCCTTGTCAGGATAGTTCGGTATGTTGACAAACGGAGTTTCGTTGGTTATGACCCAGCCTGTCTTTTTGTTCAGGAACGGGAGATAGCGCAATGCTTCCATCGGCTCTACCGAAAGGATGATGTCGCACTCGCCTTCCGGTATAAGGTCTGATGCTATCGGCTGGTCGCTTATGCGGAGATGTGACTGTACGTCACCGCCGCGTTGGCTCATTCCGTGAGTCTCGGCCTGTTTCATGTACCAGCCCATGCTAAGGGCGGCTTTCGATATGATGGCAGCCGAGCTAAGTGCTCCCATACCGCCTACTCCGCACAATATTATATCTATTTTCATAGTCTGTTTATTGTCTTTGATGGTTGATGATTTATTTGTTTTTCTTGGCTGCTTTCAGACGTTTTTGCATGGCAACTATACACTCGCGGCGAGGGATGATCACCGATACACCGTGGTAGCCGATTTCCTCTTTGAACACTTCTACGTTGGCAGCGTGGTTTTTGGGAAGCGGTGTGATGACGCGGATGTGGGCCGGGTCAACACCCAGACCTATACAGATGCTTTCTATACGTCCGGTAGCCGATGATTTCTGCGAACCTGTCATGCCGGTGATTTCGTTGTCGAGGATGACCACGGTTACATTGGCTCCGTCCACACAGCAGTCCAAAAGACCTGTCATACCGCTGTGGGTGAACGTGGAGTCGCCTATTACGGCTACTGATGGCAGAAGATCAGCTTCAGAAGCTCCCTTGGCCATGGTGATTGAAGCTCCCATGTCAACAGTAGAATATATGGCTTGGAAAGGAGGCAGTGCACCGAGGGTGTAGCAGCCTATGTCAGAGAATACGCGGCCGCCGGGGAATGACTTCATTGCCTCGTTGAGTGCTGTGTACGAGTCTACGTGGGGGCATCCGTCGCAAAGCTTCGGAGGACGTGGTGCTACGAGTGATGGTATAGTCAGGCTTTCTGGTATTTCCAGACCGAGTGCCTTGCCGACCAGGTTGGGCGACAGCTCGCCTGTGCGGGGAAGCGTACCGTCCAGACGGCCTTTTATTTGTTTGCCCTTGTTGAGCATGCCACGGAGCAGACGCTCGTACAGAGGCTGGCCCTCTTCGAGTACAAGCACCGATTCGCACTCGCTGTAGAGTTTCTCTATCATGGCTTGTGGCATCGGGTATTGGCTTACTTTTACTACCGGATATGGGCATTTGCGGTCTGGATAGTTCTCCATAAGATAGTTGTACGATATTCCGCAGGCTATTATACCCATCTTCTTGTTGGTCCCGTCTGTATATTTGTTGAAACCGCTGGTTTCCGACTCTTTCACAAGGTCCGGCTGTTTGGCAAGCAATTCGTTGTAACGGCGGCGGGCTACAGCAGGCAACAATATGTATTGCATTTTGTCCTTCGGCATTTGCAGCGGATTTTGTTTGGTCACGGTCTCGCGGCGTACAACACCGGCACGGGAGTGGGCCATACGGGTCGTTACGCGCATCATCACAGGCACTCCGTATTTTTCCGACAGTTCGTATCCGTAATGTACCATATCATACGCTTCCTGCTGGTTCGACGGTTCAAGTGCCGGTATGAATGCAAAATCGGCATAAAAGCGTGAATCCTGTTCATTTTGGGATGAATGCATCGACGGGTCATCGGCTGCAAGATACAGCAGACCTCCGTTGGCTCCCGTTATGGCAGAATTCACGAAGCAGTCGGCTGCCACGTTGATACCCACGTGTTTGCAGCAGAACAATGCTCGTTTGCCTGCATAACTCATGCCGAGTGCTGCTTCCATTGCAGTCTTTTCGTTGGCACACCATTCGCTGCGGATGCCAAGTTCCTTGGCCATTTTGGAATCTTGGATATACTCTGTTATTTCAGTCGAAGGGGTACCCGGATATGCATATACCCCCGACAAGCCCGCATCAATGGCGGCCTGGGCAATTGCTTCATCGCCCAACATCAATAGTTTGTCCATGTTTTGTATATTAAGGTTAATTTTATTGGCAAATCACCGCGTTCCCGATGGCTCTGCATGGCAACCCGGCTTTACGCTGCGAAATTACGGATTTTTTCTCATTTATACAACATTTTTACTGCTGCAACCCAACAGGCAAGGACAAATTTGGCGACAGGTTTTGTAAAGCGCACTCTGCAGAAGTGCAAACCGACGGATTCTCTCTCGGCCTTGCATTTGTTTTCATTTGCACACACCCATTATTCTGCCATTGTCAGTGCAATTGGAGTCATCTCCCTTTCAAGGTAAAGTATTATTCCCTTTTTTGTATCGTCTGTCAGTTGCAGCCGTCAATGTATTGGCCGTGTCTGTATTTAAGGGCTGATATTGGAAGAAAATATAATTTTGTGAGATGAGAATAAAAATGTTGCAAATTTGTCGGTATGTTGAATTTGTGCTACATTTGCATTTGGGAAACTGTGCCATGACAAATGGAGACAACCGTTTTGTTATCAACATTCTAAAAGTTGTTTTATGGAATATGATTTTAAGAAAATAGAGCAAAAGTGGCAGAAATATTGGGCCGAACATGATACGTATAAGGTGGACATAGATTCGCAGCGTAGCAAGTATTATGTTTTGGACATGTTTCCATACCCGTCGGGTGCAGGCCTGCATGTGGGCCATCCTCTGGGGTATATAGCTTCAGACATATACAGCCGTTACAAGCGGTTGAAAGGTTTCAATGTGCTTCACCCTATGGGCTACGATGCTTATGGCCTTCCTGCCGAGCAGTATGCCATACAGACAGGCAGGCATCCGGCTGTGACGACAGAGAAGAACATTGCTCGCTACCGTAGCCAGATGGACAAGATCGGGTTCAGCTATGACTGGAGCCGGGAAGTGCGTACCTGTGATCCCGACTATTATAAATGGACTCAGTGGACATTCATTCAGATGTTCAATCACTGGTATTGTTACCGTGCCAATGCCGCACGTCCCATCTCTCTGCTTGTCGAAATATTCGAACAACAGGGGAATGCCCGTGTCAAGGCTGCCTGTTCCGGAACCCCGGTATTTACTGCTGAAGAATGGCGTTCGTGGGACGAACACCGCCGGCAGGAAATATTGATGAACTATAGATTGGCTTATCTTGCGGACTTGAAAGTCAATTGGTGCCCTGCATTGGGCACTGTGCTTGCCAACGATGAAGTGAGCGAGGGCCTTTCAGTCCGTGGTGGACATCCCGTCGAACAACGTGTCATGCGCCAGTGGAGCCTTCGTGTGAGTGCCTATGCCCAACGTCTGTTGGATGGCCTTGACAATGTGGAATGGACGGAGTCGCTTAAGGAAACACAACGCAACTGGATCGGACGTTCTGAAGGTGCCGAAATACGTTTCGATGTTGTCGGCAGTGATGTTAAGCTTGAAATATTCACCACACGTGCCGATACCGTCTTCGGTGTCACTTTCATGGTGCTTGCTCCTGAAAGTGAGTACGTGAACCTGATCGTTACTCCTGGGCAGCGTCAGGCTGTGGATGAATACCTCGGCCAAGTTAAACGCCGTACCGAGCGTGAACGTATTGCAGACCGTCGTGTGACAGGCGTATTCTCAGGCGCGTATGCGGTCAATCCGTTTACCGACAAGCGGATTCCTGTTTGGATTTCCGACTATGTATTGGCTGGTTACGGTACCGGTGCCATCATGGCCGTACCTGCGCACGACAGTCGGGACTACGCTTTTGCCCGTCATTTCGGTCTGCCTGTAATACCATTGATCGAAGGTGCTGATGTGAGCGAACAGAGCTATGATGCCAAAGAAGGCATTGTTTGCAATTCCGGGTTCCTCAATGGTTTGCAGGTGAAAGAGGCTGTCGCCCTGATGAAAAAATATATTACTGAGAAAAAATTCGGTCGAGTAAAAGTCAATTACCGTCTGCGTGATGCCATTTTCAGCCGCCAGCGTTATTGGGGCGAGCCATTTCCGGTCTACTATAAGGATGGTATGCCTTATATGCTTGATGAAAGCCGGCTTCCGCTTGAACTCCCTGAAATCGACAGATATCTGCCTACTGAGGCCGGTGAGCCGCCTCTCGGGCGCGCTGACGGATGGAAAACAGAAGACGGATACCCTCTGGAATTGAACACTATGCCGGGATTTGCCGGATCGTCTGCTTACTATCTCCGGTACATGGATCCGCACAATGACAAATGCCTTGTAGGTCGCGAAGCCAATGAATACTGGCAGAATGTAGACCTCTATATCGGCGGAACGGAACATGCTACAGGCCATCTTATCTACAGCCGTTTCTGGAATAAGTTCCTCTATGATATCGGCCTCGTGTGCAAAGACGAACCGTTCCGGCGCCTCATAAATCAGGGTATGATTCAGGGTCGCTCGAATTTTGTCTACCGGGTGGTCGGAACCAACACGTATGTCAGCTTCGGTCTTAAAGACCGGTACGAAACACAGCAGATTCATGTCGATGTCAATATCGTAAACAATGATGTACTTGACATTGCCCGTTTCCGTGCTTGGATGCCCGAATACGCCGATGCCGAATTCATACTTGAAGACGGCCGGTATATTTGCGGTTGGGCTGTCGAGAAAATGTCGAAGTCAATGTTCAATGTTGTCAATCCCGACGATATTGTGGAGCGGTACGGTGCTGACACTCTCCGCCTCTATGAAATGTTTCTCGGCCCTCTCGAACAATCGAAACCATGGGATACCAACGGTATCGACGGAGTACACCGCTTCTTGAAGAAATTTTGGAACTTGTATTACGAAAACGACGGGTTCGTGGTAACTGACGGGGCTCCTGCTGCCGATGAACTGAAAATCCTTCACAGGACTATAAAGAAGATCACATACGATATCGAGAACTTTTCATTCAACACTTCTGTATCATGCTTCATGATTTGTGTCAACGAACTTACGGCTTTGAAATGTCATAAGCGCGCCATACTCGAACCGCTTGTCATTCTATTGGCCCCGTTTGCACCGCATATATCTGAAGAACTTTGGCATGCCATGGGTAACGGCAACACTGTCTGTGATGCAGTATTCCCTGTCTGCAACGAGGAGTATCTTGTGGAAAGCAATGTGAAATATCCGGTTTCGTTCAACGGGAAAGTGCGCTTTACTGTCGAACTCCCGGCGTCTATGGGGCGTGATGAGGTGGAGAAGACCGTACTTGCCAATGAACAGACTGCCCGTTATCTCGATGGCAAGTCTGTCCGTAAAGTCATCATCGTGCCTGGCAAGATTGTAAATATAGTCGTATGATGATATTTCCCCGATTGCAGAGTGTTATAAGGACATAACATAATAAATAATTACATATTGAAAATGATAAATCCTAATCTTAAAATGAAATTGCGTGGAGGAAAGGAGTTCGTGATGATTGCATTGGGCCTTTTCCTTTATGGCTTGGCTTGGAATCTCTTCCTTTTCCCTCATCGTGTTGCTGGTGGCGGTGCTACGGGTATTGCTACGATTGTTATGTATGCTACACGCGGATTGTTGGATACTTTACCGGATCTGAAATCATTTTTCGGTTCTGTCGGCATGGAGTCGGTGGATGGTGGTATTCCTGTCTCTGCCACATTTTTTGTGATGAATGCTGTGCTGTGTACTTTGTCAATCAAAATTCTGGGTTGGCAGTTCAGTGTACGTTCCATTTATGGCGTAATAATGCTGACCATTTGGCTGTGGATTCCGTATCGCGATATATATCAGAATATCGCAGGAGAACCGTTCCCCATATTTGAACCGTTTATGTCTTCAATACTTGCCGGATTGGTATCTGGTGTCGGAATGGCAATCACGTTTGTAAACAATGGATCTTCCGGAGGTACGGATATTTTGGCCAAGATTATCAACAAGTATCGTGACATAACTCTCGGCCGGGCTCTTTTGTTGAGCGACTTCCTTGTCATCTGTTCGGCCGTTTTGCTTCCGGATGGCACTCTTGAGAAAGTGGTCTACGGTTTGATTGTCATGCTTGTCATGACTACTACTATCGATATGTATATCAATGGCTTGCGTCAGTCTGTCCAGTTCTTTATATTCTCTCCAAAAGCAGATGAAATTGCTGATGCCATATCGCAGCAGGCTCATCGTGGCGTTACTTTGCTCGATGGAATGGGGTGGTACAGTAAAAAACCTGTAAAAGTCGTCACCGTGTTGGCTCGCAAAAATGAATCTACGCAGATATTCAAGATTATAAAGGAGATAGACATGAATGCCTTTATCTCGCAATCTGCGGCTATCGGTGTTTACGGTCAGGGTTTCGAGGCTATCGGACAGAAGTGATGCCGATGGCTCCGTCCCGTTGTTTGCCGGATGAAAAACATGTATCCGGTTAATTGGGTTTGTCGTTGCAGTAAACAGACTTGCATTGCAAGTCACAAGAAAATTGTATTATGCCTTATTGTCTCTCTAAAACTACGTTTGGGGAAATTAAACGTCTGGTCGTTATTGCATTATGTATGTTGGTCAACACCATCTGCTGGAATTTGTTTTTGTTCCCTCATAATGTGACCGGTGGTGGCGGTACTGGTGTTGCCACTGTGTTGATGTATGCCACTCGGGGCCTGCTGCCGGAGAATGTATGTCATTTCTTCGATACGTTGGGTATGGCTTCTGTGGGTGGCGGTATCCCGGTGTCGCTCACTCTGTTTCTGTTCAACGGCATATTGCTGGCTTTTGCATTGAAGATATTGGGCTGGAAATTTTGTGTACGTACTATATACGGAGTGCTGGTTCTTACAGGATGGTTTTGGATTGACTGGCGTGCTTTGTTTGCCCGTTATATCGGTACTCCACCTGAATTTGACCCGTTTATGAGCGTTATTATTGCCGGGTTGATAAGCGGTACTATGATGGGGATTATTTTCAGCAATAACGGCAGCACCGGTGGTACGGATATTTTGGCGAAGATTATCAATAAATACCGCCCTATATCACTTGGAAAGGCCTTGCTTATCTGTGATTTCGTCATTATTTGTTCGTCAGGATTTACGCCGGAGGGCCATCTTGAAAATGTTGTTTACGGCTTGATATTCATGGTAGTGCAGTCATTTGCTGTCGATTTGTATATCAATGGCTTGCGTCAGTCTGTCCAATTCTTTATCTTCTCTTCCAAACCTGATGAGGTGGCTGATGCCATAGCCAGGCAGGCTCATCGCGGCGTTACCTTGCTCGATGGAATGGGATGGTACTCACAGAAACCTTCCAAAGTGATTACCGTATTGGCCCGTCGTAACGAATCCAATCGGATATTCAAGATCATCAAGCAGGTTGATGACAGCGCATTCATATCGCAGACGGCTGCAATTGGCGTTTATGGCGAAGGGTTCGAGCATATTTGATGCCCGGATTTGGGTAATTAAGGTTTAACGTATTAGTCAGATATATGTCAGTGGTTGTTCCCGGAAAAATGCTTGTGTCGATAAAGGAGTTTGTCGTCATTGCGTTGTGTATGCTGGTGTATACCGTATGTTGGAATCTTTTTTTGTTTCCCCATCACGTTACCGGAGGCGGTGGAACGGGCATTGCTACTGTGACAATGTATGCCACTCAGGGGCTGTTGTCTGACGGAGTGCAGAATTTTTTTGCTGCAATAGGTATGGCTTCGGTTGGAGGAGGCATTCCTGTATCCGTTACACTTTTGGTTATCAATGCCGTACTGTTGGTTTTTGCCGTCAGGGCTCTCGGATGGCGGTTCTGTATTCGTACTGTTTATGGTGTGGCTGTCCTTACGGTATGGTTTTGGATTGACTGGCGTGGCTTTTACGAAAAACATATAGGTGAATTGCCCGAATTTGACCCGTTTATGAGCGTTATTGTTGCCGGGTTGATATGTGGATCTTCACTTGGCATGGTGTTTGTCAACAATGGCAGTACTGGCGGTACCGACATATTGGCAAAGATTATCAATAAATACCGCCCTATCAGTCTCGGTAAAGCTCTGCTGATTTGCGACTTTATTGTGATTGCCGTTTCCGGACTTACTCCTGCCGGCAATATCGAAAGTGTGGTCTACGGCTTGATATTCATGACTGTGCAGTCCTATTCGATAGATTTGTATATCAATGGTTTCCGCCAGTCCGTACAGTTCCTTGTCATATCTCACAAAGCAGAGGAAATTGCCGATGCCATTACTCGCAATGCACACCGTGGAGTCACTGTCCTTGATGGGGTGGGTTGGTATTCCAAAACGCCGGTAAAGGTTGTGATGGTGATAGTCCGCAGGCATGAATCGTCCGGAATATTCAAAATTGTCAACTCTATAGACCGCAATGCCTTTATTTCTCAGTCTTCGGCAATAGGAGTGTATGGCGAAGGATTTGAATCTTTGGGGCAGGAATAAAGAATGAACACATAAGCGACAATACCTATTATATGATATACTCTTTGGAATTTAAGGTCCGCGACTATGAATGTGATTTGCAAGGAATAGTGAACAATGCCAATTACCAGCACTATTATGAACATACCCGTCACGAGTTTCTGGTGGAGAACGGCATCAGTTTTGCCGAAATGCACGATCAGGGTGTCGATTTCGTGGTGGCTCGTGTGGAAATGGCATTCAAGCATCCGTTGAAGTCGAAAGAGAGTTTCGTCAGTGAACTTGACTTGTGTCAGGAAGGCGTGAAATATACTTTTATACAGAAAATATACCGCCTCCCCGACCGCAAACTTTGCAACGTCGGACGCTTCGACTGCGTTTGCCTCGACCACGGCAAACTCTCACGAAACTCCATGCTCGACGACTTTGTGGCCCGCGTTACCAAATAATCTGATGGCGGAAAAACAATAATCTTCAATACTTATCAATCGGCAATGACGCTTATGTCGTTTTGTCTGTGTCAATGCCGGGAAAACACTTTTTGCTTATGAAAAGCTTTCTTAAAATTGTAGGCGCTACTCTGGTGGCCCTGATTATTTTCTTTGGCATTGCCACATCGCTGTCTATGTGCGCTTTTGTAGGATTGGCCTCAATGTCTGAAACCAAGCCCGTGTTGACCGAACACACTATCTTTCGTTTGAACTTGAATGGCTCGATTGTTGAACGCTCTGAAAGCGATGAGATGGAGCAGTTCCGCGCTCTGATGGGCGACAAACTCTCTAATACCATTGCCCTCAGCGATGTGCGTGTCGCTCTTGCCCGTGCAGCCGAGAATAAGGATAAGATAGATGCCATATATCTCGACTGTGGAATGCTTGGCGCAGCCCCTGCCTCGGTCGAGGAATTGCGTGGCATGCTGCTCCGTTTCAAGCAGGATACGGGGCTGCCGGTCATTGCATACGCCGACCAATACAGCAATGCCTCATATTGGGTCGCTTCCATTGCCGACTCCATCTTCCTCAATCCCAAAGGTTACGTCATGATTATGGGTATGAACATGAACACCATATTCATGTCAAAGGCTTTGGACAAACTCGGCGTTGAGATGCAGGTGTTCAAGGTCGGAAAATTTAAATCGGCTGTCGAACCGTATATTCTCGACAGAATGAGCGACGCCAACCGTATCCAGCTGACCAAAGTGACCGATGGTATCTGGAACGCAATGACTGCTGACATAGCCGCAAGCCGCAATATTCCGACTGATCGTCTCGACAAGTTTGTCAATGATGGAGGATTCTTGCAGTCGCCCGATTTGGCCGTTGAATTGGGCCTTATTGACGGTGTGCGCTATCGCAAGGATGTAGCTGATATGTTCGATACAGTCTACTCCAAAAAGACACACTTCGTGTCGCTTGCTAAAATGAAAAAAGTGGAGGCCAAATCTTCTTATAAAGCAAACAAAATAGCGGTCCTCTATGCAACCGGCGGTATTGATGACGGAAGTGCCGATGGTATCGACAGTGAGAAAATTGTTCGTGAACTCAACAAACTGGCTTCCAATTCCAAGGTGAAAGCTGTTGTTCTTCGCGTTAACTCTCCAGGCGGCAGTGCTTTCGGTTCCGAGCAGATGTGGGATGCTGCCCGCCGCCTCCGCGAAAAGAAACCTCTTGTCGTATCCATGGGCGACTATGCAGCTTCCGGTGGTTACTACATGAGCTGTATTGCCGATACCATTGTTACTCAACCCACAACTCTTACCGGTTCGATTGGCATATTCGGTATATTGCCTAACTACGAAGGCCTTATTTCTAAATTAGGCATTTCGTTCGATGGTGTCAAGACTCACGAACTGTCCGACTTTAGCAATACCACCCGTTCGATGTCTGACTCCGAACGAGCATTGTTTCAGCAGTATATCAATCAGGGTTACGAAGACTTTGTCGGCCGTTGTGCCGAAGGGCGTGGCATGACCACTGACCAAATCAAGGCAATAGCCGAAGGCCGCGTTTGGCTTGGCGTTGATGCCCTGCCTCTTGGCTTGGTCGACGAGATGGGCGGTCTTGACAAAGCCATTGCCATAGCTGCCGAAAAAGCTAACCTTACCGACAACTACTCTTTGGCTGAATATCCAAAGCAGAAGGACTTCATCACAACATTTATGGAGCAGTTGTCGGGAGATGTCAAGGCTCGTGCCATCAAGTCTCGTCTTGGCAACGATGCTTACCTATACGATTGGTACCAACGCCTTTCCGGAGCTGCAGGTATGCAGGCTCTCATGCCTTACTATATTCAACTGTAATAATAATTTGACATCTGGCGATGTCGTAAATGTCGATATTGTCAGATGTCAAACAAAAAACTATAAATCATGGCATTATATCCCAAACTTATTCTCGATGCACTCACCCATGTCCGCTACCCTGGCACAGGCAAAAATATAGTTGAGGCCGGTATGGTGGAGGACGATATCCGTATCGAAGGCAACAAAGTGTCGTTTTCACTTGTATTTTCCAAGACCAACGACCCGTTTGCCGCCTCTCTTGTCAAAGCCGCCGAGCAGGCTGTCCTCACCTACGTGGGTGCTGATGTCGACATTAAAGGCAATGTGGCTGTCAAAACTCCGTATGTGGCTCCGAAACAAACGGTTGACCCTATGGCTAAGGTGAAGAATATCATTGCTGTTTCATCGGGAAAAGGCGGTGTAGGCAAGTCGACCGTGGCTGCCAACTTGGCTATGAGCCTTAAGAATATGGGCTACAAGGTGGGGCTGCTCGATGCCGATATTTTCGGCCCGTCAATACCAAAGATGTTTGGTATCGAGGATGCCAAACCTATGGCAACACCAGCTGATGACGGACGGTACATCATCGAACCGGTTGAACGGTATGGTATCAAAATCCTCTCTATCGGCTTCTTTGTAAATCCTGACGATGCCCTTATTTGGCGTGGCGGTATGGCATCGAATGCCGTTAAGCAACTTGTCAACGATGCCGATTGGGGTGAACTTGACTATTTTATCTGCGATCTCCCGCCTGGTACAAGCGATATTCATCTTACTCTTGTTCAGACTTTGAAGTTTACCGGAGCCATAGTTGTCAGCACTCCGCAGCAGGTTGCTCTTGCCGATGCCCGCAAAGGATTGCAGATGTTCCAGACTGACAAGATCAATGTCCCGATACTGGGTCTGGTTGAGAATATGGCTTGGTTTACCCCGGCTGCGCATCCTGACGAAAAATACTATATCTTCGGCAATGGCGGGTGCCGCGATTTGGCCGGAGAACGGGGCATTGACCTCTTGGCCCAGATTCCGCTCGTACAGTCAATATGCGAAAGCGGTGATGCCGGAGCTCCGGTATCATTCGAATCAACAGGCCCTACCGGACAGGCGTTTGCTTCTCTTGCCAGGCGCGTAGTCGACAAAAC
>JBJECG010000019.1:0-12023 GCA_051870875.1 Candidatus Aphodosoma sp.
ATCTCTACGTGAGGAATGGCACGAAGGCGTTTGATGATATATTCCAACTTGTTGTCGCTCAACATCAAGACATCGCCACCGGAAAGAAGCACATCGCGCACCTCGGGAGTGCGTTCGACATATTCGATACACTTTTCAATACGGTCGTCCGGCACTTCACAGTCTTTCTGACCGGCGAAACGACGGCGGGTGCAGTGGCGGCAGTACATGGAACACATATCCGTAACGAGGAACAGCACACGGTCCGGATAACGGTGTGTCAGTCCAGGAACAGGAGAGTCCTCATCCTCATGGAGAGGGTCGAGCAAATCGGCAGACGACTGATGAGTTTCGGCAACAGTAGGGATAGCCTGCCGGCGGATAGGGCAATAGGGGTTTTCCTGATCAATCAACGACAAGTAATATGGGGTGATAGCCATACGGAGTGTGCTGAGAGTCTTGGCGACACCCTCCTCCTCTTCGGGAGTCAGCCTGATGTACTTCTTCAGCTGATCAAGCGTCTCTATACGGTTGCGGACTTGCCAATGCCAATCATTCCATTCTGCATCGGTAACATCCGGGAATAACTTCTGACGGTTGTTTTGCATTACATTATAGATTTAAAATATCAAACAGTCTTTTTGTAAAGCCAATAGCATTATAAATAATGAGGAGACATGTCCGGCACACGGTACAACAGCGTATGCCAAACATGTCATATACCGCTACTATGCGTAAAGTTCGGTGAATATTTTACGTAGTTTCTCGTTTTCACGGAGCTCCTGGAGAGTGATTTCGGCATGGCCTTTTGTATAGCCGTTACCGACAATCATAGTCACATCGCTGCCTACACCTTCAGCGCCGAGGGCCGCTTTGGTAAAGCTGGTTGCCATGGAGAAGAAGTAGACCACACCGGTATTTTTGGTACAGAGGATGCTGGTCATCTCTGTATCGGGGATGTTTACATTGTTGATGGTCACATCGCACATTTCGCCTTTTGTAAGTTCCTCTATCTTCTCGAGGACTGCTACCGGCTGTGTCGCATCGGCAGAGAACACATAGTCGCAGAAGCCGAGTTCCTGCATACGTTTTGTAGAGCGTTCGCTGTGGCAAAGTCCGATAACCTTACCGGTAACACCGGCACGTTTCTTGGCCTCGTAGCAGCAAAGCATACCGGATTTGCCGCCGGCACCGATGATAAGTACAGTATCGCCCGGTTTGACGAGTTTTGCAGTCTGAGCGGGAGCTCCGGCTACATCGAGGGCAGAAAGTGCAAGGTTTTCAGGAAGATCGGAAGGAATCTTGGCGTATATGCCGCTCTCGAAAAGAATGGCCTTGCCATCGATGTCAACCTGGTCGATGTCAGGACGGATGTCCTTGATCTTGTCTATACGGAGCGGTGTAAGCGAAAGCGATACAAGAGTAGCTATCTTGTCACCCTCCTTGAGGTCGATTTTGCCTTTGAGCGCATCGCCTATTTTCTCTACAGTACCGAGAAGCATACCGCCCGAACCGGTCACAGGATTGCGGTGCTTGCCTTGTCTGGCAACGATGTCGAGCATGATTTCGGCGATCTTGGCTTTGTCGCCACCGGCCTGTTTCTCGATTTGAGTGAATGAAGCACTGTCGATATTGAGGGTCTGGACATCGATGAGAATCTCGTTGTCATAGATCTCATCCATATTGTTGTCGATTTTATTTGCAGGTTGCGGGAGCACACCTTTCGGTTCGATTACACGGTGGATACCGTATTTATTGCCTTTTTTTTGCATAACAGTTGTTTTATTTATTGGTTAATTGGTTGGTTATGATTATTTACGAGGTTTCAGGCCAAGTATCTGACGGGCTTCATCAGAAGTCGCCACTTCACGGCCGAGTTCTCTGGCCAGGCGGACAACTTTGGCCACAAGTTCGCCGTTTGACTTGGCCAGCACGCCCCGGCTGAGGTACAGGTTGTCCTCAAAACCGACACGTACGTTGCCGCCCATGACGATGGCGGCGGCGGCAAGTGTGAATGCGTTGCGGCCGATACCTGTAGCGGTCCAGGTAGACCCTGCAGGTATGGCGTTGACCATCCATGCAAGATTCTGGACAGTGGCAGGTGTACAACCCTGTACGCCAAGCACGAAATTGAACTGCATCGGTGCGCCAGGCACTTCACCCTTGCGTGCCATGTTGAGCACAGTATCGAGATGCCCCATCTCAAAGCATTCATATTCAGGTTTGATATTGTTTTCCATCATGCGTCTGCCAAAAGCGCGCATCATAGGCATGGTGTTTTCGAACACATCATCACCGAAATTGCATGTTCCGCAGTCGAGTGTTGCCATTTCAGGATAGAGTTCGGTCGGCTGCAAGCGTTCTTCAGCTGTCATACCGACAGCACCGCCGGTCGATGGGATAAGTATGACATCGGGACACTCTTTCATGATGGCATCGATGCACTCCTTGAAACGAGCTTTGCTTTGGGTAGGAGTACCGTCGTCTTCACGCACGTGAAGATGTACGATGGCGGCACCGGCTTCCACAGCCGATTTTGCTTCGCGAACAATCTCCCCAACAGTATATGGCACCGCAGGATTGTTGGCTTTTGTCACCTCGGCACCGCAGATGGCTGCTGTTATTATAAGTTTTTCCATGTAATGTTTCTGCTATTAAGGTGCTACACTATCATTTCTTGCCTCGCTGGCAGTTTTTCGGCACCACGCAGGTACCGGATGCCCGGCATACAACGACCGGTTCGGGAAGAACATCGGCGGCCGAAGCGGAAATATCGGTACGCGGAGCTATCACCTTACGGGCGACGAAAGTCATCTTGCGGGAAGTATTTCCCACATGGGTGATTTCACCCTCAGCCTCAATATAGTCGCCGGCAAATACAGGCGCAAGGAATTCGACATTGTCGTAGGCGCAGAAAAGGCCTTCATCGCCGTCGTTCATAATCAAAAGTTCGGTTGCAACATCGCCAAAAAGCTGCAACATACGGGCTCCGTCTACAAGATTGCCACCATAATGAGCATCGTGTGCACTCATTCTAAGTCTGATAAGTGATTTCATATACTTTTCGGTTTTTAAGGACGGCAGTTCCGGTAAGTTTTGCATTCCCTACACTGCCCATTCAACTTGTTTACAATAAAATTTGCATGTTATTTGTTGTTCTTGAATATATAGTCAACCACCACACCGGGTGTATGGATGGTTTCGGGAGCAAGCGAACCGGTAGCGACGAGTTTGTCCACTTCAGCAATCACCATGTCGGCAGCCATGGCCATCATCGGGTTGAAATTCTGGCTTGTACCCTTGTAGACAAGGTTTCCTGCCTCATCGGCGACCGAAGCACCTATCAGGGCAAGATCGGCACGCAACGGGGTTTCGAGCAGATAACGTTTGCCGCCGACTTCAATGATCTGCTTCCCTTGTTCGACCAAAGTACCGAGACCGGTCTGTGTCAGCACACCGCCCAGTCCGCATCCGCCGCAACGGATACGTTCGGCCAAAGTACCTTGCGGCACGAGTTCCACTTCAAGAGTACCGGCATTCATCTGCTCCTGGCCGGCTGCATTGCCGCCGATATAGGAAGCTATAACTTTCCTGACTTTTTTGGCAACAAATAGTTTGCCCATACCGACATTGTCAAATGATGTATCGTTGCAAATGATGGTAAGGTCTTTCACATCACTCTCGACTATAGCATCGATGATGGTATTGGCACCTCCGTTTGACAAGAAACCGCCCAGCATGATTGTCATGCCACTTTTCACTTTTGATAGCGCATCGGCTAACGAAATCTGTTTGTTCATATAAGTTAATGTTTAATCGTTCGGTATACTTTGTGTTCACGAATACTTGATCCCGAAACCGCAAAAAAGGCCGGTATGGACGGCCGATTCCGCAGTGTCCCATTCAGGATGTATAGTTATAAAATTTTATTGATATGCACAAGAAACTAAACAATCAGAAAAACATATTATACAACAACTTTTACCATCTATGAAATCAAAAGACAGATATCAGACCCGTATTTCAATTTGAAACTCAACAAGCCAGATAAAACAACTTTTATTACAATATTTCTTATTTATCGGAGTTTTATCACTAAATATCGTCATAAAATCGCAATATAGAGAAAAATAGTCGGATAATGCTCCAGCGGCAAAAAAACGTCATTAAATAAAAAACCAAAGAAAATGCCAATTGGAAATATAGCAAGAAAAATGCACAAAACAGGAAAAAACTGTGCAAAAACAGAAAAAAACGCACAATCAGTAAACAGTGACAGAAATGTCGTCAATACCCAAATCATTGCCCGGCGATGTGGTGGTGCGATTGCCTATTGCAAAAAGCAGATACGGGGTTTCTGTCTCGAGGATGAAATCCAGGACATAGTTGACCCATTCCGCAGAATGACGGTAATCAAGGGCTTCAGGCAATGCAGGGTCGGCTTTGAGCGGACCGATACGATATCGTGCCAGTTCGGTGTCATCGGCGGAAAAGACAATAAAGTCCAGATCCGGTTCGTTTACCTCCCAATGTTCGCGTTCAAAACAGGTTTTCTGATATGCAGTATAGAGATTCACCACCCACAATGATATTTGCAGGTGTGTATCCGGGGGTATACCTTTAACAATGAATGTATAGAAAAGCTCGTTCTGCAACCCGCAGTCGACTTGCAGGAAACAGCCCCTCGACGAGTCATTGGGATGGGTATGGTCGGTCTGGGCATACCACTGCGATGCTCCGCCGTCAACACCGTTGTAAAAAGCCCGTTTTCGCACGGCATAACATCCAGAAAATGAAGCTTCAGACGTCAATTGCGGATAGATGCACTCTTTGACCGGTACAGCCGATACAGGAGCATCGGCTGTATCATTACAGCCGAAATCCTGATAATAGACTACCCGCCCACGCGGCTTTGCAGAAACCGGGGCTATAATGCACAATAGTACCGCAACGAAAAATATACGCATTTCAAATCTGAAGAATTTATGCACGGCTATCAAAAAAAGCCGGTATCATGAGGGTGTGTGACAGCGAAGAGCAAGTGTGTGTTGTGGAGCCGGGCGTGTGTCTTCCCATCGTAAGCAGTGCAAAAAGCTCAGACTCCCACGATAAACAAAAAAAAGAAGAAACAGACTGTATATCACGAAGACTGACAACCTGTTTCTTCTTTTGGCAAGATGAGGTACCTAGCAGATTCGAACTGCTGTATGCGGTTTTGCAGACCGGTGCCTAACCACTCGGCCAAGGTACCATCTGTTTTTGCAGTTGCAAAGATATGCTATTTTTTCAATTTGGCAAAATATTCGGCAAACTATTTTTTCATTTCCTTGCAATTACCGTCAAAATCTCTGATTAGCTGGCGATTAAATTCACCTTCTGCCTTAAAGAACCTGTATACTTGCTCCGGTTTCAGCATTTTCTGCAGATTCTCTATAAAATCCTGACGTGCCTGAGCTTGTTTCATACCTTCATCAGCTATGATTTTTATCACTTTGAGGTATTGTACATCGGTAAAACCGTCGGTAACCGACATACGGGCATCGCGTTCAGTTTCACGTGAACGGTGTATCGCGGCCTCATACTTGTCAAACAATTCGAGGAATATGGTTTCATCGACTTCATTCAACCCCATTTTGCCGATAAAATAGAGTCGTTTGCGCTGGCGGGCCTGTTCGTGGAATGCGCGCATCTGCTCACGTGAAAAATGCGTGCCGGGACATCCGCCTTTTTCCACGCATCTCTGTGCGGCCGGATTTTCCGATCCGCAGCCGGTATTTGCCGGTGCAGACATGTCGCATTTGAAGTTGGACCGGTTACAGCCGTGATCCTGAGCCATTGAGACAACGGCAAACGACAATAAAGCCGCGCATAAAAATGATTTCAGCATAAGTAACTCACAAAAAATTAGTTTATATCATTATATCCAAGTATCCGCAATTTTACGGCTGCAATGGATTCGGGCACTTTCAGTACTACCTAACAATCATCCAAAATACGGCTGAACCCATTATACATCTGATTTTTGCAGGTTATTTAACAATGTCAATAATACCGGATACTTGTCTGGTTCATTCATAAAATGTGGCATCGGCCAAAATTTCCTCGATGTTCTGTCCGTCGACAAAATCTATGAGATTGTCAATTGCTTCATCGTAAGCCATGATGGATTCGACTTTTGCATCAATGGCACGCTGTTCATTGTAAAAATAAAAACCTGTGCCCACAAGCACGGCCAGCATTGCTGCCGCCGAAGCTACAGCCAACACAATACGAATGGGGCTGGGAGATGAGAATCCTTTTCCCGGCTTCAATCCGGATGCATGCCCCCTGACTTCGGATACAATGCGTCCGTTCAGCCGTTCTGAAAACGAGGAGAAGTATCCGTCGGGCAGAAGGAAGTGGCTGTCATCGGGGGACGGCATGTTTTCACCCTTCGGCCGGGAAGCAGCCCCTGTGTCATTCGCGCTGTCATCTGCAAGGGAGCGTTGCAGACGGTCGAGTATATATTCTTGAGTCATAATCGTCAGGCCCGTTTTTACATCTGCCGGTGTCAGTTTGACTCAGGCAGACAGGAAAGGTTTAATCGGAGTTGAGTATAAATTGTTCGATTTTTTTCACAGCTATATGGTATGATGCTTTCAATGCGCCTTCGGATGTGCCGGTAATTTCGGCTATCTGCTCGTATTTCATGTCATCGTAATACCTCATATTGAATACAAGCCGCTGTTTTTCGGGCAACTGCAACACTGCCTGCCTGAACTTACGTTGCATTTGGTCACCGTCGTAGTATGTATCGGCTTCCATTCGGGAAAGCATGAGGTCTTCGTAGTCTATTGAAGTCATGACATTTCGCATGCGCTGCTGAGCCATAAATGTCAACGTTTCGTTTGTGGCAATCCGGTAAAGCCAAGTGGACAGAGAGGATTCGCCACGAAAGGTATCGATCGAACGCCACGCTTTCAAATATGCGTTTTGCAGCACATCATCGGCATCTTCATGAACAAGCACCATCCTCCTGATATGCCAATAGAGCTGGCTCCGGGTCTGCTCCACCAACATGGCAAACGCCTTTTCACGTGTCTTGACATCAGCGAGCAATCTGGCAAGCTCCTGCATTTTCTGTTCATTACGGGCACTCATATCCGACTATTTTTCCAAGAGGGCAAAGATAATATAAATATTTGTAAAACCGATGCCGTCATTCAGATTTTCTGCGTACCTTTGCAGACCATGTATACATATATCGTTGAATATACATTATATGCAAGATTGCATGTGGCGTGACGGGGTGTGGAATGCCGTCCCCAAACACCAGACATAACACAATATATAGTATGGAAACAACACAAATACTTCTGGCCTTGGGGCTAACCTTGATTGCCGGCTTATCAACCGGCATAGGCGGAACAATAGCGTTTCTTACCAAACGTGAAAACATACGTTTTCTGACCATATCATTGGGATTTTCGGCAGGTGTCATGCTGTTTGTGTCATTCGTGGACATTTTCCCTACTGCCACGGAGTTGTTTTCGGAACAGTTTTCGGACAATGCCCTAATGGCTACAGTCATTGCCTTTTTCTGCGGCATGGCTCTGATAGCCATAATAGACTTTCTCATACCAGAAAACGACAATCCGCACGAAATACATGAGTTGAAAGATTCGCCTACACAAAGCAAGTTCCACAAAATGGGTATATTGCTGGCCTTGTCGATAGCCATCCACAATTTTCCGGAAGGACTTGCCACTTTTGCCGTATCACTCAAAGGTGTGGATGTGGCCCTGCCGATGGTTCTGGCCATAGCGCTGCACAACATACCGGAAGGCACCACCATTGCCATACCCATATACCAGGCTACAGGCAGCAGGAAAAAGGCCATGTTTTACGCTTTCTTGTCGGGTCTGGCAGAGCCGCTCGGCGCAATAATAGGCTTCCTGATACTCCTGCCTTTCTGGAACAGCACCATCGAAGCATCGCTTCTCGCACTCACCGCAGGTATCATGGTATACATATCAATGGACGAGCTTCTGCCAACTTCCGAACGCTACGGACAGCACCACTTGTCGATAATGGGCGTAGTATTGGGCATGGCAATCATGGCTGTGAGCCTGATATTGCTGTAAATGCCTGGGCATGGCACAAAATCCGCAAACATCAGAACTACTCTATATGGACCATTTCTCAAAGGGCAGCATCGAATTTCTGACCGTAGCCGTTGAATTTTGCAACTACCTGGAACATATCGATACCGACCGCAACATATTTCTCGACAAAATGTCGAAACTGCTACCTTTGGTTTACATGAAGGCTGCAATGGTGAAATCCGGTACACCTGTCTATGACAGCGAACCCGGCAAAAGCATTGATGAAAATGACTATGAGTCGGTACGCGGCGACATAGCCGGCATATTGGGCGAACAAGACCAGTACCTAACCGCCTCTCACCCCGACATAGCACTGAGCGACACGGTCGTAGCCGCTTCCATTTCGGAAGACATAGCTGATGTATACCAATCATTGGGCGATTTCTCAGCCGCAGCCCGAACAGGCAACAAAGATCTGATGAACGATGCTCTGATAGTGTGCATCAACGATTTCCGCACATATTGGGGTACCCGTCTGCTAAGTGCCGAACTGGCCATACATCAGATCATATCCAACAATTACAACGCCATTGACGAATAATGCGCACGGATTCCGGATTACGCCAATACAGCCCCGGAAAACTGCATATCACCAAACACGACCACTCTGTGACCCCATATCCTGCAACCATAGAAAAAGAGCGTGTAGCCATACTGCCGCCATGCACCCGTACAGGCAACATCTTAGTTGTCGACCGCAAAGACCAGACGGATGCAGCCATTTCCGTACTCAGACAAAGCACGGCAATAGGCTTTGATACAGAATCGAAGCCAGCATTCCAGCGCGGAACATCCAATACAATATCACTCATGCAGTTGGCTACCGAAACAACGGCCTTTCTATTCCGTCTCAACAAGATAGGGGAACATGCCGGCCTCAGGGACTTGCTCGAAGACGAAAACATAACCAAGATAGGACTGTCGGTACATGACGATTTCCTTTCTCTCAACGAATGGATGCCTTGCCGCCCCAAAAAATTCCTCGAACTGCAACGTTTCGTAGGGGCTTTCGGCATAGAAGAAAAAAGCCTGCAAAAGATATATGCCATAATCTTCCGGGAAAAAATATCCAAACACCAGAGACTTTCGAACTGGAATGCAGAAAAGCTCACTCATGCACAAGAACTGTATGCTGCCATAGATGCGTGGGCTTGCCTCGACATCTACAACGCCCTGATACGCAATAGCAGAGAATAACAGTATATGACGGCATATTCCATTTCTCACAAAAAACAGACTGTTTCATGACCACCATACGACTCAAACCGAAACGAGAGGAAAATGTACTGCGTTTTCATCCCTGGATATTCTCAGGAGCCATAGCCGACATCACAGGGGATGCCCCTGCCGAAGGCGACCTGGTAAAGGTAGTTGACAGCAACGGCAGTTTTCTTGCCACAGGCCACTATCAAGCAGGCAGTATCATGGTACGGATATTGAGTTTCACCGACCGCAACATCGACAGGGAATTCTGGCGCGACCGACTCGTCCAGGCTTACCGGCTGCGCACAACCTTGAATCTGACATGTAACCCTGACACCAATGCCTATCGTCTGGTACACGGCGAAGGCGACAATCTGCCTGGATTAGTAGTCGACATTTACGGTTCGACGGCCGTAATGCAGGCACACTCCGTCGGTATGCATCATGTTCGCCGGATATTGGCGGAACTCATAACCGATACCGTACCTGCCGTGCAAAACGTCTACTACAAATCGGCAAACACGCTGCCGTACAAAGCAAACATACAACCTGTAGACGGTTATCTCATTGGCAATGAAGATAATATGATAGCCATTGAAAACGGATTACGATTCCATGCCAACTGGCTCGACGGACAGAAGACCGGATTTTTCGTCGACCAACGAGAAAACCGCTCGCTTTTGGAACGGTATGCCAAAGGCCGGAATGTACTCAATATGTTTTGCTACACCGGCGGTTTCTCGTTCTATGCCATGCGCGGAGGTGCCAATACGGTACATTCTGTAGACTCATCGGCCCGTGCCATAGAACTCACCGAACGCAACATAAAGCTCAACTTCGGAGCCGACCCCCGACACGAAGCGTATGCAACAGACGCATTCAGATATCTCGAAAACATCAAAGACCGCTACGATCTGATCATTCTCGACCCGCCTGCATTTGCCAAGCACCGCGATGCCATACGCAATGCACTGCGCGGTTACCAACGCCTAAACGCAGCCGCGTTCCGCCAAATCCGACACGGAGGCATACTTTTCACTTTCTCATGTTCGCAAGCCATAAGCAAAGAGCAGTTCCGTCTGGCTGTATTTTCGGCAGCGGCAGAAAGCAGACGTTCCGTACGTATCATACACCAGCTGTCGCAGCCGGCAGACCATCCGGTCAACATCTACCATCCGGAAGGCGAATACCTGAAAGGTCTGGTACTCTATGTGGAATGACAGTGCCAAATTTATTTGCCTTGAAAATATGATGGTTGCCGAGACCGCCAGTCTGATACTACGTTCTTTGACAGAAAACGATATCCCAGCCTTCGCTGCCGTCAGTTGCAACGAAAAGGTGATACGGTATTTTCCAGGCTCCACTTTCAGCCGACGAAAGCAACACAGTTTCACAAAGACACAAATAACTTTCAAACAAACCATACCACCATGACATTTTTAATCATAATTCTATGCGCCGCTGCATGGCTCGGTGAGGCTCTCACGGAAGTAACATCAAGTAGTTAATTTTCAGAACAATAAAAAACAAGAAAATAACAAAGGAAGAAATAATCCAAAGAGGTCAGCAATAGGCAAAACTATAGCTGACATGCGCAAGGAAAGAGGATTGTCAACACATCAGATGTCGGCATTGACTAATCTTACACGGGCTAATCTGCACAAGATAGAGTACGGCAAAGCCGCCTCTACTCTTGACAGCCTGATAAAGATAGTCGACGTTCTCGGCGAAGATATAGTAATACAAGGCAAATATGACAATGAAACAAAACAGGTATAAACTCACCCCAAGCCGCGAGGACAAGGGCTGGTGGGTCCTCGCTGACACGGAAAACAACATCGTTGTCATATGCAAGGATGGCTTTTTCAATGAGACGCAGAAAGTCTCTGTACTTGAATGACGCGAAAATCATAGAGCACACCGCCGGTGAGATGGCGCGTATAATGCGCGAGATCGGCGACTATGCAGTAAGGTATCACGGCTCGATATGCTTCGACATGACTTTCGCGTTCGAGTATGACAAACAGGAAAACTTGTATCTGTGCAGGACGAAATACCCGAAATGGCGGTTGCAGGTGACAGACCGGATGCCCGCCTGACCATCTTTCACCGCCCTTTTGTCAAGATAGAACTTTGTTGTAATCATAATTTTCCGAGTTTTTTGTTTGCATACATTTTGCATACAAATGTCCTACAAACATACAAAATTATCCCAAAATATCCCAATCTCTGAGGGTATTTTTCTACAGACAGACTCGTTTTCAACAATAAAAAACTCCCTAACAATCTTATTTAATGTTGATTATCAGGGAGTTATATGCTTGTGATTCCGTTGGGGGTCGAACCCAAAACCTACAGCTTAGAAGGCTGTTGCTCTATCCAGTTGAGCTACGGAACCATACCGGCAAACAATACACTATCCAGTTTGCTTCACAATGCAAAGGTACGGTTTTTCGCCGACATCTGCAAATATTTCTCTTTTTTACCATCACGGTATTAATCAAGCTGTTAAGAATAAAGGCAAGTGCGTTTTTGTCCAGTTTGTTCAAGTTCCCGCGGATAGCAATCACTTCAACTATCTCGTAATAAAATATAATTGGAAACAAGTAAATGTGGAGCCGGGGAAAAGGGACGGGAGGGCTGTGCGTGCTGTGGCGTGCGTGGCCGGATGGAGCTGCCGCGGGCAGGGCGGTTGGG
>JBJECG010000020.1:0-11996 GCA_051870875.1 Candidatus Aphodosoma sp.
CAGCTCGTTCATCAGGCCTATCTTGTTGTGCAGACGCCCGGCAGTGTCTATCAACACCACATCTGCACCGTTGGCTTTGGCCGAAGAGAGCGTGTCGAACGCCACCGAAGCGGGGTCTGACCCCATTGCCTGCTTTATTACGGGCACGTCTATGCGTTTGCCCCAGATGTCCAGCTGTTCTATGGCTGCCGCACGGAAAGTGTCAGCCGCACCCAGATACACCTTATTACCCGCTTTCTTGAACTGGTACGCCAGCTTCCCTATCGTGGTCGTCTTTCCAACGCCGTTTACTCCTACCACCATTATCACATACGGCTTGGCCGGCAGCGGATCCTCGAATGATATGGTGTGGCCGGCGTTGTTTTCTGCCAGCAGACCCGAAATTTCTTCTTTCAGCACACGGTTCAACTCCTCTGTTCCCACATATTTGTCCGTTTTCACTCTGTCCTCTATACGTCGGATGATGCGGGTCGTTGTCGCGACTCCCACATCGGATGTGATCAGAGCCTCTTCAAGGTTGTCGAGTACGTCATCGTCCACCTTGCTCTTGCCGACTATGGCACGCGCCAATTTCGTCAGAACGCTCTGTTTCGTCTTCTGGATTCCCTGATCCAACGTCTCTTTCTTCTCTTTGCTGAAAAAAATGAAAATACCCATGCCGAATGTATATTAGGGTTTTGTATAAGCCAAACGTAACAATAATAACGGCTCGGCAAAACTCGACTTTCATCGCCGTTTTGCCGCCATTGTCCATTTTACGTAGCAAAATTACTACTACTTTTTTAATTGCACAAGTATTTTTGTGATGTCTTGTATGTGTCGGTTAAAATATTTACCTTTGCGTGCAGAAACAACACATTTTATATTCTTATGGATGAAAAAGTAAAACCGATTCTCTCAAATGCTTCCGACGATATGGAGGGGGCGCTGATGTTCCTTGACGAGGCTTTGGCTCATATCCGCGCCGGAAAGGCCAATGTGCGTATAGTCGATGGCGTGCGTGTGGATTATTATGGCAGTATGGTTCCCGTATCCAATGTGGCCAACATATCAACCCCCGATGCCAAGACCATTCAGATCCAGCCGTGGGAGAAGAACATGATACCGGTTATAGAAAAGGCGTTGATCAACTCCGAAATCGGTATAACTCCGGTCAACAACGGCGAAGTGGTACGCCTCTGTTTCCCTCCCGTGACCGAAGAACGCCGCCGCCAGCTGGTCAAGACTGCCAATGCTGCCGGTGAAGAGGCCCGTGTATCCATCCGAAACGCACGCCGTGAAGCCATTGACAAACTGAAAAAGGAAATCAAGAACGGCATGCCCGAAGATGTGGAGAAAGACGGTGAGACCGAAGTGCAGAAGGTACATGACATGTACGTGAAAAAGGTCGAGGAGATGCTTGCTGCCAAAGAAAAGGAAATTATGACCATCTGAAATCCCTGGCAGGGAGCGGATGCCGTAATGACACTAAAAAACGCCGTTTGGGGCTTTCCCGGGCTTGGGCATCAGCCGGAAAGAATCCGGACAGCTTACAATAAAATGACGGGGTGTGGCAAACATGATGCTTGGCACTCCCCGGTTTCTTTTGCTTTTGTCTGCGTTGTCGCTTGGACCGATGGTATTATACTGATTTTTGCGGATTACTCAAATGCAGGGCTTGATAATCAAAACCACAGGCTGTGATTACTCGGTGCGTACTCCCGCCGGGGATTTCGTATGTAGGATAAAGGGTACTTTCCGTATCATGGGGATAAGGTCTACCAACCCTCTGGCTGTGGGCGATATGGTTGAGTTTGAACCGGAATCCGGTTATATTACAGCACTTCTGCCTCGACGCAACTATATGGTGCGCAAACCTGTCAACCTCAGCAGGCAGCAGCATGTCATAGCCGCCAACGTAGACCAGACCATTCTGGTCGTTACCATCAGGGAACCCGAGACTGCAGTCGAGTTCATCGACCGCTATGTGGCTACGGCCGAGGCTTATAGAATACCGGTAGTGATCGTATTCAATAAGACAGATCTTCTTTCATCCTGCGAATTGGAGTACCTCTCTGCCCTCGAACACCTCTACCGTACAATAGGATACCGCACGCTGCGTCTTTCTGCTGTCTCAGGTGAGGGCATTGGCGGACTGCAACACATCCTGACCGGAAAAATAACGCTCTTGGCCGGAAATTCGGGTGTCGGCAAAAGCTCGATTATCAATATTGTGGCTCCCGATGTATGCACCCGTGTCGGCATGGTTTCGGCTTCCCACCACAAAGGCATGCACACCACCACATTCAGCGAAATGTTTGCATTGGATACACAAGGCTCATATATCATCGATACCCCGGGTATCAAGAGTTTCGGTACGTTCGACATGAAACCCGAAGAAGTGTCGCACTATTTCCCTGAAATATTCCGTATGTCGGCATCGTGCCGTTTTGCCGACTGCACACATACCAACGAACCTGGATGCGCAGTCCTCGAGGCTGTGCGGAAGCACGCTATTGCTGCATCCCGCTACCGCAGCTATCTAAGCATCCGTGATGACGTATCCGAAAGCAAACACAGATAGATTTGGAATGGTTTACGTATTGAAAAATATAATCGGATTTCTCTCTGCCTTCTGTCTGATGGTCATGCTCTGCTGTTCATTGCCTTTGTGGGGCGGTGAATCTTCCGGAACGGCAAAACATCATTACGGCAAGTTGCTTTATGAGGTTGATTACTTGATGTATTTCGACAATCGTGAGAGCCGCATCCCGCATTACAAGTCGCAGACCATCTTAGGTGCGCGGTTGTCTCCAGAAGTAGGGTGGAATTACAGCGATTCCACAGTCGGCAGCCACTCCATTGTAGGCGGCTTCTCATATATTCAGCCTTTCGGGGCTTCGTGGCGCGATGCTCGGATCCTCCCCACTGTATACTATCGCTTTGATTTCAAAGGTTTCTATGCTTCAGTCGGCATCATGCCGTGGAGAAAGCTGATTACTCGGATACCAGGTTATCTGATGAGCGACTCGCTGTCAGTATATTGCCCCAATATACAGGGTGCTCTGTTTGGATATGTTTCGCGTGCCGGATTTGTCGAAATCTTTTGTGATTGGCGTGGTATGCAGAGTGTCTACACGCGCGAAGCTTTCCGTATCATCCTTTCCGGCCAATGGCAGTGGCGGTGGTTGCAGCTTGGTGGTTTGGCCCAGATGAATCATCTCGCAAATCCGGCTCCACCGGCTCCGCATACCGGGGTATGCGATGACATCACGGTACATCCATATGCCGGCCTCGATTTTTCCTGCATGGCACCTCTCGATTCTCTGGCTCTGCAGGCCGGCCTTCTGGCTGGTTATCAGCGTGACCGTGATGCTCGTTTGGCCAATGTTTCATTCGGATTCTATGCCAGTTTCAATGTGAAATGGCGGTATGTCGGGTTGGAAAACACTCTGTATGTCGGACAACCCCTCATGATCCTTTACGATAAGTACGGAGCTGCTCTCAATCAGGGGGAGCCGTTCTATGCCCACCGTCTCTACAACCGTACTGATTTGTCCGTATACATCATCAGGATGCCTATGGCCGACCTGGCTTTCAGCTGGACATTGCATTATGTCCCAGGATACCGGTTGGCTCACCGGCAGCAATTGACGGCTCATTTTTCACTCGATGCGTTGATGGGGTATGTCAGAACGAAATCCTCTAAAACCAAAGTGAAATGAAGATAAAGCTGCAATACAGGTATTGGATTGTCATCATGGCTCTGGTTACAGTGGTGCTGTCTATCCTGTTTACTAATTTTTTCACTCGTCAGATAGCCTTTGAAGAGCGGCAGAAGATGGAAATATGGGCCGAAGCTACTCGGCGTTTGCTAAATGACGAATACAATGACTTTATATTCAGGATAATAGAAAACAATGAACATATTCCGGTGATTATAGCCGATGATCGGGATCATTATATATCTTCACGTAATATCAAGATACCGGATCACGATACCGACCTCTTTTTCGAGCGCAAAATCAGAAAATTCAAGGAGCAGAACGAACCGATTGAAATTGTTGTCGACGGTATGGTGTCTCAATACATATATTACGGCAACTCTACCGTACTCACACAGCTTTCGTACTATCCGTATGTACAAATGTTCATGATAGCCGTTTTCCTCGTGTTCCTGATATGGGCGTTTTCGTCCGACAAGCAGAATGAGCAGAACCAGGTATGGATAGGACTGTCAAAAGAGACGGCGCACCAGTTGGGCACGCCAATCACTTCGCTTATGGCATGGAATGAGATATTGCGCGCAAGATATGCTCCCGACGGCACGTTCGACGAAGTCGACAAGGACATTGGCCGTCTGCGGATGATAGCCGAACGCTTTTCCAAAATAGGCTCCGTACCAAACCTTGTCCCTGCTGACATGGCCGATGTCACTCGAAGGGCTATGGAATACATGCAGCTCCGTACATCAAAGAAAATAGTGTATTCTTTTGACGACACATCCGTAGATAGCATGGCTCTGCTGTGCGAACCGTTGTATGCCTGGGTGATAGAAAATCTTTGCCGTAATGCGATTGATGCTATGGATGGGGCGGGTAATATCGATTTCGAATTGAAAAACGAGGCCTCCATGGTTGTCGTCGAAATAAGCGATTCGGGTAAAGGCATCGAGCGCAGGAAATACAAGACTGTATTCCGTCCGGGATACACCACCAAACAGCGCGGATGGGGGCTCGGCCTGTCTTTTGCAAAACGCATCATCACCGATTATCATCACGGACGCATATTTGTGAAAAGCTCCGAAATAGGCCTTGGTACCACATTCCGCATAGAGATACCATTGTGCCATGACATCCGGAAACCATAGCCTCAGCCTCTTCTCGACACCGTACACCTGAGTAATCTCCTTTGTTTCATATTCATGGCACAAGGTAAATTTATGTCTGTGGCTTTTGTCGGGTTTTTGGAGTGACATGCTTTGCAGTGTGGAAAAAAAAACGTACCTTTGCACCGCTTTTTGTATTGGCTATGACAGACGCTGGACACGTACAATATCAGTTGCAGCTCAAAACCCTGCCAGAAGGTGATTTTGAGTATCATTATCACTTGGATGACGGATTTTTTTCTGGTGCCGATGCGTTGGATATAAAGCACGGCTCGGTCGATGCCGATGTGGTGGTACACAAGACATCGCTCTCCATAGGAATTGATATCGCATTGTCAGGCTGCGTAGATGTCATTTGTGACCGGTGTCTGGAGATGATGTCTGTCCCTGTCAGGTTTGAAGACTCCCTGAGTGTCAGGTTTGGCCCGGAATATTCCGAGGATGATGACAACATGATCGTAATCCCCGAAGACGAAGGTGTATTTGATATTTCGTGGCTTCTGTACGAATACGTGGAACTGTCGCTCCCTATGATACATGTCCATCCCGAAGGAGAATGCAATCCCGTGATGATAGGCATAATCGACAATCTGAGCGCGGAAAAACAGGTTAAGGAAGAAAATGATGAGGTTGACCCACGGTGGGTTGCCTTGAAAAATATACTTAATAATTAAACATATAACTTTTATTACAAAATGGCACATCCTAAACGAAGACAATCAAAAACTCGTACTGCCAATCGTCGTTCGCACGATAAAGCCGTAGCGCCTACTCTTGCCGTTTGCTCGAATTGCGGGGCAATGCATATCTACCACACCATATGCCCGGAATGCGGCTATTACCGTGGTAAATTGGCTGTCGAAAAGGCCGCTAATGCCTGATTTCAGGCACATCACTCTTATTTGTGAGTAGTGAGCGGGGGCGGTTCGAGTATGCTTTTGTAAAATCGCCTGTCGCAAAAGAAAACAGTTTTGTGAGGCTGCCCGATGTCCTGTCAGGTAGCCTCATCTGCTTTAATGTGTTTTTTAGGTTGCTTAATTAATCCAGTACTCTGATGTTTTATTATCTGTTTCATTATTTGCATATTGCTTTCGATTTCCCCGGTGCCGGCATGTTTGAGTATATTACGGTACGTGCTGTCCTTGCTTTCATTACGGCATTGGTGTTCTCCACTGTGGTCGGCAAGAAAATCATAGCCCGGTTGCAGCGTCATCAGATTGGCGAAACCATTCGCGAACTGGATCTCGAAGGGCAGATGAGCAAACGCGGAACACCTACTATGGGGGGGATCATTATCCTTTCGTCCATTCTTGTCGGAGCCCTTTGCTTCGGTATTGTAGGCAATATATATATGATACTAATGATTGTCACTACGGTCTGGCTCGGAGCTCTCGGTTTTGCTGACGATTATATAAAGGTTTTCCGTAAAAATAAGGACGGCCTGCATGGCAAGTTCAAGATAATCGGGCAGGTCGGTATCGGTCTGATTGTCGGATTGACACTATATTCCAGCCCGGATGCTGTGATTTATGAAAATATAAACATCCATAAAAGTAATGAAAACAATACGGAGGTGGTAGAATACAGTTCAAAACCACGGAAATCCACTACAACCACTATACCATTTTTCAAAAACAACAACCTCGATTATGCCGATGCTTTCAAATGGGCTGGTCCATATGCCCAGTCGCTTGGATGGATACTGTTCGTAATCGTCACCATTTTTGTCGTTACTGCGGTATCTAACGGAGCAAATCTTACCGATGGCCTGGACGGCCTTGCCACCGGCACTTCTGCAATACAGGGGATCGCCCTCGGTATTCTGGCATACGTGTCGAGTAACGTCAATTATGCAGGTTATCTAAACATAATGTACATTCCCGGAACCGGTGAACTTGTGGTGTTTGCAGCTGCTTTCATTGGTGCCTGTATTGGTTTCCTTTGGTTCAATAGCTATCCGGCACAAGTCTTTATGGGCGATACGGGAAGCCTTGCTCTCGGCGGTATAATCGCCGTTTTTGCCATTGCCATTCATAAAGAACTGCTGATACCGATACTTAGCGGCATATTCTTGGTGGAAAGCCTGTCGGTAATTATGCAGACCGCTTATTTCAGGTACACTAAAAAACGTACCGGTACCGGACGGCGCATTTTCAAGATGGCTCCACTTCATCACCACTATCAGAAACCGGGTAACGGCTCTATTGATGCCTTGATTCAGTACCCGTCTCTGCCAATACCCGAATCCAAGATTACCGTCCGCTTTTGGATTATCGGAATAATCCTCGCCGCGCTGACAATCATAACACTTAAAATACGGTAGCTGGCATCCGCTTTTATAGTCCCGTTCTGCAATGTTTGCCGCAAAATCCCGGTATTACGATTCATTCTGTTAACTGTTTGCGATTTGTGTGTTGTGTCAGGGATTGTCACCCAAAGCACCCCTTTTGACTCAAACAATTGATTTGATGTGTGTATTTTTGTTTGCGATTACACCCAAATAATGCCAGAAAATCTATTGTATTTCTGATTTGATCATCTGAATTATAATAGATTTTCATTTTGTCGGGGTGACTGGATTCGAACCAGCGACCACACGCCGCCCAGACCGCTTGATGCCGATGTCGGATAATATTGCAAAAGCGGATCCAAACACTATTGAAATTGTGTTTGGATCCGCTTTTGCAGAGTAGAGTGGTTGCAAAACCGGGACTGCTCGTCCGTTGGTTAGAGTTGTTTTTTCGGTTTGATGTCAAGTTTTACAGGCTCAACCATATTCTCTGGTTTCAGTATGGTGTCAAGATCCTCTTTCGACAGTATGTCATGTTCCAGTACAAGGTCATATACGCCTTTGCCCGTAGCCATGGCTTCCTTTGCTATTTTGGTGGAGTTCTTGTAGCCGATTATTGGGTTCAACGCAGTAACGATACCTATTGAGTTGCGTACTTGGTTGATGCAGTTCTTTTCGTCAGCTTCGATTCCGTCTATGCAAAGGGTGCGGAGAGTGTTGAATCCGTTGGTCAGTAGTTCAATTGACTCAAACAAACTGTAAACCAGTACAGGCTCCATTACATTTAACTCAAGCTGTGCATTCTCCGAAGCGAGCATTACAGTGGTGTCGTTGCCTATTACTTTATAGCAGAGCTGGTTCATCACTTCTGGTATTACCGGATTTACTTTACCTGGCATGATTGATGATCCGGGCTGCATTTCTGGCAAATGCAGTTCGTGGAGACCGCAGCGGGGGCCTGACCCCATCAGACGGAGGTCATTGCATATTTTGATGCTCTTCAGCGCAATACGTTTCAATACTGAAGAATAGCCTACAAGTACGTCTGTTGCCGAAGTGGCGTCGATAAGGTCGTCTGCCAAAGTCACGTTCCAACCGGTTATCTCGCGGAGTGCTTTTGTACAGAGTGCACTGTAGCCCGGCTCTGAGCAGATACCTGTACCTATGGCAGTTGCACCCATGTTTATGCAGAGAAGCTCCTCTGCTGCGGATTTCAGATTTTTCACCTGTTCGCGCATACCGTCGGCAAATGCCTTGAATGTCTGGCCAAGTGTCATAGGTACACCGTCCTGAAGCTGGGTGCGTCCCATTTTCACCACATTCTTGAACTCTTCTGCCTTCTTGTCCAACGAAGCGATGAAACGCTCCATAGCCTCAATCAATGCCGGAGTCTTGATGTAGAGTCCGAAATGGAATGCTGTCGGGTAGGCATCGTTGGTTGATTGCGATGCGTTGATGTGGTCGTTGGGGGAGCAATACTGGTACTCTCCGTATTGGTGTCCCATTATCTCCAATGCCCGGTTGGCAATGACTTCGTTGGCATTCATGTTCACTGTAGTTCCGGCTCCTCCTTGTATCATGTCACTGAGGAAGAACTCGTAATGCTTGCCTTCCAAAAGTTCGTCGCAAGCCTGACAGATTGCCTTGAACTGCTCATCGGTAAGTTTGCCTTGCTGGTGGTTTGCGATAGCAGCACCTTTCTTGGTATAAGCCATACCTTTTATGAATTCAGGATAGTCGCACATCCGTTTGCCCGAGATTTTGAAGTTCTCAAAACCACGGAGTGACTGTACGCCGTAAAGTGCCTCTGCCGGAATCTCTTTTGAGCCAATCAAATCGCTCTCCGTACGGGTCTTGCCCGAAAATTTTGTTGCATTCATGCTGGTTTATTTTTTTAGGTTTCTAAAATTCTTTTTGCCTCTGCCGTCATATTACGGTCATACGCCAGCCATTCCCATTGCACCGCTATGTCGGATAACATTATAATGTAAGACTTTTATCAGATTGTCAATCAATATATTGCGGAAATATGGCATATCCTCGCGAAAACACCGCAAAGGTAGCCAAAAAACATAATAATTCAAATAAAATTCAAGCCAAAAAACTGCCCTGCCATTTTGTCTCCTCCACGTGCAGTGTGGTTTGCCGTTATTTAGTTTGTTTTCATGGCTTGAACAGCCGTTTTCCACGTCTCAGACATATGCCGCATAGCCATGCGCCGTTGTTTTATGTCATGTAACACTCCTGTTTGTGTTCATTTTTGTCACTTTTTAGCCGGAAAATGCTGCGAAACCGTTATTTTGTGACCCGAAAATTTTTTTGAGGGAATATTTGCCCGTTTCGGAAAAAAGCAGTAATATTGCACCGTCAATCGTGACCCCTTTTGCAGGTCATTTTGTCAGGATATATTCTTACTTTAAAATATCTTTTATTATGAATGTAGCAAAAGTAATGGCTGACCTGGAGGCCAAACACCCAGGTGAGAAAGAATTCCTTCAAGCTGTGCACGAAGTGTTGGAGTCTATCGAAGAAGTTTACAACCAGCACCCTGAGTTTGAGAAGGCAAAAATCGTTGAACGTATGGTTGAACCGGATCGTATATTTACTTTCCGTGTTGCTTGGGTTGACGACAAGGGTGAAGTTCAGACCAACTTGGGTTACCGCGTACAATTCAATAGTGCCATTGGTCCGTACAAAGGCGGTCTCCGCTTCCATAAAGCTGTTAACCTTTCAATGTTGAAATTCCTCGGTTTCGAGCAGACTTTCAAAAACGCTCTTACTACTCTCCCAATGGGTGGAGGTAAAGGTGGTTCTGACTTTGACCCGGTTGGTAAATCTGACGCTGAAATCATGCGTTTCTGCCAGGCTTTCATGTATGAATTGTGGCAGAATATCGGTCCTGACACCGATGTCCCTGCTGGTGACGTTGGCGTAGGCGGCCGCGAAATCGGTTACTTGTACGGTATGTACAAAAAACTCGCTCGTGAGTACAACACTGGTGTATTGACCGGTAAAGGTGCTACTTGGGGAGGTTCTATTCTCCGTCCTGAAGCTACTGGTTTCGGTGCCCTCTATTTCACTCAGCATGTTCTTCACACTGCCGGTAAAGATATCAAAGGCAAAACTATAGCTCTTTCTGGTTTCGGTAACGTTGCCTGGGGTGCTGCTACTAAGGCTGTTGAACTTGGAGCTAAAGTTATTGCTATCTCTGGACCTGACGGCGTTTGCGAAATCGCTGGCGGTATCACCAAGGAGATGATCGACTATATGCTCGTTATGCGTGCTTCTAACCAGAACCGCGTTGCAATGATGGCTGAGAAATTCCCGGGTCAGGCTAAATTCACTGCCGGTAAGAAAGCTTGGTCTGTAAAATGCGACATCGCTCTTCCGTGCGCATTCCAGAACGAGTTGAACGGCGATGACGCTAAACAGCTCCTTGCTAACGGTACTTGGTGCTGCTGCGAAGTTTCTAACATGGGTTGCACCCCTGAAGCTATCCACGCATTCCAGTCTGCTGGCATCCTCTTCGCTCCTGGTAAGGCTGTTAACGCCGGTGGTGTTGCTACTTCAGGTCTCGAAATGACTCAAAACGCTGCTCACCTCGGTTGGGCAGGTGAAGAAGTTGACGCTAAACTCCACTTCATCATGTCTTCTATCCACGAAGCTTGCGTTAAATATGGTAAACAAGCTGATGGCCGCATCGACTACGTGAAAGGTGCCAACATCGCTGGATTTATGAAGGTGGCTACCGCTATGCTCGAACAAGGTATCATCTAATGCCTCGTATAGGTAGTATCTTCTAACAACTGTATTTTATTAGGCGGTGTGTCAAAATCCTTTTTTTGACACACCGCTCTGTTTTTATTGCCCTCCTTTCACTTATTAGTCAATGTGGCAGGAATGGGATGACTGACGTGGGTTTGCATTCTCCTGATGGATGTTTGATGTGGAATATTGTCGGCATCTCTAAATATATTATAACAGAGAAACTGCAAAGTGCATGTTTGTACGGAATGACGTCTTTGTTGCCTTTGTACTTTGTGTTTTGAAAAAAAAGTAAGCTTTTTTATTCGTGCGACAACAATTGGATGTTGTGTGTTAAATAATGGTAATGATATATAAAACAGGGGGGGGGTAAATAAATTTTGTAACTTTGCGGCAAATCTCAAAAATACATTATTATGAAAAAAACGTTTGCTTTTTCAGCCATTGTAATTATGGCATTGGGCCTTGGAGGATGTGGCAGTCCGGAGGCTGTTTTGGAAGGATCTTGGGACAAAGCTGTCAAAGAAGCTCCGTTTCTGGAAAATTTTCCAAAGTATGGCCACGATTTCCAAGGAACATATCAAAAGGTGTTGGGCGTGGAAATGTACCAGCTTGCAGATTGGAACAGTACGGAGGGTATATGGGATGACTATAGGGCAAAATTGGTCGGTGCAGGATTCTCTGAAGAGAAAAACGAGTTTGTGGAGCAGGCTTTCGAATATGAAAAAACTGTTGTGGACGGCGAATTGACTGCCAACACCCAATTCGTTTCGGGCAAAGTCCTCATAACATATACTCTCGAACCGAACGAATAATTCACTCTTTCGGCCCGACTGAAGATTGGCCGTGGAATGATTTGTCTGTATTCCCCCGACATATTTTGCAATAAAAAACAGATTTGTTATTGATAAATTCGATGAAGAAATCCGGTTTTTGAACTTCAAAAACCGGATTTCCGTATCAAATCAGGCAAGGCATTTGCCCTTTGTACAAAAAATATCTGGCAGTTACATAGAGAGTTAGGGGTTATCCGGAAAAAAAACTTGTGGAAAAGTTTGGAGGAATGGATAAAAG
>JBJECG010000021.1:0-11819 GCA_051870875.1 Candidatus Aphodosoma sp.
CTGCCATAAGTTGTTTTACTGTAGTGCCGCAGTCCTTTGCCATCTGTTCCACTATGTGGTAACTTTCAGGGTGGACGGCAGAGTGGTCGAGGGGGTTGGCAGATGCTGCTACGCGGATGAATCCGGCGCATTGCTGGTATGTCTTGGCTCCCATCTTCGGCACTTTCAGCAGTTCGGCGCGTGAGGTGAATGCACCGTTGGCCGTGCGGTAGTCTACTATGTTTTGTGCCAGTCGCGGTCCGATTCCGGCAATGTAGGTCAGCAGTTGAACTGAAGCGTTGTTCAGTTCAACTCCAACCTGGTTGACGCAGTTTTCCACAGTTTGGTTCAAGGCTTGTCTCAGCCTTGTCTGGTCAACATCGTGCTGGTATTGGCCTACTCCTATGCTTTTCGGTTCTATCTTTACCAGTTCGGCAAGCGGATCCATCAGTCGCCGGCCTATTGACACGGCACCGCGTACCGTCACATCGTAGTCTGGAAATTCCTGCCGTGCCGCTTCCGATGCCGAATAGATGCTTGCTCCGTTTTCGTTTACCGAAAAGACGCGCACATGGCGGTCAAACCGGATGTTTCGTATAAGGTCTTCGGTTTCGCGTCCGGCCGTACCGTTGCCTATGGCTATCGCGTCTATTTGGTATTGTCCGACGAGTGTGCGCAGCTTACGTATCGCTGCATTGCGTTCGTTGCGTGGCGGATGCGGATAAATGGTATCGTTGTGTAGCAGAGTCCCTTGTGCATCGAGACATACTATCTTGCATCCTGTCCTGAATCCGGGGTCGATACCCATCGTCCTCACTTGCCCGATAGGGGCGGCAAGCAGCAGCTGGTGCAGGTTGTTGGAAAAAATGCGGATGGCCTCTGTGTCGGCATTTTGTTTGCTCGAAGCTGCAAATTCAGTTTCGATGCTCGGGCAGAGCAGCCGTTTGTAACCGTTGCGGACGGCGGATGCGATGATGTCCGAAGTGGTGCAGCCCGGTTTTATAAAAAGGCTGTAGAGCCGTTCAGTCACTCTGTCATCGTCTACGCTTATGCTCACTCTCAGTATCTTCTCCGCTTCTCCGCGGCGCATGGCAAGCAGCGCGTGCGACGGGCAGCGTGTCAGTCTGTACTCTTTATCGAAATAATCCGCATAGTTCGCGCCTTCGGTCTCTTTGCCTTTTATGACGCGGCTTTTTATCACGGCTTCTTTGGTGAATGCCCGGCGTGTAATGTCTCTGGCTGTCTCGTTTTCTGACACCCATTCGGCTATAATGTCCTGCGCGCCGCTTATTGCGCACTCCCGGTCTTTGATTTTGTCGTTCACAAATTTCCCTGCCTCACGCCATATGTCGTTGCTCCGTCCAGCCATGATGATTTTTGCAAGCGGTTCCAGACCGGCTTCGCGGGCGGCGGTGGCGCGTGTGCGGCGTTTTTGTTTGTACGGCAGATAAATGTCTTCGAGAAGTGCCGTGTCTGTCAGTTCCGCTATGCGTTGGCGCAGTTCATCTGTCATGCCGCCTGTAGCTTCGATGGTTTCTGTTACAAAGCTTTTGCGGTGCTCCAGTTCCTCTTGTCTGCGCTGAGCCTCGGCAATCGCGCCGATGGCCACTTCGTCCAGCCCTCCTGTCGCTTCTTTCCTGTAACGTGCTATGAATGGTATTGTTGCACCGTCATCAAGCAGATGCAGTACTGCATTGACTGACTTTTCCGGCAGTGACAGTGATGTGGCTATATGGTTCATGACTTGGTGGCGGTGTATGATGTTTTGTCCTTGAAAAATGGCGGAAGCCGGATGCAGAGACAAATTTGCCTGGACTATGCCCAGGTACAGCCTGTTTTATCCGTATGCAAAGATAGCGAAACTCAGTCGTATACTGATAATTTTTACTGAAAATAATTCATTCGGAGTGAAATGGAAGCCCCTCCGGTTGTCAGATCCGGTTGCCGCCTCTTATTGCCGGTTGCCATCGTTGGCGGTTTGGAAAAAAATTGTAACTTTGTACCTCACACGGAGTATTATATGAAGAATTGTTGTAATACTCTGGTATGTAATAATATACTGAAATTGTAATACGAAAAACATTAAGGTATGGCAGAAGATAACGAAGGAAAAGACGGGTATCGTGGTGATGAAAATACAGAGGAAGAGGCGATGAAAGGCGGATACAAGACTGATGATGATGGGCTTGGTTTGACGGGACTGCATTCGGGGTATGACGTGTCGGCCGGAGAGGGCGACAACAGGCATCACCTGCCCGGCATGTTCCGTTCGTGGTTTCTCGAGTATGCATCATATGTCAATCTGGAGCGGGCCATACCCCATATCAATGATGGACTGAAACCGGTGCAGCGCAGAGTGCTTTATGCCATGCGCAGGTTGGATGACGGCCGTTACAACAAGGTTGCCAATATAGTTGGTCATACCATGCAGTTTCACCCTCACGGGGATGCCTCGATAAGCGATGCGCTTGTCAATCTCGGACAGAAGAATCTGCTGGTCGACTGCCAGGGCAACTGGGGAAATATCCTTACGGGTGACGGTGCCGCGGCTCCGCGTTATATAGAGGCGCGTCTTACAAAATTTGCCTTGGAGGCAGTGTTCAATCCCAAAACCACAGAATGGAAACCGTCATACGACGGCCGAAACCGTGAGCCGGTATCACTTCCCGTGAAGTTTCCGCTGCTGTTGGCGCAAGGGTCAGAGGGTATAGGGCTTGGTCTCAATTCCCGTATTCTGCCTCACAATTTCGGCGAGTTGTGTGACGCTTCGATAGCTGTATTGCGCAATGAGGAGTTTGAGCTGTATCCTGATTTCCCCACGGGCGGAATGCTTGATGTGAGCCGTTACAACGACGGCGAACGTGGCGGCAAGGTGGTTATACGAGCCCGAATCGAGAAGATAGACAACAGGACACTCAAGATAGTTGAGGTGCCGTATGGAGTTACTTCGGGGGGGCTTATAGATTCTATAGTAAAGGCTTATGAAAAGGGCAAGGTGAATATAAGGAAGATAGAGGACAATACATCGAAAGAGGTGGAAATCCGTGTCCATCTGGAACCTAAGACATCGAGCGACAAGACGATTGACGCCCTTTATGCCTTTACGAAATGCCAGGTTAACTATTCGCCGAACTGCTGTGTGGTGGACAACAATATGCCTTGTTTTATCACGGTGTCGGAAATGTTGCGCCGTTCAACTGAAACTACAAAGAACCTTTTGCGCCGTGAGTTGGAGATTGAACGTGATGAATTGTCTGAACAGCTGCATTTTGCATCGCTGGAAAAGCTGTTCATCGAATTGCGGATATACAAGGACAAAGAGTTTGAGCAGGCTCCATCTGCGGATGACGCTCTCGATCATATAGATGCGCGCCTGAAACCATATAGGCAGGATTTTGTCCGCGATGTGACGCGCGATGATTTACAGCGTTTGCTTGACATAAAGATGGCCCGGATACTGAAGTTCAATACAGACAAGGCAGATGAGCTGATAGTTGCATTGAAAGGGCAGATAGCCGATGTGAATGACCGGCTGAATCATCTGGTGGACTATGCCATTGCCTGGTTCGAACATCTGCGCATGCGGTACTCGGACATGTATCCCCGTCAGACCGAAATACGCAATTTCGAGACCATCCAGGCTGCCAAGGTGGTTGAAGCCAACGAGAAGCTGTATTTCAACAAGGATGAAGGCTTTATCGGGACGGCATTGAAGCGGGACGACAATGTGGAGGTGGTATGCAGTTGTTCGGATATTGACGATATAATCCTCTTCTACCGTGACGGTAAATATAAGGTCATCCGTGTTGCCGACAAAGTGTACGTTGGCAAGAACATCATCCATATAGCGGTTTTCGTCAAAAACGACAAAAGGACAATTTACAATGCCGTATACCGTGACGGTAAAGATGGAGGGTACTTTATCAAACGGTTTGCCGTCAATGGCGTTACCCGCGACAAGGAGTATGACCTGACAGCAGGTACGCCGGGCAGCCGGGTACTTTATTTTACTGCCAATGCCAATGGTGAGGCCGAAATTATAAAAGTTTCGCTGAAAGAGACGTCGCGCCGGCAGAAGCATCTTTTGTTTGAGAAAGATTTTTCGGAGATAGCCATCAAGGGTCGTCAGTCCAAAGGCAACTTGCTTACTAAGTTTGAAGTGAAAAGCATCAGCAAGTCGCAGGAGGGTGTTTCCACTCTTGGCGGCATCGAGATTTATTTCGATCCTGACGTGGCACGACTCAACACTGACAAGCGCGGCAATTATCTCGGTACATTCGATGGCGACGACCAGATACTGGTGGTTACCCACAATGGTGAATTCTACACCACTTCGTTTGACCTGAACAACCATTACGATGATGATATGATGTTCATCGAAAAATTTGATGCCGACAAGGTATGGACTGCCGTACTCTATGATGCCGGACAGAAATACCATTATCTCAAACGTTTCAGATTTGAACAGGTCAACCGCCGTACGTCGTATCTTGTGGTTGGCGGAGCCTCAAGAGTCGATTTGCTTACGGATACTCCCTCTCCGCGTTTCAACGTGGTTTTTGCAGGAGATGACGGCCGTCGCGAACCGGTGGAAATAGATGCCGTAGAATTTGTCGCAGTGAAAAGTTTCAAGGCAAAAGGCAAGCGGCTTTCCAACTATCAGGTCGGCAGGGTGGAGGAGCTTGAATCTGCGTCAGGTCAGGACACCGCACCACAGGCCGGCGGCAATTCCGAGCCTGCTGACGGAGTTGGCGGTACTGGCAAAGACATATTTGCCGGTGTCGAGATCGTTTCGGTAACTCCTGCCGATGATGAGGCGGACAGTAACCCGGTCGACAATACCGGCCAGACCTCCCTTTTCTGAATACGGTGTTTTGATTGTCTGCCAATCCGGACGGTCTTGTTGTCCCGTATTTAATTTATTTTGAACGACAGTTGTCCTTCCGCCTGCATGCCGTTGAGTTCGTCGATGAGTGAGGCGGTGATGCTGAGATGGATTTTCTTTGACCGGAGTGGCATTGTGGTGGCGGTTTCCGGGTCGTGGACAACGATTTGCAGTTCTGATGCGCCAGTGTTGTTTTCCAAAAGAGTGAGCAGGTCGGAGGTCAGCATGGGGGTGATTTTGCCCAATTCCAGAGTTATGGTCAGGCGTGTTGTCATCTTGTCCGCTATTTCAGACAAAAGATCTATAGATGTAATTTTCAATTCTTTAGGGCGCGGAGCTCCTGGATCTTTCTTTGGAGGATATTTCCAGTCGGCACCGCGTTCCTGTATCTTGCCCCGTACCGTTACAAAAACATTTTCTTTCATGAATCCGGCAAAAGATGTATAGTCTTTGCCGAAAAGGGGGAATTCAAAAGACCCGGAATAGTCTTCCAGTGTGAATACTCCGTAAGGATTGCCTTTCGATGATGTGCCGCTGCGGGTGGATGTTATAAGCCCGGCAACTGTAAATGTGCAGTCTTCGCCTTTTTTGATGTTTTCCATATCGGCCAATCGTGTGCTGCAACCATACATGATAGGTATCTTGTATTGATCCAACGGGTGTGCCGACAGATATATTCCTATGAGCTCTTTTTCTTTGTTGAGACGTTCGAGTCCGCTCCAGGCATCGCATTTTGGAATGTACGGTTTCGGTATGTCCATCTCTTCGCAGTCATCGAACAGTGTATTGCTGTTGTTTATTTTATCCTGTTGGTAGCGTTGTCCGTAGCGTATGAGGTTGTCGATGGTGATTTCCCCTCTATGGTTAGGGGCAAAGAACTGCTCGCGTGTGATGTCGTTGAAACAGTCGAATCCTCCGGCGTAGGCCAGTGATTCTATGGATTTGCGGTTGCAGGCCGAAAGGTTGACACGTTCAACGAAGTCAAAGATGTTTTTGTAATTTCCGTTTTTGTTCCGTTCGTTGACAATGGCTTCCACAGCACCTTGTCCCACACCTTTTACGCCTCCCATGCCGAAGCGGATTTCACCTGCTTTGTTTACGGTGAAATTGAGGTCCGATTCGTTCACGTCAGGGCCTTTTACATTCACATTCATCTTCTTGCACTCTTCCATGAATTTGGTTATCTCGATGATATTGTCGCGGTTGCGTGTCAAGTTGGCGGCCATGAATTCAGCCGGGTAGTGCGCCTTTAGGTATGCTGTCTGATACGATACCCAAGAATAGCAGGTGGCGTGCGACTTGTTGAATGCGTAGGAAGCGAATTTCTCCCAGTCCCCCCATATTTTCTCAAGTATCTGCGGGTCGTGTCCGTTCGTTTGGCCCTGGCTGATGAATTTCGGCTTCATCTGGTCCAGTTTGTCTCGCAGCTTCTTACCCATAGCCTTACGCAAGGCATCTGATTCTCCGCGTGTGAAGTTGGCCAACAGGCGTGACAGCAACATCACCTGCTCCTGATAGACCGTGATACCGTAAGTGTCTTTCAGGTATGTCTCCATACAGTCAAGGTCATAGACTATAGGTTCTTTTCCATGTTTGCGGGCGATGAATTGAGGTATGTAGTCCATCGGCCCCGGACGGTAGAGTGCGTTCATGGCTATCAGGTCTTCGAAAGTCGATGGTTGCAGCTCCTTCAGGTATTTCTGCATACCTGGAGATTCAAACTGGAATGTGCCTATGGTACGTCCGTCACTGTATAGCTTGTAGGTGTCCGGGTCATCTATGGGTATTTTGTCAATATCAAGTTCTACGCCTTTCGATATGCGTATGTTTTTCAGTGCCTCTTTGATGATTGACAAGGTTTTCAGTCCGAGAAAGTCCATCTTTATAAGTCCTACCGATTCGATTACCGAGCCTTCGTACTGGGTTACCAATACATCTTCGCCGGTATCTTTGTCTTTGGCGGTGGAGAGTGGTGCGAATTTTTTAAGGTCATCTGCACCTATGATTACACCGCAGGCGTGGATGCCGGTCTGGCGGACTGTGCCTTCGAGCATCTCGGCATAACGCAGTACGGTGGAGAGTTCCCTGTTTTCTCCATCGCGTATGGATGCAAGTTCCGGTATGTATTTTATGCAGTTTTTGATGTTGACTTTTGGTATTTTTCCTGTTTTGGGATCGGCTTTGTCATCCCCGAACTTGTCCGGAATCAAGGCTGTAAGTTTGTTGACTTGCGGCAGCGGAACTTTTTCCACACGTCCTACATCTTTGATGCTCGACTTGGTTGCCATTGTGCCGTATGTGATGATATGGGCTACTCTTTCTGCTCCGTATTTATTTGTAACCCAGCGGAGTACTTCTCCACGTCCGTCATCGTCGAAGTCTATGTCGATATCGGGAAGCGATATACGGTCGGGATTGAGAAAACGCTCGAACAGAAGATCGTATTTCAATGGGTCGACATCGGTTATTTTCAGACAATATGCCACTACGGATCCGGCCGCAGAACCTCGTCCAGGGCCTACCGATACACCCATATTGCGGGCTGCCATTATAAAGTCTTGTACAATCAGGAAGTAGCCGGGGAAACCCATGGTCTTCATCACGTGCAACTCGAAGATTATGCGCTCCATTATATCATCGGGAACCGGGTCGCCGTAACGCATTTTGGCTCCGTTGAGAGCCAGATGGCGGAGGTAGTCCGCCTCCAGTTTGATACGGTACAGACGGTCGTAGCCGCCCAGTATCTTTATTTTTTTCTCGGCTTCCTCCTGTGTCATCACCGCTTCGCCCTTTTCGTTGCGGGTAAACTCGTCGAAAAGCTCCTGGTGGCTTATACGCTGGCGGTAATCCTCCTCTGTCCCGAAGTCGGCCGGTATGTCGAACATCGGCATGATAGGCGGGCGGTCAAGGCTGAATGGTTCCACTTTGTCGACAATCTCCTGAGTGTTCGACAACGCTTCCGGTATGTCGGCAAATATGGCAGCCATCTCATCCGGTGTCTTCAGCCACTCCTGTTTGGTGTAACGCATTCTGTTGGGGTCATCGAGGTCTTTCGATGTTGCCAGGCATATCAGGTGGTCGTGAGCTTCGGCATGCTCTTCCTCAACAAAGTGAACATCGTTGGTAGCTATCACTTTGGTATTGGTTTTGGCTGCCAGTTCAAGAAGAATTTTGTTGACGGACACCTGCTTCGGGTATGTGCCCTGTTCGCTGTTGGGCTTGTCGGTTTTGTGGCGTTGCAGTTCCAGATAAAAGTCATCGCCTACCAGACTTTTGAACCACATGATTGTCTTTTCGGCCTCATCTGTCTTGTTTGCCATTATGAGTTTTGGAATTTCACCTCCAAGGCAGGCCGATGAAATTATCAGTCCTTCATGGTATTGTTCCAGTAGTTTTTTGTCTATGCGCGGACGGTAATAGAATCCGTCAACCCAAGCTGTTGATATCAGTTTGCACAGGTTTTCGTATCCCTTCTGGTTTTTTGCCAGCAGCACAAGGTGATATCCCGAACGGTCAACAAAATATTCTTTTCCTGATTCAGGGTCTATATTCTTCAGTTCCTTGTCTTTGTCGTAAAGTGTTCGGCGTGCGCAGTAGGCCTCGCATCCTATTATTGGCTTGAAATATGTCTTTTCAGTTTCGGCGCGTTGCTTGCGGAGTTCTTCTGTCCTGGCGTTGTCTCCAGCTGCCTCAGCTATCTGTTTGTCGATGGCTTTTATGGCATCTTTCACTTTACCGTTTATTTTGTTGCTTGTGTCAATCAATTCCTTGATGCCGAACATGTTGCCATGGTCAGTTATGGCTATGGCATTCATGCCGTTGGAGCGGCACTTGTTTATCAGATCTTCGATTTTCGACATTCCGTCCAATACAGAATAGTGAGTATGTACATGCAGGTGGGTGAATTGGATCATAATAATGTCAGTGTGAGTGTGAATTTTAGAACTGGAAATATATAAAGGCTTGCAAGTCAGCCGATATGAATTGGTAAATGATAAATACTACAGCCACTACGGATATTGCCATCACAGGCAGCGGCAGGAGGGCGAAATTGATGCGGTACCATCGCTTCCATCGTAGTGGCAGCCAGTGTATGGCCATTCCGGCTGCGAAAAGCAGGAATACATTGGAGTATGCCATGCAGATGTCCGGTATCACGCCAACGTTCCAGGCCGTACCTATCTGATGCACCATCTCGCGGGCGGTACGCCATGCGTGATCGTTGGCGGATGCCGGGTCGAGATTTGAGCCGGAACGGAAGAACAGACGAGTGAAACTGATGAATACGAATGTCTGTATGATGCCCCATATGTTTCCAAGTGATGCAAATGCGGCTTTGCCGTGGCAGAGATGGTAAATCCAGCGTACCAGCGTACCGGCCCATATCAGCAGGCTCCATACTGCCAGCAGGTTCCATATCGGTTTGCCGGTTATAAGGGCTGTGGCGGTCAAACTCCCGGCCGCCAGTGTGATGACAAGCATCCGCATGTGCATGCCGGCTCCACGCCATATCTTGTAAACCACTATACCCACACCGTTCAGTCCGCCCCAAATCATGAAATTGAAACTTGCCCCGTGCCAAAGCCCGCCGAGCAGCATAGTCACCATAAGGTTGAGGTTGGTGATTATCTTTATCCGTCTTGCCGGCCGGAATATACCCCAAAGCACTATGGCAAGGGCAATCGACAGTATGACAACGGCTATTACCCAGCTGCCCGACAGTATCACTCCTATGATGGATATCAGTCCGATCCAGAAAAAAGTGCCCCAAGTGGCATTCCGGTTGCCACCGAGTGGTATATACAGGTAGTCTTGCAACCATTTGGACAGCGATATGTGCCACCGCTTCCAGAAATTGCCTGCATTTGGTGCCTTGTACGGCGAGTTGAAGTTGACCGGCAGATAAAAGCCCATAAGCATTGCCGCACCTATGGCTATATCGGTGTAACCTGAAAAGTCGGCATACACCTGAAGCGAATAGACAAAAAGAGCCATGAGATTCTCGAATCCCGAAAACAGCATAGGATTGTCGAAAACCCGGTCAATGAAGTTGACTGCCAGGTAGTCACTCAGTATGATTTTTTTTGCCAACCCGTTTACAATCCAGAATACGGCTATGCCGAACTGTCGGCGTGACAGGAAATATGGCTTGTACAGCTGGGGAATGAATTCGGCTGCCCTCACTATCGGCCCGGCCACCAATTGTGGGAAAAACGACACATAGAAACCGAAATCAAGGATATTGTTGACCGGTTTTATCAACCGGCGGTAGACGTCCACCGAGTAACTGATGGTCTGGAATGTGTAGAATGAAATGCCGACCGGCAGTATGATTTCGTCCACGCGAAACCGTTCTGCTCCTGTCAGCATGTTGCCCAATACGGCAAATACGTCATAGATTGCAAGTTCCAGACCGAAAAGGGAGTTGGCCAAGTCTATGAGAAAGTAGGAATATTTGAAATATGATAGTACCGAAAGGTTGACGACTACGCTTAGTACCACCAATGCCTTCCGCGTCCGTACATTGTTGCTGCGGTCTATGGCATGAGCTATCCAATAGTCTGAAAATGTAGAGAACAGCAGTATCAGTACGAAGAGCCCGCTGGTTTTGTAATAGAAAAAGAGGCTGACTGCAAAAAGGAATGTGTTGCGCAGCAGACGGCGCGATTTGACCAGCGAGAACAAGGCAAATACTATGGCAAAGAAAGCCCAGAAATAGAATTGGGTGAAGAGCAGGGGAGAATTGGGGTCAAAGGCGAATGTTTTGTCAAGAAAATTAAGAAAAAGCTCCATCGCAAATTATAGTATAGCTGTTGATTGTAAGTGTTTGAGACATATGAACTCATGTTCCGCACCAATTCGGCAAAGTTATAAAATAAGACTGATGTACGAAACTTTTGCATCGCTTTTTTCCTTTTTGAAACTCTGAAATCAATGTCCGGTTCATGCCTGTATCTCTGATATGGCAATATTATCACGAATGAGAAATTCTCCCGGTACAACAAAAAGCAGATGTCAAGGTAAAAACACGTGTATTCATTTTTTAGGAGGATGCCACAAGTACAGGAGATACGATAAATTCATTGCAGACATGAATTTGTGGTTGCCAAGTTTGTGCTTGTGAAAACTGATTTTTGTAATTTGCTTATTGGCCGTTGTTTTTTCGGGCTTGCACATTTCAAAAAAAAAAACTAACTTCGCAATCTGGAAATAATAATCAAACAAAATACTCTTATATGGCTACTACTGCTGATTTTAAGAACGGTATGTGTCTCGACATTGACGGACAATACTATTTCATCGTTGAATTTTTGCATGTAAAACCTGGCAAAGGCCCTGCTTTCGTGCGTACCAAACTCAAAAATGTGACTACCGGCCGTGTTCTTGACAAAACCTGGAATTCAGGTGTGAAAGTCACCGAAGTTCGTATCGAACGCCGCCCCTACCAGTTTTTGTATAAAGATGACATGGGTTGCAATCTCATGAATACCGAGACTTTCGAACAGGTGGCAATCAATCCCGAACTCATCAACGGTGTGAAATTCATGAAAGAGGGTGACATGCTTGAGGTCGTTGTACACGCCGAAAGTGAAACCATACTTTATGCCGACATGCCGACTCATGTCATAATGGAGATTTCCTATACCGAACCCGGACTGAAAGGTGATACAGCTACCAATACCCTGAAACCTGCAACCCTTGAAAACGGGGCGGAAGTGCGTGTGCCATTATTTGCCAATACAGGCGACAAAATCAAAATCGACACCCGCGACGGCTCATACGTTGAGCGTGTACGCGAATAATACGGGGTTAAATACAGAACAAGATATCATACATTCCAAAGCCGCAAAGCCTGATAGGCTCTGCGGCTTTTTTGCTTCATCACAGCCTGAAGTCTAAGGTCACGTGGACATTTTGCATGGTGATTTTACATTGAAAATAGAGGGTTGGACAT
>JBJECG010000022.1:0-52052 GCA_051870875.1 Candidatus Aphodosoma sp.
TGTCCAACCCTCTATTTTCAATGTAAAATCACCATGCAAAATGTCCACGTGACCATAATTGACAATTCAAACGAACACGTTCAATAACAGCAAAGCATAGCCTCTTGATCTGCTCAAACCGACACAATGACATCGAAAAAATCCGTTTATACAACGCCATTACAGGACCGATATCCACAAACAAGACCAAACCCAACGCAACCGGGCTCGATATCGTAATAAATCCTACAATACACCATACACCGCAGTATCCGCCTAAAACAATAAAATGTGACAATTACCTTTTAAGCGAAAATTCCCTGCTTCCAATCAGATGAGCATCGACAAAAAGATCGGCACGGTATATACCCGGCAGAAGCGTCTCCTCCACGGTGTAATAAATCTCATCGGACATGGCTTCTCCACCATACTCAAAATTTTTGCGCGAAGAAAAAAGTATCTCGGCATCATCAAATGCAAAAACATCTGTTTCCGACTTGTGCAACACCAATCCGTCAGGTGCAGTTATACGAAGATAAACGACTTTGTTGCCAACTGACGCGGTTATATTTTTGCCAATAGAATATGTTACCTTAAAAATAGCGGCAGACCGTACAGATTGGGTTTTATAGCGACCGTTAGGCTTGTATGCCGTCACTTCCACGTCATAGGCTTCCAACTGCGATGCAACCGTAACTTTCTCCACCAATTGCTGCCGTTCTTCCGCCAATGTTTTCGCCTCTTCAGCTGCCGCCTGAAAACGTTCATGCACTATCCTGTTCTCTTTCTGCAATTGCGTATTGGCAGCTGACAGAGAATCAACCTGCGCCACATAATAGACCAGCACTTTACGCACAGAACCCAACTCGGCTTTCAATTCCGAAATGCGGCGTGCATTAGTGGCTTTTACGGTACGTAACTCTTCGAGAAGCATTTTCACCCTTTGCTGTTCCTTATCAAGCAGTACCAGAATGGAATCATTGCTTACCTGCATCGAAAAGCCTTCTATTTCAAGTGCCATATCAGAATATTCGTTTTCCAGCTTTTCCTTTTCATAATTCATCATTTCCACCATCTCAGACATCTCTTTGTCCTTGACATTCAAGCGAAAGACAAGATAAGCCACAATACTTACGAGAACAACGGCCACTGAAATTACAACAGCCACAATGACATTATTATTTTTTCCCTCCATAACAATAAATTTAATACAACTTTACTTTGACAAGTTGCAAAGATAATATTTTTCCTGAATATACCGGATGTCGTGCAACGTATTATTTTCCAACAACGGAGTTACTATCCGTAGAATGTAAGATACAGGACATTACGAAGAAAATAAATATGGAAAAGTTTCCGCAATTCAAATATATTGGCTAACTTTGCTGCGGTTTGAGTAAGTAGAATACGAAATCAAAACGCTTATCACAATAAACACAAACTTATAAAACATTAAAACATCATGTCTAAAGTAACCGTTGTAGGCGCAGGTAACGTGGGTGCTACATGTGCCAATGTATTGGCTGTAAACGAAGTGGCCAATGAAGTAGTACTTATTGATATCAAAGAAGGTTTTGCAGAAGGCAAAGCTATGGATATCATGCAAACCGCCCAGCTTATGGGTTTTGATACTGTAGTGAAAGGTATAACAGGAGACTATTCGCAAACAGCAAATTCCGATGTTGTCATAGTTACCTCCGGAATTCCCCGTAAACCAGGCATGACCCGCGAAGAACTCATAGGGGTGAATGCGGGCATCGTAAAATCAGTAACAGAAAGTTGTTTGAAATATTCACCGAATGCCATCTTCATCATAGTAGCAAATCCTATGGATCCGATGGCTTTCCTCACATACAAGACTCTCGGCTTGCCACGTAACCGCGTCATAGGTATGGGCGGCGCACTTGACAGTTCACGTTTCAAATATTTCATCAGCCAGGCTATCGGTTGCAACGCAAACGAAGTTGAAGGTATAGTAATCGGAGGCCACGGCGATACAACCATGATTCCTCTGCCACGTATAGCTACCTACAAAGGTATGCCTATAAGCACATTCCTTTCCGCCGAAAAAGTGGATGAAGTAGTCAAATCAACCATGGTGGGCGGTGCTACCCTTACCGGTCTTCTAGGTACTTCAGCTTGGATGGCTCCTGGTGCAGCATCAGCTGCCGTTGCTGAATCCATAGTCAAGAACCAAGGTAAAATGATCACTTGCGCCGCTTATCTTGACGGAGAATACGGAATGAAGGACATCATGATCGGAGTGCCTGTAATCCTCGGCAAGAATGGTATAGAACGTATCGTAGAGCTGGAACTTACTGCTGATGAAAAAGCCAAACTTGCAGCAAGTGAAGCTGCCGTCCGCAAAACCAATTCCATCCTTTATGAAAACGGACTGGTAAAGTAAACAGAGAACAAAGCGACAACGTAATACGGTGGCGTGATTATCTCAATAAAAGGAGGTAATCACGCCACTTTTCTCTGAAATGAGCAAATAAAGAAATAAATAAAGAAATAAATAAAGAAAGAAAGAAATGAGCAAATAAAGAAACTGTATTTCAAGATACCTCTATTTTATTTTCAAAATCTCAGATATCAAGCAGACATATACAAAAAGCTAATTATCAATTGCAATAACAATCCATTTATTGGCAAGTTAATTGCTGTTTTCATATTACCAATTGTATACCGGCATATTATTGGTGACTTAAAAAATTTCTTATGACAGCACTGAAGGTTTTTCGATTTCAGAATACCGCCGCAGCCAATATTTACTTTATAAACCAACAACAGCCGGACCCGGCAAACGCCTATAAGTCCGACTGTTGTTGCATGAAATAAAAATACGTCAAATACAGAGTTGTATGAGTGCCTGCATTACATATCCCATTGTTCGAGCGAACCGATGAGTTCGTCAAACGTATGGTACTTGCTCTTGCTCTGTACCTCCTTTATTTGGTTCGTGACAGCTACATCGTATGTTTCACAATCTACATCACGTATCACTCCCATTGCAATAGGCATATCAGGACCATCCATAAGAGCCAGTTTAAGATGTAATGTAGTGTCTTCACATTTTGCATCGTGCACAAGGATGTCACTCTCTTTCACTCCATTTTCACCTATAGTAACGACTTTGAGATTCCAACCGTCAAGTACAAGTCCTTTGTTGCGGTCTTTACCAAAAATCATAGGTTTGCCATGTTCAAGAAGCACGGTACGCTCCATGCGGTCTTCTTTAGTGGCAATCCAACCATGGGTACCATTGTTGAAAATGACGCAATTTGTAAGAAACTCACATACGGAATATCCTTTATGGGCTTCTGCTGCCTTCAACACCATAAGCGATGTAGGCTGGTCTACGTCAAGCGAACGGGCGAAGAAAGTTCCTCGTGCCCCCATTACAAGTTCGGCCGGACGGAACGGACGTTCCACAGTACCGAACGGAGAGGATTTGCTTACAAATCCTTTTGGAGATGTAGGGGAATACTGACCTTTGGTCAAACCATAAATACGGTTGTTGAAAATGATCAGATTTATATCTACATTACGACGAATAGCATGAATAAAGTGATTGCCGCCGATAGCCAGACAGTCTCCGTCTCCTGAAGCCTGCCACACTGTAAGTTGCGGATTAGCCACTTTAACGCCTGAAGCGATTGCTGCACCACGACCATGTATAGTGTTGAAACCGTATGTGTTCATATAATGCGGCAGACGGGAAGAACAACCGATACCGGATATTACAGCTATCTGATGGGGCGGAATGCCAATTTCTGCCATTGCTTTTTGCAGAGAGTTGAGGACAGCATGGTCTCCGCAACCCGGACACCAGCGTACATATTGGTCACTTTTATAATCTTTTGCTGTGTACATAGTATTCTGTTGTATTATAAGGTTTTAAGATATTCCACTATTTGACCTACATTGAACGGCTGACCTTCAACTTTATTGAATTGACAGTAATTGCCAGGAACTTGGGAACGGAGGTATGTGGCAAACTGGCCTGAATTCAGTTCGCAAACCGCAATTTTACTGTATTTGCGTATTATTTCAGCAGCATTTTTAGGCAGTGGATTGATATAATTGAAATGTGCCAATGCACATGGATGACCGTCATGGTTCATCGCATTGACCGCACTGAGCAAGTGGCCGTAAGTAGACCCCCACCCAATGACAAGCAAATCGGCATTTGTATCGCCTTCCACCTTGAGTTCGGGTATCTGATTGGCAACCTGCGCCACTTTACGGGCACGGGTTTCAACCATAAGGGCATGGTTTGCCCCATCGGTAGAAATAGAAGCTTTCTGAGAATCACGCTCCAGTCCACAGTTGCGGTGCGCAAATCCCTCCATACCTGCCGTAGCCAAGTAGCGGACAGCAGTTTCAGCATTACGGGTAACTGCATTGTAGCCTTCTTTCTGATCATCAGTGACCACTTGTGGATGTATTTCAGGAAGTTCTGCCAACTTAGGCAGACGCCAGAGAGCTGATCCATTTCCAAGGTAGGCATCTGAAAGCAATATTACAGGTACATTGTTTTCAAGAGCTATTTTTGCAGCCTGGAAGGCAAAGTCAAAACAGTTGTCGGAACTGCTTGCTGCCAGTACAACACACGGACATTCTCCGTTACGTCCGTAAATAGCCTGCAGAAGGTCGGTCTGTTCGGTTTTTGTCGGAAGTCCGGTAGAAGGGCCGCCCCGCATTACGTCAATAACTACCAAAGGAAGTTCTGCCATTACACCAAGTCCTATGGCTTCGGATTTCAATGAAAGGCCTGGACCGGAAGTACTTGTAACTGCCAGATCGCCTGCAAATGCGGCACCGAGAGCGATGCATACGCCGGCGATTTCGTCTTCGGCCTGTACTACTTTAACTCCCATATCCTTACGTGCGACCAGTTCGTGCATGATATCGGTTGCAGGCGTAATGGGATAGCTGCCAAGAAAGAGTTCCTTGCCGGCTTTGTGTGCTGCAGCAATCAAACCGAGTGCGGTAGCCTTGTTTCCGGCTATGATAGTGTAACGTCCCTTTGGAAGTTCTTCGGAACGGTGTATTTCGTAGGTTGATATGTTAAGGGCAAGGTTATTTCCATAGTTGTATCCGTCAGTCAATACTTTGGTGTTGGCTTTGAGGAGGTCTGGCTTCTTGCCGAATTTGTTTCCGAGGAAATGAATAGCCTGTTCCAGCGGACGGTTGAACAACCAGCAGATGAGGCCCAATGCAAACATATTCTTGCAACGCACCACAGCTTTATTGTCCATACCGAATCCCTCAAGGCTTTTTTGTGTGAGGGTCGTCAATGCTACCGGTACAAGCTGAATAGTTTCGGAAAGGCCCAGTTCGGTAAACGGGTTATCGGTTTTATAATTGGCCTTTTCCAGATCTTTTTCACCGAACGAGTCGGTATCAAAGATAAGGACGCCAAGTTTTTTCAGTGCTTTGTAGTTTACTTTGAGTGCCGCTGCATTCATAGCTACAAGCACATCGGCATCGTTACCCGGAGTATAGATACCTGATCCTACGTGGACTTGGAAACTTGAAACTCCGCCTACAGTTCCTTGTGGCGCACGCATATCGGCAGGATAATCGGGAAACGTTGCTATTTCATTACCCAAAATAGCCGACAAGTTGGAAAACAATGTTCCTGTGAGTTGCATACCATCGCCAGAGTCTCCGCAGAAACGGATTACAACGTCTTTGCGAATGGTTTTTTCATGTGAATTCATTGCTATACTTTTTATTTTTAGTGTTTTTCTTATATCTGGTGTTATTAGGCTGTCTAAATTATCATTCCATCAGTTTGCGGTAACGTATACGTCTTGGTTCAACGTCACCCATACGCATACGTTTATTTTCTTCGTATTCGCTGTATGTACCTTCGAAGAAGAATACTCTTGAGTCACCTTCATAGGCAAGAATGTGTGTGCAGATACGGTCGAGGAACCAACGGTCATGCGAGATGACAACGGCACATCCGGCAAAGTTCTGCAGTCCTTCTTCGAGTGCACGCAGTGTATTGACATCAATATCGTTGGTCGGTTCATCAAGCAACAGTACGTTAGCTTCACTTTTGAGGGTCAGTGCAAGATGCAGACGGTTGCGTTCACCACCTGAAAGCATACCGCAAAGTTTCTCCTGGTCAGCTCCAGTAAAGTTGAAACGGCTGAGGTAAGCTCTCGAGTTGATTTCGCGTCCGCCGACACGTATGAATTCCGTTCCGCCCGATACCACTTCATATATTGTTTTTTTAGGGTCAATGTCTTTGTGCATTTGGTCGACATATCCGATTTTGACGGTTTCGCCAATTTCAAATGTTCCGGAATCGACAGTTTCGATGCCCATTATCATACGGAAAAGCGTGGTTTTTCCGGCTCCGTTCGGGCCGATGATACCTACTATTCCGTTTGGAGGCAGGATAAAGTTCAGGTTTTCAAACAACAGGCGGTCGCCGTAAGATTTGGAAACATCAACGGCATTGATGACCTTATTTCCCAAACGAGGTCCGTTTGGTATGAATATTTCGAGTTTTTCTTCACGCTCCTTCTGGTCTTGGTTCATCAGGGCATCGTATGAGTTGAGACGAGCCTTGCCTTTGGCGTGGCGAGCCGACGGAGCCATGCGTATCCATTCCAGTTCACGTTCCAGTGTCTTGCGGCGTTTGCTGGCTTGTTTTTCCTCTTGAGCCATGCGTGTGGTCTTCTGGTCGAGCCAACCCGAATAGTTTCCTTTCCAAGGTATGCCTTCTCCCCGGTCAAGTTCGAGTATCCAACCTGCAACATGGTCAAGGAAGTAGCGGTCGTGCGTTACGGCAATCACAGTCCCTTTGTATTGTTGCAGGTGCTGTTCCAGCCAGTCAATCGATTCTGCATCCAGATGGTTGGTCGGTTCATCAAGAAGCAGTACGTCCGGTTCCTGCAAAAGGAGACGGCACAACGCCACCCGACGGCGTTCGCCACCGGAAAGAGTTTTCATCACGGCGTTTTCATCCGGACAGCGGAGAGCATCCATTGCACGTTCAAGCTTGGAATCAATGTTCCAGGCATCGTGCTGGTCAAGCTTTTCCTGTATTTCGGCCTGGCGTGCCAGGAGTTTTTCAAAGTCGGCATCTGGCTCGGCAAACGCTTCGTTTATTTTCTCAAACTCAGCCAGCATATCCATGATTTGCCGGACACCTTCACGTACAACCTCTATTACGGTCTTGTTCTCATCAAACTTAGGCTCCTGCTCCAAATAACCGACGCTGTAACCAGGAGAAAAAACCACCTCTCCCTGATCCGGCTGATCTATACCGGCGATGATTTTCATCAGAGTAGATTTACCCGATCCGTTCAAACCTATGATGCCTATTTTGGCTCCATAAAAAAACGAAAGGTAGATGTTTTTCAACACCTGTTTTTGCGGTGTGAACGACTTGCTGACGTTCACCATCGAAAAAATTATCTTTTTATCGTCTGCCATGTATATGGTTTTATCGTTGGTATGTATACGTTCTTATCCGGTATTCTATTTATAGCAGTTGACTGTCAACAATATAAGGCGCAAAACAACGGTTATGGCACTTACCGTTCCGTAACTGCATGACAGTATGTTGCAAAGATACTATATTTTTTTGACAGATTACATATTTTAATCCAGCATTTTCAAGTTGTTTTTGGCTGTATATCCACTTTCATATGAAAATTGCATGGCAGACGGTGCCGACAGCCTGAAATTTCCAGTATGTTGCATTATGAGAATATTGTGTTTTTACAGCGGCTCAGGTTGGATCTATCCGTCAGATACCGGAAAATTTCCAGTATATCTACAGTTCGTCCGATACCAGTTGGTAAGCGCGTATCAATGTTATTTCATTATAAGACACGGCTCCGCCAAAATGTTCGTACAATTCCTTGTTAGGTTGCCCGGGTTTTTCGGCCAACACACGCATCACACGATGCAAAGTGTCATTGTCTACCAGCAAACTGATGTCAATAAGACGTTTGTGTATGAGTTGCGCCGCATGGCGGTATATAGTGGAAAGAGACAATCCGCGTTCGGACGCGATCTCCGCAACAGTCTTGCCTTGTTGCAGCAATTCCAATGTATGTTCCTCGGTTGTTGGTGTCGCTTCCGCGTTTTCCGATGTTCCGGTACGTTTTCTCCTGCCCTTTTTGCTGCGTTTCGTTTCTTCTCTATCATGAGATCCGGTTTCAGCTGCTGTAATTCCGGTTTCAAATATACAAGTTTGGGTATCGGTGTCAATTCCTGTTTCAGAACAGTATTGTCGGACTATATCCAGACAGTAGTTGCCGTACCGTTCGATCTTCACTTTGCCCAATCCCTTTATTTGCATCAATTGAGAAGCATCAAGCGGCAGACGGTTGGATATTTCAACCAACGTGGCATTTGAAAACATGATATAGACTGGTATGTTGTTTTCACTACAATAATCGTTACGCCAATGTGCCAGGCGGGTATAAAGTTCAGGATGGTCGGTTTTCAAGAGTTTCACTTCACGTTCCACTACATATGCCTTCACCTTGAACTTAGGTATCACACACCCTTGTTTTGCAGCGAAATAGTTTGTTACAGACATATCGTCCTTTATAGATGCCATAATGCTGCGAAGACGGTGCGCAGTTTCAAATATCAATTTTAAACGCTCTACATAATCCTGAGCTTCGGTCTTGCTCTCGGTGACGGCAGGCGAAGCCTCTATCAAAGCTATTATATCGGTCAGATGCGCTGTGTAATATTCGGATGCGGCATACACACGTTGCCGGACCAATGACTTGTCATTCTGAGCATCAAACGAATGCAGCTGTACCAAAAAACGCTGTGCCACATTATAAATGCCGCTCACCTGTCTGTTGAGCAAGTCGATATATCCGGCAGTCTCCTCATTGAAATCGGCCAGTATACTGGTAATGTACCGGTGAAATGCCGCAGTTTGCGTCATCAGCTCTTCAAGCGAAAAAAGCCGCGACAAAAGCGACAGACTGTACTGCTGTTTGAATACCTCCACCTGACAGGCAAGTTCGCTGTTCGGAAGCCGCCGTTCACCATACCTGGCTATGTTTGGGTCAACGGCAAGGGAATTGGGATTTATGGGGGACGTAAGTATTATCCCATCAAGCGTGCGGCATCTCGACAGTGCCACATACACCTGTCCGGATACAAATGCTGCACCGGCATCTATTATTACGTGCTCGAAAGTCAGGCCTTGGCTTTTATGTATGGTTATAGCCCAGGCCAGCCTCAAAGGATACTGCGTAAACGTACCCAACAGCTTTTCATCGATTTTGTTTTCTGATTTGTTTATCGTATACGATTTGTTTTCCCACACCTCCAATGCCACTTGTATCGGTTCATCTTCGCCATCGCAAGTCACCCATATCTCATTGTCGTCAATATCTGTTATCACTCCGAGCTTGCCGTTGAAATACCGTCGGGGCTGAGCCATGTCGTTAGCAATAAACATCACCCTTGCGCCTTGTTTCAGTTGCAACTCCACATCTGTAGGATAACTCTTCTCAGGAAAATCACCGTTGATTTTTGCCACGAACGAGTAATACGGCTTGTCTATTTTAGAGAGTTCGTCACTGTTGATGGCATCGGCAGAGGCATTGTGAGTCGTCAGTGTTATGTACCCGTCGCCTTGTCTGGCCCTGTAACCGGGTTTATAGCGCAAATTGAGCAGATGGAATGTATCCGGCGTAATGTTATTGTTGCGGACTTCATTGAGCAGATTGACGAACTGCAAATTGCTTTGACGGAATATTTTGTCAAGTTCGATATATACAGGAGGCTGTTCCCTTACGACTTGCGAATGAAAGAAATATGGAGACGGATAGTATTCTCGCAACAGTTCCCATTCGTTGCCTATACATACAGGAGGCAATTGGTACATATCGCCTATATACACCACCTGTACACCTCCGAACGGTTCGTTTCTACGATAACGGTAATGTCTGAGTACGGTATCAATGGCATCGATGAGATCGGCACGTACCATCGACACCTCGTCTATGATCAGCAGTTCCAATTCACGGAATACTTTCCGACGGACATCCGAAACCTGTTGCTTCGCTATCAAACCGCGTTTGCCTTCCGGGGTGGGAATAAAAGGCGAAAACGGCAGCTGAAACAGCGAATGTATGGTTGTACCGCCAGCATTGATAGCTGCCACTCCTGTCGGAGCCACCACTACCGTCTGCTTGAATGCCCCCTCTTTTATCTGACGTAGCATCGTTGTCTTGCCAGACCCGGCCTTTCCGGTAACAAAAACAGGACAATCAGTGTACTGGATAAATTCCTCGGCTATTTCATATATCGAAACCATTCTGTCTTTTCAAGGAAATATTTTATGCCGTCGGCACACAGTGTCGTGTTTTCCGGAGAAAAGCCAAGAACAGCAGGCAGAATGCAAGACACACCGCACCTGCCACGGCATAACCTACATACAAGTTTCCATTGAAACCTTCTGGTGCCACCACTATATATGCGCTGCATACCGCGGTCATGAACAATGCAGGTATCAAGGTTATCCAGAAACAACGTTTCTCTTTTGCCAAATACACGGTCAAGGCCCAAAACGTAAACACAGAAAGAGTCTGGTTGGACCACGCGAAGTACCTCCAGACGACATCAAAATTGACTTGCAGCAACACAAACACGACGACAAAGACAGGAATAGTCAGAACCAAACGTTTTTTCACCGGACGCTGGTCCATATGCAGCATGTCGGACATTATCAGACGGCATGACCGCATGGCAGTATCACCAGATGTGATGGGAGCTGCCACAACTCCCAATACCGCCAATATGCCGCCGACTTTGCCCAGCCACGAGAGAGATATTTCATTCACGACTTCAGCTGCCTTATTGACAGTAGAAGGCAGTTCCGCCACATGCTGTTGCAACCCTTCTATCGAGCCGTAAAACGACGATGCCGCGGCGGCCCATATCAATGCGACCATACCTTCTGCTATCATGGCGCCGTAGAAACATGGGCGTCCATACCGCTCATTGGTCATACAACGAGCCATAAGCGGTGATTGGGTTGCATGGAAACCTGATACAGCACCGCAGGCTATCGACACAAACATCATCGGAAAGACAGTATACCCTGCCGGATGGACAGATGCCAAACCGTCGGTAATCTCAGGTATCGGGGCATGGTTTGCAAACATGGTAATACATACACCTATTGCCATAAACAGCAGACAGATACCGAAAACCGGATATATGCGTCCGATTATTTTATCTACAGGCAGCATAGTGGCAAGTATGTAGTAGACAAATATTATCAGTACCCACCAGTTGGCGGATACGCCTTTCACCATTCCCGCCAGGATGCCGGCAGGGCCGCTTATGAACACCGCACCAACCAGTATCATTATCACTATGGTAAACACACGCATTACCATTTTCACCTTGCCGCCCAACTCCTGGCCGACCAATTCAGGCAACGAAGCTCCATTGCGGCGTAAAGACAGCATCCCCGACAAATAGTCGTGTACCGCACCGCCGAATATAGAGCCGAACACTATCCATAAAAATGCCGACGGGCCGAACATCACCCCCATTATGGCTCCGAATATCGGTCCGAGACCTGCTATATTCAAAAACTGTATGAGGAATATCTTCCACCAAGGCATGGCGACATAGTCCACCCCATCAGGACTGGTTACTGCCGGAGTAGCACGTTTTGCATCGGCGCCGAACACACGTTCCACTATTTTGCCGTAAACAGCATAACCGATGATGAGCAAAATTATTGATGTTATAAATGTTACCATGTTATTATATGGTCAGGAACTGAGTTTTTTGATTCTCGAAAAATATAGTGTTCTTTATGTTTTAGATTTAACTTATTTGTTGTACTTTTGTACATTGATAAGGCCGTTCTGTTACTTGTGGTCCGAGACCAGGTTCCAAATATGCAATCGGCATACGGAGTGAAGTAACAACTTTGCAAATTTAGTGATTTATTTTTAACCTGCATTCATTTCGTACTTACAAATTATAAAACCATACATTTATGACTAACGAAATCCTCATAGCGTTGATAGCGAAAGACGCATATGAACTCAACAGGATATTTTCCGATTGCGACACTTCGCAACTTACATCGGCATATATGCAAATGGCTGTGGATAAGGCAAAAGAAATGACCGCCAATCTTGAAACATTGGTAAACCGACAGACTGCCGATGTTAAAGAAGAAACCGTAAATGGCAGTGATGCTGTGACGGTCGGATTGTCAAGCGATGAAATCAGGGCCCAAATAAAAACCGATATAGAAACATTTGTTTCCGAGCACATAACCAACGTTTTGAAAAATTGTGTTGCAACTGAAATGACCGGTTATATCTCGACATTTTCAGAAAAAGAAACCTCTTTTCGTACAGAAGTAGCAGAGGCCAATCATACACTTTATGCTTATATCCAGAATATTAATGCAGAATTGACTGATTCTGTCCAGCGTCTGGCAAATAGCATCACTTCTCTTTCCGATGAGTTTGTCGCTTTGAAAGAATTTGCCGAGAGTACGTTGGCATCCAAACAGCAAGAAGAGGTATCTCAGTCTGCTGATGAACCGTTGCTCATGCCGGAAATGGAAATTGAAACTACTGCCGTTGAACAGGAGTCTGCCATTGAATCAAATGCGCTTGAGCATGAGGTCGTAAAACAAGATATAACTGATAATGCTTTGACAGGACAAAAGATAACGGATCAACGTGAACCGCAGACGGTCAACGAACAGCCGGCAGCATCAGCTGAACCCCAACCGACCGTAATCGACGCACCGCATGCAGAACGCCCGATTCAGTCCGTTGTGAATATTGCCGATTCGGTAGTTGCCAAAACAACAGTAGCCGAATCCATTCACACAAGGGAATCCATTCTTGACAAATTGGCCAACAGAAAAGACAATTCACTGGCATCCACCTTGTCCAACACGAAGATAGACGACCTCAAATCGGCAATATCCATAGCAGACAGATTCCGATTCCAACGTGAGCTGTTCGAAGGCGACGGCGAACGCATGAACAAAACACTTTCAATATTCAATTCATACAAATCAATGGCAGATGCAGAAGATTACATCAAAAAAAATCTGAACTGGCCGTCCGAAAGCCCCACTGTGGCAGACTTTTTGCATTTGCTTCAACGCAGGTATCTTTGACTTGCCGAATTTTTCAAACCTGACTTTTGCAAATACCAGAAGGCTATGCAATCAAAACTGTATCTTGTTCCTACACCGGTTGGCAATCTGGAAGACATCACGTTCCGTGCCGTACGTACATTGAAAGAGGCAGACATCGTATTAGCCGAAGATACCCGTACCACTTCTGTCCTTTTCAAGCATTTCGGCATCAATACACCCATGATGTCACACCACAAATTCAACGAACATGCATCTGTAAGCCGAATAGCAGACCGCATAGAGAATGGCGAAACCATAGCTTTGGTATCCGATGCCGGCACTCCGGCCATATCAGACCCGGGATTCCTGCTTGTGCGGGAGTGCGTGCGACGCGGAATTGAAGTCGAGTGCCTGCCAGGGCCTACTGCTTTTGTACCTGCTTTGGTCGACTCTGGCCTGCCGAACGACAGATTTTGTTTTGAGGGTTTTCTGCCACAGAAAAAAGGGCGTCAAACAAGAATCAAATCCATGGCCGATGAACAGAGAACCATTGTCTTATATGAATCGCCGTTCCGTCTGGTCAAAACCCTGTCTTCTCTGGCCGAGGTGCTCGGAAATGACCGGCAGGCTTCTGTTTCCCGCGAAATATCGAAAAAGTTTGAAGAGACCGTGCGAGGTACACTCTCCCATTTGGCCGAACACTTCACTAATACGCCTCCAAAAGGAGAAATAGTGATAGTGGTAGCCGGCTCAGATCATGAAAACTCAACAACCGATACAAAGCCATATTACCCGAAATAAAATTTCCTCATAAAAAATGGAACAGACTTTCCAAACAAAGAAACTCGAATATGTACAGATAGATACATGTTTGGAACATTGATCGGACACTGGGTCTGAAACCGACACCAATAATCAACTATTATTTTTATTTATACAATTTGCCATTATGTTACAAAAGCCACATTTATTCTGCGTCATCATTGTGTTGTTTTTCATGTCTTCGTGTACCGTATACACCGAACGGGACAGACTGCGGGAACAAAACGACTCTCTGAAAATAGCGCATATCCAATTGGAAACTGAAATCAACAACTATTTCGAAACTCTGAACGATATCTCTGATAACCTCAACAAAGTAAAACAAATAGAAGGTATCATTTCACAACCGACTTCCGAAGGCATAAACCAGGATATCTCTATAGACATCAACAACAGTATATCCACCATCTCTGAAATCATCAAAGACAACAACAGCAAGATTGCAGAACTGACAAAAAAGATAAAAAACAGTTCATTCAAAATCAAGCAACTCGAAAATAATCTGGTAAAACTCACATCGGAAAACGAACAGTTGGCCTCGGAAATCACAGCATTACAGCACCAGCTCACATCCCGCAACCAGACCATCGCCTCACAAAACCTATCGATTGCAGCTCTACGCGACTCTGCAGCGGCACTCAGCCGTCAGGTACATTCGGCCACCTCCGTCATCAACGAACAAGACGAGCAACTGTACACCGCCTGGTATGTATTCGGTACAACCCGCGAATTACGGGCGCAGGGTATAATAGGGAAATCAGGATTGTCATCACGCACCCTTTTGAAAGGAGATTTCAACCAAGACTATTTCGTCAAAGTCGACATACGTAAAATCAAGGAAATACCACTTTACTCAAAACGGGCAAAAATCCTCACCACACACCCCGACGAATCCTACATTCTTGAAAAACAAGATGGATTATACACGCTTCGTATCACTGCGCCAAAACTGTTCTGGTCAGTATCAAACTACCTTGTCATAGATATAGACTGAATTTTCGGCATCGGCATATAACCGGGACATAAAGCAGAACAAACATGTTGTATTTTTGCACACATCTGCTATTTTTTTCGGCTTTTAGTTGTACACCTACAAAATAATATGTAATTTTGCACACATAAGTTGATGTGTGCAAAATTACATATTATACATTTGACTGTTAGATTATTATAACAACAAATACCATGAAACAAATCAAATCTTTCAAGGAACTTACCGAATTTCTTAATTCTCAAACCGGGAGCCGTAAAAAAATTGCCGTAGCCAACGCTGTCGATATGCACTCCATCGAGGCTGTAATCAACGCTGTAAACAAAGGTGTAGTCGAAGCTTACCTCGTAGGCGATGCAAAAGTGATCAACGAGCACCTGAAAAAGTTTGGGGAAAATCCGCTCGTCCACGTTGTCGACATACCTGAAATACAAGCTGCCGTAGAGGAAGCCATCCGCATGGTAAAACAAGGGGAATGCGACATTTTGATGAAAGGTTTTGTAAATACAGATGTAATACTTAAAGCCATACTCAACAAAGAAAAGGGTCTGCTTCCTCCAGGCCGCGTCTTGACTTTCAACTCGGCACTCAATATTCCGGCATACCACAAACTTCTTTTCTTCACAGACCCTGCAGTTATACCCGCTCCGACAAAGGAACAACGTATAGAAATGATAAAATACGTACTTGGTGTGGCCCGTAAGTTCGGCGTAAAATGTCCTAAAGTAGCTCTTCTGCACGCAACCGAGAAACCGCTTCCGAAGATTGCATTCATGCAAGACTACCTCGACATCATCGAGCTTTGGAAACAAGGCGAATTCGGAGAATGTATCATCGACGGACCTATGGATGCATTCATTGCACTTGACAAAGAACGTGGAGCATTGAAAAATATACCGTCACCGATACTCGGTGATGCCGATATTCTCATTTTCCCAGACTTCGCTTCAGCCAACTGTTTCTACAAAGGGCTTGTGTCATTCGGAGGAGCTGGCATGGCCGGACTTCTTCAAGGCACAGAAAAACCCGTTGTACTTACTTCCCGCTCCGATGACGCCGAACTCAAGTTCTACAGCATCTGCATGGCTGCCATGTTAGCCTGAACCTGAAAAGATCACACAAACATATTATTAACCCAAAGACAATAAGTACATTAGCATATCATGAAAAAGATATTGGTAATCAACCCAGGGTCGACATCGACAAAATTCGCCGTTTTCCACGATGAAACATGTGCTTTCCAGAAAACCCTCCGTCACCAAGGAGAGGAATTGGCTCCATACCCTACCATCGCATCCCAGTATGAGTTCCGCAAAACCACAATTCTCAATGCTCTCAAAGAAGAAAACATAGCATTGGATTTTGATATCATCGTAGGCCGAGGCGGTCTTTTGAAACCGATACCCTCGGGAGTTTATGAAGTTAACGATGTAATGCGCGAAACCCTTCTTGCTGCCACATACGGCGAGCATGCCTGCAACCTTGGAGGTCTTATTGCTGCTGACATCGCCAAAACCATCGGCTGTAAAGCCGTAATTGCAGATCCTGTTGTAGTGGACGAACTTCAGGACGTGGCACGCATATCAGGTCTTCCGGAAATACCGAACATATCAATCTTCCACGCACTCAACCAAAAAGCCATTGCCCGTCGTTACGCCAAAGAATGCGGTCGTCCTTACGAAGAATTGAATGTTATCGTTGCACACCTCGGTGGCGGTATCTCTGTCGGAGCCCACAACCATGGTAAGGTGATAGATGTCAACTGTGCTCTTGGTGGTGACGGCCCTTTTTCACCTGAACGTGCAGGTACACTTTCAGTTTCAGGTTTGATGAATATGTGTTTCAGCGGCAAATATACCAAAGATGAAGTAAAGAAAATGCTTGTCGGCAAGGGTGGTCTGATGGCTCACCTCGGGCTTAACGATGCCTACCAAGTGGAACTTCGCGCTGAATCTGGCAATGACCCGCATGCGGCTTTGGTTTATAATGCGATGGCTTATCTTGTAGGTAAGGAAATCGGGGCTAAAGCAGCGGTATTGAAAGGAAAGGTTGATGCTATCCTCATTACCGGAGGTATCGCTTACGGCAAAAGTTTCGTGAAATATATATCAGATATGGTTGATTTCATCGCTCCTATTAAAGTCTATCCCGGTGAGGACGAACTCGGAGCACTGGCAGAAAACGGTCTCCGTGTCCTAAACGGCGAACCTTGCAATCAGTATAGGTAATGTAATTTAGTATCCTACGGTTTCTGCAATCATACCAATTACAATGTAGAATTAGGGAGGGTTGCAATTTCAGATAAAAATCCATACTAAGAAGATAGTATGGATTTTTTTTGTACCTTTGCAGCTAAATGTCGGAAATACCGGCTAAAATCAGAATAAGACGGTAAGCAGGCGCGAATCCGTACAAACATCATCTTCGTAAAGCATGGGATTGTTAAGCAAAATACTGGCAGGAGGATTGGGTTGGACGCTTGGAGGGCCTATAGGTGTAGTTATGGGTGTATGGCTGGCTTCAGTGATTGAAAAAGGCATTGACAACAAACACCATATCAAAACATCGGAGAAATCAAGGCACAGTCGCGGATATAATATGACGGAACACACCGCCAATGACTTTGAAATGGCATTGCTTGTACTGATTGCAGCCATAATGAAAGCTGACGGGAAAGTGGTAAAAAGCGAGTTGGATTCAGTCAAAAGAGTATTGCTGAACAATTATGGTGAACAGGGCACTCTTGACGCTTTGCAGATATTGAAAACATTGTTACAGCAAGATATTGACATCACGCCGGTAGCTACACAATGCGGTATCCATCTGAGCTATAGCATGAGACTTCAACTCCTTCATATTTTATATGATATAGCAGCTGTAGATGGAGAGGTGAACCGCCATGAATTGTCATTGTTACAACAAATAGCGCGCTGCATGCGGATTTCGGAAGAGGATATAACCTCCATCACCGGCATGTTTACCCGGCAGTCCAACCAGAATTGGGCTTATGATGTTCTCGAAATACAACCTACCGCCACTGATTACGAAGTAAAAAAAGCCTACCGCCGTATGGCAATGAAATATCATCCGGACAAAGTCAGCACACTCGGAGAAGATGCCAAGAGTACTGCCACCGAAAAATTCCGTAAAGTGAAAGAGGCTTACGATACCATCAAAAAACAGCGTGGTATCGATTAGTATCTTACCCGACGAAAAAACACATCAAACAGGTATTTGAAACATTATCCCTATATGCGATTTATAATTGTAGCAATATTGTTTTCTGTAATTGCATCATCTGTATCGGCTGCACCAAAAGCCCAGGATCAGGCTTTTGACGCGATGAAGCATATCGAAATTTATTCCGCCATTTTACGGGAACTTGAAATCAATTACGTAGATACGCTCCAACACGACAAATTGCTGAAAGCTTCGGTAGACCGCATGCTATATGGTCTGGATCCATACACAGTATACATATCCTCACAAGACCAGGAAATGGTAAAGCGTATGCGTTCAGGTGAATATGGCGGTATCGGCTCCCTTATCGTGCAGGTAGACGGCAAAGCTTACATTTCCGACCCTTTTCTCGGTATGCCTGCCCAACAAAACGGATTACGGGCCGGTGATGAAATAGTCTCTGTAGATGGGGTAAAATGCGAAGGCAAACCTCTCAGCGATGTCAGTGCCCTGTTGCGGGGCAAACCTCAAACCCAGATACGCATCAAAATCAGACGTCTTGGAGAGAAACATCTTATCGAAAAGCATTTTTTCCGCCAGATAGTACAGACACCTACCGTCAACTACTGGACTGAAGTGGCAGACGGTGTTGGTTATATAGTGGTAAGTGATTTCATAGACAGGACATCCAATGATTTTCGTACTGCAGTCGATGAGTTAGTGACCAGACACAATATCCAAAGACTTATTGTAGATTTGCGTGGCAACGGAGGCGGACTGGTAGACCAGGCGGTAGATGTTGCAGCCCTTTTTGTACCTAAAGGCACTGAAATTGTACGCATGCGCGGACGCCACGACAAGGACAAGAACTCATACCGCACTAAGGCAGACCCCGTTTATCCGAATATGAAGCTTCTTTTCATGGTAGACGAAAATACGGCGTCATCAGCTGAAATCCTTTCAGGAGCCATGCAAGATCTGGATCGAGCCATTATATTTGGATGTCAGACTTTTGGTAAAGGTCTTGTTCAAAGCATGCGCCAATTGCCATATGACGGCTACCTCAAAGTCACCACATCAAAATACTATCTGCCGTCAGGCCGTTGTATCCAGGCTGTTGACTATGCTGAACGCCAATCTGACTTGCACGACCGCTATATACCCGATTCTTTGTTGACCGTGTATTATACAGCTTCCGGCCGTCCGGTATATGACGGTAGCGGAATCATGCCTGATTCGGTTTACGAAGAGACAAATTCATTCAACATATCGCATTATATGCTCATGAAGAATATCTATTTCAAGTATGCCAACGAATATGTGATGTCACATGCAACTATAGCTTCTCCGGCTGAATTTTGTCTCACCGATGAAGAATATGGCGAATTCTGCAAATGGGTGGCCAATACAGGATTCACTTACAGACTTGAAAGCGAACGGTATCTGCAAGAACTGAAAAACATGGTCAAAGTGGAAGGGTACGACGAATTGACCTACGACCTGTTTGACAAACTTGAAACTCTTCTGAAACCGAATATAGCAGATGATTTGATTCGTTTCGAAGATGACATACGCCTGTGTCTTGAAACGGAAATCGTCAAGCGCTATTACTACCAGCGCGGTGTAATAGAATACAGTTCCCGATTCGACAGGCAATTGCCTATAGCCATAAATATCCTGTCTGACAACAACTGACGAACCATGCACAGCCTTACCCCGAAACAAATTGAAAAATTCACATATAAAACCAACCGACCATGAAACGAGCCGTACTATTAATTCCGATCCTGTTCCTTGCAGCATCTGCCGCAATAGGCCAGACACCAGTCGTCAAACACATAAACAAAGCCGAATTCCTTGAACAAGTATGGAACTACGAACTTGATACTACCGCATGGAAATACAGAGGGACTCTTCCGTGTATAATAGACTTTTATACTACATGGTGCGGTCCTTGCAAACGACTTGCTCCGATACTTGAAGAATTGGCCGTAGAGTATAAAGGTCAGATAGTCATTTACAAAGTGAATACGGAAGTTGAGCGCGAACTTGCAGCTACATTCGGTATCCGCAGCATCCCGACACTTTTTTTCTGCCCTAAAAACGGAAATCCGCAAGTGTCCAAAGGATTATTGCCCAAAGAAACATTGAAAGAAATAATAGACGGAGTATTACTTGAAAAAACGGCTACAAAACAATTATAAATCAACAGCGGAATATGAATTTGAGAACATTATGTAAGGCATTGGTTCTTGTACTGTCAATAGGTATATTTAGTTCTTGCAACCACCAAAAGTGCCATTTTACACTTGCTGTAGGGACAGACATAGACATAAAATACGCAGATAAAGACAATACAGACAAAATAAAAGAGTATATAGAGCATGTTCTACAAGCCTACCACCAAGCATTGGGATTTGATGGAGAATTCGCAACAGAAAACAACTTCCGTAAACTGAAAGACGACTACTCCGAAAAATTTGACAATGTAATCCTGCCGGCAGAACCTGCACTGGCAGACGGTGTGCAATATACTTTCACAATTGAATTGCGTGGTACAGTTTCAGGATTTGCAGGTTCTTCTGATGCATCCGACCTTATACGGCTGAAATATTTTACAAATGCTTACTGCATATTTGGGAAATAGGACAACAACTGCATCCATCGGTCTGTACTGTTTGAGAAACAATCAGTTCTCATGCTGTACAGACCGATATTCATAAACAACAACCGAAAAATACCATACTATATGCAACGCCTGGAGCAACTGTGCGACAAATATTTCGGTACACACGGAAGATACGAATTTGAACATCTTACAGGATCAGGGTCAAACCGCCAGTATTACCGCATAAAATTATCAAACAAACCGTTGGCTATCGGAGTGATCGGTACATCTGTTGATGAAAACAGGGCTTTTTGCACCATTGCCGGACATTTCAAAAGGCATGAGTTGCCTGTACCTGAGCTGTATGCCGTTTCAAACGATGGAATGTGCTACATCCAGCAGGATCTGGGAAATGAAACGTTGTTTGATGTGACGGGCAATGCCCGTAAAACCGGCGTATATTCCGACAACGATATCAAACTGCTGAAACGTACCATAACAACTCTGCCGTCATTACAATACCGGGGTGCAAGGGGGTTTGATTTTTCCGTCTGCTATCCGCAGCAGGCTTTTGACGAGCGTATGATCTCATTCGACCTCAATTATTTCAAATACTGTTTTCTGAAAACTACAGGAATTGATTTTCAAGAAATTGCATTGGATGATGATTTCCGGCTACTGACTGCACATCTCATGTCTTGTATGACCGACACATTCATGCATCGCGATTTTCAGTCACGTAATGTGTTGATATACAATGGCAACCCTTATTTCATTGATTTTCAAGGAGGGCGCCGCGGACCTGTATACTACGATGTTGCTTCATTCATTTGGCAAGCCAGGGCATCGTATCCTGAAGCTTTGCGTGAAGAGTTGGTAAATGCTTATCTTGAGGCATTGGCTGAATATACTACCGTTGATGAAATGCTGTTCCGCAAACGATTGCAAATGTTCGTACTGTTCCGTACACTTCAAGTGCTTGGAGCATACGGATTCCGTGGTTACTTTGAAAAAAAAGAACATTTTCTGCTGTCCATTCCTTTCGCCATATCAAACCTCAAATCCCTGCTATCCGGAATAGAAAACCAATATCCGTATCTACATCAAGTATTGGCCAGAATGGTGAATCTGCCCAAATTTTCGGAAAAACAAATCCCAGAACAGTCCTTGGAAGTGGAAATTTACAGTTTCTCATATAAAAAAGGAATCCCCGATGATAAGTCAGGCAATGGTGGAGGTTACGTTTTCGACTGTCGGGGTATACATAACCCCGGACGTTATGAAGAATACAAAAAACTGAACGGACAGGATCAGGAGGTAATCAGTTTTCTTGAACAACATCGTGATGTATTCTTTTTCCTGGACTCGGTATATTCGCTGCTTGACCGTCATATAGAACGTTATATCCAACGTGGCTTCACTCACCTGCTGGTATCATTTGGGTGTACTGGAGGACAACATCGTTCTGTATACTGCGCAGGACAATGCGCAGAACACATCCGCAATAAATACCCGGGTGTTAATGTCAAACTCATTCATCGTGAGCAAAATATCGTCTGCTGACCGCTTCCTGGAATAACATATCAATTATGACAGCTTTCATCTTTGCCGCCGGTATAGGGTCTCGATTACGTCCATTGACAGACAGTATGCCCAAAGCTCTTGTCCCACTTGCAGGGAAACCTCTTTTCGACCATGTGGCCGACACTCTGAAACATCAGGGAGCAGACCGTTTTGTGGTCAATGTACACCATTTTGCCGATATGCTGCGCGAACATATAGCAAGCCGAAAAGATTCAAGTCTTTTCCATATTTCTGACGAAACAGACACTCTGCGCGATACCGGAGGAGCGGTCCGTCATGCAGCGACACTGCTTGGTAATGATGATTTTCTCATTCATAACGTAGATATAATATCCAATTTCAATTTGCAGCGTATGATGCAGCACCTGCACGCTGACGCGCTTGCCACACTTTTGGTGAGCAACCGCCCGTCATCACGCTATCTGCTGTTCAACGACTACATGCAACTTGTCGGTTGGACCAATGTCTCTACAGGAGAAATCAAATCACCTTACAAGAATCTTGATGTTGGCAAATGCCGGAGATTGGCATTCGCCGGAATACACTACCTGTCACACAATGTCATTGAGCTTATGTCGGCATATCCAGAACGGTTTTCTATAATAGACTTCTATCTGCAACACGCAGGCAAATACAGGATTTACGGTTATGAACAACCTGATCTGCAGTTGATGGACGTAGGCAAGCCGGAAAGCCTTCTAAAAGCGGAAAATACAATCATCCGACGCAACCACATTCAAATGACAAAACAATGATAGACACTCACTCCCACATATACGGACCTGAATATGCCGATGACAGGGACCAAGTATTCCAACGTGCATCGGATTGCGGAGTCACACATTCCATACTGGCAAACGTAGACACCGGCACCATATCCGACATGATACAATGCCACACCAAATACACTGATACCACATCAATGGCTATGGGACTGCATCCTACAAGCGTAAATGCGGACTACAAGCAGAATTTGCATACAATCGAAAAGACCTTGTCCGACAACGATTTTGTGGCAATAGGCGAAATCGGAATGGACCTCTATTGGGACAATAGTTTTGAATCAGAACAGAGCGACGCCCTGGCAGTTCAGACAGACTGGGCCTTGCAGCTCGATTTGCCACTTATCCTTCATATCCGCAAAGCTTATGCCGAAACATTCAAAGTGCTGCAACGTTTCAAAGGACACGAACTGAGGGGCGTATTCCATTGCTTCAGCGGCGGGATAGAGGAAGCCAGGAAAGCTGTATCATTAGGGTTTGCACTTGGTGTAGGCGGTGTGGTGACATATAAAGGCTCCGGTTTGGCGGATATTTTACAACACATAGGTTTGCAACATGTATTGCTCGAAACCGATGCCCCTTACCTGTCGCCCGTACCAAACCGAGGAAAACGGAACGAACCAGCAAATCTAATATATGTATGCCGACAACTGGCCACTGTTTTCAATACCAAACCTGAATACATTGACAAAATCACGACTGAAAACGCAAAAAAAATATTCACGTTATTATAATCGTACTATTTCGTAACCATCCAATTAACCAAACGATAAAACAAGTCTTTCAGCTTAAAAATCAGTCCATTCTCCCCGATTTGCGCTTTTTTTGATAAAAAAACAGGAAACATGGTGTGCAATCCGTTATTTTTTACTAATTTGCAGCCGATTTCAACGGAATTGCCTAAACGCATAAAAGAATTGATTTTTAAAGGTTTCGGCATTGGACTAAAGCAGATGGACGGTTGGAATTGACATGCCAGTTCGTATGTATCGTTGAAATATTAGTCGGATTATCGTTGCAAAGCGGTACCGCTACAAACGGAGAGATGCTCGAGTGGTTGAAGAGGCACGCCTGGAAAGCGTGTATACGCCCAAAGCGTATCAGGGGTTCGAATCCCCTTCTCTCCGCGCAAAAACAAACAAAAAAATTACTAACTTAAAAAACAAGAACAATGAAAAAAACATTTGCAATTATCGCTTTTGCTGCTTTCTTGGGATTTGGATTGTCAGCAAACGTAATGGCTCAAGAATCTGCTCCTGTTGATGCCGAAACTGAAATAGTGACAGAAGGAGCTGCCGCCGCTGAAACTGTAGTTGCCGAAGACGTGGCTGTAGTGGAAGAAGATGTTGTTGTGGAGGAAAAGGGTATGCACCAAGCTTTGAAAACCAAGTTCATCGAAGGTGGTGCCGGATTTATGTCACTTGTGGTATTCTGCCTGATTTTCGGTCTTGCCCTCGCTATCGAACGCATAATCTACCTCAATCTTTCGTCTGTCAATACCAATAAACTCCTTAACCGTATCGATGAAGCATGGAACAAAGGCGGCGTTGAAGCAGCCCTCGAAATATGCCGCAACACCCGCGGTCCTGTCGCCTCCATTTTCTATCAGGGACTTTCCCGCTACGATGAGGGCATTGAAGTAGTTGAAAAATCAGTCGCATCTTACGGCTCTGTCCAGCTTGGACTTTTGGAGAAAAATCTTTCTTGGATTTCGCTCTTCATCGCACTTGCCCCTATGTTGGGATTCATGGGTACCGTTATCGGTATGATTGAAGCATTCGACAAAATCCAACAGGCTGGCGATATCTCAGCAACCGTTGTGGCCGGAGGTATCAAAGTCGCCCTTCTTACCACTGTTACCGGTCTTATAGTGGCTATGGTCCTGCAAATATTCTATAACTACATTCTCGCCCGTATCGATGCTATCGTCAACGACATGGAAGACTCGTCTATCTCATTGCTTGATATAGTAGTAAAACACTCTAAAAAATAATCTGTAAAGGTATGAATAAATTAATGGACAAATTGCCCCAAATTACCATGTACACCCTTTTGGTGCTTTCATTGGTTTTTACGGCAATGTTCTGGCTTGGTGGTAGTTCCACCGTTGAGATCAACGGCGAAGTATGGAACGATCCTGCCTATTCGGGACTTTACCTCAATTGGGCTTATATACTTTGCGGCATTGCTGTTGTACTCATTATCGTCATATCCATCTGGAAATTCGTGACATCATTCATTGCCAATCCTAAAAAAGGCGTTATGACTTTGGTGGTACTCGTAGTCTTTGCTGCCGTGTTCGTAGTTTCGTGGTATCTCGGTTCCGATGCCAAACTCGAAATTATCGGTTATGAAGGAACGGACAATCAGGGAGTCATGGCTCGCTATTCTGACATGTGTCTCTATTCTGCATATGCACTTGCAGCAGCAGCAATACTCTCGATGATTGTTACAAGTTTATATTCTAAATTAAAGTAATTCACTTGCGTTGGTTACATGCGAGTGTACAACTTCTAAAAACAGAGAAAAATGGGAAAAAGGAAAGTTCAGGAAATAAATGCCAGTTCTATGGCAGACATAGCCTTTTTGCTCCTCATTTTCTTCCTTGTAACAACTACAATGTCAGTTGACAAAGGTCTTTCAAGACGTTTGCCGGCTCCACTTCCGCCAAATATGGAAAAAAAGGATGTGGAGATTAACAAACGTAACATCTTCATCGTCCTTATCAACTCACAAAACCAGTTGCTTGTTCAAGGCGAACCAATGGACATTAGAGATCTTCGTATCAAAGCCAAAGAGTTTATCAAAAATGAAGCGAACGCGGATAATATGCCACAACTTCTTCCGGTTGAAGTCGAAATCGACGGTAATCTGGAACAAGTCATGACAACAAAAAACCACGTTATCTCATTGCAAAACGACCGCGGTACCGAATATCAAAAATACATTGAGGTGCAAAACGAACTGGTTGCTGCCTACAATGAATTGCGTGAAGAATATTCACGGCAACGCTTCGGAATGTCTTATAACGAACTTGCTGAAGATCGGCAGAAAGCCATACAGAGTATATATCCGCAGAAAATTTCGGAAGCAGAACCTAAAAACTATGGAGGAACAAAATAATGGCACAAATAAGACGCAAAGGTAAAAAGGAAACACCTGCTATATCTACGGCTTCGCTGCCCGATATCATATTCATGCTGTTGTTCTTCTTCATGACAACAACCTCAATGAAAGAGGTTACTTATAAAGTAAATATCCGCGTACCGGAAGCTACAGAATTGCAGTCACTCGAAAAGAAATCTTTGGTTCGTTACATATACATCGGTCAACCAAAACATGAATATCAAAAAGCCTACGGTAAGGAAACCCGTATCCAGCTTGACGATGCCTTTGCCGAAGTGAATGAAATTGAAATGTTCATAGAGAACGAACGTAACGCAATGAAAGAAAACGAACAAGGTTTGCTGACAGTTTCTATCAAAGCTGACAAAGAAACGAAAATGGGTATCATTACTGATGTCAAGCAAGCTTTGCGTCGTGCCCAAGCGTTGAAAATCAGCTATGCTTCTACTCAGCGTACCACTTACTGACATTAGTATCAAATCAAACCGTAGCAAATACAAAGAAACAGAAGTGATGGACTTAACACAGTCCATCACTTCTGTTTCTTTGTATAAAGCACAATTTTACGACACAAAGTATTACAGCATCAGATACACTCCAAATACATACATCCAACATACAAGCAAACATTTTATATCAGCGCGCATATTATACATCTTATAATCAATATATTATAAAATATTTTGGTCAACTTTCAAAAATACTGCGACTAAAAAGTTGTCCGTTTCATATAATTATCCTACATTTGTACGATCGTAAAAACTTCATACAACACCATTCTATTCAAACCTAAATCAATAATATATGATACAGACAGTAATCAAACGTGATGGTCGCATAGTAGGATTCAACGAAGAAAAAATCAAAGCAGCCATACGCAAGGCAATGTTGAGTACCGTACTCGGCGAGGACGAAGCCGTACTCGAAAAAATCACCAGTCGTATATCATATCACGGCAACGAACAGATGAGCGTTGAAGAAATACAGGATCTGGTTGAAATAGAACTTATGAAATCATCGCGAAAAGATGTGGCAAAAAACTACATCGCCTACCGCGAAAAACGTTCTGTAGCACGCAAATCTCGTACTCGCGACATATTTCTTGAAATAATCAATGCCAAAAGCAACGACATCACCCGCGAAAACGCAAACATGAATGCAGATACCCCTGCTGGCATGATGATGAAATTCGCTTCTGAAACCACCAAACCGTTCGTCGATGACTATCTGCTATGCGACGAAACACGCGAAGCTGTAAAAGGAAACTACATCCATATTCATGACAAAGACTACTACCCTACCAAATCACTCACATGTGTACAACATCCGTTGGACAAACTTCTGCACGAAGGCCTTAAAGCCGGACATGGAGAAAGCCGCCCTGCTAAACGTATAGAAACCGCCAGCGTCATGGCGTGTATCAGCCTCGAAACCGCCCAAAACGAGATGCACGGCGGCCAGGCAATCCCTGCATTCGATTTCTATATGGCTCCGTTTGTACGATCCACTTATATAGAAGAAATAAAGAAGCTTGAAAACATATTAAATGACAATTTCGAAACGCTTTACAACGCTGAAATCAACGATTTTGAGACTGCCGACCTCGATTTCATGCAGGGTATGGAGCGCATCAAGCAGCATGCCATCAACCAGACTGTAGCACGCGTACACCAGTCTATGGAAGCTTTCATACACAACATGAACACCATCCATTCGCGAGGTGGCAACCAAGTGGTTTTCAGCTCTATAAATTACGGCACCGACACATCGGCAGAAGGTCGCTGCGTTATACGCGAACTTCTACGCAGCACATACCGCGGAGTAGGCAATGGCGGGACTGCCATATTTCCTATACAGATATGGAAAAAAAAACGCGGAGTAAACTATCTGCCTGATGACCGTAACTATGACCTCTACGAACTGGCCTGCTCGGTAAGCGCAAGGCGTTTCTTCCCGAATTTTGTCAATTTGGACGCTACATTCAACCGGCATGAATCATGGGGAGCCGATGACCCGCAACGCTACCGATATGAAGTAGCCACAATGGGGTGCCGTACCCGAGTATTCGAAAACCGTTACGGCGAAAAAACTTCTATCGGCAGGGGCAACCTCTCTTTCACTACTATCAACATTGTGCGTCTGGCATTGGAATGCCGTGATATAGACAGCCCGACCGAACGTATCAACGCATTCATGGCCAAACTCGACAACATGCTCGAAATCACAGCCCGGCAATTGCACAACCGCTATACATTCCAAAAAACTGCCCTTGCCAAACAATTTCCACTGTTGATGAGTTCCCTTTGGACCGGAGCCGAACGTCTTACTCCAAACGACACAATAGAAAGCGTAATCAACCAAGGTACGCTCGGCATCGGGTTTATCGGACTTGCCGAATGCCTGATAGCCCTCATTGGAAAACACCACGGCGAGAGCAATGAAGCACAGCAGTTGGGATTGAAAATAGTGACATATATGCGCGACCGCGCAAACCAATTCAGTGATCAATATCAGCACAACTACAGTGTGCTTGCCACACCGGCAGAAAGTTTGTCTGGCCGTTTCACCCGCAAAGACCGTAAAGAATTCGGCGAAATAGTAGGTGTAACCGACAAAGAGTACTATACCAACTCAAATCACGTACCGGTGTATTACCGTTGCAGCGCACGCCACAAGGCTGAAATCGAAGCCCCATACCACGATCTGACTCGCGGAGGACACATCTTCTATGTTGAAATTGACGGTGATGCCACACACAATCCTCAGTCAATAATGCAGATAGTCGACCTCATGGATCATTATAATATCGGTTACGGCTCTGTCAACCACAACCGTAACCGCTGTATGAATTGCGGGTACGAAAACGCCGACGTTTCAATGTCAACATGTCCAAAATGTGGCAGTTCCGATATTGACAAGCTGCAACGCATAACCGGTTATTTAGTTGGGACAACCGACCGTTGGAACAAAGCCAAGTTGGCCGAACTCAAAGACCGTGTAGTACACAAGTAAAAAGCTTTCTCGCACATGACACTTTCCGTTTTGGACATTGTCGAATCGACTACTGTCGACGGCCCGGGATTCAGGACTGCCATTTACGCGGCAGGATGCAGCCACCACTGTCCAGGATGCCATAATCCGCAGTCGTGGAACATCAAGGCCGGACATCCCGTTACAATAGAATATATAGCCAACCGGCTGTTGAACAATCCGTTTGAAAATGTAACATTCACCGGTGGCGACCCGCTGTACCAAGCAGAAGAGTTTGCCGAATTGGCGCAACTAATCAAGCTGCACAGCACAAAAACCATTTGGTGCTACACCGGATATACGTTTGAAACCATACGCAGTAACCCAAAATTCGCAGCTTTACTCAAAAACATAGATGTGCTGGTCGACGGCCGTTTTCTGATTGAGAAGAGAAATACCGATCTGCTATTCCGAGGCAGCGAAAATCAACGGCTTATAGACGTACAACGCTCCATCAATAGCGGCGAAATCATTGAATACCAACCTAAAACCAAACCTCTCGCACTGATGTCGCTATGAAAAAACTTCTTGCCATATTACTGTTGTCCATCACACTGATATCCTGTCAAACGCCAACAGTCAATGCCCAACAAACTCCTGACAGACAGGAAATTGCAAAACGAATTGCACTTGACTTTACCAAAACAGGGACCGATATTCTGCCGTGTATCCACAAATATTTTCCAGAAACAGATTCATGCCAAATCGCCAAATGGGAGGCCTCCAAAGCATTGGAATACACAATAATCAATGGCGAAAAACGTTATTTTCGACTGGCAGACAAAAATCTTTTCCGCATCGACCCTACGGCACGGGCTAAAAAAGAAGCCTATGAAGGACGCGAACGGGCTTCGCGAGACCTCATTGTGGCACAGCACATACGCCAAGTGTTGGACGACACAGCCAAAGGCCCCCTACACACACCGCATATATGGGACTTCTACTACAATATTACGATAAACAACCATTTGCCCATGCCGGCAGGCCTTACCGTCAAAATATGGCTGCCATATCCTTCCAATCAAATGCAACGGCAGCAGAATATTATCCTGCTCACAGAAAACCGGCAATACCAAATTTTCCAATACGCGCACTCATCGGCATACGGCACTCTGGCTTATAGACCAAACGGCAACAACAGTTTTGGTATAGCCTACCGATTCACCTCTTACGCAGAATACCATCCGCTTCCACAAAACTTCAAACACAAGGCGACAGACATTCACAATAGCGAACTGCGCCAATACGTGGCAGAACGACTTCCTCACATAGCGTTTTCCCGTGAAATCCAAACACTTGCCGACTCGATTGTCGGGGCAGAAACCCGACCATACTACCAAGCGCGACTACTCTTTGAGGCTATGCGGACGCTCTATCCATGGGCCGCGGCGCGCGAATACAGCACCATAGACTGCATCCCGCAATATGTCATCGAAAACCGCCACGGCGACTGCGGCCAAATAGCCCTGCTCTACATCACACTCTGCCGGTATAAGGGCATACCCGCCCGCTGGCAAAGCGGCTTCATGCTCCATCCCGGATATGAAAATCTCCACGATTGGGCTGAAATATACATTGAAGGCTTGGGTTGGATTCCTGTCGACCCATCGTTCGGAGTACAACAATGGGGCAAAACAGAGGCCGAGCGATACTTCTATTTTGGTGGTATGGACGCTTTCCGATTGACTGTCAATACCGACTACGGGCAACCGATGCATCCGAAAAAACAATATCCGCGCTCCGAAACGGTTGATTTCCAGCGGGGGGAAGTTGAAACCGAGAACGGAAATCTTTATTTCGACAAATGGAAGTGGACTATGAATGTGGTACCTGTATTATAAAAACGTCAGCACACACTATGCCATTGCATGACAATGGCATCCGTCTGTTCAATACAATACAAAACACAACATCCGTAACCTTTGGCAGGAACGAACCATAAACTACAACGTCATATTGAATCTGTACACACACGAAAACTATGATTATATGCACTCACGATTTGAACACATTCTAATTGCAACACTTATTTTCTTGCTAAACGGTTGCTGTCAAAAACAAGAAAGCTGTACAAAAGCGTCCGATTTTGAAACAACAGACTCCGTACTGACAATCAGACTCAACAAGTTGACCGGTGACAAGAAAGCTCAGGTGGGCGTAGGAATCATTTATGACGGTCATGAATATTCGTTCAACAACGTATGTCGGTATCCGATAATGAGTGTGTACAAGCTGCCGATAGCCCTGGCTGCCCTTCATAAAGCAGAAACCGCCAACATCAGCCTCGACTCGATTTTCACAATCGAACCTGCATTGATGAAAACTGGCACATACAGCCCTCTCAGAGACAAATATCCCGACCAAACGATACAGATAACACTGCGCGAGATAATCAGGTACACCGTTTCGCAAAGCGACAACAATACATGCGACTGGCTTATAACGTTTGCAGATGGCATCGACAGTGTCGACCGGTACATCCGTTCATTAGGACTGTCCGATTTCAAATACCAGCTTACCGAAGACGAGATGCATCAAAACATGCTACACTGCTACGACAACTGGAGCACTCCATTAGAAATGAGCAGATTACTTTACATTTTGTATAACGGCACTCTTCTGGACGAAGCTAACTTTACTTTTCTAAAAGAAACTCTGCATCAGACCACATCGGGGCAGGACAAACTGAAAGCAGGTTTACCATCCGGCATCCGACTTGAACACAAAACCGGACATTCTGACCGTCTGCACGATGGGACGCAGATAGGCGAATGCGATGCCGGCGTGGTATATCTGCCTGACAACAAGAAACTGTATATAACCGTATTTGTGAAAGACTCCCGCGAAACAGACTCTATCAATGCAGCCATAATTGCAAATGTGGCACGCATTGCGTACGCCACTCTTTCGGGCCTGCATCAATAGATATCTTGTCGTAACATAAATATAAGTTTGGTACGCCCCCTCTTCCGACGCAAAACTGCAGCTGCAATCCGATATCCACAATACAATGTTTCCTTGCGGTTTTTCATATAAACCCAACATCAACCAAGTTGCAAAAACACCGTTTTACAAGAAAATGAGATAAAACAGGCATCATTTTCATCCCATTTATATTACTAAATCGCGAAACAAGATGTAAATCCTGCACATTACAACTCCTCTACTCAAAAAATCGATAAAGCTATCTGTCTGATAATAATTCACTAATGTATATCACAAAAAATATTTCAGAAAAATTTCTCCGAATATTTGGATAGTACAAATAAATACACTACCTTTGCATCGCTTTTGAAAGGGAACATTTCCACTAACGAAATAAGACTGATCGGGAAGCAAAATAGTACGGTGTGGTAGTTCAGCTGGTTAGAATACATGCCTGTCACGCATGGGGTCGCGGGTTCGAGTCCCGTCCATACCGCAAAAGAGGTAAAGCATTGATTATTAAGTTGACAAAACGAATAATCAATGCTTTTTTCGTGTATAATGGTCTCCCGATAGGCGAGAAAAGAACGTTATTTCTGCACTTTTCTGCACTAAAATACACCTTTCTGCACTGTCTGTTTGCAAAATGTTTGCAAAAAATCGGCCGGGAATTTACAAACCAAAACCTATAACAAATTATGACTACAACGAGTGTCAGCACTGACGACATTGCCCGCGTCAATGACGAAGCAGGCCGCATAATCGCCCTGAATTTGCTGACATCATCGTTTGCTTTGCGGTTGATTGCGTTTGCTACATGTTCGTCAGCGAGTTCGATGATGTAGTCGCGTCCGTCTTTCTTGACGAGTACCGTGTGCTGCCGTTTCTCGTCGTCAGTTCGCTGTCTGATGTCGCTGTCCTTTACTGCTCCGGCGATGTAGAGGGAGTTTTCGAGGCGTTCGATTTCGGCCTCGAGTGTTTTTCCGTCTGTCTTGCCGTCCGCTTCTGAGAGTTGCGTCCTGAGCTCTTTTATCTGTTCGCGTACCTGCTTGTCGTGCGTGTGCATTGCTTCCGTGGGCCGTGCGTAGGTGACTTCCTGCAGCGGACGGCCGTCGTGCATGACGGTGTTGCCGTCCTTGTCCTTGACGTTGACGAGCCATGCCTGCTGCACGCGGAACGCGCCGGACTTTGTGCCTACAGCTTCGTTGCGCCGGACGAAGTCGAGGATTGTCTGCTTTTCGCGGTTCTTCTCGGCGGAGAGGATGGCGCTGCGTGCGATGGAGTCGATGTAGGCGAACGGAGAAGATGCAATGCTCTGCCGTCCGCGCGACTTGACGAGTGCTGGGTTGTAGGACGAGCCGTAGTCGCCACCGCCTTTGCGGAGGTATCCGTAGTCGCGTTCGTCGAGGTCGCGTTCTTTCCAGCCGCGCTCCGGGACGTAGTATCTGCGTCCGCTGAAACGGTCGAGCGTTTCGGTGTCTATCATGCCGGCTCCGTGCATGTACTGCAGGGAGAAGTGCGTTGCGGCGTTGACGGCTTCCCAGAGTGATCTGACGGTTTCCGCGCTGATTTTGCCTTCCACCATGTCTATTGCCTGCTGCGGTGTGATGCCGAGGTTGTTGTGGAATCCTGCCGCTCCGCGGTCGGGCAGTCCGAGCCGTGCGGCTTCGTCGATGTCGCGCGCCTGTACGTAGATGTCGAGGAGTTCCTGCGGCGTGAGGTTTCGGCCGTTGTTTTTCGCGAAGTCGTCGGCGAGGTTCTGCCATGTCAGGCTGATGCCGGACTTGCCGATTTCGGCGCGGAAGTCGTGCATTGCCTTTGTGAGTGCGGCGAACTGAGTGTCGTTGTATTCTTGTGTCGCGTTGCGTGCGCGGCTGTTGGTCTTGAACATGCGGTTGTAGGTGTCGGTCTCGGGTGTGAGGGTTGCGCCGAGCTGCTGCATTTTCAGCTGGAAGTTTTTCAGCGCGTTGAGTTCGTCCCACATATCTTGCAGTAATTTCCGTGTCATTTTTGCGTTCGCCTCGATTTCGCGGTTGTATGCCGATACTGTTTCTGCGTCTTCGCGTCCGACGGTGTACTCCTTCCACGCGCGGAAGTAGTCGGTGAGTGATGTGCCTGGCTTGTACCGCGGGAGTTCTGGCAGAAGCTGTCCTGTGGCTTCCTCGAACTCTATGCGGCGGTCGCGCCACTGCCTGTACCGTGCGAAATAGTCCTGCCATGTTTCGCCGTCGTTCATCTGCGGTTCGTCGGTTACGGCTGCGGGGTCTCGGACGATTTGGAAGCGGATGTCGTCGGCTTCGGTGTCATCGGTTTCTGTATAATTTCCGTCTGAAACGCTTGGGTTTTGGAAATTTTCTATTACCTTTGCAAGTGATACAAGTTTCGGATTGTCGGTGTGTATGGGGCTGTTAAGGCCAGCTATATCGAGCCAGTCCGAAACTTTTTCTTTGTCTAACCAACGCAAATTGTTTTCCAGATCATTTATTTCCGAAAGGCGTTGCAATTCGATAAGTCCGTCTTTCTGATGTATGCTCGATACGTTGTTTAAATCAACCACTTTTCCGCTACCATCCAATTTTAATGCAATAGACAATTTACCACCCTTGGCTTCGAGTTCGCTTACGATTATCATATTCGGTACGTTTTCGCCATGACGATAAACGAGTATCGGGTTTTGTATGGCTTCTGCAAGCCCTTTCAAGTCGTCTGTGGTCAAACCGTGCTGTTTTAGTTTACGGTTCAAGACTGTAGGAGATAATGTAAATTCCACATCATTTATACCGCATGCCTGTAATATTTCATTCGGTCTGCCGAGATGTAAAAGTCCTTTATGTGTTCCTTTTTTGTAATTGTCGAGTTCCCGGTTGAAGCGGTCGTTGATGGTTTGTGGATTTTCGGGTACTGCGGGCTTGTATGCTCCGGAATCCTCCATGAAACCTTCGTCCGTTGCAGATACAGTGTTCAGTCCGTTGTCGATGCTTACGGTATCGAGCAGACGGAGTGTGTTTCCGCTGAGTGCGTTGATTTTCCTTTCCAACGATTGTGACTGTGAGATGTCGAAGTTGCCGTATGGTATTACGTTGTTTGCTCCGTATCTCAGTCCGAGGCGTACTATCTCACCGGCGACGGCATCCTGGTTGTCGGTGATGTTGTTGTATGGCAGATGCAGGTTGCCGATGATTTTGTTTCTGTTGTTCAGCAGGATGATACTCACTTTTCCGCGTTGTCCGAGGCGTTGGGATGAGATGAATGCAGCCACGTCTTCGGATGAGCGTATTTGCTGCAGTTCCGTGACATCGTAATCAGGGGCAAATACCTGTCTGTCGAATGCAAGTACATTCATCTTCGTTTCTTTTGTCCTGCTTTTGTCGGAACGGTCGAAAGTGCCGGTTTGTCCTTCATGGTCGAACACGCCGAATTTGCCGCTTGTGGTGTCGATGATTATCCCCGGCTGCACTATCCCTTCCGGAAACATTTTGCCTGTAGTTTTCAAAAAATTGATGTCAGCCTGAGATGCTTTCACCTCTCCGCTCGGGTGGTTGTGCACGAGGTATATTTCATCAGCTCCGAATTTGTCGTAAGCGATACGCAACGCGCTTAGGTCGGATATCGAGGATGTGACGTTTCCCATGCCGAGGTGTACGATTGTCGGCTTACCTTTGTTTACAAGGACACCGAATGCGTTCTCGACGGCTTTGTCTTCGAGCGCACGGAAAATGTAAGCGACATCCTCGGCTGATTTTATTCTTCCTCCGCTGAAGCCGAAATAGCCGTTTTTTGAAAATTCCCTTTCGACGAGGCAGAATTCGCCTGTATCGTTTTGTCCCAATCCTCCTGTGTGGCTGTATTCGATGCTGTTTCCTGTCTGTGTGGTGTAAGTGGTGGAATTTTCGGAAACTTTTTGCGGATTTGTTTGGAGAAGTGAAACAAGTTTTTTACCTTTGTAGTCAGAAAGGATAGTAGATTTCGTATCGGGCGTTGAGCCAAAATCCTCTATATCGGCTGCTTGATTTATAATGTCAAGCAGCTTTGTTTTTTCTATACGTGTCAGGCTGTGGTCGTAATATCTGTTTCCTGATTTATCGACTGCAATAACAGAGTGAACGGTATAATCTACGCCGCCTATCTTTAAACCGCATACATAGTGTTGGTATTCCGTCACATTAGGGTTTTTCTTTTTGTCGTTATTTTGTTCGCTGTCAATATAGATTGAGTTTTCAATAATTTGCGGTATGGCAGCTATTGATTGAAGGTGTTCAACATCTTTATAATTGTGCTGTAATACTTCGTTTATACCACCATTCTTTCTGCCCCGTTGCAATTGTATTTCATTGCCGGTGTCCTTGTTGGTATAACTGCCTTGCAATTTCTTGCCATAGTCCAATGCGTTTTTCCTATATTCTTTCAAGTCGTTGCCTGGTGTGATTTCGTTACCGGTTATTTGTACAGGCTTTGAGTTGCGCAGCTTTTCGATGCGGACGGTTTTTGGGTCGGGTGTGCGGTTGTCTGCATTTCCTTTCAGGTCTGAGGCTTTGGCGAGGTCGGCGAGCGGCATGTTGACAAAATCTGTCAACGACACTTTTGCGGCCTGGGATGGTGTCCAGGGTGTCGTGGTGTCGCGCAGCCAGAACCAGAAGTCGGAGAGCCAGCGTTTCAGTTTTCCGATGAGGGTGTCGGCGTTGATGCGGTCGAGGAGTGTAGCGTCGGCGGCTTGTGAGGCCATCTGTTCCAGGGTCTTTGCGCCGTCGCGTCCTGTGAGGCGTGCGTGTACTTCGGATGCTATGGCGTTGTCATCGTTGGCGATGTCGGAATAGTTTGGGTCGTCTTTGACCTGCTGCCACAATGGTGTCTGCTTCATGAGCTCCACGCCGCGCACCCACAATGCGCTGTTATTGCGCTTGCATGCCGCGTCCCAGATGTGGGTGTATTCGTGTATGGGTGTCTCGGGGTTGAGGCGCGAGGCGTTGAGGTATATGCGTCCGCCTACGGTCGCTCCGTAGACGGTGCCCTGCGGTGTCTTGAGGAAGCGGATGTGGTCGGTTATCTTCAAGTCCTTTTCGTTGAAGACGACGTAATTACGGGCATTGTCGGCTCGTCCGCCTGACAGGTATTCCGCCGGGTAGGATATGCCGGTAAAGCCGAGGGACGAGAGGAACTCGGAAGCTCCGCGGTCGCCGAGATAGAGGGCGATTGCCTTATAGAAATCTTCTCCTGTTTCTGCGTCTTCGAGGCTGTCGGTGACATCACGCAGGAGCATTTCTTGCTCTGTATCATCGGTTTCGTCTTTGTCTTTCTCTATTTCCTCAACTATGCGTCCGGCATATTCTTCGTTGTCGGACAGTACGCTGTAGATTGACGCTTCGTTTCTTCTCGCGGTTTCTGCGGTTTTTTCAGCTTTTTCCCGTGCTTCTGCAATGGCTTTTTCCCGCGCTTCAGAAATTGCCCTATCATACGCTTCGTCTCTCTCGTATTCATACCGTTCTTCAAATAAGTCGTCCATGTCGGAAAGCAGCCTGCGTATTATGTCATCTACCGCTTCGTCATCGTCAAGGTCTATTTCTTCGTCATAATACAATGCCGCCTCTTCCGCAAGTCTGATTGGGTCGGCATCTCCTACTGAATAACCGTCATATAGATGAACAGGCTGGTTTATTCCGAAGAATTCCCTTACGTCTATGTCAATGTCGGTTATCAGTTCATTCTCGTCGAAATCGGCGTCAGCGTCGTTCTCGTCAAACACGGTTTCTTCAACAGGAGCTTCCCAGTACAGGTAGTTGCTGCCGTCGTCGTCGGGGATTTCGACGGTGTAGAGGTTGGCTTTCATTTCTTTCAGGAACTTGCCTGTCCGGATTATACGGATTTGTTTCTTTACCCTTTTCTTGTCTGACCAGCTTTCATTGAGCAATCCGTTCAGTTCTTCGAGAGCCTTTTCCTTGTCGTTGCCGTGTCTTTTCAATAAATCACGAGCCAAATCGTTGACGATTTTGTTTTCGTCATACTTTTTGTCGGTCATGCGTTTCGCGTAGGTCTGTCCGATTCCCTTGACTTCGGTGACGTAGCTTCCCCATCCGTATGCCTGCGCCCCCTCGCCTGAGCCCATGAAAGAGTGGTCGAAACGGGAGAAGTCGGCGGCAGAGCCGTGATATACGGTCATGAGGCGGAGTGAGTTTACAGCCGCTGTTTCTTCATCAAATGCTTCGATGAATTCTACCGACGGCTTTTCGCGTCCGTACTTCTTATCCTCCGGCCCGGCCCATTCATAAGCAAGCCCTCTGCTGCCGATGCCGGATTTGGTCTGTAAAAGGAATGCGGCTTTATTTTTGGCCTTGAATTCGTCGAAGGGTATGTGCGTATTACTATTCCGGAAGAAAGACATGCCATCGAAGTGGTGCTTTATCCGTTCCCACTTTTCATCGGCTTTTTTCTGCCGCTCTTTTTCTGCTTCCTCTTTGGCGGCGGCATTCTTCCGTGCCTCGTCTCTATCGGCTCTGACAATCCGAGCCATCTCCACAAAGTCATCGGCAGTCGAATCCAGAGGCATGAATGTCTCGGTGTTAATGCGGTAATCGGATGTGACAACGTGGTCGCTCAATCTGAATTTGATGCTTTCCTCTTCGCTCTGTATGTATGTCGAAACGCCGAAATCGGAAATGCTTCGGCTTATGCGGAAGCCTTTGAATCCCGCTTTCCGGAGGGCGTCAATGGCTTCCCTGGCTGTCTGATACTGGAACTCGGACATTTCCTCTTTGGCCATTCCGTAGCCCCGTGACATTTGTAAATTTCTGTCGGAAGCCATTGCCGTTTCGGCATCTTTCCGTATCTTTGCAGCGTCGGTGCTGCGGATAGCGTTTCGGACGAGTGTATCAGGGGCAGTCTTCTCAGACTGAGCATTGGTAGCCGCAGACGTAGATGACATTTCAGCCCACATGGTTATAGTATCTAAATCATCTGGGCTGTTTTTTTGTTCTTTCTCTACAACAATCACATAACCGTTGTTCAAATTCTTGTAGAAACGTACGCTTTCCCTGCCTGTTATATCAGTACTGCTTTTCTCCACTCTGTCGGGGGCGGTCATGATATAGGGTATCAATTCCAAATCCCGCTTTCTTATCGGGATGCTGTTCTGTTGAAGTTTTGTGCCACCTTCTCCGTGGTTGTTCAGTATGTGTACCATACTGTCAGCCGTAATATTATGGCTTTCAAATTCACGTCCCATTGCTTGACTTATCATGGCAACGGTGCGTCTTGGCAGACTGATTGTGATTTTCTGTCCCCGTGTGCCGTTCTTCATCCATCTGCGAATCTTTCGCGCTGTCGCTTCCAGCGCATTCAGCTTGGCTTGCAGTGTGACAATACCGTCGTTGCCGGTTTCTGCCAGCTCGTTCATCTGTTCGTCGGAGAGGACTTCGACAGGAATTCCTGCACGGTCGAGCATGGCGGATACGGCATCGAATGCGGCCTGCTGCTCAGGGGTCATTGTGGCAGATGGTTTGTTCCCTTTTTCAAACGGTACAGGCACGTCCTGTCCGGGGAGCTCGAAGCCGGCGAGAGGGTCGTTCTGGCCGGATTCGCTTACAGCCGTTTCCCGTGCAATCTTGTATTCGGAGAATGGTTTTGTCTTGCGGCGGCTGCTGCCGACCCACGTTTCAAAGCCGTCGGGCGATATGCCCGACACGTCGATGCGGCGTTTTTTCTCCCATCCTTTACTGTAGGAGGACAGATAGGCGTTGAGCGCATCATCGGCCGTAGCGAAGCCGAGCATGACCTTGTGTTCGTCGAAAGTGCCGTCCTCGTTGTACTGGTCGATGACGAATACCGGCTTTGTGTCCCAGCCGTCCATGTCGTGTGCGAGGAATACGTCTATGTGGTCGCCGTCCACGCCTTCAGTCCCGCGGAAATATCCGTAGGTGTAGTGCATCTTGTTTTCCCAGCGGTTGCCGTCTGCGTCCACGCCACGGCGTATGCTTCCGCGCGGCTGTTCGACTGAGATGTCGAAACGTCCTATCTTCACGTGCCCTTTGCGGTAGTTCCCTGCTTTTTTCTGCTCTTCGGTTGGGTTGATGTCGGTGTCGGCTTCGGCTTCTTCGATGGCCTTGTTCAGTGGCTTTTCTTCTGCCTCTGCCTCTTCTGCCTGTGCCTGTTGCTGTGCCTGTGCTTCTGCTGCGCGCTGCCGTCTGAGGCGTATGTTTTCGAGGTAGTCGGCGGCTTCTTCGGGTGACCGGAATGCCTCTGCCTTTTCGGCTTCGGTGCGCCGTGTGTATTCGTCGCGGAGCGTCTGCCAGTATTCGAGGGCTGCGGCTGTGCGCTGCCGTTCGGCGTTGATCCGGTCGCGTCCGGCCTTGATTTCGTTGAATGATGTCCCGGTGTTTTTGAGGTTCAAGGCCTTTTCGCGGGCTTTCCGTGCGTGTTTCAGCCCTGCTTCGACGAATGCGGTGCGGTCGTCGGGGTCGAGTTCTCCGAGCAGGGCGAGGCTGTCTTCGATGCTCATCCGCTCGAAGAGGGGGTTGCCTTTTTCGTCTGTGGGGTATTGCTTTTCCGAAACATTTTCTGTACCTTTGCCGGTGGAAGAATTGGTTTGTGGCGCATCCGTGCCCTCGGTAGTGGGGTCAGACGCATTCTCCTGCGACGAGTATAAGCCATCTGCCACGTCTGAGGCAGCAGAAACATCATCGGCGTGTTTCCAAACCATTTTACCTTTTGAAAGGAGGTTCGTTAAAACGGACTTCCTTTTTTCTTGGTTTGAAATGATAACCTCATGGCCATCTTTGCTGACGGTTACGGATGTGAAATAGTAGTACCGCGAACCGTCTGTCTTTTTGAATGTCTTTACAAAAACATACGAGCTTGCGCGTTCGGCCACATCTCCATCTTTGGCTTTGCTTTCGTCTTCAATGATAATGTCAGGATTTTCGAGCGTCGGCTTGATCATTCCCAACTTGCCATTGCGTCCTTGACGCATCAGTTTTGCAAATTGGTTTTCTCCCATTTTCACCTCACCGATCGGTGTAGCGACTTTGCCGTCTTCTCCAAAAGTGGCATCCCAATTTTCGATGGTCAGTTCTATTTCCGGCGCAACTACAGCTTTGCTTTCCATTTCAGAAATCAAAGCGTCGGCTTCTTCTTCCGTCAAAGAGCGTCCTATGCGGCTGTCCTGCTGCTGTGCCGTACCGTTCGGATTGTCCTGTGCAGGTTGTCCGACAGACGGTGCCGTTTGCTGTACGCTCTGCGCTTCGGCTTCGGGGATGATTTGTGCTGAAGTGAGGGCGTATGCCAGTTCCATAGGGTCGGCGAACGAGACGGTACCGCCTGTTTCGTCGGCGGCTGTGACTGAGCCGTCGGGGTTTACGGATGTTATTGTCATCCCTCCTATCCGTGTGCCGGGCGCAAGCTGTATGGCTGTCTGACTTTGCAGCTCGTCGTTGCCGACGGGGAGTGTGGCGATGCCGTCCGGGCCTGCGGAAGTGGCCAGGATGCCCTGCGCGGATACTTCGGTGACGGTGCTCCAGTTGCCCCGCCGGTCTGTTACGAGCGAGCCGACCGGGAATCGCGCGTTGTTTTCGGCTTCGCGATCCACCGTCTGCCGGGCTTCTGTCCTCAACTCTTCCGCATCGGCTTCTCCGACAGCTTCGGAAATTTCGGCGGTTCCTATCTGCCGCGGGTTGCTTCCGTCGGGTGCGGCCACGGTAACGACCTGGTCGGATGCTCCGCGGTCGATATCAAGAGAGCCGTCTTCCTTCTGCACGAGGACGAGGTTCCCGGAGAGGACCACGGATACGCCCTGTTCGTTCCCGACCCTGACGTTCTGCAGCTTGCCGTTGGTGACGTTGGCCTGTGCGCTGATCAGTGCGTCGGCTTCGGATTTGAAGGACTTTCAGGGTGAACGCAAAATCGCCTAACAGTCAACCATCAGGCAATGAAGTCGTTTGATTATTACAACAATGCAATTGTTTCAGTTTGATTAGCAATCATCACAACCACTGTATGCACTCTTGCAGCAAACCGCCACACATGCAAGCTGCAAAATCGCAAAAAACGCTCTTGAAAAGTTTTGTCATTCAGAAAAATAGTCGTATCTTTGCACCTCGAAATATTATCCATGCCTGAACGGCGGAATGTCTTTGGGAATAAACGATTTAGAGTGAATTAGCCCGCTCTTTTTCAAGCCCGGCTCCCGAGACGAAATGTTTAATAATTTTTTAAAAACTAATAATTGTGGATACATTAAGTTTTAAAACAGTATCTGCTAACGCTGCCACTGTAAAAAAAGAGTGGGTCGTTGTGGATGCAAAAGACATGGTTTTGGGTCGTATGGCCTCTAAGGTGGCCAAACTTCTCCGCGGTAAGTACAAACCTAATTTCACTCCTCACGTTGATTGTGGTGACAATGTCATCATCATCAATGCGGACAAAGTAAAACTCACAGGTAAAAAATGGACAGACCGCATATATCTTTCTTATACCGGTTTTCCCGGAGGCCAGCGTGAAGCCACCCCTGAAATCCTCATGAAGAAAAGTCCGGAACGTTACATCAAAAAAGTGGTGAAAGGCATGCTTCCCAAAAACATCCTTGCTTCTGCCCTTTTGAACAACCTCTACGTATATGCCGGTCCTGAACACCCGCATGCAGCCCAACAACCCAAACAAATCGATCTAAACGCTATTAAATAATACAGACATGGAAGTAATAAATGCGATAGGAAGAAGAAAAGCTGCTGTTGCACGCGTTTTCGTTTCTGAAGGAACTGGCAATATCGTTATCAACAGACGCGAACTTGCCAGCTATTTTCCTTCTTCAATGCTTCAATACATTGTAAACCAACCATTGAACCTCTTGAACGTTATCGGTAAATACGATATCAAAGTAAACCTCAACGGTGGCGGTTACAACGGACAGGCAGAAGCTCTCCGTTTGGCTATTGCCCGTGCCCTCGTAAAAATCGATGCTGAAAACAAACCGGCTCTCAGAGCTGCAGGTTTCCTTACCCGTGATCCCCGCGTTGTCGAACGTAAAAAACCGGGTCAGCCAAAAGCACGCAAACGTTTCCAATTCTCAAAACGTTAATTGGTACGATATTGCCGTTTGTCAAGCGGCATATATTGTTTAGTATCTAAATCATTTAGACTCGTATCTGAATACGGCTACTTGAATGATTGCTTAAACAAAAACAAGTAAAAAAGAAAGTAAACAACAAAAGAATCAAACCAAACACTAATTATGGCAGTACAATTTCAAGACCTGCTCGATGCAGGCGCACATTTCGGTCACCTGAAACGCAAATGGAATCCGGCGATGGCTCCTTATATTTTTATGGAACGTAATGACATCCACATCATTGACCTCCATAAGACAGTCGCCAAAATCGAAGAGGCTGCTGCAGCCATGAAGCAGATAGCCAAATCAGGCAAACGCGTACTTTTCGTTGCCACTAAAAAGCAGGCTAAGCAAGTAGTGGCCGACCTCGCTTCCGAAGCAGGTATGCCTTATATCACCGAACGTTGGGCCGGAGGTATGCTCACCAATTTCTCGACCATCCGCAGAGCCATCAAAAAAATGGGTACAATTGACAAAATGTCATCCGACGGTACATTCGATGCACTCTCAAAACGCGAGAAACTCCAGATTTCCCGTCAACGTGCAAAACTCGAAAAAAACCTCGGCTCAATTGCAGATCTCAGCCGCCTCCCATCAGCTATATTCGTAGTAGATGTGATGAAAGAACACATCGCTGTAGCCGAAGCTCAACGTCTCGGCATTCCGGTATTCGGTATCGTTGATACCAATTCCAATCCAAAAGGCATTGATTTTGTCATTCCTTCAAACGATGATGCAACCAAAGCAATAGAACTTATCGTAGCTGAAATGGTCAATGCCCTCAAAGAAGGTGCCATGGAGCGTAAACTTGAGCGTGCTGACAGTGAGGAATCAGAACAGCCGGAAGTGAAAGAAAAACGTACCCGTGCCCGCAAATCACGCAACACAGAAACAGAAAAAGCTGAAGAAGCACCTGCTAACGAAGAGGCTTGATAACAAATTATCGGCCGTTTCTGTTGCAGGCAGACCTGAACTCACCAGCAACATATGACGGCTTTGCATAAAAATAAAAAGCGTTATGGAATCTCGGCTTGTTGACGTGACTCTTTAACGCTTTTTTATCGGACAAATAATACTAACACTCTAAAATTATACTATTATGGCAGTAACTATGGCGGATATTTCAAAACTCCGCACCATGACAGGCGCCGGTATGATGGACTGTAAAAAAGCCCTTACCGAAGCTAATAATGATATGGACAAAGCAATCGAACTCATCCGTAAACGCGGTCAGGCCATTGCTGCAAAACGCAGCGACCGTGATGCGGCCGAAGGTTGTGTCCTTGCCAAAGCCGAAGGCAATTTCGCAGCTGTTGTAGCCTTGAAATGCGAAACTGATTTCGTTGCCAAAAACGCTGATTTCATCGCCCTTACACAAACTATCCTCGATGCTGCTATGGCTCACCGTCCGGCAAACATCGAAGCGCTCAACAATATCGAAATCGACGGCCGTACAATTTCGGCTCTCATCACCGACCGTTCCGGTATTACCGGTGAAAAGATGGAACTCGGCTACTACGAATACGTAGAAGGCAAATCCACCGTTTCTTATATTCACCCGGGTAACATGCTCGCCACCGTAGTCGCTTTTGCTGAAGACAATGCCGATTTGAAAGTGATGCGTGCCGTTGCCATGCAAGTCGCAGCTATGAATCCTGTTGCACTCGACCGCAACTCGGTTGACAAGAAAATCATTGATGGCGAAATGCAGGTTGCCATAGACAAAACCAAGGCTGAGCAAGTACAGAAAGCCGTTGAAGCTGCTTTGAAGAAAGCCGGTATCAACCCAGCTCACGTAGACAGCGAAGCTCACATGGAAAGTAACATGAGCAAAGGATGGATTACTGCTGAAGATGTTGCCAAGGCAAAAGAAATCATCGCCACTGTTTCGGCCGAGAAAGCAGCCAATCTTCCAGAACAAATGATCCAGAAGATTGCAGAAGGCCGTCTGAACAAATTCTTCCAGGAATCAACCCTCATGGAACAGCAGTTTGTCGGCGGTGAAACCGAGCAGAAGATGAATGTTGAAACATTCCTCAAAAACAACCACGTTTCAGCCACAGCATTCCGTCGCGTCACTCTCAATCAGGAATGACCCGATTAAGTCAGTTCGTGAATAAAAAATACAGACAAAACCCCGTTTTCTGAAAGAATGTGTTTCAGAAAACGGGGTTTTGTTTGCAGCAGTTTTGTTTTACATTAGTCACTAAATACGCGCTTTCATGCAGCTCAAATAATATGCACGCTATATACACCAATGTCTGATTCGGGATTCGCCGGCAAATGCAGATTGCATTGTAGTCTCAAATTATCTGCAACTTGCCGCTATTTGCATCCAGATCCACAATGACATCGGTTCTGCAGTCGAGTCTATTGTCAATCAGAGCCTCCACTATCAAGTCCTCGATTTCGGTTTGCACTATCCGCTGTAACGGACGGGCACCATACTGTTTGTCGTAACCTTTGGATGCCAAATGGTTCTTTGCAGCTTCCGTTACCGACAACGATATATTCAACTCGGTGCTCCGTTTATATAATTTGCCAAGTTCGAGGTCAATGATTTTACGTATATCATCGTGATTCAACCCATTGAAATATATGATTTCATCTATACGGTTGAGAAATTCCGGAGCAAATGTACGGCTCAATGCTTTTTCTGTGACAGATTGTGCATATTTGTTGTCAGATTCACCGGTATTGAAACCTATACCACGCCCGAAATCTTTCAACTGACGTGTTCCGGCATTCGATGTCATGATGATGACCGTATTCTTGAAATCGACCTTACGTCCGAGACCATCTGTCATGAAACCTTCATCCAATAACTGCAACAGTATATTATACACTTCGGCATTTGCTTTCTCTATTTCATCAAACAGCACAACTGAATATGGCTTTCTCCTGATCTTTTCCGTAAGCTGCCCGCCCTGTTCGTAACCGACATATCCTGGAGGTGCCCCCACAAGACGTGACACGCTGAATTTTTCCATAAATTCACTCATGTCTATACGCACCAATGCATCGGCAGAACCAAACAAAAATTCGGCCAGTTTCTTTGCCAACAATGTTTTGCCGACCCCGGTAGGACCTATAAACATAAAACTGCCTATAGGACGGTTGGGATCTTTAAGACCGACACGGCTTCTGCGTATGGCACGGACCACTTTGTCCACAGCTTCGTCCTGCCCTATCACTTGGCTGCGCAAGTCGCTGCCCATACGCAACAAACGCTGATTTTCATTCTCTGCTATACGTTGTATGGGGATTCCTGTGATATTCGATATGGTTATGTTGATGTCGTTTGCCGTCACAGGTACTTTTATATTGTCATCAGAAGACAACCATCTGTTTTTCATACGTTCAAGATCCGCACCGAGAGTAGCGGCCTGATCGCGGTATTTGGCAGCCAGTTCAAAATCCTGACGTAATACGGATTCCCTTTTCAGGTTGTCAAATTCGGCTATTCTTTTTTCGAGGGCTTCTATTTCAGACGGTACTCTCAGATTGTCCAAATGCATTCTTGATCCGGCCTCATCCATTGCATCTATTGCCTTATCAGGGAAATAACGGTCTGATATATAACGTCCGGTAAGCCTGACACATGCTTCAAGAGCCTCATCACTGTAAGTTACCTGATGGTAGTCTTCATAACGTTTTTTTATGTTATGAAGTATTTGCAGTGTTTCTTCCTGTGTAGTCGGATCTACAATTATTTTTTGGAAACGCCGTTCGAGAGCTCCGTCCTTTTCTATACTTTGACGGTATTCGTCGAGAGTGGTGGCTCCTATACACTGGAATTTACCCCTGGAGAGAGCCGGCTTGAGCATATTTGCCGTATCAAGAGATCCTGAAGTAGCTCCAGCTCCAACTATAGTATGGATTTCATCAATGAAAAGGATGATTTCAGGATGATTTTCAAGTTCATTCATTACTGACTTGAGGCGTTCTTCAAATTGGCCACGATATTTCGTCCCTGCAAGCATGGCCGCCAGATCAAGGGAAACAATACGTTTTCCGTATAATGCGCGGGAAACTGACCGGTTGGCAATACGGATGGCCAGACCCTCCACAATAGCGGACTTGCCTACCCCCGGCTCGCCGATCAGGACAGGATTGTTTTTCTTCCTGCGGCTTAAAATCTGTATGGTACGCTGTATTTCAATATCCCGTCCTACAACAGGATCCAATTCGCCGCGTTCGGCTGCCGCCGAAAGGTCATACGAAAAGTTATCCAATGCCGGTGTACCGGACTGGTTCTTACCGGCAGTTGTCCGGATCTGTACTTTAGGGGGTCCATCCGGTCGCTGTTCTGCAAGTCCGTCATCATCTTCATCGTTGTCATCAAATGCAGACAAACCCATTTGCGTTTGGTGGAGACTGGCAATTGCCTGCTTGTATTGCTCGTAAGTTATTCCATTGGCTTGCAATATTTTACCCACTTCAGTATCAGTTTTATGGAGTGCGGCCAAAAAGATATGGTACGTATGTACTTCTTCGCTCTTCATACTTCTGGCCTCAAGTTGGGATAGCAGTATAAGCGATTCCGTGGTACGGTGAAACGTCCCGGGATTGCCGTTGTCTGATTCAGGACAAGCCATATCATCCATCGCTTTTTGCAGTTTCGGGATGTCGGTTTCCAGTTTCAGCAGAATGGTATATGCAGTACTGTCGGTCTGTCGTAATATGGCTGATATTATATGATTGGGATATATTTGCCGGGAATGTAGACGCTGCATTTCAAAGCGACTTTGTTCTATTGCCTGCATTGCATGCTGTGTCGGTCTGTAGTTTGTCATTGTCGTTAAAATCCGTTGTAAAGTATTTTTAGTCTCATTGGAGAATGACTGTTACGTCCGCTCCGTACAGTCACCGCCGAAAGTTTGGTCTGTGGCTTGACGGATATGGCCTTACCGCTTGAGTTCTGTTCTACATGTATCGGCACCAACATAAGTTCGATTATATCATCCGGTTGGATGTCAGGCTGGCGCAGATGTTTGGTCAACAGATAATTAAGATCCAACGTATATTTTCTTGATGTAGGGCTATAAGTCGCCATTACCTGCGTGGTATCTACAGACGCAGGAGCTCCGTTTGTCCGTATCAGTTCATCAAATTCGTCCGGCGTTACAGCCAACAGATATGAAGGCGGTTCGAAATACGATTCGCTTTCATTGAAGTCCACTGCTTCTATGTCTATTTCGGCACCGTTTATGTTCAGTTCTTTATTGCCGATTGCATTGTAGATACGTTCAGTTATGCGGCCGAGAGGTATCTTGATTTTGGGATATATTCCGGCTGCCGATTTTATATAACATACACTGTCAGGGCAGACAACCGACGTAGCTATGTCATGATGATAAAAGCGGTTGAGCTGTCTGACCTCCCGGTTAGCCGGAAATATAACGGATGTCTCCACAACGGTGTCTTTGCCTGACCTTTGATATGTGTAGTGATAATACAGGAAAAGCGTTATCTGATTGAAATGTACCAATGTGGACGAACCGTAACGTGTAGTTATATACAAACCCTTGAAATGTTCGGAAAATGCCTCGTCTGAGGTATATGCTTCTGCCGGAATATTCCAGAAACGCTGCAGTTGTTCATCATCGAAACGGTAACGGATGTACGGTGCCGAAGCTGTGTCCTCAGTCAGCGAATCCGATCTGGAAAGGTCTATGGTAGTTGCCAGCCTTTTACCCATCAATATTGACGAATCGGTAAACATACCGGGATCGAAATCCGACATGTAACGGGTGTTGTAGTCCGGAGCTGAAATGTTGTTCTCGAATATACTGAACTCCAACGGAGCATAAGCCGAGCCGAACCACGTGTTGTAAAACATGAGCAACACCAGCGAATCGGGTTGCGGGTTGTATTCCGCACCGGGAAACTGATAGCCGGCAGGATGCGCGAGCTGGACAATCAGATCGGCCTTGGTAGGGCCGTATTTTGCATTGTAAAATTCACCTACAATCATGGTGTCAGCCTGGGCGGATATGGCCGGGACATAATAGTTTGCACTTTCCACTATAAATGTATCCGCATTTACTATTATGGCATCTTCGGGAGGACGGACCACTATATCGACCGAAGGGTCTTTTCCTGAACAGGAAAACAGAATGCCAACCAATGCAAACAGTATCGACAACGAGATACATTTCAAATATGCAGGCTGTACAAATGCAGGTAAATTTCCGGTAGATGGTATGCCGGTATCGTGCTGTCCGTTCATTTGGCGCGTAAAATTTGATTATGGTTCAGGCGGTAGGATATTGCCGGTGCTGCATGCCGGGGTACTCCGATATTGCATATCGTCAGTCTTTGGTATTGTGTGCCAGAGGAGGGTATACGGTAGCTATAAACCCCTTGTATGCCTGACGGAAATCGCCTTCTGCACTGTATGGCAAATAGGGCAGCTTGCTCTTCTTGATATGACGTTCAACGTCAGGATTGACGGTTTCGGAAGCGCAAATCACCCCATCGGAGAAATCCACAGCCAATTTCTGCAACGTACTTGTTTTCAGAACACGGCCCTTGAGCGATTTCACGTCCTCCGGATCAACGCCGTCAAACAACACACGTTTTTCAAATCCGGCCTTTATGTTGTTGGTATAATCTTCGTTGTATACTGTGTATATGATTTTTGAGTTTTCAAAAAACGGATCGGAGTTATACGTGCGCTTTATGTAGAGCGGTGCCAATGACGTTATCCAACCATGACAGCAGATGATATCCGGAGTCCACCGGAGTTTCTTTATTGTCTCCAATACACTTTTCACAAAGAAGATGGAACGTTCGTCATTGTCATCGAAAGGCTCGCCATTGTCATCGCATGTTATACCACGGCGGCGGAAATAATCCTCATTGTCAATAAAATACACCTGCATGCGGGCCGCCTGAATGGAAGCGACTTTTATTATAAGCGGATGATCCGAATCATCTATTATTATATTCATGCCAGACAGACGCTGTACCTCATGGAGTTGGTTGCGACGTTCGTTTATATGGCCGTAGCAAGGCATGAATGTACGTATTTCACAGCCCTGCTCTTGTATATATTGCGGAAACTGGCGGCAAATGTCGGCAATTTCGGTTTCCTTGATATACGGGTTGATCTCTTGTGTGATAAACAGTATCTTTACCTGCTCTTTCATGGTTGTAGGGTTATATTTGCGTATTGGTGAAATCGTATTGCAAGCATGCTTCTGCAAAGGTACAAAAAAAAAGCGACATGGGCGGCATATCGCAGCTAAAGTTTGTTTTGGACGCAGGAAAACATTATCGTCCTGAATGAAACAATCTTCGGAAACAGTCTGAACCGCCCCCGGCTGAATCCCCCGGAATCCGGATTCTACTCTGACGGGATCACAAACCAAAGAAGACGCGAAACTTTGGCACTCCGCAAGTTATCTCACATTCAGAATCCGTTCTCACCGGCACTGGTGTTTATATATTATAATTTATAACAAAAAGAGGGTAAAAAATAGGCGGTATCGGCTCTTTTCGCTATTTTTGCAGTTATTTCCAATATGGCTTTTCATGCCTGAATCTATCAGTTAAGGGATTGGCAACCAAGTTGATAAATATATCCTTCAAACAACGGGCATATATGCTCTGCGCCTTTATTATAGTGTGTGTCAGGGCTTTTTGTGTAGTGTCGCAAAATATTGCCGATACTGCCGCCATACATCCAATGCCGGGAAAAGCAGATGCCGATACCACCGTCATACCGCAGCACGGACATCAGACAAACGGTCTGCCGGCCGATACCCTGTTGGCCGAACAGGCTGTGATACCGGACCCGTTGGTTTCAGACTCCATGGCTTCAGACTCCCTGAGCCTGACCACCGTGGATACAGACTCTCTGGATACAGACGAAAACGAAGAAAAACCTTTGTTGGATGCAGAAGTACGGTATCAGGCACGTGACTCCATCGTTTTCTTTGCAGACGGTACAGGTTTCCTGTATGGCGACGGCGAAATAAGCTACCTCCAAGCCAGACCCATACAGCTGAACGCCGAATACATACGGTTCAAGCTCGACAGTTCGGTGATATATGCAGTCGGCGGATCCGACAGCGTAGGCAACCCGATAGGCAACCCTGTATTCAAGGAAGGCGATGATGCGTATGAGTCAAAATACATGAGCTACAATTTCAAGACACGAAAAGGATATGTAAAAGGTGTTGTCACACAGCAGGACGAAGGCTACATAGTAGCCAATGAAACGAAAATGATGGAAGACAAAAGCTTTTTCCTGAAAGGCGGGAAATACACCACCTGCGATAACCACGAACACCCGCATTTTTATTTGCACATCACCAAAGGCAAGATGAAACCGGGCAGCTACGTGGCCGCCGGACCGGCATATATGGTTATGGCCGACGTACCGTTGCCGTTGGCCGTCCCATTCGGCTTTTTTCCGATAACCAAACGTTATTCGTCAGGCGTAATAGTACCTCAGTTCGGCGATGAGAACGAACGCGGCCTCTTCCTGAAAAACGGCGGGTACTACTGGGCAATCAACGATTATGTGGATCTGGAAATCCTGGGTGAAATATACACCAAAGGCACATGGGCCGTGAACCTCAACAGCAAATACGTATTGAGATACAAGTTCAGCGGCAATGTATCATTGGCATACAGGGAAGACGTAAGAGGCGAAAAAAACACTAAAGACTACTCGAAATCCAGGAACTTCAAACTGTCATGGCGGCACCAGCAAGACCCTAAAGCAAGCCAGTACTCGTCATTTTCGGCCAGTGTCGACTTCTCTACAAGCGGATACAATACAAGCA
>JBJECG010000023.1:0-10377 GCA_051870875.1 Candidatus Aphodosoma sp.
CTGACTTCCGAAACTTCTTACCGTCAGGCTCTTGTCGAGCATGCCCGTACAGCAACGCTTGTTCCTGACCTGGAACGTAGGATAGCCATCCAGCAGAACGACATTGCATACCTCACAGGCCATTTCCCCCGGCATGTCAATCGCGGCACTATGTCCGACTCCATTATTTTGCCCGATGAACCGGCAGTAGGCCTGCCGTCCGATTTGTTGGAACGCCGCCCTGACATCCGCCGGGCTGAACAGCTTCTGATGGCCGCAAATGCCCGTGTGGGTGTGGCGTTTACCGATATGTTTCCGCGTATCACCATAAGGGGTGCCGCCGGTGTCGAAACGCTCGATATGCGTACCATATTCCGTTCGCCTTACGAACTCATAGCCGGCACGCTGCTGGCTCCGGTTTTCAACTGGGGCAGGTTGCGGTACACCTGGAAAGCCGAGAAGGCAGCGTATGAGGCTGAGGTGCACAAATATTCAAAGGTGGTGCTCAATGCATTTCGTGAGGCCGACAATGCAATGGAGAATTACGACAAGTTAAGGCAAGTGTGTCAGATGCGTGCGGCGCACGAGGCATCGGCCAGAAGTTATATGGAACTGGCGCAGTTGCAGTACATCAATGGTGTAATCAATTATCTCGACGTGCTTGATGCCCAGCGCGCATACTTCGATGCCCAGATAGCCCTCTCGAATGCCCGGCGCGACAGGATGCTTGCTGTCGTGGAACTTTATAAAGTCCTCGGCGGAGGTTGGAAACACAGCTGAGAGGACTTCCCGTCTGCACGGTAAGCAATGCCCTGGATCCGTCTGCCGGATTCATTTTGCCGCCGGAAATTTGCAGTTGCTGCCACTTGTGGTATAAACTGATTTCTTGAATCGCTTGTTTGGTATGGAGCACAAATCTTTTGTCGGATACATTTATGCGGCCTTGTCGTCATCCACATTCGGGCTTGCTCCGTTTTTCACCCTCTCATTGATTGGTCGTGGTATGTCATCATTTGAGGTGTTGGCATATCGTTGGGGGGGTGGCTTTCCTTTTTCTGCTGTTGCTCGGCTTGTTGGCGAAAGAGTCGTTTCGTGTCGGCAGGGAATGCTGGCTTGCGGTGCTCATCCTCTGTATGTTGCGGGCCGCCACCTCTTTCAGCCTGATAGTCGCATATCAGTGTATAGCGAGTGGGGTGGCTTCCACAATACACTTCATGTATCCGTTGGCTGTGTCGGTGGTGATGATGTTTGTTTTCGGCGAGAAAAAGTCGTCTGCCGTCTTGTTTGCCGTGGCCGTGGCGTTGGTCGGTACAGGATTGCTTTCTTCCGGTGAATTTGGCGGATCGGGAGAGAATATCGTTCTGGGAATTGTAGCTGCCTTAAGTTCGGTTTTCTTTTACGGAGGTTATATCATAGGGGTGCGTAAAAGCCGTGCGGTATCAATCCCGCCTGCTGTTCTGACTTGCTGCATCATGGGATTGGGAACGGTATTCTTTTGTGTAGGAGGATTGTGTACCTCTGGTATCCGTCTGGTTACCGACGGCACTGCATGGATGAATATCATAGGCCTGGCACTGCCGGCTACCGCTATATCCAATATTACGTTGGTCAAGGCCGTCAAATATATCGGGCCTACCCTCACATCCGTATTCGGAGCTTTGGAGCCGTTGACTGCGGTAGCTGTCGGTTGTACGGTGTTTGACGAACGTTTTGCCGTAACAAGTGCCGTCGGCATGGTTCTTGTCTTTGTTGCAGTAGTGGTAGTTGTCTGTTATGGCAGCAAGTCAGCCTCTGCTTAGTGCCTGATACCTGCCGTCTTCTTACAGTTGTGTCACTGCCTGCCGTCTGCGGAACTCGGCGCAGGTGACGGCCGTGGCTGTCGCCACGTTGAGTGATTCTACTGTTGCCGCATCAGGCGGGTAGGATGGTATAAGCAGTTTGTGTGACACCAGTCTTTCGGTGTCTCCCGATATGCCGTTGCCTTCATTCCCCATTACTATTATGCCGAAAGTGCTGAGGTTGGCTTTATGGATGTTTTCACCGTCGAGAAATGTGCCGTAAACCGGCCATCCGTACGATGTGAAAACCGGCAGTATGTCCTGCAGGTCAGTATAATGTACGTTTACCCGTGCCAATGCTCCCATCGTTGACTGTATTACTTTGGGATTGTAGACATCGGCTGTATTTTGCGAGCATATTACATGTTTTATGCCGAACCAGTCGGCTATGCGTATGATGGTACCCAGATTGCCGGGATCCTGTACCGTGTCAAGTGCCAGCACAAGCTGTTTCTCCATCAGGATTTCTTTGGCATCAATCTTGTCTGCACTTCGTCTGAACGTTACGAATACCGGAGCCGGTGTCGAAAGGCGGCTGATCTTCTTTATCTCGTCGGCACTGTCCACCGCTATTCTCTCCTCCGCATCCGGATTGTGGACTTCGAGCCACTCCTTGGTGGCCACCACCGTCTGGGCTTTGAACCTGCTCATCATGTCCAAAACCAGCTTGGTGCCTTCTGCCGTGAAAAGTCCCTCTTTGTCCCTGCATTTTTTCGATGACAACGAGTTGATGTACTTTATTTTGTTCTTCGAAAGTGCCATGTATGTTTTGTCTTCGGTATCTGACGTTGAAATCAGCTGGTTGCGGTTTGCCATCCAATTATTTTGTGTCGCGAAGATAGTCAAATTTTCGTGGAAATTCACTATATTTGCATCAAATTATTTGGCTGGTTTATCGTGTCTTGTCGTATATGGCTTTGAAGCGTAGGATATACTGTTTGTCGCTGCTGTCGGCGTTACTGTTAAGTAGCTGCGATACCTTGAAATATGTGCCTGAGGATAAGATGCTTCTGAAGAAAACACAGATAAAGTCCGATATTCCTGAAGCTACGCCTGATGAGTTGGGCGGCTATCTGCACCAGACTCCCAACAACTATTTTCTTGGCTTCTGGCGTATGCAGCTCGATTTCTACAATGCTTCCGGCGAAGATTCCACCAAATGGGGCAACCGATGGCTGCGCCGTATAGGCGAACCTCCAGTCATATATGACTCTCTGAAAACCGAATACAGCCGTCAGGAGCTTGAAAAGGTGCTGTTCAACAAAGGGTATATGGATGCCGAGGTCTCATTTTCTGAGAAGGTGAAAAAAAGGCAGGTCAAAGTGACGTACAACGTGGTGGGGCATGAACCGTACCGCTTGCGCAATTATACCGTCTCGTTGCCCGATTCCATGGCTATGGCCATTGTGGGGAAAGGCGATTCTGCTTCACACCTCGTATCCGGAATGTTGTTTGAAACCGATGCGCTCAATGCCGAACGTGCCAGGATAACACGCTTGTTGCGTAACCGCGGATACTATAATTTCCGTAAGGAACTGCTGTTTTTCTCGGTCGACAGTGCGTTGGGAACACATCAGATCGATGCCCGCTTGTCGGTGCAGCCGCGCTATATGAACGACTCTGCATTATCTATCATATTCGGTAGGAAAAAGGTTGAACGGGTAACTGTATTGGCTGTAAAGGATGTTGATTTGACACGTGACATGGAAACGTTGTCATTCGATACAGTTTATCGCGATGGCATCAGGGTAGTGACTTCTCCCGAAAGCAGAACGTTCGCTCCAAGTGCTTTGGTGGCCAAAACCTACATCACTCCAGGCGGTTGGTACAACGAGCGTCGCGTAGACCGCACATATTCGCAACTCGGGGCTTTGAGTGCCGTAAAATATGTCAATGTCTCTTTCAGCGAAAACGACAACGGAATGCTCGATGCTACTGTAATCGTCACTCAGGACAAGCCGCACACTCTTTCGGCGGAAATAGAGGGTACATATTCCGACGGAGATTTTGGGGTAGGTCTTGGTTTGGGGTACAGAAACAACAATATATTCCGCGGTGCCGAAATACTCAATGTCAATGTCAGCGGCGGGTATGAGACGATGGGAGCCCTTACAGCCGACAAATCCGCCTGGAATGTCGGCGGCGGGGCTTCGCTCATGTTTCCCCAATTGCTTATACCGTCCAAACGGGAATTCCGGAAAAAATACATAGGAAATACTGAAGTCTCCGCTTCTGTCAATTTTCAGCAACGCCCCGAGTACAACCGTACCATTGCCAATGCCGGCATAAAATATTCGTGGAACTACCGTCGGCTGAACTTTAACTACAACCTCTTGGATATAAGTTATATCTACCTGCCCCGTATGTCCGATGAATTCAAGGACAAGTACATGCGCCCAACTTCGAGCATAAGGTTTTCTTATGAAGACCACTTTATCATGCGTATGGGTTTCGGCCTGAATTATACAAACCGCAGGATGAACTCGTTGCAGGCAAACTATTTCACATTCCGCACCAATATCCGCACTGCGGGCAACCTGCTTTACGGCATAAGCAACCTTGCCCGTCAGGAGAAAAACGATGAAGGGCAGTACGAAGTGTTCAACATACCTTATTCCCAGTATGTCAAGGCTGATATCGACTATGCTTATAATATGAGGTTGTTCGAAACACTGCGCCTGGTGTTCCATGCCGGTCTGGGAGTCGGTTATCCGTATGGCAACGCCACTATCCTGCCTTTTGAGGAACGATATTTTACAGGAGGGGCAAACTCCATGCGCGGTTGGGCGGCACGGACACTTGGCCCGGGTAATTTCTACAACAGCTCCGGATCTATTGACTTCATGAAACAGTCTGGCGATATAAAGCTGGATCTGAACATCGAAGCACGCTTCAAGATATTCTGGAAACTCTGCGGAGCGGTATTCATTGATGCCGGAAATATCTGGACTGTCAAGGATTATCCTGAGCAACCTACAGGATTTTTCCGGTTTGACACTTTTTACAAGCAGATAGGATTGAATTATGGCGCAGGCCTGCGCCTTGATTTTGATTTCTTCGTCATCCGTGTCGATATGGGCATCAAGTTATACAATCCCGGTTATCCTGTCGAAGCCGAACGGTGGCGTACAAGCATAACATGGCGAGATGATGTGGCTTTCCACTTCTCTGTCGGTTATCCGTTCTGAAATACAATGCTGAAATTACAATGATTAATCAACAATAACTTAACTTCTGTTTTATTTGTCATGAGAAAAAAAATCTCCTTAGCCATTCTTGCCGTCGTTGCAGCCATAGGGGTTGCTGACGCTTGCACCAATTTTCTGGTCGGTAAAGATGCTTCTGCCGACGGCTCTGTTTTTGTAACCTATTCCGCCGATTCGTATTGGCTTTTCGGCGCGCTGTACCATTATCCGGCTGCCGTTTATCCTGCCGGCACCAAACTGGCCGTCAACGAATGGGATACCGGAAAATACCTTGGGGAAATTGAGCAGGCTACGCAAACTTACAACGTTATAGGCAACATGAATGAGCATCAGCTCACCATTGGCGAAACCACATTTACCGGACGGGAAGAACTCATCGATACCACCGGTATCATCGACTATGGCAGCCTTATATATATCACGCTGCAACGTGCCAGGACCGCCCGCGAGGCCATTGTCACAATGGTCGGGCTGGTTGAGAAATACGGCTATTACAGTTCTGGGGAATCTTTCTCCATTGCCGATCCAAATGAGATTTGGATTATGGAATTGATAGGTAAGGGTCCGGGTGTGAAAGGTGCCGTTTGGGTGGCGCGCCGTATTCCTGACGATTGCGTTTCTGCTCATGCCAATCAGGCTCGTATCACTACATTCCCACTCGAATCACGTAAGGACAGGACAACTGTTTCAAGCAAGAACCTGAAGAAAATATACAACCCCGAAGTGACTACCGTCTATGCTCACGATGTCATTTCCTTTGCACGTGCCAAAGGCTACTATACCGGTACCGATGCCGAATTCAGTTTCAGCGATGTCTACAATCCTCTCGATTTCGGCGGCGTCCGTTTCTGTGAAGCACGTGTATGGTCCTTCTTCCGCGATTGCGACCCAGCCATGGATCGGTATCTCCCTTATATCGAATGCAAGACCAAAGAACGTATGCCACTTTGGATCAAACCGGTAAGAAAAGTTTCGGTCAAAGACCTCATGAAAGCCATGCGCAACCACTATGAAGGCACTCCGCTTGATATGACCAAAGGCATGGGAGCCGGTCCTTACAATTCGGTCTACCGTATGACTCCGCTTACATACAAGTACGACGGCAAGGAATACTATCACGAACGTCCTGTAGGTACACAGCAGACCGGTTTCACTTTTGTGGCTCAGATGCGTGGTCACATGCCTGATGCCATTGGCGGCGTACTTTGGTTTGGGGTCGACGATGCCACTTGCAATGTATATGTCCCAATGTATGCATCTATGACAGAGGTGCCGAAATCGTTCAGTGACCGAACCGCTTCTCTTGTCAGGTTCAGCTGGGCTTCCGCTTTCTGGGTCAACAATTGGGTGGCTCAGATGGTCTATAACCGCTATTCCGAACTTATGCCTGTTGTAGAGCAACGTCAGAACAGCCTCGAACGGTCTTTCTTTCTGGCTTTGAAGGAGAATGACGAGAAGGCCCTCGCCATTCAACGGGAAAATCCCGAAAAACTGATACCGTTCCTTACCAAGTTCTCGTTGCTTCAGGCCGAACGTGCCCATCGGGAATGGACTGAACTTGGCCAGTACCTTATGGTAAAATATCTTGACGGTACAGTTAAAGGCGAAAAGAACGGCCGTTTTGAAGAGAATGACAGACACATCCCGCAGTCGGTAAAACGCCCTGGATACTCTCGGGAATATATCGGACGCGAGCTGGTGAATCCTGATCCCGAACGTTTCAGAGTACTGACCAAGGAGGAGATGGACAACCGTAAGTAAGAATCTTTCCGATGTCATATAAGACATTCTGTATCACATCTATGCTGTTTCTCTCAATCTCTTTGCAAGCCTTATCTGACGATTGGCTTGTAAAGAGGTTTGTAGCCTTTGACGGCACGCAGTGGCAAAGTGTGGAGTTGTCTTATGATACAGGCGGAAGGATTTATATGGTGCAGATATTGAATTCTTGCGATAAAGAACAATGGCGGAAAGATTGTACAAGCCTGTTCGTTTACGATGACCATTCACAGCTCGTCAGACGGGTGGACTATAAATTCAGCGGAACTGCCGACTCGTCTGTCGTGTGGAGCAGCGAAATCAGCTGTACCGGTGACGGCACCGTCTCTGTGTCGCAGTCATACGACGTTCAGTCTGCTGTTTCATGTAAACTCATGGAGAATGTTCAGGCCGGAGGAAACCGCTCTTGTTCTTCCGTTTGGACTTTTGCCGATGGCAGGACTGCGCATTCCGGAGTGACGTGCCATTGTAGCGGCGATGAGTTGGATTATGTCGATTACAGCTTTGTCGGTGCATCAGACTGTAAGTTGCATTATCGCTGTAGTTTTGTCTGGAAATCACCTGTGGAGCATCATGCCGTATGGCAGGTGCTTGTTGACGGCTGTTGGACAGACTCTTTATGCTCGAAATCATTTTATGATGCGCAGGGGCTCCTGTCGGCCTGCATTCAGTACCGCTTTGACGGTACGGCATTGCTTCCGCAGACAAAGGTCATGTACCGGTATGATGACAGTGGTGACATGCTGTCATCGGTTGTGTCGGTGTGGCAAGGCGAATTCTGGCAGCATGTCAGGCGTGAGGAGTACAGGTATTCCGGTTTGGCGGAACTGGCAGGCATGACATTCCATAACTACCGTTACTGCAATTGGCTCGATGCCGGATACCTTGCTTTGGACTACAACGAAGATGGGATGTTGGACAGAGTGGCATCCGATAATGGTTTCTGGAGTGAAGGCAAAGGCATGCCGGTGCACCGCATACGGTTGCCTGGAAATTTGAAATCCCGTACAATCCTGGCCTCTGAGGCGGATTTTTTCTATATTGAGAAACAGTCCGATGCAACCGGAGTACCGGAATCGGATGTGGAGAATCCTTCTGTTTTCCCGAATCCGTCTTCCACCGGACTGTTCCATGTAGAAGGGGTGCCTGACACCATGTGCCGGTATGATGCCTATGATTCTTGCGGCATGCTGCTTATGTCCGGTACCCTGTTTCAGGGTACTGCCGATATGGGTTGCTTGCCGGACGGTGTGTATGTCGTCCGTCTGAAATATGGAAACCGGACCGCTGTCCGCAAACTGATTATAGCCCGTTGATACACAAGTTATTTTGAATAATTACCTAATCAAATACAATTAATTATGAAAAAAACAGAAATTTTATTACTAACATTTATCATGTCTATGACAATGATGGCCCAGAATCCTTTCTTCTCAAAGGCCAAGACTCCGCATGGGACTTTTCCCTTTGATAAGTTGAAAAACGAACATTTCATGCCTGCCGTTATCGAGGGTATGCGTCTTCACGACAAGGAAATCGACGCTATAGCCAACAGCCGGCAGAAGCCCACTTTCCAAAACACGATTGTGGCTCTCGACCGTTCGGGGCAGATGCTGAATCGTGTCCTGACGGTTTTCTTCGCTCTCGATGGTGCCGAAACCAACGATGAGATGCAGAAAATAGCACAGGAAATCTCTCCTATGCTTACCGAGCATTCAAACAATGTGATTCTCAATGAGAAATTGTTTGCACGGGTAAAAGCGGTTTATGACCAACGCGGGAACCTCAGTCTCAATGCCGAGGAGTCGCAGCTGCTCAAGAACACGTATGAGAGTTTTGCCAACAATGGTGCTGCTCTGAACCCTGAACGGAAAGCCCTGTATCGCGATTTGTCCCAGAAACTTGCCCTCGCTTCGCTTGCATTCCAGCAGAATGCCTTGAACGAAACCAATGCCTACTCGCTCCTTATCACTGACAGGAATGTACTGGCCGGTATGCCTGACTGGTTTATGGAGCAGGCGGCCGAAAAGGCCGGAAAGGCGGGAAAAGAAGGTTGGTTGCTTGACCTTCGCCAGACTTGCTATGGACCTGTAATGACTTATGCCGACAATCGTGACCTGCGTCGTGAAATCTGGATGGCGTACAACACACAGTGTCTGCCGGGCAGCGCAAACGACAATACACAGAACATACGCGATATTGTCAACTATCGCCTTGAGATAGCAAAACTTTTTGGCTGTAAGACCTATGCCGAATACGCTCTGCGCGACCGTATGGCTGAAAACGTAGCTAACGTCAACAATCTGCTCAATCAGCTCATCGATGCTTATGTCCCGGTTGCTAAGGCCGAACTTGCCGAACTTCAGCAGTTTGCCGATGCCAATGGTGCATATTTCACTTTGCAGGCTTGGGATCACAGCTATTACAGCAACAAACTGAAAACTGCCAAATTCGACATCAACGATGAGATGTTGAAACCATATTTTGAACTTGAAAATGTCAAGAAAGGCGTATTCGGGCTTGCTGAAAAACTCTATGGCTTGAAATTTTCCAAGAATACCAATATCCCCGTATATCATCCTGAAGTAGACGCCTACGAAGTGACTGATGAAAACGGAAATTATGTCGCCGTGCTTTACACCGATTTCCATCCGCGCGCAGGCAAACGCGCCGGTGCTTGGATGACAGAGTACAAAGCCCAGTGGAAAGAGGCCGACGGCCGCGACTCCCGTCCGCATATCACTATAGTCATGAACTTTACCCGTCCTACTTCAACGGCTCCGGCCCTTCTTACATTCGATGAAGTCGAGACTTTCCTGCATGAGTTTGGCCATGCTCTTCATGGTATGCTGTCAGAGTGTACATACGCTTCATTGTCAGGTACCAATGTGTATCGCGATTTTGTGGAACTTCCATCTCAGATTATGGAAAACTGGGCTACCGAACAAGAGTTCCTCGACGGTTGGGCCGTACATTACAGGACAGGTGAAAAAATCCCGGCTTCGCTTGTGAAGAAAATCGTTGGTTCATCCAATTTCAACGTCGGATATGCCTGCGTCCGTCAGGTTGCATTTGGTCTGCAGGACATGGCTTTCCATACCATCACAGAGCCGTTTGCCGGTGATCCGTGCGCTTTGGAAGTCTCTTCAACCGAACGTGCCACTATCCTTCCGGTAGTACCGAACACCGGCCGTTGCACTACATTCGGCCATATTTTTGCCGGTGGCTATGCTGCCGGATACTATAGCTACAAGTGGGCGGAAGTCCTTGATGCCGATGCATTTGCCCTTTTCAAGCAAAACGGTATATTCGACCGTAAAACCGCAGCTTCATTCAAAAACAACATTCTCACCCGTGGCGGTACCGAACACCCTATGGTGCTCTACAAACGTTTCCGCGGTCAGGAACCGACTATCGATGCCCTCCTCATCCGCAACGGCATCAAAAAATGACCTGTAGCACACATGACATTGCGTTTTGCAATACCATGATACGATAAAAATGAGGTTGCGCCGGAAATCCCTGATTGAACTGCACCCCAAAAGTTAGACAAAAAACTTTTGGGGTGCTTTTTA
>JBJECG010000024.1:0-2376 GCA_051870875.1 Candidatus Aphodosoma sp.
CTTTCTTCTCTTGACTCGAAAATCGAGCTGAACCGCCGGATAAATGATAATTTAAATCCAACCTATTATGCCTAACACGTTCCATTTTACAGAAGATTCATACGAACAGTCGATAATCTCCTTGTTTAAGGATATGGGCTATGAATATCATTATGGCCCGGAACTCGAAGCCGATACCTGTCGGGAACTCACTGATGCCACTATACCGGGAGCATTGCGCAAAGCAATGTTGGCTATCAACGGAATGGACAAGACCGCAGCCATAGATGAAGCTATCCGTCAGATTCGCGAACAATTCAGCCAACCATTGGTCAGCGCAAACGTTACCATTACCGAATGGCTACAAAATGGACTGGATGTAACTTTCAAAACATCACAAGGGACATTGCGCAGTGATCATATCAAAATAATAGACCCTGTAAATATGGACAACAACTCATTTGTTGTTGCCAATCAATGGACGGTTATAAACGGTAATTCCACCAAACGAGCCGACATCGTGGTGTTCGTCAATGGTCTGCCTATCTCAGTTATTGAGTTGAAATCTCCTTCCCGTGAAGTTACAAATTCGGAGGAAGCACACCAACAGTTGCAGAACTATATGCGTATCGTTCCACAACTCTTTACTGCTTGTCAAATGCTTGTGATAAGCGATATGGCTGATACTCGTGTGGGTACTATTACAGCCCCTCTTGACCGATATATGGAGTGGAAAACCACAGATGGAAGTTACGAAAGCACGGCATTTGCTGACTTTGAGACTTTTTTCAATGGTATTTTCACCAAACATCGCTTCATTGATATTATATCTGATTTTACCCTTACAATGGGGGTGGATAAAAAAGCTCGTATCCTTGCTGGCTATCATCAATATTTTGCCGTAAAGAAAGCTCTTGACTGCACAAAACAAGCCTTACAACGCAATGACGGTAAAATCGGTGTATTTTGGCACACACAAGGTTCAGGCAAGAGTCTTTCAATGGTGTTCTACGCCCATCAACTTTTGAAAAATCTGCTGAGTGCCACCTTGCTTGTATTAACCGACCGCCTCGATTTGAACGACCAACTGCATAGCACTTTTGCGGCTTGTAGCGATTACTTACGCCAAACGCCTATAAAGGCTACTGATGGCGAACACTTGTATGAACTGCTTGAAAAGCGTAAGAGTCACGGTATTATCTTTGCCAATATCCAGAAATTCAAAGACCGTGACAAACTAATTACCAACCGTTCCGATGTGATTGTGATTAGCGATGAAGCCCATCGCACACAATCAAACACAAAAACAAAGGTAGATACAGAAACCGGTGAACTAAAACTTGGTTTTGCGGCTATCGTGCGTAAACTTTTGCCTCATGCTGCGTTTATCGGTTTTACGGGTACACCTATCGAGCAAGACGATAACGATACAAGAGAAGTATTCGGCAACTATATTGACATCTACGACATGACCCAAGCCGTGGAAGACGGTGCCACTGTTCCTGTCTATTATGAAAGTCGCTTGTTAAAATTGGATTTGGATGCTGACACGCTTAAATTGCTGGATAACGAGTATGAGAAACTTGCGGAAGAAGGAGCAGAGGAACAGGACATCAAACGTTCCAAAGATGAAAACGCACGTATTCATGCCCTGCTCTCAGCACCACAAACCATTGACACCCTGTGTAAAGACATCATAGACCACTACGAGAACAACCGTGCCGATTTGCTTACAGGCAAGGCAATGATTGTGGCGATCGACCGTGCTACAGGAATCGATATTTACAAAAAACTGATAGAACTTCGTCCTCAGTGGAAAGACATTATTTGTGTTGTCATGACACAAGGAAACCAAGATCCAGTGGAATGGAATGACATTATTGGGTCTGGCGCACGAAAAGAGGAATTGGCTCGTCAGTTCAAAGACAACAATTCACCGCTGAAAATCGCTATTGTCGTGGATATGTGGCTCACAGGTTTTGATGTACCTTCGCTTGCCACGATGTACGTTTACAAGCCTATGAAGGGGCATAATCTGATGCAGGCTATTGCCAGGGTAAATCGTGTTTTCCCCGAAAAGAGCGGTGGTTTGGTGGTAGATTATATTGGCATAGCCAAGGCTCTTAAAAAAGCCATGCATGACTATACAGGACGTGACAAAAAACGCTTTGGTGACCCGAATATCAAGACTACCGCTTATCAGCAATTTGTTGCTGCACTAAAGCGTTGTCGTGAATGTATGGATGACTACGACTATTCCACTTTTTCGGACTGTTCCAACTTGCAACGAGCCCATCTTATAAGAGGTGGTGTAAACGTGCTACTGGACAAGAACAATCTTGTTTCCTCTCAACCTACCACCCAGACTGATGGAAACGGCAACATTATTTTAGTGGA
>JBJECG010000025.1:0-46187 GCA_051870875.1 Candidatus Aphodosoma sp.
TACTTCATAAAAAGCACCCCAAAAGTTTTTTGTCTAACTTTTGGGGTGCAGTTCAGTTTGACGCGCATCCTTTTTATGACAAAGTGGCATCTGTCATGAATTTGTCGGCCAAAAAATATGTCTTGTCAAAAAATATTCGTATCTTTGCAGTGGGTAATCAATAAAAACTATGTTTATGAGACACTTGGTACTTGCATTTGTGGCGATGTCGCTGACTGTGGCCACATCGGCGGCCGGTTTTGCCGGCGGTCAGGTGTTGTATCTTGATGCCGGCAGCTGGAAGTGTGATAACGTACGGTATGCCGTATGTTTTTATGGTAATGGAGACGGTGTGTGGGTCAGTATGGAAGCTGTGGAGAATGACATTTACAGAGCCGTGGCTCCGGAAGGGAAATGGCATCATGTGGTATTCTGCCAGATGAAGGACAGTGACAAGGACAACGTTTGGAACAATAGATTGAAACAGACTGAAATTGTCGGCTTTGAGGAGGCAAAAGATGTATTCGTGGTTGCAGGCTCTGCAGGCGGTGATAAATATGCCGGTGTATGGGCGGCCGGAATTTCGGTCGGACGGGAGAATGTGCGGCAGACGTCACTCGAAGTGTATACTGTCGGAGCTACGATCGTTGCCAACCGTCCTATGAAGATATATTCCATTACAGGAGCCGATATGACAGTTGAAAACGGACAGCTTGCCAAAGGTGTGTATATTGTCCGTACCGACATCGGTGCGCGTAAGGTTATGGTGAAATGACGGGGTGGGCGATATCTGTTTGTCGTTGTATTTTGGCTTTACGGTGTGTCGGGGTTTACATATTCGATGCACCGCATTTTTTGTTGGGTGAAGGTTGGTATGTTGGCAATTTTTTGCCGTTGGGTGTCGTTGCATAGATAAAAATCACTACCTTTGCGTGCCGCTAAAACAGGATGCGGCTTGGTATGGCCCAGGTAAGTTCGTTCGTCTTTGCACGCCGCTTTGGCTGTTTGCGTATCCGCCTTGTTGTATTGTCTATGGTCGTGTCGTGGTTTGTGGGGCGGATAGGCGTCTGTAGCTGGAAAAGTACTGGACTTTCCGGTTTCAATGAATAACAAAAACACTATATAATGCAAAATCAATGGATCTTCAGGAAGTTGACATCGGATGAGGAGAGTAGAAAGATCCTTCTTGCAGAACAGTTGGGCATTTCGGCGCAGTTGGCCAGGTTGCTGGTTCTGCGTGGAATAACGACTTATGAAGAGGCGAGAGCGTTTTTTCGTCCGGAGTTGTCGTCTCTTCATGACCCTTTCCTGATCAAGGATATGGACAAGGCTGTATGTCGTCTCAACAAAGCTCTGCGTTCCAAGGAGAAAATACTCGTTTACGGTGACTACGATGTCGACGGTACCACCGCGGTAGCGTTGGTGTACAAATTTTTACAACCATTTGTGGGATCCTCGCTGCTCGATTACTATATCCCGGACCGTTACAGCGAAGGTTATGGTATATCCACCCGGGGTGTAGACTATGCCCGCGACAATGGAATTACTCTTATAATTGCGCTTGACTGCGGCATAAAGGCGGTGGAAGAAGTGAGGTATGCCTCGACATTCGGCATAGATTTTATCATTTGCGATCACCATACCACTGATGATGTGCTGCCGGAAGCGGTTGCGGTACTCGACTCCAAACGGCCGGATGACACTTATCCGTACAAGCACCTTTCGGGATGCGGGGTGGGCTTCAAGTTTATGCAGGCCTTTGCCCATGACAACAATATCGAGTTTCAGCATGTGGAGGCGTTGCTTGACTTTGTGGCTGTCAGCATTGCTTCAGACATAGTACCTATTACAGGCGAAAACCGCGTGCTGGCTCATTTCGGCCTTAAACGTCTCAATGAGGCTCCGTCGCGCGGATTGAAAGCCATAATGGAGGTATGCGAATTGCGTGGGGCAAAAGCCAGACGGAATCAGAATGAAACACCTGTCACCATCAACGATATAATATTCAAGATAGGCCCGAGAATCAATGCTTCCGGTAGAATGAAGTCCGGGCGGGAAGTGGTTGAACTTCTGGTATCCAATGATTTGACTACAGCACGGCGCATAAGTGCCAATATCAACAACTATAACGATATACGACGTGAGATAGACCAGACCACTACGATACAGGCCGAGGCGGTGGTAACCCCGGAAATGGTGGCAAAACGGCGCTCGATAGTGGTCTATAATCCAGGATGGCATAAAGGCATAGTAGGTATTGTGGCATCGCGTCTTACCGAAAAATACTATAAGCCCACTATTGTGCTCACCAAAGCCAATGACATGATCAGCGGGTCGGCTCGTTCGTTGCAGGGATTTGACTTGTACAAGGCGATAGATGCCTGCCGTGACCTGCTCGAAAATTTTGGCGGACATACGTATGCGGCAGGACTTACGTTGAAAGAGGAGAATCTTGATGCCTTTATCGAAAAATTTGAAGAATATGTATCCTCAAATATAACGGAAGAACAGCTCGTCCCTCAAATCGACATTGATGCCGAGATAAAGTTTGCCGACATTACGCCTAAATTCATCCGTATATTGCGTCAGTTTGAACCTTTCGGACCCGGCAATCCCAAACCTGTGTTTTGCACACACCGTGTGTTCGACTACAATGGCAGCAGCAAGGTGGTAGGGCGCAGCGGATTGCATCTGAAACTTGAACTGACCGACGATTCCTCGGAAAATGTGATGAACGGTATAGCTTTCCGTATGGCATCGTTCAGCCAGGACCTTAAGGAATTCAAGCCTATAGATATAGTATACACACTCGAAGATAATACATTTTACGGTACTGCGGTTACGCAGTTGCATATACAGGATATCCGGACCGTAAGTTAGGCATCGCCTTTGCTTGCAGTCCGGATATCATTTGTTGTATAAGACACGGACATCGCAGCCCGTTGAAAGTCCTGAAAGACTTGGCAACGGGCTGCGATGTTCGTCCGGCTGACTGTGGTTAGTTCGGAATGATGAGTTTGTATCCCTTCCCGTGGATATTGATGATCTCCACATCGGGGTCATCTTTGAGCAGTTTGCGCAATTTGGTGATATAGACATCCATAGAACGTGCGTTGAAATAGTTGTCTTCTACCCAGATGGTTTTGAGGGCATAGTTACGTTCGAGAATGTTGTTGGCATTTACCACAAGCAAAGAAAGGAGTTCGCTCTCTTTGGTTGTCAGTTTGAGCTGGCGGTTCGGAGTGGTGAGCGTTTGTTTCTGAGTGTCGAACACCATTGAACCGAGGTGATACTCGTTGTTGTTCTTGGCTCGTTTTCCGTTTACGCGGCGGGTGATGGCTTCCAGACGGAAAATGAGTTCTTCCATTGAGAACGGTTTGGTGATGTAGTCGTCAGCTCCGATTTTGAAGCCCTCGAGCACATCTTCCTTGAGCGATTTCGCAGTAAGAAACACTATAGGCACCATGCCGTTGATTTTACGGATATCCTGTGCCAGCGAAAAACCGTCCTTTATTGGCATCATGACATCGAATATGCAAATGTCGAATTTGTCATCGATGAAAGCTTGGTATCCTGTTTCTCCGTCAGGCATAAGCGTTACATCGTAACCTTTGGCTTGCAGATACTCGCGAAGAAGAAGCCCTAAATTCTCATCGTCTTCGCAAAGAAGAATTTTAAGTTTTTCCATGATTGATTCAATTTATTGTGTTTATAATAGTTGTTTGTTTTTGCTTTGCTGTTCTGTTGGGCCTATATTCAACGGCACATTTGTTCATTGTGTTATCACGGGCAGTGTAATGGTGAATTTGGTGCCTACACCAGGTTCTGATTCAACGGATATGTTTCCGTGGTGTGCCGTTATAACCTGTTTTACGTAGTAAAGGCCTATGCCGAAACCTTTTACATCGTGTCGGTTACCTGTTGGTGCACGATAGAATTGGTCAAATAGGTGGGCTTGGTGTTCTTTACGGATACCTATCCCGTTGTCGGAAATGGTTATTACCAGTCTGTTCTTTTCGTTGTAGGTGTCGATGCAGATGATGGTAGGTGCTTCAGAAGAATATTTTATGGCATTGTCCATCAGATTGTGTATCACATTGCTGAAGTGCATTTCGTCGACTTCCACCAGATCGTTTTTGGCAGCGAGATGGGTTTTGAGGGTTCCGCCTTTCTGGTTTATTTTCAGAGTGAAACTGTTTGCTACGGACAGAAGCAGTTTGTTGGCATTTTCTTCTTCGAACGACATCTCGAAGCCTGATTTTGATAATACCGACACATTGAGTATCTTTTCCACTAAAAACGACAACCGCTTGCTCTCATTGCGTATTATGCCGGATATGTGTTTGAGCATTGTTTCCGATTTGCCTACAGTCGGGTCGTTGAGCATTTCAGATGCAAGGGATATCGATGCCACTGGCGTTTTCAGTTCGTGGGTCATGTTGTTGACAAAATCCGTTTTCATCTGGTTGAATTGCCGTTGCTTGAAAATGTAGATTATGGATACTATGCAGATGATCAGCAGCAGTATGGTGCTGATCATGGTGGGGTAGGCAAGCTCCAGCCCCATGTGGTAGTCCGCCTTGTCCGATGTAAAGTAGACGTAGAGGTAGTATGGCATGCCGTTGAGATCTGACGGGAACAGCCGCTGCTCGTAGCAGTCGCTTGTAATTTCAAACGGGGTGTCGTTGAAGTAGTTTATGTTTTTCAGCCATTTGTCTGCTATGGCAAAATGGAATTCATCGTGTATATTGTGGTTGGCAAAATGTTCTGCAAGCAGTTCGCGTATCAGTATGGGGTCGACGCGCGATGATATGTCTTGTTTTGAACTTGCATTGATAAGCTGTGCGGCTACAAGATTGAACAGCGAGCGCAAACGTTGCGCGTCTTGTTGCGATCCTTTGTTCAGATTATATATGACCGCATCTATTGATGTGTCTTCAGTCCAGCGGAATGTCTGTTTGCGGTCCGGAAAATATATGGTGTCGTTGTTGCCGGTCAAAGCGTTGTATCGGCTCTTGTATGTGGTGTTCTGTTCTTTGAAAAGTGCTTCGGCTTCATGGCTCGCTTCGGTGTTGTTGTTGAGCGTTTGGTCTATATATGCCAGTATTTCCCTTTCTTCAACTGTTTTTGCAGTGGCATACATGCTGCGGTGGACACACTCCTCGAAATGGTGGTGCAGTATGGTATCCGTCCTTGCTATAAGTTGGAACTGGAAGCCAAGCAGCATGACGGCAACTGTCACCATGAGTGAGACAAGTATCCAAATGAAATTTTTCTTAAATAACAGTTTCATCAGAGTAATATAATCGTGCTTTTAACAGATTATAGCGCGCATTTTGCAGTTGGAGTTTGCATTGTGTTAAAATGCCGATGTGTGGATTAATTTATTGTATATTAGGGTTATATGGTTGATTGTGCTGCGCCGTTCGGATAATTTCGGATATGATATTACAGGCAATGCTGCTTTTGTGCCACAAAGTTATAAGAATAATCCCGAATATATTTTGTTTGTTGACTAATTTTAACTATAAATCTGCGATTAAATTCAAATGTTAATCTTGCAAACCTGTTTTTGGTGGGCTTGATAAGTTAAAAACGCGCTTGAAAACGGCTTTATTGTGTTAATGTCGGGATTTTTTAAGTTAAAATGAACAGTGCTATTGTTCTTCCGATTGTTAATATCGGGGTGTGCCTGGACATGCTGCGCTTCGGAAAGATGAGTGTCTAAGCCTTGAATGTGAAATATTTCTGCGAAAGGAAACTGAAAATGGTGGTGATGACCGTGGTGATCATCTTGGATGGGGTGGGATAAATATGCAATGCTTCAACAAACAATTTGAGACACAGATAGTTGATGAGTATGCACAATCCTACTACCATCAGGTACCGGATGAGTTGTACACGTCCGCGTTGCACTGATTCCTTGAAACTGATATAGCGCGAAAGCCAGAACCCGCTTGCAAACGATATGGGAAACGTTGCCAGAAAAGAGGCTATATGTGCGCTTATGGCTACCGGTCCGATATGTATTATGTTGTGTCGGAATATGAAATTGTAGAATACGAAATATAGTATCCAGTCGAATGCCATGTTTGCACAGCCCGATATTCCGTACCGGAACAGTTGGTACGGTACGACCCTGCTGAACGGACGGTACATAAAGTCTATTATGGTGAGTATTGGCTTTTGTAGTATTCTGTTGATAGGATGCATTATTTTTGGCGGTTTAGTTTGTCGGCTTACTTTTTTTGATTAATTTTGCAACCGCAGTCGGCTGTGACATTGCATGATGACGGCTTTTGCCGGCAAACATGTGCAAAGGTACTATTTTTAGCCGGACTTGAGCCTCTGTGGCGGTGGTTTTTATCCGCATTACTCAGCTTTTTTCAATCACACTCTCATCGTTAGTGGATTTATGCAGGAGGTAAGGGCAAAAAAATATCTGGGACAGCATTTTCTTACCGATACGGATGTGGCCCGTCGTATAGCGGAGTCTCTTCCGGAGGGCGTTTGCCGGAAGGTGATTGAGGTAGGCCCTGGTATGGGCGTATTGACGCAATTCCTTTTGCAACGTGATGATATTGATCTGACCGCTGTGGAGATTGATTCTGAATCGGTAGTTTATCTCAGTGAAAACTACCCGCAGCTTGATGTCCGCGAAGCTGATTTCCTGCGTGTCGATATCGACGGAATCGCAGGTGCCGGCGAGCCTTTCATGGTGATAGGCAACTATCCGTACAATATCTCAAGCCAAATCTTTTTCCGTGTACTTGAATTCCGGGATCGTATCCCTGTCTGCTCTGGCATGATCCAGAAGGAAGTGGCCGAACGCATCGCCGCTCCTTCCGGTTCCCGGACTTACGGCATCACTTCTGTCCTGTTGCAGGCATTTTATGATATAGAGTATCTTTTTACCGTTCATGAAAACGTGTTCTCCCCTCCTCCTAAAGTGAAGTCGGCGGTCATTCGCATGACACGTAACGGACGGAAACATCTCGATTGTGATGAAACGCTGTTTTTCCGTGTGGTGAAGACAGCGTTCAACCAGCGGAGAAAGACTTTGCGCAATTCACTCAAGCCACTTGTGCAGGGGCGGGGCATGTTGTATGACGTGTTTGACAAACGTCCCGAACAGCTGTCTGTTGTCGGTTTCATCGAATTGACCAATCTGGTCAGTCATATTCTTAGCCAGCCTCCGTCAGTATGACAGCCTCAGGCTTGTCTTGTGCTTTTGGGGCTCGTATTTGGAAAATGACAGCCGTTTTTCATGTTATGCTGTATGTCAAACTCACCGGCCGATATTGCGGTGGAATAAACAATATTGAAGAGTTATGTCTGAATTAAGAATTTTTTATCGTGACAATAATCGTATAAAGATAGGAAAATCCATGGGGCTGCTCAAGGAAGTGCCGCTCTCGTCTGTATTGTGGATCGATTTGGTGGATGTGGAAGTTGAGGTGGAGAGTGAACTCGAACAGTTTCTGAAAATATATATTCAGGAAGAAGAAGAGATGGAGGAGATCGAGATATCATCCCGTTACATAGAAACTGAGGAAAGTATCGTGGCCAATTCCAAATTCCTGCTTGACAGTTTTGAAGAGGAAACAGTATCGTTTATCCTTAAAAACAATATATTGGTATCAGTCCGCAGTGAACAGTTGCGTTCGTTCAACGAGACTGTGAAGAAAATGTTCGCCAATCCGCGCAACTATATAAGCGGTTATGCCGTTTTTGTGTCATTGCTCGAAACCCGTGTCGAATACGATGCAGACATGATAGAGGACATGACACGTGAAATCACCAAACTGTCAAACCAGTTGAAGGACGAAGGCGATGTAAGCGACGATATACTTATCACTATCAAGGAGCTGCAGGAAAAAACCATGCTTATACGAGAAAACATAGTAGATAAGAGCCGTGTTTGTTCGAATATGTTGAAAAGCCAGATATTTCCGTCTGAAGCCAAATCCAAACTTTCAATCATAATCAAGGACATCAATTCGCTGTTCGAACATACCCGTTTCTCGTTCGATCGTCTTGAATATTTGCAGGATACATTCATAGGTCTTGTAAATATCCAGCAGAACAAGATTATCAAGATATTTACCATCATCAGCGTCATATTCCTGCCTCCTACTCTCATTGCCAGCATGTATGGCATGAACTTCGACTACATGCCGGAACTTTCATGGCGGTTCGGATATCTGTTTGCCATCGGTCTTATGGTATTGACCGTAGTGGTGATTCTTATATATTTCAAACTGAAGAAATGGTTCTGATATAGCGGAAGCGGATAACAGACAGGGCGGCGAATTCCGATATAAAACATTGTAGGAATCCGCCGCCCTGCCTTTTCTTCGCTGAAGAGTATCACATTCTTTCCGGCATTTCTATACCGAGAAGATTCATGGCCGAACGGACGGTGCGGGCAATGACTTTTGAAAGCAGCAGACGCATGTTGCGGAGTGCTGCGTCTTCCTCTTTGAGTATCGAGGTCGACTGGTAGTACTGGTTGTATTCCTTCACCAGATCGTAAGTGTAGTTTGCCAGCAGTGCAGGCGAGAAGTCGGTGCCGGCCTGGCGTACTACGTTCGGATATTCGGATATTTTCTGTATCAGTGAACTTTCTTTGTCACTGGGTTCCACATCTCCGGCTGGCATGATGGTTATGCCTTGCTGCTCGGCGTTGCGCAGGAGCGAGAGTATGCGTGCATGGGTGTATTGGATGAATGGACCGGTGTTGCCGTTGAAATCAATGGACTCTTTCGGATTGAATGTCATGTTCTTGCGTGGGTCGACTTTCAATATGAAGTATTTGAGCGCGCCGAGTCCTACCATGCGGTTGATTTCTGCCGCCTGTTCGGCTGTGCATTCGCTTAGTTTGCCCATCTGCTCCGAGGTCTCGCGGGCTTGGTTTATCATCTCGTCCATAAGGTCATCTGCATCGACAACGGTGCCTTCGCGGGACTTCATTTTGCCTTCGGGCAGTTCCACCATGCCGTAAGAGAAGTGTACCAGTTCTTTCCCCCATTTGAACCCGAGTTTGTCCAAAAGGAGTGAAAGTACCTGGAAATGGTAATTTTGTTCGTTCCCGACCACATATACCATCTTGTCTATAGGATAATCCTGGTAACGTAGTTTGGCCGTACCTATATCTTGGGTCATGTAGACCGATGTGCCGTCGGCACGCAGAAGAAGTTTTTCGTCAAGACCGTCGCTTTCAAGGTTTGCCCATACCGATCCGTCGGCACGGCGGTAGAAGATACCTTTTTCAAGACCTTCTTCCACTTTCGATTTCCCTTCAAGATAAGTGTTCGATTCGTAGTATATCCTGTCGAACGAAACTCCCATGCGTCTGTATGTCTCTTCGAACCCGGCATATACCCAGTCGTTCATTTTGCTCCAGAGAGCGCGTATTTCGGGGTCGTTCTGCTCCCATCGCAGAAGCATCGCTTGGGCTTCTCGCATAATCGGAGCCTGGCGTTTGGCCTCCTCCTCATCCATGCCGTTGGACATCAGTTCCTTGACTTCTGCTTTGTAGTGCTTGTCAAATTCCACATAGTAGTTGCCAACAAGGTGGTCGCCTTTCAATCCTGTCGAAGCAGGTGTTTCGCCGTGGCCGTATTTGAGCCAGGCAAGCATCGATTTGCATATGTGTATGCCGCGGTCGTTGACAATATTGGTTTTCACGACATTCCATCCGTTGGCCTCTTGTATTTGGGCTATGGAGTAACCGAGCAGATTGTTGCGGACGTGCCCTAAATGGAGGGGCTTGTTGGTATTTGGCGATGAATATTCTATCATCATGAGCGGGGACTTTTCACTTGCACGGCGATGTCCGAAATCATCGTCTGCATTTATGGCATTGAGCGTGTCAAGCCAGTGGGTGCGGTTTATGCTGAGGTTGAGAAAACCCTTTACCACATTGAAGTGCGACACGTTGTCGGCATGGGCCGCCAAATATCCGCCTATGGCATTGCCTGTCTGTTCCGGGCTTTGTCTGGCTGCTTTGGCGTACGGAAAAGTCACTACGGTGATGTCTCCTTCAAATTCGCTGCGGGTCTTCTGTATCTGTACGCTTTTTTCGTCAGCGTCAATATTGTAGAGTGCCTTGACGGCCGCTACGGTTTGTCGTGAGATTATGTCTTCGATACTCATAACTCTTTCTGTGTTCGTTTTGTTATATGGATTCCAAAGTGTGTCGGGCAGATAAAAAAACAAGGGTGTAACGGTTTGTCTTACACCCTCTGTCGAGCCTTGAGCCATATTGGGGACTCGAACCCCAGACCTACTCATTACGAATGAGTTGCTCTACCAACTGAGCTAATGTGGCATGCCATCGTCTGCCGTTTCCGCCCGTAAAAACGAATCGTCCGGCTTACGCACCGCAAAATTACATATTTTTTTTTAATTGGACAATAATGTCTGAAAACAAAGTCAAGCGTGCCCGGCAGTATTCTCCTGAATGAAATCCCCCCTATACACATCCCGACAATATGATTTGCCGAGGATAATCCATATCTCGCCTTGCCAAGCCGTATCGAATACGGAATTGTACAGATACGCATTTCCCGACTGATATTAATGTCTGGACTGCTAACACGTTACATATCACGGAACATCGTGGATGTGGAACGGGCCGTACAGCCCCGTCCTGTTTTTATAATCAGATAAAATTTTGTAATTTTGTAGCGTCTGTACGGCCGCAGTTGTGAATTTAGACCGTCTGCGGAAACCCGATGGCACATTTGTTGCAGACACCTGACATGAGAATTTTTATGATATGAAAAGAAAAACCGATATAAATATAAGGAACAAGCGGGCGTCGTTTGATTACGAACTGTCTGATACGGTGACTGCCGGTATAGTACTGTATGGCACGGAGATAAAGTCCGTGCGCGATGGCAGGGCTTCACTGTCCGACACGTATTGTATCTTTGACAACGGTGAATTGTGGGTGAAGAACATGCAGATATCCGCCTACAGGCTCGGATATTACTACAATCACGACGTGAAACGTGACCGCAAATTGTTGCTCAACCGCAGCGAATTGCGCAAGTTGCAGCGTGCAACCGTCGAAACAGGATACACCATTGTACCCACACGCTTGTTTGTCAACGGGAACGGTCTTGCAAAACTCGAGATAGCCGTGGCTCGGGGAAAGAAAAATTACGACAAACGCCAGTCTATTCGCGAACAGGACGACCGTCGCGATATGGACAGGGCAAAGAAAATATATTGAAACATGAAACGGAAAATTATGAAATGTATTTTGTTGGTTCTTGTTGTGGTTGTGCCATTGGTGTCTGCCGCCGAAACCTATCGCGGAATAGTGACCGATGAATCCGGTTTGCCTATGTCTTATGTGTCGGTATATTTGAGAAACAATCCGGGTGTTGGTACCATTACCGATGGCAATGGCCAGTTTGTCCTGACAGCCGACTTAAAGGAGAATATGACCGATGAGCTGGTGTTTTCCTTTATAGGATATGCCACCGAAACCCGCCAGCTGGCCGGTCTGGACACTGCCGGAATATGTGAAGTGTTGCTTGTCGAACAGCCTGTGCTGCTTGAGGGTGCCGAAGTGAGTGCCCGTATATCAAAAAAGAAAAGCAAAAAACTGAAGCGGGATGCTTTGGATCGGTTTGTCGCACAGCTGGAGGCCGATTTCCCGCCACGTACCACTGAATATCGTGTGGTATCATCATATCAGGGCGCACAGGATGAAGTGCAGCTCTTGCGCAATGAAATCATCGGTACCGTAATTGAATACCCTATGGAACGCGCCAACGGCAAAGACTCTATTGTGGTATATGCCGAAAGCGAAAAAGTATTCGCATCTGAACAGTTGGAACAAGGCTACGAGCTTTTCAATGATATGGTCGAAGACCGCCGGCAAAAACAGAACAAGGGAAAGAAAAACAGGAAAAACAATAAAAATGCCGTAACCGTGACGTACAAACCACTCGAACTCGACGAACAGATGGTGAAGATGCACCGGTTTTTGTGGGGCGGATATACAGGCAATATCATTGACCTGCTCAATACTCAGAAAATGGCTCTTTGGGACTACAATGTCATAGGCGACAACTCCGTGCTTACGTATACTTACAGACGCAACTATCTGGGAATAGCCAAAGGCGAGTTGCAGATACACTTCTACATCGACCCTGTCACATGGCATGTGGAGAAAATAGCGCAAAGCCTCGACGGTGAACTGCACATCCCTTTCGGATACAAATTGAAAGAAGAAGAACTGGAATTTGTCAACACCCTTCAGATGGGACGCGACACGCTTGACAGTTATAGGGCCAAACATGTCTACGTTGATGTAAGACGGAATGTGTTCTTCAGGCGGACTGACAACGGACATGTAGTCGTGAAAGAGAAGAATCTTGACGTGAAAGCCTCGATACAGGACCGCAAAGAGCAGATGCTCAATTACAGCGCAAAAGCCAAAGTGGTAGTGTCGGGCAAACCGAAAGTAACCGTGCTTTAGAAGGTGTCAGCAAGCACACGCCCATTGGGAGCTGGCAGACAAACAGAAATGCGGACTGCCTCTTTGGAAAGCAGTCCGCATTCTTGTTCAATCCATTGAAATGGTTCGCCGGAAGTTACTCGCCGAGATGGATAGCCTCAGATGGGCATACAGAAGCGCAAGTTCCGCATTCTGTGCACATATCAGGGTTGATTTTGTAGATATCACCCTCTGAGATAGCCTCTACTGGACACTCGCCTATACAAGTGCCGCAAGCAATACAGTCTTCTGAAATTACGTAAGCCATGATAAAATTCGGTTTATTGTTAGTACTAATTAGCAGGTGCAAAAGTAGTCATAAATTTTGTTACAGCAAACTTTTCAGACAATAATTTTTGTCTTTCCCCGTTTCACGGAATATGAAGCGATTTTTGGTATTTTTCCTTTTTGTCTCTTTGCCGGCCGTAATGATGGTCGCGGAAAATCTGCCTACCGTAGATTATAAACCTGTCCATTTCGGTTTCAATCTCGGCCTGAATGTTATGGATTTCGGAATCCGCAACTCCATGATCGTACAAGACGGTAGGATATACCAGGCCGAAGTATCCACTTGGATGCCCGGATTTTCAGTTGGTGTATTCGGGGATGTACGGTTGGGGCGTTATTTCAACATGCGGTTGGTGCCGACATTGATGTTGGGCGACCGTACACTCACATATATGAACGATGTGGACGGAGAACTTTTCAGCACGACATTGAAATCCACCGTCATATCAGTGCCGCTGCACCTCAAGTACAGTTCTGTGAGGATTAACGACTATAAGGTGTATATGTTTGCCGGAGGGGGGGTGATGTTCGAGTTGTCGCATGATCAGACGAAACCAGTCCTGTCAAAGTATTTTGACTATTTTGTGGAATTTGGCGTGGGGTGGACAATATACACCCAATATTTCCGCCTGTCACCGGAATTCAAGTTCCTCATAGGATTCAACAATATCATTACCCCTTGGGATGACCGTATCGTTCAGGAAAACGGTTATGTCGACCCGGCATTCGAACCGTATACAAGAGCCATTGACCGACTTACATCCCGGGTGTTCTCTTTTGTGCTTAACTTTGAATAATATCCAAATCTGGCAAAGGTTTCATCACTCAAAATGCCCATTAGGCCGATAAATCCTTAGGATATATTCTGCGGCACTGTTTATTGATTGAAAGGTTACCTTTGCGGTGCCTGTTGCCTTTACCGTTACGGTGTCGGATGCGTAGACCGTTACGCTATCGTATGCTATGACCTTTGCATCGTCGTATGCCTTGACAATTGCGCTGTCGTGTGCCGTGACTACTGCATTGTCGGATGCCACGATCGCTGTCATGCCGGATGCCGAGACTGTTGCATTGCCGGATGCCTTGACTTCTGCCATGTCGTTTGCCGAGACTGTTGCATTGCCGTATGCCGAGACAATTGCGCTGTCGTTTGCCGAGACTGTTGCATTGCCGTATGCCGAGACAATTGCGCTGTCGTTTGCCGAGACTGTTGCATTGCCGGATGCCGAGACTTCTGCGTTTCCGGATGCCGAGACTGTTGCGTTGTCATATGCCTTGACATCTGCGTAGTCGGATAAGTAGTCCTTTTCGTAAACCGTTACCTCGACCGTTGCGTTGTCGTATGCGTAGACCTTTGCGTAGCCGGATGCTCTGACTGTTGCGTTGTCATATGCCTTGACCTCTGCGTAGTCGGATGAGTAGTCCTTTTCGTAAACCGTTACCTCGACCGTTGCGTTGTCGTATGCGTAGACCTTTGCGTAGCCGGATGCTCTGACCTTTGCGTAGCCGGTCGCTATGATATAGCCGTCATCGGCATCTTCGTTGACACGGATTCCGTTTTCCGCGAACAGTTCCCTGTGATTCATGACCGTCTCGGCATCGAAGACATTGTGCTTGTAGTACCATTCGAATCTGTCCTTGATGACAGCGCACAGCTCTGCGGCCATCCTTGACTTGCTGCTTTCCGCTCTCAATTCGTTGAAGAGACTCCGCAAGATGTCTGCACGGGCTGTGTCTCCGATATCATTTAACATTGCATAGGCCTCATTTCTCGTACAGATTACTTCCTCCGTAGGTAAATATATACTGCGTGCAGTCTGATCGTACAGGATTTTTACTACGTCATTGTCAATGCTAATTCGGCCTCCTCCCTCCGTCCTGGCATTGTTGAGATCGTTTAAGGAAATGGAATCCATCAAATCCTTGATTTCCAATGTCCTCATGCGTTTGCACAGTGCATCATAGATGTAATCTCTTGCTTCCATAACTTTTTCCTGCTTGACCTGTACGGCAGTAGGTTTTATTGTTCCTCTTTTTGTTTGATGGGGTAAATTGTAGTGTTTATTTGATACCACCAAAGTGCTTTGTGAAGTTTGATGTTAATTTGCAATATGGATAGGGCATACATTTAATGAAGAACTGTGGGGTATTGGTGTTGAAAGCAGCGGGCATCTCATTGTATTACCGCCTCAACGCGGCGGTTAAGGGCGCGTCCTTCGTCAGTGTCGTTGGTAGCTATCGGTGAGGAGCTGCCCATGCCTTTGGATGCGATGCGGTCTGCCGGTATTCCCTGTGCAATGAGGGCGTTGCGCAATGCATTGGCCCGGCGCGATGACAGATCAAGATTGTATTGCTGGCTGCCGCGGCTGTCTGTATGCCCTACAATGATGATTTTCAGTTTCGGGTTGGTCTGCATGAATTTCACTAAACGTGCTATTTCGGCATGTGACGTTTCCAGTATCACATCAGAGTCGTAGTCGAAAAAGAGATTGTTGAGTACGGTGGTGCTGCCTGATTTTATCGGTTGCAGTGCCACTGATATACTGTCTCCCGGATTGGATATTTCTGCCGTATAGAACATATATCCCGGTTGCGTCACGCTCAGACCGTATGACCCGCCGGCAGGTAGCATGGCGGTAAATTTGCCGTCTGCCTTGTCTGATAGTGATTTGAAAAGCCCGGTGTTGGTCCGTTGGTCGAAAATTTCCACTTGGGCTTGCAGCGGCTTGCCTGTTGCGGCGTTGTATACTTTTCCAGGACTGTACAATATGGCATTTGTAGGGCGGACATCATGAGGCAGCGTAATTTCGTAGATGTCGAGTCCCCGGTTGTTTTTGTCTATGTTGTCCGATGCAAAATAGGCCCGGTCACCACGTCCGTTGACCACAAAGCCGGATTCGTCACCTTCCGTATTTATCGGGAACCCGATATTTTTGGGTTGTGACCATGTGCCGTCATCCTGAAGCGTTGAAACAAATATGTCATTGCCCCCCAGACCGTCGTGTCCGTTGGAGGCAAAGTACAGGGTACGGTTGTCGGCATGGATGAACGGCGCAAATTCAAACTCTGGAGTGTTGACCGGTTCGCCGAGCGGACGGGCGTTTGATGTTATGAGTGTACCGTCGAATTGTATTTCCACATCCGCACACCAGATGTCGGCTTCGCCCAATCCTCCGGGACGGTTGGTTGTGAAGTAAAGACGGTCTCCCGATGCCGAAAGTACCGGATTGCTCTCCCAGTAGCGTGAGTTGGCCGGTTCGCCTATGTTCATGGGGATGCTCCATGTGTCGCCGCGGCGGATGGAGTAGTATATGTCGCATGACCCTATGTTGGCCTTGTTGTCGCATTGTATGTAGAACATATAGCGTCCGTCTGCCGAAAAACTTTGCGACCCTTCGTTGCCCTGGGTGTTGAGTGGGGCCGACAGCGGTTTGCTGTAATCCCAGTCTTCACCGTTCCATCGGCTTATGAACATGTCTTCCTGAAAGTGTTTTACATCTTTGGCTGTGTAGAACGAGACCGCCGGTACAAGCACGGTTGTAGAAATCATCTGTCCGTCAGCTGTCACACTCGGAAAATAATCATCGTAGTTTGTATTGACGTTCTTCAGGTTTTTGGGTTCGAAGGGAACCGGATGGCTGCGGAGCTCGATGGCTGCCTCATATCTTTTCTTCAGCTTGCTGCATTTGAAGGCATACGAGGCATCTTCTATCTCCTGGATTTTCTTCAAAGCCAGTTCATATTGGCCTTGTGAATAGTATATCTCCGCAAGACGGCTTTTGGTTTCACCTTGGTCTGGCAGATCCAGTCCGTCTGCCGTTTCCAGTGTACGGATTGCATTTGCCGGTTGTTTCAGGTCGATATATGTTTCGGCAAGAAACCAGTAGGCTTCTACAAATCGTTTTTCTTTCTTGATGGCATTGAGCAGACATTCCAGCCGGTGGTCTGTCTTGTACGAACCTCGGGCTTCCATAAAGAGGTTGATGGCACTCTTTTTCTTTATTGAGAATACTTGGCATTGTGCCTGGCTGATGTTGGCGCTTGCGAGCAGCAGCAGGACTATGAGTCGGGTGATGTGTTTCATGGCAGTTGTTTTGTTATTGGTTTTCTATTGCAGATGCTACGGTATTGCGGATGCGGTCGGTTGTCGTATGCAGCTCGGTATCTGACATTCCGGCAGTCATGACCGGCGGGTGTATTGTCATGCGTATTGTGCCAGGTTTGATATACCACGCATGGTATGGCATAACATCGTATGCGCCGATGATGGATACCGGCACTACCGGCAGTTGCAGGTCGCGGGCTATGACCAATGCCCCGCGTTTGAACCGCCCGACTTTGCCGTCTCTCGTCCGTGTGCCTTCTGGAAACATCACTATCGAACATTTCCCGCCTTTCAGTCTTTTTTCTGCCGCTTCGAGGCTGCGTTTCGCTGCTCGGGCATTGGTACGGTCAATGAATATATGACCCATCATCTCACATGTCTTTCCTATTATGGGTACACGGCGCAGTTCTTTTTTCATTATCCAGCGGAATTTCACTCCCAACCATCCATAAACCAGAAAAATATCGAAGATGCTCTGATGGTTGGCGGCAAAAACATAGGAACTCTGCGGGTCGATGTTCCCTCTCCCTTCAACGTCTACTTTTACCAATGCCGTGGTACACAGTATCTTTGCCCATACCAATCCGGGATAATAACCCCATTTGCTGTCTCCGCAAACCGGTATCATCAGGCAGGTGAGGGCGGCACATGCTACTGTGGTGATGACTGCCGTAGGTATAAACACTGTTGCTATGTACAGGACTATAAGCGGGTTGATATGTCGTTTCATAGTGTACGGAGGCGCAATGGTGGAGACTGACCAAGTCTCTTTCATTTTATAAATATTGCAAATGACGCGCGAAGATAACCATTTTCTCTCATATACTTGTGAATTTATGCGATAAAATTCGTACATTCATGGGTCGGTAAACGTTAAAAGCCGGACAAATGGAGGGCAATGGTGAAATTATCGGCCAGAAAACCGCTTGTCGCTCGCGGAATACCTTATGTCGGCATGATTTGCTCCACAACGTGGATTAAGGACAAATAATTTTTGTACCTTTGTACCGTATAACCTGAAAAACGGTTTGTCACCTCTCTTTTTTAGAATCAAAATCTTAATATCCAAATATAATGAAAAACAACTATTGCATAATCATGGCCGGAGGAGTCGGCAGTCGCTTTTGGCCGTTCAGCACCAATGGCTGCCCGAAACAGTTCCTTGACTTTTTGGGCACCGGACGGACGCTGTTGCAGATGACCTATGCCCGGCTCGAAGGAATAGTGCTACCTGAAAACATCTACATCGTCACCAACCGCATTTATCGCGATACCGTGCTCGCACAGCTCCCGATGCTGAAACCCGGGCAGGTGCTGCTTGAACCGATGCGCCGCAACACGGCACCTTGCATTGCTTATGCCGTGTATCGTATAAGCCGGCAGAACCCGAAAGCCAATGTCGTGGTTCTTCCGTCAGACCATCTCATCTTGGATGAGAAAGAGTTCCGCCGTTGTGTATCCGACGGCCTGCGCTTTGTCGCTTTCAACGATGCCCTGCTTACACTCGGCATTAAGGCGACAAGGCCGGAAACCGCTTACGGATACATACAGATGGGGCAGGGTGGCGGAGAGATACGCAAAGTGAAGACTTTTACCGAAAAGCCGAACCTTGAAATGGCCGAGCTCTTCCTCTCGACAGGCGAATTTTGCTGGAACTCCGGCATGTTTATGTGGAGGGCTGATGTCATAATCAACGAATTCAGAAACCTCTTGACAGAAGTGTCCGAAAAATTCGATGCCGTTGCCGACAGACTCGGTACTCCTGACGAGGAAAATGTAATCGAACGGATATTCCCCCTGTGCCCTAACATATCCATCGACTACGGCATCTTGGAAAAAGCACGCAATGTCTATGTCATGCTCGCCGATTTCGGATGGTCGGATTTGGGCACATGGTCATCGCTCTACGAACTTGCCGACAAGGACTTACGGGGTAATGCCGTCCTGCGGAGCAAAGCCCTGTTTTATGAGGCCGACAATAATATAGTGGCTCTCGGCGACGGGGAACTGGCTGTGATCGACGGACTCGACGGCTACCTCATAGCCCGCGACCACGGTGTGCTGCTTATATGCCGCAAGGATGAAGAAGCGAAAATCCGCCGCTACGTCAACGACGTTGAAGACCGCTTCGGTCCCGAATACGTGTAATTTCATAAAACGACTTCTGACTATGCCAAAACCAGCTATCAGCCTGTTGGCTCTCATCTTTCTCTCAGGATGTATATTTTCAGGTTCTCCTTTTGGTTTTCTGCTGTGTAGATAGCGACAAGTCTGAAAACAGGTACGGAACATCGCCGAAATACATCGGCATCATTGATACAGACGTCTGAACTACAGCCTGCTTGAAATATTCGTTCTACTTGAGATATTCGTTTGCCTCATCAGTTAATTTTCGATACTTATGATAAAGTTCACTTTTGTAAAAACGCCACGTCCACGTCAGTATGTGCATAAAAACATATACTACGATCCTGAAAAGGAAGAACGCCGGGAACGCGAAGAGCGTGTCAACAAGGAGCTGGGCATAAAGCCCGGAGATGGCACATACACCCCCTCCATCAGGCGCGGTTCTTTTCGTCGCAACCGTATTGATGCAGATGTCGCCGAAACACGCGACATGCGGGCTGAACGACGCTCTTCCAACATCCGTTTCCTTCTTATCGCAGTTGTTCTCCTGGCTGTTGCCGCAGTGCTGTATTTCACATCCGGCGATTACCTCGCCTTGTAAAACAATATTGAAAAACTAAACACAAACCCTATGGACATTATCCGCCTTCTCCCTGATTCTGTGGCCAATCAGATTGCTGCCGGTGAGGTCATACAGCGTCCCGCTTCCGTTGTCAAGGAGCTTGTCGAAAACTCCATCGATGCCGGTGCCACACAGGTCACTGTTGTGGTGCGTGGTGCCGGACGTACGTCCATACAAGTGGTGGATAATGGCAAGGGGATGTCCTCTACCGATGCACGTCTGGCTTTTGAACGTCATGCTACAAGCAAGATAGCAGCAGCATCCGACCTCTTTGCCCTGTCCACTATGGGTTTCAGAGGAGAGGCGTTGGCTTCCATTGTGGCTGTGGCGCAAGTCGAGATCCGTACACGTACCGAAAACGACGAGCTTGGCACATTGATCGAATTCTCAGGGTCAAAAGTCGAACGCCAGGAGATGGTGCAGTGTCCCAAAGGGGCCGCATTCGTGGTGAAAAACCTCTTCTTCAATGTCCCGGCACGCCGTAAATTTCTCAAAAGCGATGAAACCGAGTTGCGTAATATCATTCAGGAGATGCAGCGGATTGTGTTGGCACATACCGGTGTGGCGTTCCGTCTTTACAGCGATGACGATTTGTTGTATGATCTGGCTCCAGGTAGCTTCAAACAGCGCATTGTGGCTGTTTTTGACAGGCGTAACCGTAACATAGCGCGGCAGTTGCTCAGTGTCGATGCAGATACAACACTGGTTTCAATACACGGTTTTGTGGGGACTCCCGAAAGTGCCGGACGCAATACGCCTCAGTTCTTCTTCGTCAACGGACGCTATATGAACCATCCATATTTTCGCCGGGCTGTCGTCCAGGCATACGAACGGATGGTTGCCGCTGATGATGTACCGCTTTTCTTCCTGGATTTGAAAGTCGATCCATCCGCTATAGATGTAAATATCCACCCCACAAAGACAGAAATAAAGTTCGAGAACGAACGTGAGATATGGAGTATTATATCAATTGCGGTACGTGAGGCCCTCGGCAAGTTCAATATTGTACCGTCTATAGACTTCAATACTGACGGCAGACCTGATTTTCCGGTGCCTGGAAATGCTGGTCCGGCTCCATCCATGCCGGAAGTGACTTTCAATCCCAATTACAATCCTTTTGCCAGGCAGGCGGCTCCCGGGCTTTCCGGGGGAGGTGGCGGCAAAACCGGAACTTCCGATATCAGGAACTGGCAACGTCTTTTCAACGGCGCCTGCCAGCAGACCATCTCTTTTCCCGGCAGACATGATGTGTCCGGCATAAGTCAGCCAGGAAATATGGCATCAGCCGGAGGTGCCGGTACTGCTGATGGAATTTCTGGTGTACCGGCTGGCAATGCCTTTAATGATACTGTCTTGCATCGCAACAGGTATATCTGTATTTCGTTGAAGTCAGGGCTGGCTTTGGTGGATATTGAACGTGCCATGTGGCGTGTATGTTACGATGATCTGGTGCAGATGGTTGCCGGCAATGCCGGTGTGACACAGAAATTGCTCTTCCCCGAGATTATAGAATTGTCTGTCGATGACCGTTGCCTTTTTACCGAGATAGAGTGCGACCTGCGTGCCATAGGATTTGATTTTGTAGATGCCGGACGCAATCTGATCAACATAAGCGGTATACCTGCCATTCTTGCCGGCGGTGTGGATATTTCATCGGTGATCGATTTGTTGCTTCGGAATATCAAGGACGGAGGGGGAGACGTTGCCCATTCCATTAGACAGATTATAACACGTACTATAGCTCACAGTGCCGCTTTGAAGAAAATGTCTGACCCAATGACCTCCGATGACCGTACAGTACTGCTCGGACGTCTCTTCTCTTCATCCAATCCTAATTTCACCCCTGAAGGTTCCCCCATTATGTCAATATTGACCGATGATGACATCGCATCCCGCTTTTAGCCGTTAATATAGACGGTGATATCGGATGAAGGATACCGAACACAATCCCGGCAACGATAGACCCTGACGGCCGGGATGCCGCAGGACGGAGATGCGCTCCTTCACCGCAATAAACGATTACATACACGGGTCAATATGCGCCACACCTCTATAATGACATAACGAAGGCTGTGTAAAACAATACACAGCCTTCGTTATGTCAATGCTTTGTATACCTTTAGTTCGCTTTGTCGGCGGGAACTATTGATACATACGATTTATTGTTGCGGCGTTTGCGGAATGCCACTACACCGTCAATTAAGGCAAACAATGTGTGGTCTTTTCCCATACCTACATTATCACCTGGGTTGTGGACGGTGCCACGCTGACGCACGATGATATTGCCGGCTTTTGCGAACTGACCGCCAAACACTTTTACTCCGAGTCGTTTGCTTTCTGACTCACGTCCGTTCTTGGAACTGCCGACGCCTTTCTTATGTGCCATGTTCTGATTCTGTTTTTAATTGTTTTACGCTTTAATTTCCTTAATCATGAGCTCCGTGAAGTTCTGGCGGTGTCCGTTGAGTTTACGGTAACCTTTACGGCGTTTCTTGTGGAAAACAAGGACTTTTTCGCCACGTACATGCGACACGATTTCAGCCACTACACTTGCACCTTCAATTACAGGTGCTCCGACTGTGATCTGACCTTCCTTGTCAATGAGCATCACTTTGTCCAATTCTATTTGGGAGCCGCGTTCTGCGCCCTCCATACGGTGCACAAATATCTTGCGACCTGCTTCTACCTTGAATTGCTGTCCAAGGATTTCTACGATTGCGTACATGTTTTGTTTTATGTGTTTGATAATTAAGACGGGGAGGTGAGGGTGCCATCCGTCCGGATAGTAGAACTGCTTGTATTGTACCTCTGTGCGAATTTTCGCCTGCAAAGGTACTGCTTTTACATCAAATACGCAATACCCGGGGTTGATTATTTTTATCTTGTTTTTAGTGGCTGAAACTTTGTCAGAACTCCAGTTTTACGCCCAAAATGCAGTTGAAGCCTATGTTGTCGTAGCCATACCAGTCCTGATAAACGAGTGCCGGACTGAGACCCAACAAATTGTTGAAATCTCCGAATACCGATATTGTACTGTTGATTTTATACGATACTCCGATGTTGAGGTCATAATGGTTTTTCATGTCAACCAGTTCGTAACTGCCGTCATTTGCCTGTATACCGGCTTTGTATCCCGTGCCGAGGTAGAAGCTGGCGTTGATCAGAAGATTCTTGACCGGCGATAGTTTCACACCTGTTTCCCATTCCAAGGTAGGGCGGTTCCACGGAGACTGCAATGCCGTGTAGTACAACCTGTAGGATGCCTGCGTGTATACAAGGTATTTCTCTTTGTAGTTGTAGCTCAGACGTGCATCGAACATGAAATGCTGGTTGTTTTCGTACACGGCGGAGAAAAGGTTCGATACAATCTGGTTGCCTGATTTGTCGGTGGTATAAGGATTGCCGAAAAAATGGTCGTTGACAGTATAGTCGTATCCTGCATCAAGGCTGAACAGCATGCCTTTGACGGGTTTGATGTTCATGCCTATGAGGGCTTTGACAGGAGTATATCTGTTGTATTGCAAGTCGGTATAAGGATTCCAATAGCGGCACTCCGCCAATGCGCTGCTTAATGATCCGTTCTGATAATCGCCTGTGATTTCAGCATATACGTCCATCAGCCGCTTGACATTGTAATGTACTTTGATATCGGGCATGGCATTGAATACTGTGCCTTTGCCGAACGAAAAGAAAAGACGTGCCCCGACATGTATGTCAAGCCCTTTCCAATTGCGGTGGTATGCCGGCGATACTGAAAATACGGTATTGCCTTTCAAATTGTTTTTGGTTGCGGCGGCAGGTAGGCTGTAAAAGTAGTTGTCGAGGCCTATGCCGAGCAGAATGTCATTCTTGCCAATGGCTTTTGCCATTATCCCGTCAAATGCAATGGAGTGTTGTGTCGTGCCTGAGTATTGCAGGTTGGTCATGTCGTAGCTTATTTGCCCGTCATAGTTCCAGCCGTCCATAGGTTTGGAACTTTGCGCGCCGATGATGGCCGACAGACCGTGTATTGATTGCCGTGGCAGAGTGTCGGCTGCGGCTTGCCCGGTTGTTGAAGGCGATGTGGGTGTGCCGTAGTACGTGTAGTAGCGGTTTGAATATCCCAATGCTGCATATATGCGGTTGGACGGATTGACATTGTGCGCAAAATTCATGTCAAGGTTGGTGCGTATCAGCTGTTTCCTGTTGAGCAAATGGCCGTCGTGGTTGATGTCGATGTCTAAAAAGTTTTCGTTGCCTGACAGGATGGGGTAGTATAATTGGGTAATCCAGTTGATAGGATAGCCGAAACCCACGGAGGCGTAGCCTTTGTGGGGCGTCTTGCGGTTGAGTACACGCTGTTTGATAGGTTCAAGCGGGTAGAACTGCGGGTGCGGCTGCACATCTGAGGCGTAGCCCGAGTATATTATATCGGCCTTTTTGATGCTTTGTTCCTGTATGGTATATTCTATTGAAGTGCGGGTGGCGGGTTGCAGTTCGGGTATGTATTCTTTCTCGATGTTTATCCTGCGTTCTATCCGTGCTGTGTCGGTGCCTGAGTTTGTGCTGTCGGCCGGTGCATCGGTTTGTGCCGGAAGTACGGCCATATACATACCGAGGCTTAGTGTTATGATGGTTCTTTTCATTATGATGGTCCTTTTCATAGTGTAGTTATAATGTGTGATTATGGAAGTACTTGTTCGTTTTCCCGTTGGGTGATTTGTGCCATGCGCAGGGTGATCATATCCTGTATGTCGTCATTGGCAGAGTAGTTTTCCTGCAGACTGATGAGATACTGTTTTGCCATGAAGTCATCTGAACGGGCCATGTGTATGTCGGACAGGAGCACGAAACAGCGGGCAAGCCAGTATTGGTGGGGGGTTCCCTGTTCTATGAAGCCCATGATGAGAGTTTCGGCCTTGTCGTCCTCCCCGATGTCGAACCTGTGCTGTGCGTTGAGATACTGGGCTTCGGCACCTTCGGCAAATGATATGTCGGATCCGAGTTTGTTCATGTCATCGACAGCGGTGTACGGCAGTGTTTTGGGGTCGGTGCAGATGGCCATGTTGGCTTTCATGCGGCAGTAACGGGCTTCGCGGACCAGTTCGGATGACGAGCTCGGATCTTCTATAATGTCAGTAGCCATGTTTATTGCATCGGCATACTGGTTGGTGAGATGGCTGCAACGCAACGCTCCGAGGCGGGCTATGCTGCGGTTGTCTTTGGAAGATGCTGCTTCGTAGAGTTGGTCGAAATACCGCTTGGCTGTGGAGTAGTCTTTTTGCTGGTATGTTATTTCGGCCGCACGCATGAGCGACGGTTCGGCATAGCTGTTGCCGTCCATTGTCGAAAGTTTGTCGTAATAGACGAGCGCACGGACCGGCTCATCGAGTTTGAAGAGCGATTCGGCCAGGTAGTACTGCGCCGCAATGCAGTTGAGTGTAGGGGTTTCGCAAAACTCGACTATGTATTTGTTGAGTGAACTGATGGCCTCGTGATATTCGCCGCGGGCATATGCGCGTTCGGCCGCAAGGAATGAGATTGAATCCTCTTCGCTTTTCTTGATGGTGGATATGGTGGTACCTGCTATCTGTTCGCGATACGACACATAGTCGTCAACCCTGTTGTTGTCTATGTATATCGATTGCAGGCTTTCGAGTGCTACGCGGGTTTCCTCGCTTGCCGGATATTTTTCTATCACCTGTTTATATGCCCTGATGGCATCGTCTGTCTGCTGCATGTTGGCATAAATCATACCGATTTCTAATGATGCGCGGCGGGTGAGCTGGCTTTTGGAGTGGCGTTTCTGGAGGCGGCGGTACGCTTCTATGGCCTCGGTGTTTTTGTCTTGCAGAAGGTAGGTGCGTCCGATTTCGTACATGGCATCATCGTGAAAGTCGCTGTGCGGGTACTGGGCTGTCAAAGTATTGAGAGCCTTTATTTTGGAAGAGTAGTTTTTCTGCAATCCAAGGATAAAGCCTTTCTGATAGAGGGCATAGTCGGCGACTGGACTGCGCACCGGCACCTTGTCATAATAGTTGTGTGCAGTCGTAAAGTCGCGGTTGTAGAAATAGCAGTCTCCCAGACGATTGAGAACATCGGCGTAGAGTTTGCTGTTTTCTATGCCGTCGATTTCAAGGAATGTCAGGAAATAAGGGCGGGCTGCATTGTATTCTTTTGCTTCGAAGTAGGTGTAACCGAGTGTGTAGTAGGCCTTTTGCAGTTGGTCAAATGTTTTGCCCTGTTTGCTGTTCAGAAAAGTGGTAAGGCTTTTGCGGGCATTGTTTATGTCACCTGTGCGGTAGTATGCTTCACCTATCCATAGATATGCTTGTGATGAAAACGATTTCTGGCTGTAGATTTTCAGCGACTGGTTGAAACGTTCGATAGCCTGCGGATAGTTGCGGTTGTTGAATGCCTCCACTCCCAACTGGAAGAGTGCCTGTTCTTTTGCCTGTTCCAGTTTCGGTGACAGGGTGGTGAGCTTCGATATTGACTCGATGGCTCCTTCGTAGTTTTTGTCAGACAGATATACGTCGGCAAGGTGCTCGTATATATTGTTGCGGTGTTTCGACAACGGGTATGTGGCGATGAATTTCTCAAATGCCTTTATCATTTCGCCGAACGGTGCATTGCTTTGGTACGTTGCCAGTGCATAGTTGTACATGGCCTCTTCCTGCAATTGTTTGTCATATGACATGAGCGATGCCGACTGGAATGCCATACGGGCTTTGTCGGGCTGTTCGTTTTGCAGGTAGGCATGACCGATAAATATGTATGCGTTTTGCGAAAGCGAATCCTGTTCGGTGGTCACTTTGCTCAATGCCGTGATGGCAGCCGGATATTTTTCGGTCTGGTAATAGGCTATGCCGAGCATATACATGTCCGAACGTTGTACTTTAGCCTGCCCGTTGGCATACAGAGGCATGTATAGGGTCACGTCATCCCACTGCTGGCGGTAGTATGAATTTTCGCCGAGTATGCGGTAAGCCTCCCTGTTGTATTCGCTTTTGGGATAATCGGCTATCAGTTTCTTGCCAAGCTCCACGGCCTTGGTATGTTGGCGCAGTTGGTCGTAGATTTGCAGTACATGATATTGCGACGGTTCGTAATAACGGCTCTCCGGCGCAATGTTGAGAAAAATTTCGAGTGAAGATTTATAGCTTTTCCTGCAGAATTCGGAATAGGCGTAGTAGTATTCGGCATCGTTGCGGTAAGGGCTGTCGTATGTGTTGACAAGTTTCAGGCTTTTGCTTGCCGATGCGTAGTCTTTGAGCATAAGCTGGCTGAATCCTTTGGCAAAATGGAATGAATAGTACTCTTTTTCCGTCAGCTGCCGTTCGTCCACTGAACGTAGATGGCTTATCGCCTCCTTGTAGTCCTTTTTCTCGTAGTAGCACATGCCGGTCATGTATTGTACTTTGTCGGCTTTTGGGGAGTATGGATAGGTGGCGAGAAAATCCTTGAGCAGTTCTATGGCCTTGCTGTCGCGCAGATTGAAACTGTTGGCCGCAATGTAGTATTCTGCCTCCATTATCAATTCCGGCCTGGCATCCGGCTGGGCTTTGTAGGCTTTGAAGTATTTGCTGCTTGCAGCGTAGAAGTGCTGGATGAAGAGTTCCTGTCCCTGATTGAAATTGTATTCAGGGGAGTTGTATATTCTCGTTTCCTGGGCTATAATGCCCGAAAGCGCGGCTATGCCTGCTATAAGTGTGGTACAGAGTTTCTTGTTCATTGTGATGATATGATTGTATATATGTCGGTTAATGGTTTATGGCATTTGTCGTTTTTTGTCGTAAATGTCTGAAAGTACTTTCCTGATTGATGGCAGTCCCACTCTGTTAAGTACAACGGGAGAAAGTTCGTAAAATTGTGCCTGTGCCACGTCATCCGATGGACTTATGGTGTCACCTGGTGTGATGGACGCGCGGAATATCATGTCCAATGTATGTATTTCAATGCCTGCAAACGGATATATGTTGGGTTGCGAGGTCAGGTATGCCAATGTTTTCAGTTCTATGCCCAGTTCTTCGCGTACTTCCCGCCGTAATGCTTCTTCGGCCGTTTCCCCGTTTTCAACGAATCCGCCCGGCAGGTCAAGTGTCCCGCGTGCAGGCTCAAATGCCCGTGTGGTCAGCAGTGTGCGCCCTTGTGTGTCGGTGATGACGGCTGCTACGGCCGCTGCTGCGTTCGAATAGTAGTCGAATCCGCAGTCGGCACACCGCTTGCTGCGTTCTGTGGCAGTATTAAAATGCGGAGAGCCGCAACGTGGACAATATCTGAATGGATCGAGTGGGTGCATGGCCGGGTTGTTATGTTATTGGAAAAGATGATGGCTGCATGTTATGTTGTCGCCGATGTGAAGAACCGAATACCCTGAGTCGGGATTTTTGTCCATGGCCGGCCCTGCTGTGATATAAAGCGTTGTGCCGAATCTGGCCGTCTCATGATGGTGGTCATGTCCGTTGATTACCATCGTCACGTTGTGTCGTGTGAAAAGCGAAGTGAGCATGGCGGTTTCTTCCAGTGTAAAACTCCCTGTAGGCATTTGTCCCAAATCCACGTCGAAGAAGTTCGTGTGTGTGGCCACTATGCAATGACGGTATGATGGCCGGTGGTTTTCCAGCAGCGATGCCAGCCAACGGTACTGGTCGTGCCCGAGGGTTCCGTTGCCGGAATCGAGGAAAACAAACAGGTCTGCCGTATCTGGTGTCTGCACTGTGCGGTAATAGGCACTTGCACCGAACAATTTTTTGTAACTTGTCCATTGGCCGAAATAGAGGTCGTGATTGCCGACTGTAGCGTAAAGCGGCAATGTGCCTGGCCTATGTTCATTTATAGTGTCATACGCTATGTAATGCCCGCCTTTCTGGTCGGTGATGTCTCCGAGCACCGCGACAAAACCTGCATCCGGGTCGGTAGCCGCGATATCTATAAGTTGAGCCAGGTTTTTTGCTGTAGTTTTTATATGCAAGTCGGATATGACGTAGACAGAATAGTTGTTGCTGTCCATTGCAACCGGAGTGTCTGCATTCGAGGAATCGATTTCCAGCGATTGTGAAAAACGTTTGTTCACGGTGTCGCTTGACGAATGGAAAAAGCCCGATATATCATATTTGTCGCAGCTCGCCAGTGCCATAACCGCAGTCGTAGTTATGGTTAAGATGACAATATGTCTTGTCAGATTGCGCATGTTATCCCGACGTTAAGAAAAAAAGTGTAGTAATTGACGGCTATGTGCATCAGACCGGCAGGTTGGAAACCTGTCTGTACTTGCAAGTTCAAGTGTTCGTCGGCATATCCGTTTATGCGGTAATTGCCTTTCAGTATGAAATTGGGCGCATAGAAGCGTTCGATGACGAACAGGCGCATATTGGTTATTTGCAGTCCGATGTTCCATACGTGTTGTTTCGGGAATATCCTCCCTTCAATGTCATAGACCAGACCAGGTTCCCAGATCGTGGTACGGCGGCTGCCGCGGGGTGGCTTTATGTTTGTGAACATCCGGGCGTAACCCCCGGCGGCGATGTAGAAGTACGGATGGTCGTAGGCTGCTGCCAGTGATATGTTGAGGTCCTGAAAATTACTGGCCCCGTAGATGTTATAGTTGTATTGGTTGCGGAGTGTCAGACAGCTCCGTTTGTTGCCTGGCCTCCAGTTGAAATCTCCTCTGGCTGCGAATGAGTACATGCTGTGGGTCGACACCCTGAAACCTATATTGGTTTTCACCCAGTCTTGTGGCGTATAGTTGAGCAGTATGGCCGATGTGAATGCCGACGAATTGATTTGCGAGTGTTCGTAACCGATATGCAGGTCAAGTGAAAGCGGCAGTACCGAAATGGCGTGGCGTGTGTTGTGGGTGACAGTGTCTGCCACCCTGGCTATGTCAGATTCGCCTGTTCCGGTTTGCGCCTGCAGACATGCCGTAATCGTCAGAAGCAGCAGTGTTGTGACGGAGATTCTGTGCATCGTTTGTTTCAGGATAATGAGCTTTATAGCCTGCCTGTAGCAGAAAAGGCTGGCTAACCCCGTTGTATGTGGTCAGACAGCCTTTCGCTTTAACACTATCTTTTGTCCGAGCAAGCTGCTTATTTCTTGTTGCGGCTTGTTCTGTTCTGGTAACGGCTCATGAACTTATCTACGCGACCTGCAGTGTCAACCAATTTGGTTTTGCCAGTGTAGAACGGATGTGACGAACTTGAAATTTCAAGCTTTACCAAAGGATAAGTTACCCCATCAATGTCGATGGTTTCTTTCGTAGCTGCAGTTGAACGAGTGATGAACACATCTTCGTTCGACATGTCTTTGAATGCTACGGGACGATAGCTCTCTGGATGAATACCTTTTTTCATTGTTTAATCTGATTAATTTTAGCGGAGAGAGAGGGATTCGAACCCCCGGTACCTCTCAGTACGGCGGTTTTCAAGACCGCTGCAATCGACCACTCTGCCATCTCTCCAATTCTCTTATGCCTGCTTTTGCCGTCTATGTCTACAGCCAAGCCAAAAGCGGTGCGAAGGTATCGCTTTTTTCCCAATCATGCAAATTATTCGGCCTGTTTTTTGCCTGTATTTGCAATTCTTTTGCATGTTGTCGTGATTTTCAATGCTTTGCGCGTACCAAAATTTCCTCGACTTCATCCGTTACCATACCGGTTATCGGCTCATGGGCTGCCAGTTTTTCCCTTATTTGTGTCGATGATATGGGTAAAAGAGGGGCGTCAAGCCATGTCATTTGCGGAAATTGGGTGCGGTCGGCATCAATTCCGGCGCGTGGATATACGTAAATTCGGTATCGGGCGAGTATTTCACAGTGGTTGCGCCAGCGGGAAAAGAGGTTGTAGTTGTCGGCACCTATCAGCATGGAAAACTCTATGCCGGGATACCGGGCCGACAATGCTTGCAGTGTGCGGTAAGTGTAGTTGGGGCGCGGTAGGGAAAATTCAATGTCCGATACCTGCATACCCCGGGGTTCTGCCGCTATCCGTGCCAATTGCAGCCGGAATTTGTCATCCCACAGGCCGCTGTCCTGTTTCAATGGGTTTTGGGGCGAGAGCACGAACCACAGTTCATCTGTCGGCGTGTGTGCCAGAGCATACTCGGCCAAAGCCAAATGGCCTGTGTGTATCGGGTTGAATGACCCGAAATAGAGCAGTACCTGCTTCCTGCGTGGTGCTGGTCTCATAGTTCAAGAAATTCGTCGATCTTGCCGATTGCCTCTTTTACGGCAATATCGAGGTCGTCATTGACTATGATGGCATCAAATTGGTGGGCGAAACTCATTTCCCATTCTGCTTTGGCCAATCGTTTTTCAATCATCTCGGCAGAGTCGGTGCCCCGTCCTGTAAGTCGTGTCCGCAGGACTTCCATGTTGGGCGGCTGGATGAAAAGTGCAAGGGCGCGGTCGGTGTAGCGGCGTTTGATATTGAGACCTCCTTTTACGTCCACATCGAACATCATGTTGCGCCCGGCATTGAGTTTGCTGTTGATTTCCGAAGCAAGCGTACCGTAAAAGCATCCGGGGTAGACCTCCTCGTATTCGACGAAATCTCCGGCTTTTATACGTTCCTTGAATTCTTCGACCGATAGGAACCAGTATTCCACGCCGTTTTGTTCCGCCCCTCGCGGTGCCCGGCTCGTGGCTGAAACCGAGAAGTCGAAGTTGTAGCCTGCCGCTTTCAGACGGCTGATAATGGTGCTTTTCCCGCTGCCCGAAGGGGCCGAGAATATTATAAGTTTACCTGTAGACATATTGTAGGTGCCGTAATGTTCGGTTATTTGGTTTGTGCGATGTCCGGTGTTTTTTTTGGGGGGGGCCGCATGGCCTGTATCCGGACGGTGTCGGTCACAGGCCGGCTTGAGACCGACTGTCAAGATAATTTTGCAGTATGATTGTGGCGGATATTTGGTCGATAAGAGCTTTGTTGCGGCGGGCTTTCTGGTTGATGCCGCTGTCAATCATGGTCTGGAAAGCCATCTTGCTTGTGAACCGCTCATCGATAAGCTCTATTCCCTTGTCGGGATACAGCTTTTTCAGTCGGTTGACAAAAGGGGTTATCTGTTTGGTCACCTCGGCCGGCTCGTTTCGCAGCGTTTTGGGAAATCCGATTACGATAGTATCCACCTCCTCTTTTGCAAAATAGTCGGCCAGAAATTTCTCCAGTTCCGGCGTCTCTATGGTTGTCAAACCATTGGGTATTAGTTGCAGTACATCAGTTACGGCCACGCCTGTCCGTACTTTCCCGAAATCCAATGCCATTATTCGAGCCATAAGTCTATTCGTAGAGTGTTGTGTTTCTCGTGCAAAAGTACTGAAAATCTCCGGAATAGTCTAAATCGGCTGACGTTTTTTGTTGCCTTTTGCGCGGATCGTTGGGAATCTGCCCATCCCCGGTGTGTACATCAAGCCCCCTTATCAAACCTCCCCCCCCTTGCCTTAATTTTCTACGAGTTGGCAAACATACCTTTGCCTGACTGTTTCGATTGTACTGATTGTCGTATGAAATCGGGATGCAGGTATCATGACATCCTGTTGATAGAAAAGCGGATACAGCAAAAACAAATCTACAATCCGATAAACCAACGGGATATGTCGGCGTTGTTTTGAAAAGGGGAAGTGTTTATTGCAAAAAAAGAGAAAGCGGACTGTTCATCTCTTGACAAACAGTCCGCTCCAATCTTCCGTACAATCAAGAGGCTGCGTCTTGCAACCCTCGTTTAGTGTCACTCTTCCAGAATCTTCTTCGCCATATCCAGAATAGTAGTGTCGTCCAACATGACCATTCCACCATCGGGACCCGGTTCGATATGAACACCGCATCCGTTACCCTCTTTGTAGTTGTGCCCGCCGAAGTAGTTGCGCACTGTCTCTACCTTCAATCCTAATTCGTCAGCTATACGCTGCATGCTTCCATCAGGCAACTGGTCTTTGATTTTACGCAGTTCGTTAAATGTGATTGTCTTAGTCATAGTAGTACGGTATTAGATGTGAATAAATACGTTGCTTTTGTCGCTCCTTTTGTGCTTCAAATGTACGGATTAAGATTGAATAATCAAAATAATTTAACGGAAAAATTATGTTAAATTATCTTGTGCCCAAATTTGACGTAAATCGTTTTTCCTCGGTTTGGCAGACGTATTTTGCATCAATAGTCAGTCTGTTAGAGACTTAATATCGTTTGGAAATGCTTGTATGCAATCATTTTTTCAAACGAATGCTTCAATTATGGCTATAAAACATATATATGCAATCATAGACAAGGCAAGTGCCTTGCCATATTGTGGCTTTATTGGGCTTATTTGGCGGGGAATGAATTTTACGGTCGTGTATCCGGCCGATATTCTGCATGAAAAGTACAGTAACGTAGCTACCGAAACTCCTATTGCAGCACCGCAGATGACATCGCCAAAGTAATGTACTCCGAGATAAATCCGCGAATAGGCTGTAAGTGCCGCCCATACATAGAATGTTATGGCATACCATTTGTCCTTGAAATGCAGAGCGGTGACCGTGACAAAGGCAAATGCGTTGGCTGCATGTGACGAAACAAATCCGTAAAGGCCTCCTTTATATCCGTTGACGGTATGTATCAAAGCATTTATTTCAGGGTCGTGTGTAGGACGCAGTCGGTGTACCGACGGTTTTATCAATGATGAAGATATCTGGTCCGACAATAGAATGGACAATCCTGTCAATATCAGTATGAATAGGGTGGTTGACGCGCCGTAGTTGCGCCAGACTGCAATTATGAACAGCAATAAAAGCGGTATCCAAGTCACGGTTTGGGTGAATGTCCAGAAAAAGTTGTCGGAATATGGGGAGTGGCAAGAGTTGACTGCGACTGTTATATATCGGTCTATTTGCATTATTTCATTCATGGCGTGCGGGTGGAAGGCTTGTCGGGAAAATATACTGTAGTCAAAAAAAACGCTTTAAGCTGCTGTTTGATTCACTGCATATTGGATATTTGCACAGGCGTTCTGGTATCTTTCTATATGATTTCTATGTCGGCTGCAGGAATCCAGCCCAGATTACCGTCGGCAATCTTTATTTCCTTCCATTCGCCAATGGTGGAACGAATGCTGACTTTTGTCCCTTCGTGTATTACGAAAACCTCGGTGCCGCTTGCATCGGGCGAGCTTTTTACCGATACGCTGCCTGACATTACAATGGCATCAGTATGCTGCAATGAGTGACGTTTGCTGGCAAATGTGTAGCAGATGCTTGTGACTGTCAGCAGCAAAGCGAACAGGGCCGTGAAAAACGCCGACTTGCGCAACCATCTCAATTTGCTGAACAGGTAGACCAGGACAAGCGTGAGCATGACGGCAAAACTTATTATTCCGGTATATGCCCATTCGTTTGATGTCATGAGCTGTTCTATGCTGAGGCTGAACTGTTTCATGAAAAACGGCTTTATCTCCTCTATCTGGTCTGTCTTGGCATTGTTGGCATATTGCAGGTTGAACCGGATGTCTTCATCGGTCGGGTTGAGGCGTAATGCCCGTTCATAATACAATATCGCCGGTCCTGTTTCTCCCGATTTGAAGAGCGCATTGGCATAGTTGTAGTACAAGTCTGCCGATGACCCGAAACTGAGCAGTTGGCGGTATGTCTCGGCTGCTTCGTCATATCGTTTGTCCGTATATTGTTGCTCTGCGGTCTGCCACAACGAGTTGAGTTGTTCCGATTGTGCCACTGCATGACGGATGCCGCAGATTGTGCAGAGTATCAATAAGGTATATCTTATGCGTGCCATTGTTTTTATGATATTTGTTGTATGGTGGGTTTGTAGTTTGTCTTGTCTGTATCGCGGTCAATCTTTTCTTTTTGTCCGGCTTCTGCGTTTTACCGAGTTATCCAATTCCGAGATCAGTGATAGCGCGGTGCCGTAGATCTTGTCCATTACGGCCTGGGTGTCTGACGATGGGGCATAGCGTTGGTATTCGCATTCGTTGAGGATGGACACAAACCGCTCTATTACATCGCTGCTTATGTTGTAACTTTCGAGACTGGCCGTTATGTTGTCTTTGTTGAGTTCGGCAACCGGTATGCCAAGTTTGTCTGACAAGTAACCCCACAATGCTTTCAGTATTTCGTCGAAGAAATGGATCTTGTCGCCAGCCGCGGCATATTTGTTGGCAATTGCCAGCCGCCGGCGTGCCACTTTGTTGGCTTTTTTATTGCGCATGAGGGCTATGTCGGCACTTTCCCTGATCTGTTTTCTGAAAAAGAGAGCCAGGACCACAGCTGCAACGAGCGGTATGGCAAACATCATCCAATATAGAGGTGTGCCTGCTATGAGTCTGTTTTGCACTTCAATTTTCAGGGGACGGGTCTTTATGAAGCGTATGTCGGTGGCTGTGATTGTCACTTTCTCGCTTTTGTTGAAGTTGCCCACTACCACCGGAGTCTGTTCGGTAGCGTTGCCTTTGTTTACTGTTATGGTGTAGGAGGGTGTTGAAACGGTTTTGTAGCCGTCTGAAGCTATATCATAATAGCTCATGGTCGTGGCCGGTATTGTGAATGTGCCGTCGTGTCTCGGTATGGCAAGGTATTCTATGGTCTTTGTCCCGGACAGCCCCTTTGTGCCTGATGTATATTGGTTGCTGACTTTAGGCTCGTATGCCTCAAAATCTGTCGGAAAATTCATTTCCGGATTTTTTAGCATTTTCATGTTGCCGGATCCGGATACTTTCAATGTTATGGTTATCGGCTCGTTGGTATTGACTTCTTGTGTGGTAATGTCAGATGTCATTGACAGCGAACCGACTACACCTGAAAAATTGGAGGGCTTTGGTACAGGCAGGGCTTTGACCGTGATGTTCAGAGCCGGAGTTTCCAACCGTTTCTCCACTTCTTGGTAGGTGTCGAAAAATGAATCGAAAAAACTGCGTTGCTGATGTTGGTTTTGAAGGCGGACGATGACATTCGTTTTCATCGCATCTATCTTGTGTATGCCGGCGTGTTGTGGGAAAAGCAACACTTTTCGTATTTCATAAGTGCTGTAGTTCAATCCGTTGTAGTTCTCTACTTGAGGACGGCGATCCGGTTGTAGTTCTATTTCCTGTACAAGGAATCCGTTGAAGTCGGGAAATTCTATCGGTTGGATATTGGTCAGATCTACACGGAAATACAATTTGTAGGTCAATACGATGGCTTCCTGTTCATATACGTTGGTGCGTGAAGCTATGGCCTTTACAAACAGGTTGTCTGCCGATATGTTTTGTCCTCGGCGAGATGAGCCTGACTGTCTGTTGTCTGCCGCTGTGTTGCCTGTCTTGTCCTCTGGCAGTACTTTGATGGTAAGCGTGTTTGACCGGTACCGTTCTTTGTCAACGGTAACCGATGCGGCAGGTATGGTGTACTGGCCTTCTTTTTCCGACAAGAGTATATAGGTGTATATTGTCGATTTTGAGCGTGTTACCTTGCCGTTGACTATTTGTGTACTGCTACTGGTGGATGTTTGCGGCCCAGATATTATTTCAAACCCTTTGATATCCGGCAATTGGAAATTTTTGCCGGATGCATTGACTTGAAATTGCAGACGAAACGGTTCGCCTGCTATTACTGTGCTTTCGGCTTGGGCTGTGAATATGACATCATCGGCTGCCGTCAGAGAGGCAACAGGTGTAATGATGGTGATGAAAAACAGAATGAGCTTTGCAATATTGTGTTTCATTGTTACCAATTCTTTTCAACGCGGTAGCGTTTTGTTTTTTTCATTTGTTGTTGCTTTACTTTCTCTTGGGTCTCTTTTTCGTCTTGTTGCAGGGCTTGGAGTATTTGTTCGGCATTTTCTTTTGACATGTGCTGCTGTTGGTTTTGTTCTTGTTGCTGCTGTTGCTGCTGTTGCTGCTGTTGCTGCTGTTGCTGCTGTTGTTGCTGTTGGTTTTGTTCTTGTTGCTGTTGTTCTTGTTGTTGTTCTTGCTGTTGCTGCTGTTGTTGCTGTTGGAGTAACTGTTTGGCATAGGCCAGATTATAGCGGGTCTCGTCATCTGCCGGATTGTTGCGCAGGGACTGTTTGTATGCTTCTATGCTTTTTTCTATTTCCCTGGCATTGAGAAGCGAGTTACCCATATTATGATAGGAATCCGCCAATTGCTTCTTGTCGTTTCCGGCGAGAGCTGCAGCTTTTTTGAATTGTTCGGCTGCTTCAGTGTATTTTCCTTGGCGGTAAAGCGCGTTCCCCAAATTGTAGTTGGCTGAGAAACTCGAAGTGTTCTTGTCTATTCCTTTGCGGTACTCTATCTCGGACTCTACGTATTTCTCGTTTTTGTACAGTTTGTTCCCTTTGTTGACATCCGTACTCTCTTTTTGTGCAAGGATAGCGATCGGACATGTCAGTGCAAGCAGTAATATCAGAGTGCGCATTTTGATTAAAACCATTTGATCTTATTGAGTTGTTTGTTTTGGCGGCTGAGTAAACCGGACTCTATAAACAGTATGAACAGGGCAATCCAAACGAAGATATAGAATTTTTCGTCATATTCTGCATATGCAGATGTATTGATTTCCCCTTTCTGCATCTTGTCTATCTGGGATGACAATGTCCGCAGTGCTGTGTTGGAGTTGTCCGCTCTGACATATGAGCCGTTGCCGGCCCGTGCCACTTGGGTGCACATCTCCTCGTTCAGTTTGGTGACGACAACATTGCCGTTGTTGTCTTTGAGAAACGACATGGTGCCGTTGACAGGTATAGGTGCTCCTTGTGGGCTTCCGAAGCCTACGACATTGACCGTAATGCCTTTCTCTGACGCCAGTTTGGCTGCTGCCACTGCATCGTCCTCGTGATTTTCTCCATCGGTCAGAAGTATAATGGTGCGGCCTATGTTGTCCGGACTCTCTCCGAACGAACGTATGGCAAGGTCTATGGCTGTGCCTATGGCTGTACCGGGTACAGGGACCGAACCGGTTGTAATGGATGAAAGGAACATCTTGGCCGACACGTTGTCTGTGGTTATCGGCAGTTGTATGTAGGCATCACCCGAAAAGACAATCAGCCCTATCTTGTCATTGTGCATTTGGTCTATGAGTTTGGAAAGCAACATTTTCGCATTGTCAAGCCGCGATGGCCTGACATCAGTAGACATCATGGAATTTGATACGTCAAGAACTATCATTGCCTCAATTCCTGTCGTTTTTGCAGTCTCTATTTTCGAACCGAATTGAGGGCGTGCCAATGCAAAAACCACAAGGATGAGTGACAATATTATCAGATAGAATTTTATTTGCGGACGCGCATACGACACGTTTGGCATAAGCTTTCTGACAAGTGCCGGGTTGCCAAACCGTTTCAGACGCCGGCGTTGAAGCGTCGTACCGTATATAAACAAGGCTACTGACAGTGCCAGTACTGCCAGCAGGTAGAACATTGCCGGGTTTTCAAATCGAAACATATGTCGTATAGGGTATTATTTGATGGTTCGTTCAAGACTGGTTTTGTCGTATTTACAGTCTGTTTTCTAAGGCAAATGGCGGAGGAGGGTGTTGCGCAACGTTATTTCCGCAACCAGCAGTACGAATGCAGCCAGCAGCCAGGGCGTGTATTCTTCCGATTTGCGGCTGTACTCACGCACGTTGATTTTAGTCTTCTCCAGCTGGTCTATTTCAGAATATATTTCACGCAGTTTGTTGTTGTCCGTGGCACGGTAGTAGCTGCCTCCCGTCATGTCTGCTATTTTTTGCAGCACATCTTCATCTATCTCTACCGGTATATTCTGGTATCTTACGCCCATCGGAGTCTGTATCGGATAGCGGGCCATGCCATGTTTGCCTACACCTATTGTATAGACACGTATGCCGTATGTCTTTGCTATTTCGGCGGCTGTAAGGGGGGCTACATCGCCGCAGTTGTTCGAACCGTCGGTGAGCAATATGATGACTTTGGATTTGGCCTGGCTCTCCTTGATGCGGTTGACCGCATTGGCCAGACCCAGACCTATGGCGGTACCGTCTTCTATCATGCCGTATTCTATACCGTTGAATAGGTTGACAAGCGAGGCGTGGTCGGTGGTAAGAGGACATTGTGTGAAACTTTCACCTGCAAACACCACTAATCCGATGTTGTCGTCCGGACGGCTTGATATAAACTCTATCGCTACGTTTTTGGCTGCTTTCAGGCGGTTGGGCGACAAATCTTCTGCCAACATTGTACCTGAAACGTCAAGGGCGAGCATAATGTCGATTCCGTTGGTCGATTCCGAACGGTAACGGTTTGATGACTGGGGTCGTGCAATGACTACTATAAGCAGTGATATGGCCGTGCATCGAAGTACGAACAGCAGGTGGAACAGCAGGTACTTGCGGCTGCGCGGTATCTTGGCAAATGGCTTGGTGGTGGACATTTGCAGACTTGCATCAGCCTGATATTGCTTGAATATGTACCATAGTATCATTGGTACAAGCAATATCCCGAGCCATAGATATTCCGGATTGGCAAATGTCATAGTCGGTTGTTTTCTTGTGGTTAAACGGTTGTATTATTGGTCTCTGCCCGACATTGTAGCGTCAGTTGCCTTATTTTCATTGTCGGTTTGCTGTCCTGCGTTTTCGTGTGGTCTGGTAAGTTCCACGAATTGTAACGCTTCTTTCATGGAGCGTTCGTTGTCGGCGGGAAGCGGCAGCATTTTTGCGAATTTCACCAGATCGGCCAGTTTCAATATCGATGCGAGCAACTTGATTTCATTCTTCATTCCGCAGAGTTTTGCATCTGTATGGAATGTTGCAAGCAGATCTTCGGTGGACTGTTCTACGGCGTTGACCGAAAACTGGCGGCTTATGTATTGCTTTATTATATCCGTCAGAGCCGACTGGTATTCTTTGTTCAGTCCGTTCTGCCACAGCTTCTTGTTTTGCAGTTCATATAGCTCGGCCAAAGCTGTTTCATATGCCGGGCGAGTGTCGGCCTGAGGTTGTACGGCAGTGCCGTTTTTGTTCTTGCGCAGTCTGATGGCCAGTATTATGATACCTGCCGTCAGACCGGCTGCGAGAATGGATATGGCAATGATTGTCAGCAGACGTATCCAGTCAAACGGTGGCTTGTGTACATTCTTTATGTCGGCTATGGCTTGCTGTGTGGTATCTACCGGCATATCAAGAATTTTGAGTATGAGGGCGTTGGTGAACAATGTGTCGGTTCCGTAAGTCACGGGAAATCCGGGCATATATATCACGGCAGAATCGAAGGCTGTCACTTTGTACCGGTTGGTGACAAGGAGAACATCTTCCGATAATTCTACAGTGTCAGGTGCAAGGGTTTCCACAAGTTCGAGCTTGCCTGTGATATTGTCGGAGAAGACCGGAAATTGCAATTGTTCGTCGCGTGGTTGCCTGGCTTCTATCGACAGAGTTGCCTGTTCGCCTATGAACAATGCCACCGAGTCAATGTAGGCATTTACTTCTATGGCATTGGCCCGGGCGGCCATATTGCTTGCTGCAAGTGCCATAAGCAGCCCTATTATGACATATCGTTTGTATCTCATCATCGGGTATATGGACAATAGATAAGGTGTTGTGTGTTATTTTCGCATATCAAAAAGTCTCATGAGCGCACGGACATAATCTTCGCTTGTTTCTATCGATATGCCGTCGATACCGGCCTTTTTCATCATCTGTTTGGTCTTCAATTCCCGGTCGTCCCATCGCTTCTTGTACATCATGCGTACTTTCGTTGAACTGGTGTCTACCCACACACGCTCGCCTGTTTCGGAATCTTTCATTTTCACCAGACCTACAGGCGGTAGTTCCGCATCGCAACGGTCGTACAGTTTGATGAACACCATATCGTGTTTGCGGTTGGCTATAGTCAGACTCTCCTGCGACATGTTGTCATCTATAAAATCGCTGATTACAAATGCCGTACAACGTTTCTTTATCACATTGGTCATAAAACGTATGGCCTGGCAGATGTCTGTGCCCTGGTGTTCGGGTTTGAACTCTATCAGTTCTCGTATGATGTACAGTATATGTTTCCTGCCTTTTTGCGGCGGAATGTATTTTTCTATATGGTCGCTGAAAAAAATGACTCCTATCTTGTCATTGTTCTGGATGGCCGAGAATGACAGTGTTGCCGCAATTTCGGTTATGATGTCCTGCTTGAAATTGTCTGTCGTCCCGAATTGACGGCTGGCCGACACGTCTATAAGGAGCATGACGGTGAGTTCGCGCTCTTCCTCGAATATCTTGACGTACGGGTTGCGGTAGCGGGCCGTGACATTCCAGTCTATGTTGCGTATGTCATCACCGTATTGGTACTCGCGCACTTCCGCAAATGTCATGCCCTTGCCTTTGAATGCAGTATGGTATTCTCCTGCAAATATATTGTTTGACAGACCCCTTGTCTTTATTTCTATGCGCCGTACTTTTTTTATGAGTTCGCTCGTTTCCAAAATCTGGTGTCGCTTTGTTTACAGTCGTTGAATATATTGTCTGGCTCCTGTCGTGGGGAATCCGGTCTTGTATAGTAGCAGTGTTAAGGCACCTCTACGGCATTGAGTATTTCGTTGATGATTTCCTCTACTGTTACATTGCTCGCTTCCGCCTCGTAGCTCAAGCCTATGCGGTGGCGCAGGACATCATGTATTACCGCCCTGACATCCTCCGGTATGACATAACCACGGCGTTTGATGAAGGCATACGAACGTGCTGCAAGGGCTAAATTGATGGATGCACGTGGCGATGCCCCGAACTGTATGAGGCCGGTCAGGTCTTTCAGTCCGTATTCGTCAGGGAATCGTGTCGCGAAGATAAGATCCACGATATAGCGTTCGATTTTCTCGTCTATGTAGACCTCGCGTACCACTTTGCGGGCTTCGGCTATGTCTCCTATCCGGAGTATGGGTTTCACTTGGGTGAAACCACCGCCCAAGTGGGTGTTTACTATCTGGCGTTCCTCATCCTTTTTCGGATAGGTGATTACCACTTTGAGCATGAAACGGTCGACCTGGGCTTCGGGAAGCGGATAGGTGCCTTCCTGTTCGATTGGATTCTGCGTGGCAAGTACAAGGAATGGATCTGGAAGGGGGAAAGTATCCTCGCCTATGGTCACCTGATGCTCCTGCATGGCTTCGAGCAGCGCGCTCTGCACTTTTGCCGGCGCACGGTTGATTTCATCGGCCAGTATGAAATTCGCGAAAACCGGGCCTTTCTTGATTGTGAAGTTTTCGTTTTTCTGACTGTATATCATCGTGCCTGTCACATCGGCGGGCAATAGATCTGGTGTAAATTGGATGCGGTTGTAGTCTGCATCAATGAGCTGTGCCAATGTCTTTATTGCCAGCGTCTTTGCCAAGCCGGGAACACCTTCGAGAAGTATGTGCCCGTCCGAGAGCAGTCCGATGAGAAGCGATTCTACCAAGTGTTTCTGACCGACTATGGTCTGGTTCATCCCCAAGGTCAGCGCGTCAACAAAGGCACTTTGACGCTCGATGCGTTCGTTCAGTTCGCGTATATCAACTGTTTCGCTCATAGATAACAATTTTATGGTTATTGAAATGTGTTGTTCCTGTCTGTTTGTCTTGAAATCGTTAGGTAAGGTCACACGGAGCAGTTTCAATTTGTAACCATTCCGTTAAAAACCGCACAAATATAGGCGTTTTGGATTGGCAAACCAAATGTTAATTGTTAAATATGGTTGGTGCTGGAGTTATTTAATGTAAAACAGTTCCCATGTCGGAAACTTGTCTTGTGCCCGACGGCCACAGTCTGTGTATGATGAATCATCTTACCCGCGTTTTATTGCGGATTTACGTAGATCCGACGGACCGGCCAATGACTGTCGTTAACTTAAAAATGGATATTTTGAATGTATTGCTCTGTTAAAAAGCGGGCGTACCGCATACACTCTTCATCGTTTTGATTTGTAAGGAAATCGGGCAGTTCGGGTATGCGTATCCTTGTACCTGTACGGATATTGTTCGGGTTGGATATGATATCACGGTTGGCTTCATATATATATACCCAAAAATCTTTGTTGCCGTAGTATTTGAGGGAAATGAGGGTCAGCCTGCTGCCGGATGTTATCGTTACGGTGTCGGTGAATGTTGTGTAGTCGCGTGTGCGGTTGTACCGTTCGGCAAATCCGTGGCTGGCCGTTGCCGTTGTTTCCGCCGTTTGTCCTTGCTTGTCTATGGGCATGCTGTCGTCCATTGGCATCTCCGGTGACATTTCTTCCGGATCACTCATTTCGTCATCATGCGTCTGTCCCGATTCCGTCGTGTCTGTTGTCAATATGGCTTGGGGCGTGTGTTGCATGGCATCCTCGGTTGTCCGGGTTGGCGAGGCTGCTGCCATTTCAGTGGCCGGCGGCATTGTCTTGTCGAAAAAATCCATGTTCTGCCACAACACTATTCCTGTTGTCAGCAGGGCAAGGATTACCGCTACTGAAATCCAGACGGCTTTTGACCCGCCTATTTCGGTACTGTTTTCCCGGTTGACGGCGGCCACGGCTGCAGCTCCGTCTATACCGTCGGTTTGGACGGTGAATGACGGGGTGGCAGGGCTCGTATGGTTTGTGTCTGATGCTTCCTGTTGCGTGTCGTTTGTCATGTCAGTGTCTTTTGCGTTTTCAGGGGTATCCGTCTCTTCTGTTCCCGATATTGTGTTTCCCTGTTCCGTTTCTGATGTTGTATGCTCATGTCCGGCGACCGATACAGTCTCTGCTTCTCGCTCCGTCTCTGCTTTTCTCTGTTGTCGGTATTGCTCGTCTATATTCTGTATTTCGTCCAGAAGGCCGCGCAGTCCGATGGCATCTTCAGTAAGTTTTTTCAGGGGATTGCTATCAGCAAGCGGCGTTTCCGCATCGGGTTCCATTTTATCGTTTGTTGGCCCGTGCATCGGATTCCATGCCGTATGGGCAACGTCATCATATGTTTCCTGCCTTACCGGTACCTCTTCCTCCTGATTGTCCAGATTGTAGGTGGTCAGATGGGCCAGTTCGGCATTGACGGCATTTGCAAGTGTCGCCGATGGTGAGAACGTTATCCTGTTGTGACTGGCTATCTCTATGGCTTCACCGGTATTTATGTCCACGCTTCGTCGCGGCTTGGTATATTCTATTTTGAATGTGCCTATATTATTTATTTTCAGTATTTTGTCTTGTATCAACGCCTCTTCAAACAGGGCCTGCAAGGTCTCGGCAAAGCGTGTGGCCTCGTTTCTGCTGATGCCGGATTCTTTTGCCATCATGTTTGTTATGGCTTGTATTTTGGTCTTTTCTGTCATGGGTACTGACTAAGTTCTGTCGTTTGGTTGCAGGTTTTTGCATTTTTCTTTCAGGTTGCGTGATGGCCTGAATTCGGCTGACATTTTTGGCGGCACGAGCATTCGTCTTTTTGTTTTCGGGTTCACTATGATACGCTGTTCTTTGACTTTTACTTCAAATGTGCCCAATGTGCCCAACTGTACATCGTTGCCTTTGCCCATCTCCCGGTTTATGATGCCGGCAAATGTATCCATCATGTTTGCTGCATCTTTTTGTGTTATATCCATCCGGCGGGCAAGCTCGGCTGTAAATTCTTTGTTGTTCATGGCTCGGTCTTTGGAAATGTATTCTGGCCGGAGCCTTACAGCTCGGCGAATAAATCGTATGTATCTGCTTTTGTGATTTTTACAATGTAAAATTCCCCTGTTTTCAATGGATGTGCGCTTTGTATATATACCTCTCCGTCCACTTCGGGCGAATCAAACTCTGTCCGCCCCACATAATAACCGCCTTCTGTCCGGTCTATGATTACTTTCAGGTTTTGCCCAACTTTGCATGCATTTGTCTCAGCTGCTATTTTCTCTTGCAGGGCCATTATACGGTCTTGCCGGTCATGTTTCACATTGTCAGGCACATCATCCGTATAGTTAAGGTTGGAGTACGTACCATCCTCGTCCGAATAGACAAATGTGCCGAGACGCTCGAAACGCATCTCCTCTACAAAGCTGACGAGCTGCTCGAAATCGTCCTCTGTCTCTCCCGGATGTCCTGTCAGAAGGGTCGTGCGTATATGTATGCCAGGTACTTCCTCCCTCAGTCGGCGTACAAAATCGTATGTCTCCTGGCGCGATATGCGGCGGTGCATCAGTCCCAGCATGTGGTCTGAAATGTGCTGTAGCGCAACGTCCAGATACTGGCACACTTTCGGATTTTCGCGTATCAGGGGCAGTATTTCATACGGAAAGTTGGTCGGGTAGGCATAGTGCAGACGCAGCCATTCTATACCGTCAACGGCCGTTATTGCGGTTATAAGCTGGGCAAGACGGTTTTCGTGGTAAAGGTCAAGTCCGTAGTACGTGATGTCCTGCGCTATGAGCTGTATCTCCCGTACACCCTGCTTTGCCAATAGGGTCACTTCTTCTACTATCTCTTCGGTGGGGCGCGATTTGTAGCGGCCTGTGGCTTGTGGTATGGCGCAGTACGAGCAGTTGCGGTCGCATCCTTCGGCTATTTTTACATAGGCATAGTGCCGTGGGGTGGTGATTATGCGGTCTTGTCCGCAGCCCGGTGTCTTGGCCCTGCCGAGATCCGAAAGCATATGGCTCCAGTCGAATTTTCCGTAAAACCGGTCAACTTCCGGTATCTCGGCTTCCAGTTCCTTGCGGTAGCGTTCCGACAGGCATCCCATTACAAACAGTTTGCCTATTTTGCGGTTTGCCTTGGCTTCGGCCAGCTGCAGTATCATGTTTATCGACTCTTCTTTTGCATCCCCTATGAAACCGCATGTGTTGGCCACGACTATCTCGCCGCTCACATCGTCTGAGTCGTGGAACACGTTGTAGCCGTATTTGGCAAACTCGGCCATAAGCCGCTCCGAGTCTACAAGGTTTTTTGAGCATCCGAGAGAAATGATGTCAACTCTGTTTTTTCGCATACTTTTTGTATAGCTTTTTTATGGATACGGATGATTGCTGTCAGGCAATAAGGTGCCGGAGATGCCGGTGACGGCGCATTTTTGCACGATGGATACCATGATGCGGACCGTATCCGTATGCCATACTCTAAACTCAGTCGGACAACTCGCAGCAATTGGCTGCAAAATGAGCCGCCGACTGTTTCCGTATGGCTTTTGTCATGTTCAGAAAGGGCCTCTCTGGCGGAAACTGATTGGGCGATGGTGCAAAAAACAGCCAAAGACGAATATTGAAAAGCTGACTGACGTGTCCGGCCTGGTTATACCCCCCCCCCCCCCCATTGTGTTTCGGGCAGAACGCCGGAGCTCTGGCAAGACAATAACATTCATTCCGGCCGGAATTTGCAATTGCCCGAACAAACCATATGATCTATTGTCGGGAGTCTCTTATTGTTGAGTACTGAACAGCGAATCCACAAATTCGTCTCGGTTGAACACTTGGAGGTCTTCCAGCCCTTCGCCAAGCCCGATGTATTTTACCGGTATCTTGAATTGGTCGGATATGCCCAATATCACACCTCCTTTTGCCGTACCGTCCAGTTTGGTCACGGCAAGTGCCGATACCTGTGTCGCTGCGGTAAACTGTTTGGCTTGCTCGAAAGCATTCTGTCCTGTCGAGGCATCGAGTACCAGCAATACATCGTGCGGAGCATCGGGGACGACTTTCTGCATTAC
>JBJECG010000026.1:0-22409 GCA_051870875.1 Candidatus Aphodosoma sp.
GCCCTGCCCGCGGCAGCTCCATCCGGCCACGCACGCCACAGCACGCACAGCCCTCTCGTCCCTTTTCCCCGGCTCCATTACTGCCGTCCGGAAAACACATGCCGGCCGTCCCGGCACGGTTCCCGCACACGCGCCCGGGCAGTCGGCCGACGTATTGGTATTGATTTGCCGTGTATGTATAAATGTTGCCCAATATATTCATCCGATCAGTTATCGTCTCACCAGTTGGCAATACAACAAATCAACGATTGACAGACAAAGAATATTTGTTATTTTGTGTCACCGGAAAATGGGTGGCACGGTGCAAAAATGTATGTAAAAAGAAGTATCCGTCAGGAAATACAGGAGTTATAGTTTTAGAAAAACTCAACGGAACCATGCGAGAACTGCATACGGAACCATGCCGTTGATGGCCGGCCCGTCTGGATGTCTGCTGTTCAGGGCTTGATTTGCATAAGGCTTTCTATGCCGCAGACGCTGCAATAGCTGCTTTTTGTCAGGGTATTAGACTACTTGTAACTACATTAATTAATTATTTCCCTATCTTTGTATATCAATCAAATAAAATAATATAAGGCATCCGTCAAATTATATAATTCAAAATAATGTCACTACGATGTCACAATCGAATAATTTATTGGATGTTATTTGAGTGTAGTGTTAGACTATTTGCATAAGTCCAGATGAAATTTTATTGACATCAAGACATAAATCCCAATGATGTTGTCAAAGAATTATTTATTAATATTGAAAACTAATACATTAGACAGCCAAAGGAACATCACAGGTACAATAGTGGCTATCTGTCCCATTTAATAGGTTGTGGATGCGTTGTTAATTATTCTGTTTATAAATTGCGATTTTCTGTATTTTGATGGTGACATTCCGATTGAACTTGTAAACACTCTTACAAAATGAGGTAGGTCATTGAATCCAACAAAATAACAAATTTCCGACACGTTCTTTTGAGAGTGTTTCAATAATTCACAAGCAGTGTTCAACCGATACTGTGTGACGAACTGAGAAAATGTCATTCCCTTACATCGCTTAAAATAAAATTGACCTCCTTTACCAGGACTTTTAAGGGGCGATCATATTGTGCCCGAAATGGTCAATTCCGTTTGGCCAAAGGGGGCAAAACTTATCTGGCTTTTCCAATCGGGCGGGTGGATGCAGATGAAAATAAAAATAAGCCTGACAATGAAAACCCCGGACTGATTTCACAATCTGTCCGGGGTCTGTCGTTCAATTTAATCATACAGTTGGTTGTCATCGTTTGATGATGCGTTCGGCCCTGTCACCGATTCGGACTACATATATGCCTTCGCTGAGATTTCCGATATTGATGCAGTTGTCGGTGATCTCTTTTTGTGCTGCAAGTTGTCCCTGCACGGTGTATATGTATGCAATGGTCTCGTCTGTGCCGTTGATGAAAAGTATGTCTCGTACGGGGTTGGGATACATTGTCAGCATTTGGTTGAACTCATGTCCTATGCCGGTATGTTTTTCATCCTTGGTGGAAAGGACCACCAACTTGTCTATGGAGAAATATCCTGCCGTATTCATGCCGAAGTCGCCCCTGTCAGTAGACTCCATGGTGAAGTATATGCCTGATACATTTCCCAAAGCACGGATGTCCATCCATTGCCAGTCTTGTTGTACATAGTGGTTTTCGGCATTGTCGCTGCGGTAGTCGGCAAAATAGTGGGTTACGCTTTTGCCGTTGTCGTTGCCTGCGGCATCCAATCCGTGGACGGTGATTGTAAAGCTGTCGCCTGTGGTGAATTTGCGGGCAAAGTCGTCTCCGTACAGTATACTTTTGGTGGGGTAGTTGTTGAGGCTGACGTACAGTCCTTGAGGCTGGCATTCGGCATCTGTGCCGAAATCAATCTGGCAGGCATGTGCGGTGCCTTGACTTTCAAAATATTCTGAGTAGTATCCTACAATATATGCATCATCGGCATTGCTGACACCGCCGACGGCATTGTTGCTGAACTGTCGGGCAGGATAATTGCTGTGTGTATAGTCGGCTTCCTGTTGCCGGCTTACAGTGAACCCTTCCCATGAGTAGCCTCCATAGGAATTGCCTGACGGGAGATGGTAAGCTACGAAGTAACCGTCGGTGAGCATGCTGTGGTTTGCATCATCGCTGTAAGTGTTGCTCCATACGCTGTCTGTCCCGAAAGACATATCTCCGTTCACATCTTGCAGCCTTCCGGCCAGAAGGGTGTCCAGCTGCTGGTTGTCCTGCAAGTCTGCGGTTTTCGGATGCACGCTTATTCTGAAAGCCGGCAGTTTGCTGAACGAGCCGTACAGTGTGGGCGAGCCTAATCCCGGCTCGTTTTTGTCGGTTTCCTTGTCATTGCCGAGGGGCTTGCCCCACCATGATTCACGGATAAAGCCGTCTATGAAATTGTATTCGCCGGCTTCGGGCATTGTCATTTCCATAGTATTGTTGGTGGCAAGATCCCATTGGGTGACATTGACGTTGGTCCTTACCGAATCGAGTGTCTCGTTGTAATAACGGACTTTGGCAGCTTCCTCCCCCCAGGCGTTCATGCACGGATTGTAGATGGTGGCGAGTTTGTAGACCGGGAGTGTTATGCCGCGGAATGATACATGCACATTGTCGCCTTCGGTTATCGGTTGTCCGGGGCGGCTGTTGTTTTCAACATCTATTTTCACGCGGCGGGCATCTATCACTTTGGCCCAGCGTTTTGATCCTACAGAGTTCGTGGCTTCGACTTCTATGACGTTTGCCCGGTTTGTAAGGCAAGCTGTGTAGTGGCCTGCACCGTCAGCTTTCAGTTCAGCATTGTTGCAGTACACCTTTACGGTGGCATCAGCAGTTGCCGTTACATCGAAAGTCATATCGAATCCGCGTTGGTTGTCGAAATAATAAGTGTCGTATGATGTGGCGGAAATGGTCGTGCTGATATCTATTCCGTGGTTCACGGTACTGTCTACTACATTGACAACAACGTATGTCTTGTTGACCGGAGATACGGCAGCGTAGATTTTGTCGTTGGCATACACCTCTTTGTATCCTACTTCTATGAGGGTGCGGCCGGGCGACAGGGCTGTAACCAGACCTGATTCTGGATCTACCGTGGCACTTGAGCCTTCCATGACTTCGAATGTAAACGGGGGAAGTGTCACATTGTTGGATATTGCACCGTCTATGATTTCAGGTACGCGGCGGGCTTTGATTGTATGTGTCGACCCTGTCTGCAATTCTACGTAGTCATTTGTACTGAGCCAGATGTCGTTGAGATAGTCCTCCGGAAGTTCGTTGCTTGCAAACGGTTTTGCCTGTAACGTCAGACAGACGCACAATGCGATGATTGCTGATGAATAATGTTTCATGTTTTCTGTTTTTATTGGTTTGTATAAAATTGGTTGTCGGGCTTGTCGTATGCTACTCCCAACGTCAGGTAAAACAGAATATGAAACGGATTCCGGCATCGGCACAGCGGCAGTACGTCTGTAGTCATACTGTCGTTGTGATGTTCATTGCAGGCTGTTTCCTCTGTTCCGCGAGAGTATTTGTTAGCCTTGTTTTCAAGAGCAGGTTTTCTGACTTGTCTTTGTGGCGTTTGTTTTCTGAGCCTTCCCATAAACGCAACGGTTTACAGTGACTTTTTGTCCAGATGCCAAGCCCGTCAGCACGATGTCTGACAGACCAAGATTTACAGCAGCGGGTCTGTATAGGATTTGCACCTATTTCCCTTTTCTCTGTTTCCCGATTATTAGGCAACCCGCCAAAAATCAGCTGCCAAGCCCAAAAACGACCGTTACTTGGATACGTTGATACAAACTGATTTTTGTGAATTGCTTACTGTATCGGAAAATCGGACTCTTGAAATGTATGTCTTAGGATTTGTCTGTTGTATGAATGTTATTTTCGTATGAATTTGAATGTGTGTTCCGGTGTCACGCAGATGTAAATGCCCTGCGACAGCGCACCGAAATCAACGGTGTCGGTATCGGTATATGTAGCTATGGTTTGGCCTGTGATGTTTACCACAGCCACTTGAGGCATCCGTTGGCCGAATGTGATGGTATTGGTATTCTGGTTGATGTAGTATCCGATGTCATTAGGGCTGGATACGGATGCCGTTGCGTTTTCGCGTATAGGGCGTATACCGGTGATTTCGGTGGAGTTTTCACCTATCACACCGTTGATTTTGTTGATGCCGGTATGTATTTTTACAAAATCCACTGTCGTGAGATTGGCGGGTGAGCCGTCGGCATTGCGGGCCCATTCCATCTTGAAACTGTTGCCTTCGGTGTCTTTGTTTGGCTTGTTGTCGGCATATCCCCAGCCGTAGCTGCCAAGTACCCATATTCCGTCTCTGTTCTCGGCGTTGTCGGGCAGAAGTGTGCCGGTGAATGACATGGATTCGGCATCGGTCCATAGAGGGAAATAACTCTGTTTGTGGAATGTGTTCTTCGGTATGTAGCCCGATCCTCCCTGATTGTCCTCCCAGCGTATGTATTCCGTGATTTCGGCAGAGGCTGCGTCATCGTCTTTTGCGGGGCGGTAGTAGGTGATGGTATAGTTGCGGATGCTTCGTTCGGCCTCACTGCCGTAGAGTTCGTACCATGGGTCATCGGGCAGTCCGTTACGGTTGGCATCGGCACTGACCCATACCACGCCGGGTTCGCTGTTGCCTTCGTAGGCATTGCCCTCTATTATGAAGTCGAAGTCATCGGTATCCTGGTTGGTGAGCGGGGCATCGAATTTTGCTATTACGTAACCGCCGAATCCACCGAGGTTTATCATAGACCCGCGCTCAAGCTGTTGTTGGGCGGCTGATGCCATGCTGATGCTGTCATCATCGGCTGTGGCTTTGGGCATGGTGTTGACGAACTGGCCGGGTGCCGGACAATAGGCGACGATTGTCACATGTTCGGCCTTTACCGTGAGGCAAAGGCCCGAAAGCAGAACTAAAAGTAATGATATGTATTTCATGGCATGTAAATTAAGTGCATTTATCTCAGAACTGTCACGGTATTGGGATTCAGTCCTATTTCGTTGATACGGAAACGGAGTCTGCCGTTGCGGTCGAAACAGAGTACATCACCCCAGTTTACGTAGTTGTATGCCTCGGTGATGTATACATCGCCGGTTGCAGTGTCGACATCCAGACCGTACGGGGTATTGATGTCAGTGCCGTCGGTTATGAAATTGTCGGAAATCACCCGGTCGGTAAGGCAGTCAAATGTCTTTATCCATTGCCGGTCGGTATTGTAATCGTAGCTGTACATATAGGCTATATCGTTGAATATTGTGATGTTGAGTGGATTCAAACCATCGAATGTGTGTATGCGTTCGTCTATTTCGGTGTCGATTTTATGCAGGGCATAGTCGGTATTTCCGTAGTCGCCGCGCGTCACTACATATATGTCACCTTCCGAATCCGATGCTATCGAGCCTGGATTCGGCCCGACTTCTATCCGTTTTGTCTCGGTAAACGACTGCAAGTCTATCACACTTACCGTTGTATCGTAGTTAGGATTGTCGAGACCGCCTGAGTTGCTCACATACAGTTTGCCCGATGCTACGGCTATGTTGTCGGGATTGCGTCCGCATCTTACCCAGCCGGTTATCTCTAATGTCGTCAGATTCAGCCTGGCTACATACCCGTCGAAACACGATATGTAGGCGTTGTTTCCGTAAAACGCCATATAGCGCGGCTGGCGGGCAACTCCGTCTTCGTTGAAAAACGGTATCTGCTTCACTGACTCGAATGTGGCGGTATCGATGATTTCCAGTTGGCTCGATACATTCACTATTACAAACAGTTTGCCGTCGTACATCTGCATGTCGTTTGCCGTGTCGCCGAGTCCTCGTTTGTTGCTTTTTTTGAACACATCGTATTCCAAAGTGCCGTCATTCGGGTCGTATGTGGCCAACATGCTGTTGTTCATGTTGAACAACCCTTCGCACAATACCGCTATTCGGTTTGACGCGGTGTCGGTGGGAGGAACGGGACGCGGCATATCGTGCATATCGTTGCACGATGACAAAAGCATGATACCCGTGGCAAGTATGACGGTAAATTTCGATGTCTTGTTCATGTGATGTACTTATTCCTGTGGTATAATATGGTTTTCGCGTATCAGAATTTCCAGTGTATCGTACCGCGCCAGCTGCGTCCCGGCATCGGGAAATAGCGTACTACGGTGTAGTTTTTGTTTGTCAGGTTGAGGCATTCTAAGTTGACGCCTATCCGATGGCTTTTGATTTTGAACTCATGGCTGAGCGAAAGGCTGTGGTCATCGTAACCTTCGACACGGTTTTCGGCATAGTTCTGGTTTACAGCATAGCGGTGTCCGCTCCATACTACACTGTACCCCAATGTAAACCAGGGTGTTGTAATGGAGGCGTGCCCCGAACCCGATACTCGCGGTGTGTACGGTATCTGGTGTCCGTAGTCGCGGTCTGACGGGTTGGTGACATTGATGGCACGATTGTAAGTGTATGATGCCCCGAGGTTTATCGATACGGCATCGTGTGGCGCTACGGTTATCTCACCGTTGATGTCTACGCCGTTGATGTCCACTTTGCCGTAGTTGAGCATCGTCCACGTGTATATGTTTTTGGTAGGGTAGGCTACTATCTTGTTTGTCACGGAGTTGTGGTAAGCGTCCACAGTCACCGAGAGTTGCGGCACGTATTGTGTTATTTTTGTCTGGTAGGTGATGCCCGCATTGTACTGGTTGGTGGTTTCGGGTTTCAGGTCCCGGTTGCCGATTCGTCCGTAATAGAGGTCGTTGAACGTCGGCAGACGGAATATGTTTTTGTAGAACAACCTGATGCGCAAGTCTACCGGACGGAACGGACGGAATGACGCGCTGACATAAGGGCTTGCCTTGAAATGGTCATCGGCTGCATTGCCTGAAACGGCCGTTTCATGTACGGCGGTCAGCAGCACCGATGCGGTGGCTGTCACCCAGTCGTTTACATATTTGCCTGCGAGGGCGGTGAGCCAGATGTAGCGTGTCGGTCGGGCGAAGTCGGTCAGGTCGGCATGAAGCGTACTGACCGAGCCGTCTGTCGTGAGCACGAAACTCAGGTTCTCTGTCGGACGGTACTGCGTTCCGGCGTTTATATAATACTCGTGCTGGTGGTAGCGGTTTTCTTCTTTGCCTGACGAACTGAGATATACCGGGTCAAGGTAGTGTGTGTAGCTGTAGTTGTATTTGGCGTTGAGTTGCAGTTCCCACCGTTTGCCGAGTCGGCGCAGGTAGTGGCCTTGTGCGAAAGCGTTCTGGTCCCAAAGCCGTTGGCTGCTGAAGTTGGCTGTGTTGTAGAAGATGGTCGCGCCGGGCAGTCCGCGCTGCGAATAGTAGTAGTATGCTTTGACGTAGCCTGACTGTACTGAATCTTGCCCGTACAGTCCGATTTCTGCACGCAGGTTCCTGACATCGGTATTTTTGCGGCGTTCTATGGATGTGCTGTCGTTTTCACCGTCGCCGTAGTGCAGCACATAAGGATATCGGCCGTGCGCGCTCATCCATTCTGCCGATACCGTAAGTGCAAGTCTTTCATGGAGCTTACCTTCTAAATAGAGTGATGGGTTGACAAGCCCGAAACTTCCGCCTTTCATGCTCAGCTTGCCCTGTACCGGACGACGGCCGAACGTAGGGTGGAGTGTCGTTATGTCAAGTACGGCAGCTGAAGCAAACTGCCGTGCTGTCTGGAATATACGGTCGCTCTGTCCGTTGGTCAGGCTTACCACGCTGACATTGTCGAGCGAGTAACGCCCTATGTCTGTCTGTCCGTTCTGGCAGTCGTTGAGGGTTATGCCGTCATAGCTCACTGCCGTGTGTGCGGCTCCGAGACTGCGCACCGACACGGTTTTCAGACCACCGATGCCGCCGTAGTCTTTTACGTTGACTCCACTGAAATGTTTTACTGCGTCCGATATTTGCAGTACGTTGAGTTTCGTGAGGGCCTGCCTGTCCAGTTCCTGTAGCGGGGCCGTGGCACGGGTGCGGGCTTTGGTGCGTGTCGATACCACAACCACTTCGTCGAGACGGGTGGTGTCAGCCAGCGACGGGCGTTTCTTGTCAGTGGCCGCCGATGCGCTGTCAGTGGGTGCGGATATGTTTTCTGCCCGTAGCGGCATGACACAAATGATATCCAGCATGCAGCATACGCAAAATACCAGGACAGCCTTGCCCGGCCGGCCCGATGATCCGGTGTACAGCGCACCGGCGTATGAAGCTGCTTGCCGCAGCTTGGAGTTGACATGATGAAACATAGAGGCTGCACGTTTGTCTCTTTCCACGAGAGACATAGAAAAACGTAAGTTATGTATGGCAGGTTTTCTGACTTGTCCTGTGCCCCGTCCTTCCCGACTTAGGGTGTAACCTGCGCGGTTCGCGACCCATGTCAGTGGACTTGTCTGAGGCTTGGTACCGGTATCGCATCCGGTACATACGCACTCGCGTATATACTATCGTGTCATCTCCGGTACGGACTTACAGCAGCGGGACTGTTCGGGACTTTCACCCGATTCCCTCTTAGTTGCCTTGCGTGGCAATCCATACGGCTGCAAAGGTATAACTTTTTTTTTGTTTGTACAACGGTTTTACTCATGCCTTGTGACGTTTCTCGTTTTTTGCATTGTTATTCCTGCCTGTTTGCTGTGGTTTGCAAATAAATGTGTATCTTTGCCGTGTGAAACCAATTCCTGCTGACATCATGCCATTATCTGTTTGCGCTGACAGCTGTTCCCGTTGCACCGTATCGTGTGGCATGACGCTTTATGCATCATCGGAAGTTCTGGAGGGGGACAAACGGCGCGCCCCGGTATATCGGAATATATGATTGCGGGCCGTATCGGATTCAGTTCCGGTACGGCTCGGTTTTCACTGCCGGCAACGGAATGGCCGGCAGGAGCAGACAATACGGACAACACAAACAACAACACAATGATAAACGGAAAAAAGATAGTGGTGGTGATGCCCGCATACAATGCCGGGAAGACACTCGAACAGACGTATGCCGAAATACCATTCGACATTGTCGATGAAGTGATACTTACCGACGATTGTTCGCGCGATGATACCGTGGCACTGGCACGGCGGCTGGGCATCAGGGAAGTGCTCGTGCATGAGCGTAACCGAGGCTACGGAGGCAATCAGAAGACATGCTACAACCGTGCCCTGGAACTCGGAGCCGATATCATCATCATGGTGCATCCCGACTACCAGTATACCCCAAAACTCGTACACTCCATGGCATATATGATAGCCGACGGAGTGTATCCGGTGGCATTTGCATCGCGCATTCTCGGTAAAGGGGCACTGAAAGGCGGCATGCCATGGTTCAAATACGTGGCCAACCGCTGCCTCACCCTCTTCGAAAACATAATGCTTAACCAGAAACTGTCAGAATACCATACCGGATACCGTGCTTTTTCGGCCGAAGTGCTGCGGACCATCGACTACAACGCCTGTTCCGATGACTTCGTGTTCGACAATGAAACCATCGGACAGATATTCTACGCCGGATATGAGATAGGCGAAGTCACCTGTCCGACGAAATATTTCGACGATGCCTCTTCCATCAATCTGAAACGCTCCACCATCTACGGCTTCGGAGTACTCCGTGTATCGGTAGTCTACCGCCTCTGCAAATGGCGGCTGATGAAGTCGAAACTTTTCGGCGGACAAAATCCGCGTTGAGTTCTGACAACACATGAATCATATCGGAAGTAACCGGCTGCCGTTGGCTGACAGATGAGTCCGGTCCTGCCTGCGGATGATTCCGGTATCCGTCAGAAAGCTGTTGGAAGACGGCAGATCCATTGCAGCCTGAACAGTTGAGGCTGCTTGATACGTTCCCTGACTGTTGGGAGAGTTCAAGCAATCCCGGTTTGTTCTTGATTACCTTTTCTGATGTTGTCATAACTCAGTCTGTTTTCTGTTACAGAATTATTCTTTTTTGTGTATCTGTCAGATTAAGTCTTGACTAATTCAACTTAGTTAAACCAGTTTATTCTAATCGCTTATGAAACGAACAGCAGTATATATATTGGCGGCCGTATTTGCAGCCTTTTTTGTATGGCTTTTCAGCTATACCATGGATCCGAAACTCGATCTTAACGGCGACAACGCCATCTACATACAGCTGGCCCGCAATATGGCCGGCGGACACGGATATTCGTCGCTGGACACTGACGGCGTATACAGTCCCGCAAGCCACTTTCCGCCGGGGTATTCAGCCATACTCAGCGTAGCCATATCATGTGGCGTGACATCGCTTTTGGGATTCAAGATATTGAACGGAGTTTTTCTTTTCCTTTCGCTTTGCGGACTGGTTTATCTGCTGTCCCGCCTCACGCGGCAGCTATACATGGCTTTTGCCATAGCCATGCTTGTATTGCTTTGCCCTGTGCTCATGCACTTTGCCGGTATCGTCATGAGTGAAATGAGCTATATGTTGTGTACCGTGGTGACTCTGGTTGCGCTTTACCGGTATGCCGCATCGGCAGACGGTAAGGCAGCTGGCAATGTAGCTACCCCCCCCCCTACACACCAGTCATTAGGCTTTTTACGCTCCCCGTGGTTCTACGTGGCGGTGGTGTTTGCCGTGGCATCGTACCACATCCGTACTGTCGGAGCGTCGGCTATGGCCGCTGTCGTCATATTCTATCTTTTCCGGAAGGAGTGGGCGGCTTCGGCCGGTTCAGTAGTGGCTATGGCCATGCTCATGGTACCTTGGGCGGCGCGCAATGCCGTACATGGCATAAAAGGCCGTTACCTCGATACCGTTATGGTAGTCAATCCGTGGAGGCCTGAAGAAGGCAATATATCATCATTCGGTGAATTTTTCAATAAGATGCTGGCCAACCTCGATGAAACCGTCATCAAAGGGTTCAAGGAAATACTCTTCCCGTTCATGACAATCGATTACCAGCAAACATCATCGTTCATGGCCGTCATCGGCGGTCTGCTGCTGGTCGCCCTCATATTCTATGGAGCCTGGAATCTGGGCAGTATGCGGTGGGCGGTAATGGCGTTCGTTGCTGCCAATATCGGACTGTTTGCGCTGTGGCATGGCGGCAACGGAAGCCGTTATGTGACACCGGTTGCCCCGTTGCTCTTTTTCTGTTTCTATACCGGCGTTTATGCTGCTGTCCGGCGTATCCTGAAAAACCGCATTCCAGCCGATTCTCCATGGCTGGCGGTACTCCTGCTCATGGCTCTGCCCATGGTACCGCCCATACAGGAACAGCACCGCTCGGCAAAACGCCCTTACCCCATACAGTACCGGCAGTATTTTGAAATGGCGGAGCAACTCAACACCCGTGCGGCGGAAGGGTCTGTGGTGTCGTGCCGCAAACCGGAACTGTTCGGTTTCTATGCCCCTAACTTGCGCACCACGCGCTATCTGTATTCCAATGACCCGAAGGCGGTGGTTGACGATTTGTACCGCAGGAATGCCGATTATGTAGTCATCGAGCAGTTGGGCTACAGTTCCACACCGAGGTATCTGGTTCCGGCCATCCAGGCCTACGGCCAATATTTTCCCGTGATATGGCATCTTCAGAATCCCGATGCCTGGCTGTTGCGCTTTGACCGCGCTGCATACCGTGCAGCATTTGCCGGTGATGAGGGCGGAGCTGCGCCGGAATAAATGGGAGGAAATCTTACGGTCAGGTGTAAACGGGAGCCGATGCCTATGTTTGACTTCAGAGACAGGGAGAAATTACGCAAGCCGTCATCCAGCGCATTCGTCCAGATGATACGTTACGGCATATCGGGCGGTGTGGCCTTTCTGGTCGACTTCGGACTTATGGTTCTCCTCGGCGAGTTGTTTTCCGTTTCCGGAGTTTTGGCCGGAACCGTAAGTTTCGGCATAGGTCTGGCAGTCACCTACGTATTCAGCATCAGGTGGATCTTCGACAAACGCAGGTTTGACAGCCGTATTGCCGAATTCATCACTTTCGCTGCGATCGGGGCTGTGGGGCTGTTGCTCACATGGTTGCTTATGCTTCTGCAGATCAATCTGTTCGGCATACACTACATTCCTGCCAAAATCATCACCACGGTTATAGTCACCGTCTGGAACTTCGTGGCAAAGAAGTTCATCCTCTTCAGCAAGTGAATCCCGCCTGTAGCCTGATACAAAAACATCCTGAAAACGGGCTGGAGAGACACTGCCGCTGTCAGTGTGTTTTTTATCTGGTCATTTCTGCCACTACCTCTTCCATTGTCATTTCAGGGCCGGTTTTTACGCAGGGCCGGAAATTCATTTCCTTCACTTTGTCGGTTGGGAAGCATACGAAAGTCAGGTCTGCTTCAGAACATAGAGTGCCGTCGGGCGTATGTATGGTGGCGTGAAGGTCTATGATGCGGCGGCGTTGCCTTACGGTCTCCACCCGTACTATGACGTATGGCAGAAGGGTGGAAACAGGTTTGCGGTAGCGGATATTCAGATTGGACGTCACACCCGGAACCCCTGATTTATAGTTTATCTGCCACGAACTGATTTCGTCTGTCAGAGTGGCTTGTATGCCGCCGTGCAGCGTGTCTGTCCAACCCTGGTTATGGGTGTTGAGCGGAAAGACACATACTATGTCATCGGTTTCGGTATCGACCCAGAACTTCATTTTCAGTCCTATCGGATTATGGGGATTGCAGCCGAAGCAGTCATATCCCTCGACATCCGTCCATGGATTTGTAAGTGATTGCAGCATTGATTCTTTGTTATTTCTTCGGTTTGTCGCTTTTTTTCCTCGGCTGGCACTTCGAACATACCCCGTAAAGGTATATGCTTTGGTATTGCGTGTCGAAAGTGTTGAACTTGCGGTTGAATACGGCTTTGGTGAATTTCAGGTCCGAAAACTCCTTGATTGCTCCGCATACCGTACAGATACGGTGGTGGTGGCTGACGGCACGCTGGCGGAGTTCGTATTGCTGTTCGGCTCCTGCAAACGGATGCTTGACAATGATTGATGCCCGGAGTAGAAACTCTATCGTGTTGTAGAACGAAGCCAGTGAAAAGTGCACCGCGCTTTCTTTGTTCATTTCGTAGAGCGATTGTGCCGAGAAATGTCCGTCGGTTTCTACAATCATGCGCAGTATTTCGTCTCGCTCGTAGGTCTTGCGCAGACGGTGTTTTTTGATGTAAAGGTGCAGTTCTTCGTGCGGTGTCATGGTGTTTGTCAGGGGCGGTAGTTCGAACGTGAGAGTATTGTTTGTGAATCGTTCTGGTCCATCAGCTGCCGGAGGGTGACTGCGCGGTTGTTTGCCATATAGCTTTCCACTATGCGCCAGCCTATGTACGCGCCTCCGCGCGACGGCGACTCTTGCGAGAAAGGCAGCGTAAACGGCCCGTCATTCAGATACTGGCCCTTTGTGAGCACATTCGTTTCGTAGAGTACGCGGTTGGCAAGCATAAGCTGCCACAGTTCGGGCTCGTATTTCTGCATCCACTCCCATTGTTCTTCGGTATAGCCCATGATTATGTGGTCGGGTATGTCAGGCAGCAGGGTGGCGGTGGCATAAAGTATCTTGCCCCGGTAGAGTATGTCATCGAGCAGGTTGCCATGTGCCTGCGGGTAGTATTCCGATGTCAGCCAGCCGGTGATGTAGTCCGGCACCACCTTGTCGCGCGTCATGTTCACGCGCTGGTATTCGTATATGTCTATAAGCTTGTATATCGGGTAGTCGCTGCCCATGTAGTTGTCGAGGCTGACAGAGATGAAACCCTCGCCCGCCACTATGCTTTGGTTGAATCCCGATACATGCGCATACAGGCGTGGGGTGGCAATGTGGGGAAAGAAGTAGCGGGCCCTGCGGAAAGCGCCTGTCAGTTGTGCGTTGAAATCAGACACGTCGGAGTACATCGTGAGACAGTCTGTATAAAGGCGGATTACTGAAGTGTCGTTGCGGAACAGTCTGTAGGTATCATGAGTTATGGCGGAGTCGGGATGTCCGAACCGGATTACATTTTCCAGATAGACCTCTGTAATGCCAGGATATTGACTTGCCAGCCATTTCATCCCGGCTGCCGCGTCTGTGGTGTCGATACTCCAGAAAGCCGAGTCAAAACGCTCGATCCGTACATCGAAATCCAGACCCCGGAGGTCGGCTTCACGCCGGCTGCCATGCCTGCAGCCGGCAAGCAGAATCACCGCTGCAGACAAAAGCGGTATAATTTGTGGTTTCATAACTTGCTTTTATATGGTCGGTTATTGCGGTCATACATTATCAACGGCAAAGTTACCGAGATTTTTTGTATTATTGATGGGTTATGCAGTATTTTTACAGCCGGGACAGTCAGAAATTTGCCTGACGGCCGGTCCCGGCACCTTGCCCTGACTCATGTATTCGGGGCAAAGCGGCATTGTGGTGACAATAAAAAACGGAGCCACAGGCAGGGAAATCCGCTGTCTTTTCACAGTCCTTGCCATCGCCGTAAGGGTTCACGGCCTTGCTCATGGCATTGTAGGCTTCATTGTTGTCAAGCAAATTGGAAACTTCCCCTACAATCCTGTTGTAATCCGCCTGGAAAAGCCAGACTGCCCGGGATAATATACTTGCAGTGTCCGGTACAGTCAGGGACGGCTACGGATTGCTGTGGTATATGGCCAGACCCGTTACAGGGGTTCGGAGGATGCCGGAGATGCGGTATCCGGTCTCGGCAGCTATTCCGTGCAGTATGGGCGCGAAGATGCTGGCTATGGAACCTACAAAGCCTACGGGCAGAGTGTCTGGGTAGCGGGTGACGTTTCTTGCGAAAAAGGCTTTCATTTCCGATTCCAGCAGGGCGCGGATGTAAGGATGTCCGGTATGGTCTCCTATGAAATGTGCAAATTGGGCCAGGTAGCGGTTGGGGTAAGGCTGGCGGTATACATGACTGACTATTTCGGGGTAGGAGAGATGGTATTGCGAGGCGAGCAGCCGGTGTATGTCGGCGGGCATAGCCTGTTTTATCCAGTCGGCAATCAGCCTGCGCCCGAGTACCGCACCCGAACCTTCGTCACCGAGAATGAATCCGCCGGCGTAGGTAGCGGCTGTCAGGGTCTTGCCGTCGTAATATGCGGCATTGGATCCTGTACCGAGAATGCAGGCTATGCCTTCACCGTTTCCGAAAAGGGCGCGTGCAGCTCCCATGAGGTCTGACTCCACCGTCACATTGCCGATATTGAGACTTGTGCCGAGGAGCGCGGCGAACCGTTCGTTTTGTGCGGGTGATACGCATCCTGCGCCGTAAAAATGGAGCGCTTCGATGTTTTCGTCTGCCGGAAACATGGTCTGCACATTTTGCAGTAAGGGCTGTATGCCGTGTCCGGTGATATATTGCGGGTTGATGCCTTCGGTGGTTGTCTTGCGGCTGATTTCACCGTCAGGTGTTGTGAGTGCCCAAATTGTCTTGGTAGAACCGCTGTCAACTATTAGTTTCATGATATGCCCTGTTTTTGCTACTTTCGGGTGTGATATGATGCGTTTTTTTGTATATTCAGTTTTTTCCGCCAAAAATTAGTAACTTTGCGGCGTTAAAACATCATAAATATGTATTGTATATGGCCGACTTGTCGATGATAAAACCTCTCCTGAAAGCCAGAGGTATCAAGGTAAGGGATTTTTGCGAGCGTCTGGGTATAACCGAGCAGGGTTTTGCCAAGATATTGCGTCAAAACTCCACGAAAATAGAGACGCTTGAACAGATAGCCGAACAGCTGGATGTGCCGGTATCGACGTTTTTTGCCGATGATGCCGTGCAGGTCAACGGCCCGATGCTGATGAATGTGCCGGTGGTGCCTGTCTATGCCCAGGCGGGCTACCTCCGTGGTTTCGGCGATGAAGAGTATCTTGAGACGCTGCCCACCCTGCCTGTCGTTACAGACCGCAATTACAAGGGTCATTACCGGATATTTGAGATTTCGGGCGACAGCATGGACGACGGGTCAGCCCATGCACTGCTTTCGGGCGACAAGGTGCTGGCCCGCGATGTCCGTCAGGATCTGTGGCAGTCGCGCCTCCATATACGCAACTGGTATTTCATCATAGTACACCGTACCGAAGGTATTCTGGTGAAACAGATCGTCAGCCATGATGTTGACCACGGAGTGATAACCTGCCATTCGCTCAATCCTATGTTCGATGATTTCGATCTCAACCTGTCGGATGTTGCCCAACTCTATAATGTGGTTTCGCTGGTATCAAGGGAGATGCGTCTGTAGATTCAGCGGTCCGGACCCGTATAGGCTGTCGTGATGCAGGCATTTCAGGGCCGGATGTCGCCGCTGCCGGTCAGACGGCATACATCTTTTCGCGCACTGCGTGAATATCATCGCTTACCAGATATTCGTCGAAATCCATGTATTTGTCTATTATGCCTTTGGGTGTCAGTTCTATTATGCGGTTGCAGACTGTGGATACGAACTCACGGTCGTGCGATGACAGCAGGATGTTTCCCTTGAAGTTTATTAGTGTGTTGTTGAATGCCTGTATAGATTCCAGGTCGAGGTGGTTGACAGGGGAGTCGAGTATCATCACGTTGGCGTTGCGCAGCATCATGCGTGCTATCATGCAGCGCATCTTTTCGCCGCCCGACAATACGTTGGTGCGTTTGAAAATCTCATCGCCGGAAAAGAGCATCTTTCCGAGATAACTTCGGATAAAAGATTCGGTGGTGTCTTCCGAAAACTGACCGAGCCAGTCTGCCAGTGTAAGTTCGTTGTTGAAAAATGCGCTGTTGTCAAGAGGCAGATATGCCGATGTGATGGTGATGCCCCAAGAATATTTCCCGGTGAATCCGGTATCATGGCCGTTTATGATTTCAAAGAAGGCGGTCATGGCTCGGGCATCGCGCGAGTAGAACGCTATTTTGTCGCCTTTCCCCACGTTGAAACTTACGTTGTCAAACAGTACGGTGCCGTCTTCCGCCCGTTTTCCCAGTCCGTTTACTTCCAGTATCATATTGCCGGGTTCGCGTTCGGGAGTGAATATTATGCCCGGATATTTGCGTGTCGATGGCTGTATTTCGTCGACGTTGAGCTTTTCGAGCATCTTGCGCCGGCTGGTGGCCTGGCGGCTTTTGGCCACGTTGGCGGAGAAGCGTCGGATAAACTCTTCCAGTTCCTTGCGTTTTTCCTCCGCTTTCTGCTTCTGGTTCTGTAGCTGGCGCAGTGCCAGTTGGCTTGATTCGTACCAGAAAGTGTAGTTTCCGGCAAAGAGGGTGATCCTGCCGTAGTCTATGTCGATGGTATGGGTGGACACGGCATCGAGGAAGTGGCGGTCGTGGCTGACGACGAGTACGGTGTTCTTGTAGTTTGCCAGATAGTTTTCGAGCCACATCACGGCATCTATGTCAAGGTCGTTGGTAGGCTCGTCGAGCAGCAGGTTGTCCGGCTCTCCGTAGAGGGCGCGGGCAAGCAGCACACGTACTTTCTCCTTGTTTTCCAGTTCGCCCATCATCTTGTAGTGAAGGTCCTCTTTGATGCCGAGACCGCTGAGCAGTTGGGCTGCATTGCTTTCGGCGTTCCAGCCGTCCATTTCGGCAAACAGCTCTTCGAGTTCGGCGGCCCGGATCCCGTCCTCTTCGCTGAAATCCTCTTTCATGTATATTGCTTCTTTTTCCTGGCGAACTTTCCAGAAACGGTCGTTGCCCATCATGACGGTGTCAATCACGGTAAAGGCATCGAAAGCGAAGTGGTCTTGCTGGAGTACGGACAGACGTTCGTTTACTCCGAACGAGATCTGACCGCGTGTGGGGTCGAGCTCGCCGCTGAGCATGCGTATGAATGTGCTTTTGCCGGCTCCGTTGGCTCCGATTACGCCGTAGCAGTTGCCTGGAGTGAATTTGAGGTTTACGTCAGAAAACAAAATGCGTTTGCCGAATTGCATGGCAAGATTGGAAACTGTAATCATATATTGTTGCTTCGTTATGAGTTTGTATCGTTTTGGGTGAGGCGCACGGTGGTGCCGGTGCGCATGACGGTGTCGACTACAGAAGACACCATGGCCTTGAGTTCCGCGATGAACTGTGATGCCTGGTATGAGCCTTGTTCGATCTGGCGCAGTTTCCGTTCCCACCGGCCGGTGAGTTCGGCACTTTTGAGCAGGTCGTTCTGTATCACCCCTACCAGGGCGATACCCATGCCGGTAGGTATCAGGTTTTTGCGTTCCTTGCGTATGTAACCGCGTTTGAGCAGGGTCTCGATGATGGCTGCACGTGTCGACGGGCGTCCTATACCGTTCTCTTTCAGGGCATCGCGCAGCTCGTCGTTGTCAACGAATCTGCCTGCCGTTTCCATAGCCCTCAAGAGGGTGGCTTCGGTGTAAGGTTTGGGCGGAGTGGTCTGTTTTTGCGCCAAATCCGGTTTGTGTGCGCCGGTTTCGCCTTTTGTGAAGTCGGGTAGTATGCGTTCGGAGTCAGAGCTTTTTTCGTCCGGATCGGGTATGGATCCGCCGGGCGCATCGGCTGCGGACTTGCCGAACACCACACGCCAGCCCGGTGACAGTATAGTCTTGCCTGTTGCCTTGAATTCCATCCCGCCGGTTACGCCGATTACAGTGGTGGTTGAGAATGTGCATTCCGGGTAGAAGTTGGCTATGAAATGGCGGCATACGAGGTCATATACACGCTGTTCGGGTTCGGTGAGGGCGGCATTGACAGCTCCGGTTGGTATGATGGCATGATGGTCGGTGACTTTCGTGTTGTCGAATACTTTTTTGTTTTTCGGCAGGGCTTTTTGCAGCAACGGTCCGGTCAGCGGATCGTACCATTTGCTTATGTTGCGCATGACGGCAGGTATTTTGGGGTATATGTCATCGCTCAGGTAAGAGGTGTCTACGCGGGGATAGGTGGTCATTTTCTTCTCGTACAGCGACTGTATGAGCTTCAGTGTCTCATCGGCCGAGTAAGAGAATTTCTTGTTGCATTCCACTTGCAGCGATGTGAGGTCAAACAGTCGCGGCGCCGATTCCGTGCCTTTCTTCAGTGTGACGGATTTTACGGTAAAGGGCTGTCCTTCTATGGCGTGCATGGCTTCACGTGCTTCGGTTTCCGATTTGTATTTACCTTTGGCCGATGCGAAAACGGTATTGCGGTAGAGGGTTTTCAGTTCCCAGTAAGGTTCCGGCACGAAGTTGGATATCTCGGCATTGCGGTTCACTATAAGAGCCAGTGTAGGCGTCTGTACCCGTCCGACGGACAGCACCTGTCGGTTGGCTCCGAAACGCAGTGTATAGATGCGTGTGGCGTTCATGCCGAGCAGCCAGTCGCCTATGGCGCGTGCAAGCCCGGCTTCGTATAGGCGTTGGTAGTCGGATGCGGGGTGCAGCTTGTCAAATCCTTCGCGTATGGCATCTTCGGTGAGCGATGATATCCAAAGTCGTCTGACTGGGCGGCTGCATCGGGCCTTTTGCAACACCCAACGCTGTATCAGTTCGCCTTCCTGTCCGGCATCGCCGCAGTTTATGATTTCATCTGCCTGAGCTACAAGACGTTCGATGATTTTGAACTGCCGTTCGTATCCTGTATCGGGAATGAGCTTTATGCCGAAGCGTTCGGGTATGATTGGCAGCGACGTGAAGTTCCATGCCCGCCATTCAACATGGTAGTCGTGAGGTTCTTTCAGTGTGCACAGGTGTCCGAACGTCCAGGTCACGCAGTAGCCGTTGCCTTCAAGATAACCTTCATATTTTTTTGTGGCTCCCAATACGGCGGCTATGTCGCGTGCTACAGATGGCTTTTCGGCTATACACAGTTTCATTGTCGGGCTAAGTGGAATTGTGGCTGGTTTGGTGTTTGCAGATAAAAATATGATTGTCTGGCGGAATTTTCAGAGTATTCACCGCCTGATGGTTTGCTCGTGCTGCGACTCTTCGTGGATGAGTGCGAACAGGCGGTCGACGAAATCGTGGTCAAGATGCAGTTCGCCGGCTCGTTTCGTGCGAACGACCATCATGTCTCGGTAACGTTCAGGTTGCAGTACAGGTATGTTTCGCTTCGCTTTGTACACACCTATCCTGCGCGAAATCTCCATGCGTTTGGCTATGGTTTCGAGCAGGATGTCATCAAGCAGGTCTATGCTGTTCCTCCAATCGTCCAGTTGGTCCATTGTGTATCTTGTCGCTTCAGTGATGGTATATCGGGATGCCTGGCGCGTATGAACTATGGCCGGCAAAGCACACATCAGAGCACAAAGGTACTACTTTTTTGGCAATACGGGATAGCCGTAAAGATCAATTGCCAACAAAAGGGCCATAAAATACAGGTATATAAGTATTCACAAAAAACAATGCGTATCATTATATGCACGTAACGGCAATTTTTTTGCTGCAACGCATCTATTGTCCTTCCGGTTACTTTATGTATTACCTGAAACAGGATGCGCCATGGCAAAGTAATCAAACAAGTTGGGCGGTTCCGTGCCCGGTTTCCACTGTCTTTAAGTACTTCCGAATTCACTATGCAGCTGATTTTCCCCGAGCCGCTTGGCGTAATGTGCAAAAACACCGATACATCAGCATGATGTATCGGTGTCATGATTTTGTACCTGGTGTGGATTATTGACTGATAATCTTAAAGACGGATTTTCCGATTTTTACAATATGGATACCGTGAGGCAACGCCAGTGGTATGTCGGCATGCCCTTCGTCAAGAGGTATTACGGCTTCCATCAATCCTTGTAAAGAAAAAACTGTGGCATATTCTTCATTGCCTGCTCCTGAAATGCTCAGAATATCATTGCGGTACGCTATGCAGACAGCACTGCAAGGAACCGGTTCAGTGGATACTTCCACGCTGTCAGGGCCGGAATCAGTAGGAAAAACAAACATTGACGGAAACCAATAGTCGGAAATCATGGGGTATGACTGAAGCAGTGTCCCGTTGCTGTCATAGCGCCGTGTTTCGTATGTCGGATCCTGGAACTGGTGGAACAATGAAGCATACAGCTCGTCGGTTGAGGGATGGATGCCAAGAGAGCAACCGTATATGTGCCAGTTGCCTTCTTGTCCGGTGAAATCGAGTATTTTGGTTATAGTCCGGGAGCCGATGTCGAATCTGAACACACGGTAATTTGAAAACCAGCTGTTGTTTCCGCCGCACCAATACAAGACATTGTTGATAGCCGAGGCGCAAAAAGCATCGGGAGTCCAGGCGTACCATGAGTTACCAGGCGGATAGATGCCGTCACCGTTGATTCTTATCACTTCGCGTTCCAGGGTTTTCGGATTCAGGCGGATGATGTACGGCACGGCCGAGCCTGTACCTTGTGTGTCTTTCGATGCACCGTACCACAGATTTCCATCCTTGCTCTTTACAATGGCAGAACCTATGCCGGCAGATCTTTTCGGTCTGCTGCCAGTATCTTCCTCTATGATATCATCGATGATCGTCATATCGAGCACATCGGTAACTTTGTCGAGGGCGGTATCGATGACCAGCATCCCGTATTCCTGGTGTACGGCAAACACTTTGCCTTCGGCAAGGATCATCGTACCGGTTTGTCCGTGATATAGTGAGGCGGTCGGGTCATTGGCAGGTTTGCCATCGCCGGCATTCGGATTTGCGGAACCTTCGATTTGCCCGGTTATTTCGAGTGTGTTGAGGTCGAGAATCCAGATGCCGTTGCTTGTGGATACATAACCTTTGCCGGCAGAAACTCCTGTAAAGGCACGTCCGTCGCATTGGGCTCCGCTCGGGTCTATGAGGTGTAGCTGTCTGATGATTTTCATGCTTCGGGCATCGGCTACCGTGATGCGTCCGCCGGTAATGTTGGCTCCGGGATCCTTTTCCTGTTTGGCAATAAGGTACAGACGCCCGTTCCAGACGGCTCCGTACTGGTTTGTACAGCCAAGTTCCATACCTGGATTTTCTGTCTGGATGATGCGGTATTGCCAGTATTCGCCGTTTTCCGCATCCGGTTTCAGAAAGTTGACTGTGGAGTTCCGGTGTCCGTACCAGTCTTCGTTGACAACGATGATACCATCGGAATAATCAGGCTCGGCAGCCCCGGCGGTGAAGACCGCCAGGGCTGCCAGGACTGACAATATTGTTGATTTACGTTTCATCTAACGATAAATGTAAAATTTGAGACTGTTTTCCTGTCGTTTTGTCTGCTTGTTTGTTATTGGCAGCAGTAACATCTTATTTTACCAATACTTTTATAGATTCGTTTTTCGCCGTTACAATGTATACGCCGGATATATTTGTGTTTATCACAGTAGGTTCGTCTTTGATGCCGCTATAAACGCAAATACCTTGTGTGTTGTACACGGTCACAGTTTCGCCTTCTGCACCATATACTGTTATGGTGCCGTGCTTGGCAGTTACGGAAATGGTTTGTTTGGCAGCATTGTCGGTCTTTGTCTCGATGTCTCTGACAAATTCGGCGGTTATCGCCATATCTTCCGTAACGGTTATCGTG
>JBJECG010000026.1:22509-45935 GCA_051870875.1 Candidatus Aphodosoma sp.
CGGGGGTTTTCGGTGTTTCCGTCGCTCCACTGTACAAACTTGTAACCGGGGTTGGGATCGGCCGATACGGTAACCGTTTCACCGTACAAGTAAGATTCTTTGGCAGGTTCAACAGCCACTGTACCCATAGACTCATCTGCTGAATTTACGGTCACAGTATATTCGGAGGCTTCAAATTCGGCGGTTATTGCCATATCTTCCGTAACGGTTATCGTGCGGGGGTTTTCGGTGTTTCCGTCGCTCCACTGTACAAACTTGTAACCGGGGTTGGCAGTAGCAGTAATAGTACATTCAAACCCGTCATTGATATAACCGCCTCCGGATACTGTCCCCATAGCGGCATTATTGACCGAAAGATCTACAAAGAATTTATCATAAGAGAGAACAACCGAAAACTCCTTCTTGACCTCACGTCCGTTGTTTTCTGCGGAGAGAATGAATGTTTGCGGGGCGGTTGTGATTTTTGACCTGTCAATGTGAAGTGTATCGTTAACGATTGATACGGCGTGGGTATTATCTTCGATCCGCTCGTTTCCTGCAGTATACAGCATATAAGTGAAATCTTGCGGATAGTTGACATCAAGGTCTGATACATAGTTGGCCAGAGGGATGTCCTTCCCTTCGAGACGACTGTTAACCATGATTTCATCAAGATTGACGACCGGTTCGTATTTATCCGGGAATACAGGCATGGATTGGAACCAGAAGCCTTCATCGGGTATAAATGTGCTCTTCACTTCACCAGTCTTGTAGTCAACGCGGTGGTAGGTGTTGAATACGGCACTGTATCCGTAACCTTTTACAGTCATGACGATCACTTCACCGGTACGTTCGTCCAGACGCGATACACCGTAGAACATTTTGTTGTTGTCACCCGGAAGAGAAGCCAGACCGTCAAGATAGCATTTCGCTTCAGATATGTCGGTCCCGACTTCCCAACTGTAGAAACCGAAGAAGAGCCGGTTCTCTTTGTTTGATCCGAAGAACTGGGCCGGACGCCATGAGCCCCAGCTCCAGAAACCTCCGCCCGATATGTTGGTGTTGTTCGGCATGTCATAGCTTTCTGCAATCTCCAAAGTATTCTGGTCTATTCGGTGGAACTTCTTGTTTTCGCCAATCCATACATTGCCGTCTTTGGTACGGGCAACGCTTATTATACCTTTGAGCCTGATGGTTTTGACCAGGGTGTCGGCAGTACAGTCGATAACCAATACTCCGTCTGACTGTTTGGCTGCATACACGTAATTGCCCGATTTTACCATATCTCCGGTTTGTCCGGAATAGAGGCTTGCACCTCTTGTCCCAGGTATGGCAGTGTTGCCGATGAATTTGAGCGAGTCGAGACTGAAAGGGTATATGCCTCCGGTAGAACCGACGTATATTTTATGTGGGTTGATACCTACGCATGCACGTCCATCCCCGCCGTCGGGATAAGTATCGAACTTGGCAAGTATTTTCAGCGTCTGGGCATTGAGGATAGTGAGACGTCCGCCTCCAGGGTTGGGGTCTCCTCCATCTTGGTGCTGTTTGGAAGTGACGATGAGCTTGTCGGCATATATCATACCGAACTGGGATGTGCATCCGAACGATACGCCTTCGTTGCGCTGGCTTACCACACGGTAGAGCATCGATGTGTCATCGGGCATATAGTTCATTGAGCCGTTGGTGTGGCCGAACCAGTCTTCGTTTAGGATGAAAGTACCGTCGGTAAAGTCGCGTTCTGAATCGTCCATATCAAGTACTCGGGCTGTGAATGAGACCGCGGCATTACCGTCTTTTGAAGTGACGGTAACATTGGTCTCGCCGACTCCATATGCAACAAGGTATGGATACTCATACTTTCCTGTACCGAACTCCCGCACTATACTGTCATGTTCAATACTGAGATTGAATCCGGAGAGTGATGCATCTTCGGGTTCTGTCGTCACATGGATGCCGAACAGCCCTTTGTACGGTATTTCCACAATGCCGCCATCTACAACGCCTTCTATATTGAGGGATGTAACCGGTTTTTCCGGAGCAAGCACATCCAGGAGGCAAGTGTTGGAGAGTTGCGGGGCCGTGGCATCGGCACCTTCAAGTTGCATATCTACGGAGAGAGTTATACCGGCATTGCAAGGCTGGTATTTCAAGAATGATACATTGCCCATAAGTTGGTTGCCGCTGACTGACAATATCTCACTGATATTGTCACCGGATACTGACCATGTACCTGTGGTGGCCATGGAAGTGGCTGTACCTTTCTGGATGTACGCCGGAATACGGAGGACGGCATTGGAAATGCTATAGGAAATCTTCTCTGGAAGCAGTACGCATGGGGTGTCTGTAACCGGACGGTAAAGAAGATAGTCAAGACCGGTGTCGGTACCGTTGGTGAGTATCAGTACAGTTTTTGGGGTGATGTAGTTGTCGCCGGTCACCTGTTGTATTTCTTGCCCGTAGCGGAACCATGCGTAGGTGTTCCAGGTACCGTTTGTTGCATTGTGGTCGTTCCAGTTGAACTGGCCGTCATCGTTTGAGTCGTATTTGATGTATTTCAGACTACCGTCTTCTTTCTTTTCATAATTGAAACGTGAGTCGCCTGCAAGCAGCATATCTTCCACTTCCGACACCTTCTTGTCCCAGCCTCCGGTCCAACGTACACCGAACACTATGTTCTCAGGCCCTTTGTTGTCATTGAACTTCACCACAACTGCGGCATATTTTTCACCGGATCCTACCCAGTAATTTATTTTGCTGAAATCCACAATTTGCGGACCTTCTGCGGGTTCGGTTATTTGTTCATCGTAGCCACTGAGGCTATAGTCGAATTCTGTGGCCAGAGCTGGAGCTTCGTGGCCTGACATATTGGAGTTGTAGTTCCACCAGTTGATTGATCCGTCGGTAAGCTGGGAACTTGACATGCCCAAACCGGAATAAGACATATTGCCGGCATCATCGCCTACCCAGAAAGACCAATATCCGTCATACCAGCCGGATGACCACCGGCAGTCGGCTGGTGCATCGTTCGTGAGTTTCCAGAAATCGTAGTCATACGAAGGATACCCATAGGTACGTTGGTCAAGCGGATGTGTGATTATACCAGTTGTACCTGAAGCTGTAATGGCTGCGGTGCATAGAGCCCGAGCTTCATCCACAGTCGGCGCACTGGTTTGTCCCATTGTTGCGTTAGGCTGGCCGAATCCGAAAGAAATTTGTGCCGATGCACTTGCTCCATCGGCATCGTAATAGAGATTGTTGACCAGTTGGCGGTTTTTGCTGACTCCTATACCGTCAAGAGTGCAACCCATGGAGCCTGTGTACTGGACGAGTATGCTTAGAGTCTTGCTTGCACGGCCGATTGCCCTGACCATGTCTTCGCCGGAAGCGGTCCCGTCCCAACGGTATCCCCACACAAGAGCCTTGTCGCCCTTTCCGTCATTGAACTGTACTACCAAAGCCGCCTCGTTTTCTCCATTGCCTACCCAATGAATGATGTTCTGGAAACTGAATGGTTCCGCATTTTCTGCCGACCTGACATGGCTCTGTAGTGCCGGTATCCTGGCATGGGGCGGCATCTGTACACTCCTTTGTTGTGCGCTGACAGTGAAAAAACTGATCAGCAACAGCATTGCGCTGAAAAATAGATTTTTTCTCATAGTTAGAAAGATTAGAATATTAAGTGATTTACAAAAACTGTTTGTATCGTTAAGAATGAAATAATCGCAATTTTTTAGGGGCTGCAACGCATTCAGGCAGCTTTATTCCTGCGGATTACATTTGTGAACCTCTCCCTTGATCAAAGAGAATCAGGCATGACTTCACCCGGCAGCTTTATGTGAAGATCCCGAGCGCGGTTTATTTCGGTTGACGATTCGCCTATCCAGCCGCAGTATTGGTTTATGCCGGTATAAACCCTTACGAAATCTATTCCGGGCAGGTTTGCCGGGTGGCCGTGCCGGTCTACTGCCCAGTCAATCTTGAAGGAGTTCAATTCCCCAAAGTCATTCGGGTGGTTGTCTGCATACCCCCATTCGTAGGCGTAAAGTACATAATATCGGCCTGAACCGCTGAGGTCGATACCGTTTGGCGGCAACAGAGAACCTGTAAAAGTCAGAGTGTCGGTATTTGTCCACAGAGGCCAGTAGCTTTGGCTGTGGAAAATGTTTTTTGCAATATAGCCGGTGCTGTCACGCGAATCTGACCACGGAATGTAAGTGAGATCAGAAATATATCCGTCATCACTCTCTGCCGGAATGTGGGCTGCATCCGGGCGGCGGTAGCATATCGAGTAGTTGTGGAGAGTCGTCGGTTTATAGTATTCGCTTCCTGCAAGTTCGTACCATTCGTCGTCCGGAATACCGTTGCAGTTTGTGTCGTAGCTCACCATTACTATTCCGGGTTCGGCAGATCCGCCTTTGGCATCAGGGTCGGTAAGTTCGTAGAATGCGTTACCCCAGATACGGAAATCATATTCTCCAGGTACGTTGATTATCGTATGGTCAAATCCGAAAGTTACGTAGCCTCCGTATCCGCCAAGCGAAATCATTATGTCATTGGTGCCTGAAATGCAGTCTTCTGCTTTTTGCAGCATATCGGCATACGTGTTCCCGGGTTCGTATTGTGGCATTTCGTTGATGAACTGACCGGGTGCCGGGCAGTATTCGTAGACTTTACTTATATATGGGCTGTACTCTATTTCTTCATGAAATACATTTACTGTGAATTCAAAGTGAAATGGGTGTGCGGGGTCTATGATATCGAGTACAAGGCTGTATATTCCTTCTTCCTGTGCCAGGAAAATATAGTCGCGTTCGCAGCCGGCAATGGTGCCATTCACCTGCCACCTGTATTTTTCTCCTGTGAAAGCCGGATGCAGACCGAGTTTCTGCATACGGCAGATGTTGTAGACATCGTCTATTCCGAGACTGACCATGGGTATGGACTCCCTGCATGCTGACAGGCAGACAGCCACGGCAATGAGAATACATGCTTTCTTCATTTTGTTGCCAGAAATGTTATATGCGCAGGAATATCGCCTGTGCGTACACGCCATTTTTTCCGTCCCTGCCGGTCGAAACAGTAGAGGATGCCGGATGAAACATAATTGCGGGCATCGGTTACGAAAATGTCACCTGTTTCGGGATGGACGGCTATGCCATACGGAATGGCGATCTCTTTTTCGGTGCCGTCGGTGATGAAATTGTCCGATACGATTTCTTTTGTACGGACATCGATGATGCCATAACTTATATCGTTGGATTCAGTATTGTAGTTCCATTCTGTGGCATAGTAGTACAGATATTCTCCGTAAAAAGCCATGTTGGAGCATGCTACAGGTATGGTGTCGGTGACAATCATCTGGTTGTAACCCCTTTTTTTCTCCATTACGAAAAGGCGGGACGGAATATTCCGGTAATTTCCGCGGGAGGTTACCCACAGTTTGTCGTATTTGTCTTTCTTCAGCCGGTGGAGATTTATGCCTACAGGAATCTGCTGTACCTGTTTGAAATCAATCATCTGTATTACGGATACTGTATTGTCATAATATGGGGCACGGTAACCACCTGAATTGGCCACATACATATAGTCGTCGATTATCTCCATCTCTTCGGGCTGATAGCCTACAGATGTCTTGCGTGTAACGGTCAGTGATGCGGTATCGACTTCATATACAGCTCCTTTTGGCGAATTCGGATCTATAAGAACCGGTCCGACATACGAACTGACGTATGCTTTGCCGCGATAGAAGCGTATATACCGGCAGTTCGGAATGTCAATCTGTCCGATACGTATGCCGTTGCGGGCATTCATGACTTCGACTTTGTGCGAACAGTTGACCACTACGTAGAGTTTTGACCCGTAAATGCCTATGTCGTTGCCTACGTCGCCAAGTTCTTTTACGACATTGGGGTTGCGTTCGGCGTAGAAGTTGCGGGCGTAGAGACCGGTAAAATAATCGAAATAGTCGAGCGAACATTTATTGGAACCCATGTTGCCTTCGTTTACCAGATAAAAACCGCGTATTTTTGTGCCGGGCAGCGGTTGTTCTGGTATGATGTCATATTCTGTAGGCACTACAATCTCATCTTTACGGCAACCGGCGAGAACCGTCAGAAGCACCAGCGAAAGACAGACGGAAATTTCTTTTGGTTTTGCTGTCATGATTCCTGTGTATTTATCTTAATTTCATGATGTAAACCGGAGTGTAGTCAGGAAGAAGTTCGGGGTGCAACGCCCATATCATGTCTTTGAGTATAATGTCCGGACGGCTTACAGCACTTTCCCAAAAGTCATTGGCTCCGCTGGGATGGGTACGGGCAGTGAAAGCGAACACGTTGCCTTCGCGTGCTGAACGGAAAAAGGCATGGCGTTCGTCCATTGATAAAAGTTCGTTGATTGATGATACCGGAGCGTTGAGCCATACATCAGCGTCGTTGAATTTGTGCAGTACGGTTTCGAAATTGAGCGGCAGTGATGATGTGGTGGTATCATTGGCGTAATAGTAGTCGGCTCCTGCGTCGGAAAATAGTTGTCCCATGTATGATTTTCCGCCCGGCAAGTACCATGTGCCTTTGTAATTGCTGCCGGCCATGACTGTCGGCTTGTCTGCGATTGCTGCAGTGAGTTTTTTTGTGTCGGTGTAGTTTTGCTCTACCGTATTGAAAATAGAGTCCGCGAGGTTTTCCTTGCCGAAGAAAGCGGCAATGTATTTGATCCACTCGGCACGACCAAGCAGCGATGTTTCTGTCCATTCATTGTTGTATACGACAGGTGCTCCGGCATTGGTGAGGCGGTTGGCGTTTTCATCCTGTTGGTTGTAACTGGCCACAATGTATATGTCGGGATGTACTGCCAGTAGCCGCTCGATGTTGACGCTGAAGGCATTTCCAAGCGAGATGACTTCGCCTGAGGCTATGCGTTCGGCAAGACATCTGTTGTATATCAATTCAGGGGAGCATGCCGCCGAAACGGATTCTATTTCTCCGATTAGTTGCAATGGCTCAGTATGGGTGCAGCTGGATATGGCTACGGAGTGTACCGGTATGGTTATGCGTATGCCATCGGAAGGTGTTTCCGTTGCAGAATCATTGACCAGATAGATTCGTTGCTGTACGGCACCGGGCTTCCATGGATTGTATACGGTGAGTTGCGTATAATGCTCTGAATGCCGTATGTCGAATCCCTTGGCATATTTTATATTTGCAGATGTCTGTAGGCATTGGCTGTCATGAGTACGGGTTTTAGAAGTGCAGCCTGCTAATAGCAGTGCCGTGATAAACAGTGTAATGAATTTTTGTTGCATGATGTGTTGGTATTTATATGTATTTATATGTGACACTTGTTGTCAGTATTCAAGGACAATGGAGAAACGGTAGTTGCGTTTCGGCATAGGATAGTTGAGTATTACATCATAGTCTTGCGACAAGAGGTTGTTTATTTCGGCCGTAGCTTTCAGTGTGGTCCGGCGGATATGCCATGCACCCGATACCGACAGGTCGTGGGTGTACCATGGCTGGGTATGGTTGTAGATTATGTTTTCCTGTTGGTTGTAACGCTCACCTACGTATATGAAACTGTAATTCAGCGCGTAGTTCCGCCAGGTCAGCATCCCTATTGCCGAGCAGCTGTGCCATGGTATGTACGGTATCTGGTGCCCGTAGTATGTATCCGATGGATCTGTGACATCTATGGCCGTCTGATACGTGTATTGTACTTTGCCGGTGAGAGTGCATTCATGAGGAAATTGCAGTGTGATCCGGGCCGATGCGTCTACTCCGTTTATTTTCACCATTCCGAGATTGAGCATCGTCCAGCGGAACTGCTGCCCTTTGGGGTAGGCTATGATTTTGTCCTTCACCCGGTTGTAGTAATAGTCAGCCTTTATTTCAAAAATACGGAAAATGCCATACGTCCGTTCGATGCGGTATTCCGCTCCGACATCATGCTGTACTGCGAGTTCGGGACGCAGGTAGGCGTTGCCCATGTCGGTGTAATACAGGTCGTTGAAAGTAGGGTAGCGGTATGCCTGCTTGTAGAATGCATTCAGCGCCAGTCCTATATGTCTGAACGGCTGGTATGAAACGAATACGCCGGGCGTAACTTTGTATTTGTCGGGTACATCATCGCGATCACGGGCTTCTTCCTGGACGAAAGTACCGAGCACCGATGCCTGTAATTTTACGTAATCGCAGATGTTCATGGCAGTGGCGGCTGCCAGCCAATGCGATGTCCGGCTTACCGTCATATACTCTTCAAGCCCGTTCCACTGGAAATCATATGCGAGCGACACATCCCACCATTTGAATATTGAGTATTTGTTGGCTATCGAAAGGTAAGCCTCGCGCTGCTTGTAGATATTGTCCACACGTATCAACTTGTCATCGTTGTTCACGTACCGCGTATAGTCGTATGCGTATTTCAGATTGACGCGCAGTTGCCAGTTCCTGAAAAATTCATCTTGGAACGACCCTTGTATAAATGAGTTGCGATCCCATAGCCGTTCCCCCCTGCGCCACACATTGTTGACGATTGCACCTGGTACACCCCGTTCGGAGTTGTAGAAATACGTGTGGATTTTCCAGAAGCCGCTGTTTGAGTAGTAATGCTGCAGGCCGGCCTCTATACGCACGGCATTTACATCGCCGTTTTGCCGTATGGCTGTGGTATCGTAGGCCAGTTCGCCAGATGGAGTCACTCGCCTGTACCTGAATTTGTATTTGCCGTCTGAAGACACCATCTCTCCGTTGATTGACAGCGACAGGCAGTCATTGACCTTGTATTCCATAAGCAGAGATGGGTTTATCAGGTAAAACGAACCTGCTTTCATGGCGGCTCTCATGTGGAAATTCCTCCCTTCCTTGAACTTGGGGCGACGGCTGTTCAGATATATGCTTCCTGCCGACCCGAACTCCCGCGCACTCTGGAAGATGTTGCTCTTCTGACCGTTGTACAGCGATATCTCATCAATGCTTTCAAGAGAGAACTTCCCGAGGTCAACTTGTCCGTTCTGGGCATTGCCAAGCTGTATGCCATTATAGTATACGCCCATTTGGTTGGTACCCATACTGCGTATGTTGACGGTCTTTATACCGCCGACACCGCCGTAGTCCTTGATTTGTACACCTGAGAAAAAGCGTATGGCATCTGCCACTGAAAGGCTGTTAAGGCGTTCAAGCAACTTGCCTTCCAGCCGTTGTGGCTTTATTATTTCTTTGTTGAGCCTGGCAGCCGTAACCGTGACCTCATCAAGATTGTAAATCTTGTCCATAGCGTCTGCTATGGAATCGGTGGGGCTTTCGGTCTGGGCATTTACATTGAACAATGAAAATGCGAACAGATGGATAAATAAAAGATTGCGCTTCATTATATTGCAGATACAATAAAAGAAGCTTTACGAAGATGGCGCAACTGATGCGTACGTAAGAAGATGCGGAATGCAGATACCACGCTGCATATCCAGGACAGTCAAAGAATAAGAAAATGGGAAAGTGGACAACCTCACGACATGCCAGCCGGCAGCCGTAATGGTCGGGATACGCTTCATCCGCTCTATTCCTCGAAAGCTTCTGAAAAAAAGGACAAGGCAGGTCTTCTGACTTATCGCAGTTGCAGCAGGCCTTCCCAACGGAATATTTACCGTCAGTGGCTGAAAGTCGATTTCTGCAACCGGAGACGCGGAATGCGTCTCTGTACGTATACAGCAGCGGGTCTGTTCAGGATTCTCACCTGATTCCCTTTTAATCATGATGCTTCCCTCGTTTTGCCGGGGCATCATGACACCATTGTCTTTATAACCGGTATGTGAATTTGTTGTCTGCAGCCGCTTCTTCAGTAATTAATAGCGGAAGCGACTGTCTGTAGCGGACCATTGTCCGTACTGCGCTGCAAAGGTACGATAATTTTTTTGAAACACAAAAACTGCAACTATGTTTCCCTTTCTCGTTGCCTGTGCTGTGAATAAAAAAACATCTTGACACTTCACGGGCATGTAAAACCGCTGTGGAGTGTCAAGATGCAAATTGTCAAGGCTATGAACCCTCCTCCAAAAGAATATGTTATTCCTCTGTTTGGGTGGCTTCGTACTCTTTGAGCAGATGTTCCTGAACGTCAGACGGGCAGAGTTCGTATGAGGCGAACTTCATGGTGAACGATGCGCGTCCGCCCGATGCGGAGCTGAGTGCGGTAGAGTAGTTCGACAGTTCTTTCAACGGTACTTTCGCCATGATTTTCTCGAATCCCTTTTCGCTCTCCATTCCCATGATGACGGCGCGGCGGCCTTGCAGGTCCCCCATCACGTCGCCCATACGGTCTGACGGCACAAGTACTTCCACATCATAGATAGGTTCGAGTACTTTCGGATTGGCCTCCTTGAATGCCTGGGCGAATGCGTTGCGGCCTGCCAGACGGAACGAGATCTCGTTGGAGTCTACCGGGTGCATCTTGCCGTCGTAGACGATGACGCGGATGTCACGGGCATAGGAGCCTGTAAGAGGCCCTTGTTCCATGCGGTCCATCACTCCTTTTAGAATTGCAGGCATGAAACGCGCATCGATGGAGCCGCCGACTATGGAGTTGACAAATACGAGCTTGCCGCCCCATTCGAGCGGTATCTCCTGTGTGTCGCGTACCGAAATGCGGTATTCCTGGTTGTTGAATTTATATACGTCTTTTGCCTGTTCTCCCTCTACATAAGGTTCAATGATAAGGTGTACTTCACCGAACTGGCCTGCACCGCCCGACTGTTTTTTGTGGCGGTAGTCGCTGCGTGCTGCGCGGGTGATGGTCTCGCGGTAAGGTATGCGCGGCTCATCAAACTGGATAGGCAGCTTGTCGTTGTTTTCGATACGCCATTTGAGGGTGCGTAGATGGAACTCACCCTGTCCGTGTACGATGGTCTGGCGCAATTCCTTGCTCTGTTCCACAATCCAGGTCGGGTCTTCTTCGTGCATGCGGGTGAGGATTTCGTTGAGTTTCTCCTCTTCGCCGTTGGTGGCTGGACGGATGGCGCGGCGGTATTTAGGTTCCGGATAACGGATACCTGGATATTCGTATTCGCAACCCTTGGCATTGAGGGTGTTGCCCGTACGGGTATCTTTGAGTTTGACGGTGGCACCGATGTCGCCGGCTTCGAGTCGCTCCACTTTTATGCGGTTGGCTCCGGCCACGCAGAAGAGTTGGGATATGCGCTCCTTGCCCTCGTTGCGCGATATGTTGGTCAGGTCATCGCCCTCATGGAGGGTACCGCTCATCACCTTGAAATATACCACCTCGCCTATGTGCGGTTCAACCGAAGTCTTGAATACGAAGATGGATGTAGGCCCGTTTTTGTCGGGAGCCACTTCTTCGAGTCTGGTAGTGACGGGTTTGGGCATTTCATCAACGAAAGGCACCACGTTGCCCAGGAACTCCATCAGGCGGCGTACTCCCATATCCCGCCCTGCACATACGCAGAATACAGGGAATATGTCGCGCCCTATCAAACCTTTGCGTATGCCTTCACGCATCTCGTCTTCGGTCAGGTGTCCCTGCTCGAAATATTTGTCCATCAGGGTTTCGTCGTTTTCGGCAGCCGCCTCTACCAATGCGTTGTGCAGTTCCTTGGCTTTCTCCATCTGGTCGGCAGGTATATCGAGTATTTCAGGAACGCCGCCTTCGGGTTTCCATCGGTAAAGTTTCATCAGCAGGACATCGACTACGGCATTGAATCCTGTTCCGCAGTTGACAGGGTATTGTACCAGCACTACTTTCGGACCGAAACTTTCGCGTAGCTGTTCTACTGTCTGGTCAAAATCGGATTTTTCGGTATCAAGCTGGTTGGTGAGGAAGATAACCGGTTTTTGAGCCTTTTCGGTATAGCGGAAATGGTTTTGCGTGCCGACTTCCACACCGTATTGGGTGTTTACAAGGATAATAGCCTGGTCGGTCACGCCAAGTGAAGTGATTGCGCCTCCTACAAAATCATCTGCTCCGGGGCAGTCTATTATATTCAGCTTTTTGCCAAGCCATTCGACATGCGCTACAGTCGGAAACACAGAATAGCCGTATTCCATTTCTACAGGAAAATAGTCGGAGACTGTATTTTTGGCCTCAACCGTTCCACGACGTTTGATTAATCCACTCTCGTAAAGCATGGCCTCTGCAAGAGTGGTTTTCCCGGAGCCGGAACTTCCCAGCAAAGAAATGTTTTTGATTTCATGTGATTGGTAGACTTTCATAGTGTGTGGTTTTTTATTGTTAGTAATGTGGTTTTGCCTTTCCGTATCGAAAGTTCTGGCAATTTACGGATTATATCTTGAAAAAACTAATTTATTTTTCTGTTTTACGATATGTTTTTGTCTGTCTGGCAGGACTTGGTCCTGAGTTATGCTGCTGGGTTTAATCTGCATTGAATTAATGCTTTGTGGAAAAATGGCGGCTGTGGGTATCTTGTGTTGCATATCCGTTTGAATCATATTGCAATGTCGTTTTTGCGATTTTGTCTTTTGCCTTAAAATTAAAAACCGTCTGATTGCAGCATATTCTGTTGGCAATCTGACGGTTTCAAGATACGTTGTGCCGGTCTTTGCCGGCATTGTGGGATATCAGCATTGTTTTCCGCAGCCTGGCGTACGTTTTTTGGCCGTTTTGCCGGCAATGGCTGTGCCGAAACTCAGCAGCATATACCATATTATCATAAACGGCAGCGATCTAAGCCTGAATACGGCAGCCAGTACCGCTGCTCCGGCCAAGAATATGTAGCGGATGGAGTTTTCCTTGAAATGAAGATTGTGGAACTTCAGTGAGAACATGGGTATTTCGCTTATCAGAAGGTACGATGTGATGAGGAGCGATGCAACAATAGTCCATTGAGGTACCGTCGACAGCAAATCCGGGAACCCGTACGCCATACCTGTCCATAGAATGGCATTGGCAGGTGTGGCAAGACCGATGAAAGAGTCTGTCTGCCTGGTGTCGATATTGAACTTCGCCAGCCGCAGTGCAGAGAAAAGTGTCGCTGAAAATCCTATATAAGGCAGGTATTGCCATGTTTCGGCAAGAGGTGACAGCAGACGGAATGCCACCATACCGGGCAGTAACCCGAAACTGATCATATCAGCCAGAGAATCAAGTTCCTTGCCCATCGGAGAGGTTACATTGAGCAGGCGTGCGGCCATGCCGTCGAAAAAATCAAACAATGCTCCGACAGTCATGAAGAGCAATGCTGTGCCGAAGCTGGAGTTGTAAGCTGCTATCACGGCTATGATGCCCGACATCTGGTTGAGCAGTGTGATGCAATTTGGAATGTGGCGTTTCATGTTGCAGTATTTTGTCGTCAGGAAATATGCCTATTTTGAAAAAGCTTCTGTAAACTCTTCCGCAAATTGATGTCTGACAATGTCAAAGTCAATTTCTCTACCGGTCAGACTTGCAATGGAACACACCTGTTTGTCTACAAATCCGCAAGGATTGATATATGTGAAATATTTCAAGTCTGTATTGACGTTGAGAGCCAGACCGTGGTGTGTGACGAAGTGCGACACTTTCACCCCTATGGCGCAAATCTTGGAATTGCCTATCCATACTCCGGTAGCTCCTGCCACACGGCCTGCTGTGATGCCGTATCGGGCAACAAGACGTATGATGCACTCTTCGAGGGTATGGATGTACTGCTTTACTCCCAGATGCCAGCGGTCGAGGTTGAGTATTGGGTAGACTACCAATTGTCCCGGACCATGGTAAGTGATGTCTCCTCCGCGGTCAATCTTGTAGTAGTCCGCTCCGATTGATTTCAGGAAATCCTGGTTGACAAGCAGGTTGTTCTCATGCCCGTGAAGACCGAGAGTATAGACATGGTCATGTTCGCAAAGCAGAAGATACGCTGTGTCGGGGGTGGATGTGTTGACAGATTCGGCATAGTGTTTCTGTGCTTCCAGTGCCTTGCCGTACTCTATTCTTCCTAAGTCTGCAATTTCAATCTTTTTCATTTATGAAGATGTATTATTGTCCCATGTTTCGTGTTTTGCACTGATACGGTGGATTTTTTGCAATACGGGCATCCTTGTACCTTGAGCCGCTTCTGCCTACAATTCGGAAAGCTTGATACGTCTTTTTACGGCACCGGCTGCTTTGTCCGCCAGGTACGAAGAGCGGACCATCGGGGCTGAAGCCACATAGTCGAAACCTATTTCGATACCGCGTTTCCGGTACATGTCGAATGTGTCGGGGTGGACGTAGCGGTCTACCGTGAAATGCTGGCGGGTAGGTTGCAGATATTGGCCGATTGTCAGGATGTTGCATCCCGCGGCTTTCAGGTCTTGCATGGTTCCGATGACCTCATCGTCGCTTTCTCCGAGGCCGACCATCATTCCGCTTTTGCAAATCATGCCGCGCGAGGCTATGTGTTGCAGCACTTTCAGCGATGTGTCGTAAGTGGCGCGGCTGCGGACTTTCGGTGTCATGCGGCGGCAGGTTTCGATATTGTGGCCCATGATGTCGGGCTTGGCATCTATTATCATGTCGATTAGCTCGGTACGGCCGTCGAAATCTGGTATCAGCAGCTCTATTGTGGTATTGGGGTTCTGGCGGCGTATGGCTGTTACCAGTTCGGCCCAGTGTGCGGCACCTCCGTCGGTGAGATCATCGCGGTCTACTGATGTTATGACGCAGTGTTTCAGTTTCATCATAGCTACCGATTCGGCTACTTTATCTGGCTCTGAGGGGTCCAATGGCAATGGTTTCCCTGTGCGGGTAGCGCAGAATTTGCATGAGCGTGTGCAGATGTCGCCCATAACCATGAATGTAGCGGTACCGCGGCTCCAGCACTCGCTTTGGTTGGGACAACGTCCGCTGGCACAGATGGTGTGCAGGGCGTGGTCGTGTACAACCTGCGACACGTAGGTGTAGTGGTCGGCACTGCTCAAATGTATTTTCAGCCACTCTGGTTTGCGAAGCGATGCCGGTTTTTTGTTTATGTCTGCCATAATATGTTTGTTTGAATTACTGTACTGTTTTTCAGGATACGTATTCTGACAAATCGTGCCGTTGTGTTGTCTGTCTGGTGAGTTTTGTGGTCCGTGACGTTTGGCCGGGTGTCTGGGAATCCGATCCTGATATGTTTCATCTGAAAAATTCGGCGGCGAGGATTCGCGATTCGCGGTCGCAGGCCACGTAGTCTTCGTAAGTGGGGTTGCTGATGAACGGTGTGTGTGTGGCCACATGTTCTATGATGCGGCTCATTTCGGTGAATGCTGTCTCATCGTTGAGGAAGGCGGCAACCGCCACTTCGTTGGCTGCATTGACGGCGCACGGTATGTTGCCGCCCTTGAGCATTGCCTCGTAAGCTATGCTCAGGCAGGGAAAACGGTCGGTGTCAGGTCGCTCGAATGTCAGGTCGGCAACAGTGAAGAAATCGAGCTTTTCAACAGGACATTCCAGACGTTCGGGGTAAGTGAGTGCATATTGGATAGGTATACGCATGTCAGGCACTCCGAGTTGGGCTTTGATGCTGCCATCGGTAAACTGTACCATCGAATGTATGACCGACTGCGGATGAACCACCACTTCTATCTGTTCAGGTTTCAGTCCGAAAAGCCAGCGCGCCTCCATCACTTCAAAGCCTTTGTTCATGAGAGTGGCGGAATCTATGGTGATTTTTGCCCCCATCTGCCATGTGGGATGGCGGAGGGCATCGGCTGCCTTTACATGCCGCAATTGTTCCTCGCTCATGTTACGGAACGGACCTCCGGATGCCGTAAGCAATATTCTGTCCACATCCTGCTCACGTTCTCCCACAAGGCATTGGAATATGGCACCGTGTTCCGAATCCACGGGAAGTATGGTAGCATGATGTTCCTGTACCAGCCGGGTGATGAGTTCTCCGGCTACGACCAAAGTTTCCTTGTTTGCCAAAGCTATACGCTTTCCCGCCTTGATGGCTGCTATGGTCGGTGCCAGGCCGGCGTAGCCGACCATCGCTGCCACTACAGTGTCGACAATATTCATAGCCGCCACCTGGCACACGGCATCCGCCCCGGCATAAACTTTCACAGGAAGATCCGACAAGGCCTCCCGCAACGTGTTGTAGTGGGCTTCGTTCCCGACTACAACCACTTCGGGGTTGAACAGGCGGGCTTGTTTTATAAGTAAGTCCACACTGTTGTTGGCAATCAAGGCGTATGCTTCCATCCTGTCCGGATGAGCGGCTATTATATCAAGTGTCTGTCGCCCGATAGAGCCTGTAGAGCCGAGTATAGCTATTTTGTTCATGAGCATTGATTTTATCTTGTGGCCGTGTCAGAAAATGATGTATTTCTCCGGGTCGATGGGGTCGCCCTTGTACCAAAGTTCAAAACCTACGGTATTGTTGAGCTTGTCGTCATTGTTTTCGGATCCTACAAAGGCGATTGCTTCGCCTGCCGACACTTTGTCGCCTGTAGTATGGAGGAGACGGCCGAGATTGGTGTATATCGTTGTGTATTCATCGGCGTTGCTGATGATGATGGTATTGTTGTCCAGGTGGTCCGATGCATATATTATTTTGCCGTTGTGCGCGGCAAGCACCGGTTTGTCGGGGGTGGTCAGAATAGTGATGCCGTACTGGCGGAAGGAGTTGTTGTAGTGTCGTTGTATGCTGCCGTGTACCGGTACTACGAACACGATCTCTTCCGGCTTCACTTCCGACGGTACGTAATCATTGATATTGTATATGTTGGCATCTTCGTACTGCTCGGTGAAATATTCTTCCTGTTTGGTCGGCCCGAGGGGCATCTGTTTCAGTTGTTCGATGGTCAGGGTGTCGTAGGCTGATATGGAGTCCGACGGTATGTTGCCTGCAATCACGTTTTTCAACATCAGCATCTGTTGTTCGGTACGTTTGATTTGTGAAGAAAGTGAGTCTACGTACAGTGCTTCGTTGATGACATCTTCGCGTATGGACATCTCGGCATATCCCGGCAACATGTATTTCAGCGGTGTCAGCAGGATGATAGCCGACAGTAAGGCAAACGAAATCAATGTGAAGAGACTTGTCCATGCTATCAAAGCCAACATGGATATGCGTGTGTGGAACTTTTCTTCAAGCGTATTTTCGTTGAGTATTACCACTTTGTATTTGAAACGCATTCGTGAAAACAGATTCATGGCCGGAAGTTGGTAAGTGTTGGTAGATTAAATAGTCGGTTTACCGTTCGTATGTTATGTATCGGTAGTCGAGGCCGGACACATCATCGTGCATCCGTTCGGAACTCTCTACCGCGTGCCATATATTGCTGTCTATGGCAGGGAAGAACGTGTCGGCCTCCGGATGAGAGGCGTAGACATGGGTTACTATCAGACGGTCGGCACGGTCCAATGTCTGGCGGTAAATGCTGTCGCCTCCTATTATGAATATCTCGTCATCGTGTCCGGACAATGCCAACGCTTCATCTATGCTGCGTGCCACTTCGCAGCCTTCGGTGTCGGGCATTGATGCGGAAATTACTATGTTGCGGCGGTTTTTGAGCGGTTTGGACGGTAGCGAACGCCAGGTATTGCTCCCCATTACTACAGTGTGGCCTGTGGTGATTTCTTTGAAACGGCGAAGGTCTGTAGACAGATGCCAGGGTATTCCGTTGCGGCAGCCTATGGCACGGTCATCGTCGAATGCCACTATGATGTTAGTCATTGCGCCGTCCTCCCAGGAAAATCATTATGTAGTAAAGAAGTGTGGCCAGTGAACTCAAGGCAGCCACCACATATGTGTAGGCGGCCGAACGGAGCGCGCTTTCTGCCATTGAAGTGGTATTGTCGTTGGTGATACCTGCATTGAGAAGCCATTTCACGGCTCGTTGGCTGGCATTTATTTCTACTGGCAGAGTGATGAGGCTGAAAAGTGTGGTCAGGGCAAAGAGTATGATGCCGGACAGCATAAGTTGCGGAAACTTGTTGAGAAGCAGCATGCCGGCCAGGAGTACCCATGTCATCCATTGCGATGCGAAACTTACGGCCGGCACGAGAGCCGAGCGCATTTTCAGAGGGGCATACCCATAGGCGTGTTGCAGGGCGTGACCGCACTCGTGGGCAGCCACCGCTGCGGCTGCTATGGAGCATGATGAGTAGACAGACTCGCTCAGATTGACAGTCTTGGATGCAGGATTGTAGTGGTCTGTCAGATGTCCCGGCGTATGGGTCACTTGTACATCGGTTATGCCGTTGTCATGCAGCATTTTGCGTGCTACATCGGCTCCTGTCATGCCGTATGGCAGCGGTATCTGCGAGTATTTCTTGAATTTGCGCTGAAGCGAATTTTGCACTATCCAGCTTACTAAGGCTATGCTGATAAAAAGTATCCAATAGGTAGACATATCGGTTTGTTTTTTAAGGTTAATATTTCTTTGTCAGTAAACGTTGTATTTTATTTCCTCCAGAACGATGGAGAGAAAAGCAGCAGTATTGTGAACATTTCAAGACGCCCCAACAGCATCAGTAGCGACAGAAACCACTTTGCAAATCCTGGTATCAAGGCAAAACTTCCGGCAGGCCCCAATGACCCGAGTGCCGGTCCGACGTTGGCAATCATTGAAAGCGAAGCTCCGAACGACTCGGTCAGGTTTATCCCGCAGATCAGCAGCACTATGGTCGATATAAGTATAATGACGACGTATACAGTCACAAATGCCAGCACGCTTGACATGGTATGGTCCGGCACTACATGGCCGTCTATGCGGACCGGAATCACGGCTTTGGGATGGATGGCCCGCCGGAATTCAAGATAGGCATTCTTTATTATGATATTGAACCTTATCATTTTCAAGCCTCCTGCCGTAGACCCTGCCGATGCGCCGACAAACATGAGGAAAAGTATCAGAAATCTGCCGAGAGGCACCCACTGCATATAGTCATCTGTGGCAAATCCTGTGCTGGTGATGATTGACACGACCTGGAAAAGGGCGCGGCGGAAATCATGTTCGACAGTCGTAACGGATACGGATTTTTCGGAGCAGAGCAGTATGGCCGCAATGGTCGCGGTGACGATTGCCACTACCAGGGCATAAGTCTTGAATTCGGAGTTCGAGAAGAGGCGTTTTGCATTGCGTTTTACGAACAGTCCGTACAGCAGTGCAAAATTTATGCCGCCCATGAACATGAACACTATGGTGATGTAGTGTATGGCCGGTTGCGACCAGTAGGCCAGCGAGGCCTGTTTTGTGGAGAACCCGCCTGTGGACACTGCCGCTAATGCATGGCATACGGCATCGAACATATCCATGCCGGCCAGCCATAGCAGGAATACCGCCGCCAGTGTCATGGCTATGTATATTTCCCATAACCGGCGTGCCGTGTATTTGATGCGGGGCAGTAGTTTGTCATGTTGGAGCCCAGATGTTTCAGCCTGGTATACTTGCATTCCCACGCCGAAAAGAGGCAGTATGGCCATTGACATTACAACAATGCCGATACCGCCGAGCCAATGGCTTATACTCCGCCAGAAGAGCAGACCGTGCGGCAGCGACTCTACATCGGTCAGGATGGAGGCTCCGGTAGTGGTGAAGCCTGACATTGTCTCGAAAAAGGCATCCGATACTGAAGGTATGTATCCGCTTAACAGAAAAGGCAGCATCCCGAATAAGGAGAAGAGTATCCATACCAAGCCTACAATCAGATATCCTTCCCTGTTGCCGAACTGGTACCGTGACCCGTAAGTGGCTGTTATCCCTGTCAGTCCTGCGGTTCCTGTGATGGCTGACGAATAGAGGAATGCCTTCAGGTCATCGTCATGATAGAAGTACGATACCAGCGATGTGATGAGCATGAACGCACATTCAATGAGCAGGAGCGCACTGAGTATCTTTATCACTTGCCGTATGTTGAAAGCTTTGGTCAATTGAGTGTCGGTGTTATGTACATGTCAGGGTTATGCATTTGTCTATGAGTTGAAGAGGCGCGACAGTTTGTGGACACCTCCGGCTTTGCAGAATATCACTACATGGTCGCCGGGCTGGATTACGGTGTTGCCGTTTACTACGTACCCCTTGCCATTGCGGATGATGCCGCCGATGTTGACACTTTCGGGCAGCCAGAGGTCTCGTACTCTGGAACGTGTGATTTTGTCGCCGGGTTTGACCACGAACTCAACCACTTCTGCATCGGAGTAGGTGAGGCATTGTACATCATGGGCGTCTTCGTCAAGGGTCTGCTGGTAGATATATGATGCGGATATGATTTTTTTGTTGATGAGCATACCTATGTCGAGATTGTCTGCAAGGTCGATATAGTCTATATTCTCCACTTCGGCTATTGTCTTGCGTATACCGAACCGTTTTGCTGCCATACACGACAGTATGTTGGTTTCGGAATTGCCGGTGAGGGCTATGAAAGCATCTGCGTCTTCGATGCCTTCGGCACGCAGCAGCTCTACATTCCTCCCGTCCCCGTGTATGATGAGGTTGTCCGTTTTTTCTGATAGTTGCAGGCAGCGGTTGCGGTCGCTTTCTATTATTTTGACGTTTATGTGGGATGGCAGGTACTGTACGGTTTTCACGGCGATTTTGGAACCTCCCATTATTATCACGTTTTTTATGTCAAACGAAGTTTTCCCGGCTGCCTTGCGTACAAATTCCAGATTCTCTTTCGTACAGATGAAGTAAACGAGGTCGTTTGCCAGTATCTGGTCGTTGCCGTTGGGTATGATGGTTGCTGCATGGCGTTTTACGGCAACAATACGGTAGTAGCCGTGGTTGAAGAAACCGGTCTTGAATTCTTTGTTGGTTATTTCGGAATTGTTGCGTACTTTGACACACAGAAGTATAAGGGCTCCATCGGCAAATGTCCGGTATTCGCGTATCCAACTGTGGCGCATGGCCTGTACTATTTCTGTGGCGGCAAGCACTTCGGGGTATATCAGCCGGTCGATGCCCTGGGACTGGAATATCCCGATGTTTTTTGTTTGCAGGTATTCGTAGTTGTCTATTCTGGCCACAGTCTTTCTGGCTCCGAGTTTCTTGGCTATCATGCACGCCGTGATATTTGCGCTCTCGTGCGGTGTGACAGCTATGAAAAGGTCGCACTGGCGTATATTGCATGACTGCAAGTCGCCTATTGATGTCGACGAACCTATTTTGGTCATCACATCGTAGTTGGTGTCCAAGTCCTGGAGATTATCCTCGTTTTCGTCCATTATCACTATATCGTGGCTTTCGTTGGATAGCATTTTTGCCACGTGGCGTCCGACCGCACCGGCTCCGACAATAATTATTTTCATTGTTCTCAGAGTTTTGTTATGGTGTTGTACAATCCCTCGGCATCGAGAGACAGCATGTGGTAGAGTTCGGCAGGCGAACCGTGTTCAATGAATTCGTCGGGAAGTCCCACTTTCTTTATGGTTTTGGTGTAGTTATGGACGTTCATCCACTCCTCTACGGCTGCTCCGGCTCCTCCTATCGTTGTCCCGTCCTCGATTGTTACGATTTTTGCGTAGTGATCGGCAATGTGCTGCATCATGTCATTGTCCAGAGGCTTGAGCCACCGCAGGTCGTACAGCCCGATTGTCTTGCCGGGATGTTCCGATTCATACTTGCCGATAGCTTTTACGGCTGTGTACAGTATAGGGCCTACACCTGCTACGGCTATGCCTGAATTGCCTTGTCGTAGCATTTCGCCTGCTCCTGTCGGTATTATATGTGGTTCGTTGTGCCAGTCGGCCAATATGCCTTTGCCGCGTGGATACCGTATCATGACAGGGCCGGCGCAGCTGACGGCGGTAAGCATCATGTTGCGCAGTTCGTGTTCGTCCCGGGGTACGGCTATCTGCATGTTGGGTATGCAGCGGAACAGGGCCAGGTCAAACTGGCCTTGGTGCGTGGCTCCGTCGTTGCCTACTATTCCGGCTCTGTCCAGACAGAATACCACGTGCAGGTTCTGGAGGGCAACATCGTGTATGACATTGTCCACTGCACGCTGCATGAAGCTGGAGTATATGTTGCAGAACGGTATGAATCCCTCCTTGGCCAGTCCGGCTGAGAATGTCACGGCGTGGCCTTCGGCTATCCCGACATCGAAAGTGCGTTCAGGCATGGCATCCATCATTATGTTCATCGAGCAGCCCGACAACATGGCCGGTGTCACTCCCAATATGCGTTTGTCGGCTTTTGCCAGTTCAAGAAGCGTCTGCCCGAAGACCTCCTGAAATTTCGGCGGTTCGTTGTTACCTATGGATTTCAGCCGTTCGCCGGTGTAGGGATTGAACTTGCCTGGTGCGTGCCATGTGGTTACTTCGCTTTCGGCAGGCAGGTAGCCTTTGCCTTTCTTTGTGATGATATGGAGCACTTTTGGCCCGCTGTAGTTCTTTATCTCCGACAGTATTCCGATGAGTTCGTACACATTGTGTCCGTCTACGGGGCCGAAATACCTGATGTTCAGTCCCTCGAATATATTGTTGCCTTTGCTTTTGTTCTGGAAGCTTTTCAGCGAATTGCCTATACGGATATAGCGGTTGCGGTCATTGTCCGACACCAGTCCCATCTTCTTCATCAGGCGGAATGCTTTGTAGCGTACGCGGTTGTATGTAGGCGAGAAATGCAGCTTTGTGAGCCAATGGTTCAGGCCCCCGTGTATCTGGTCGATAGCCATACTGTTGTCGTTGAGTACTATCAGCAGGTTGTTTGGGTTGATTGACGCATTGTTCAGGCCTTCGAAAGCCAGGCCGCCTGTGAGTGCGCCATCGCCAATGACTGCTACTATATGACGGTCATCCTCCCCTTTGAGAGTGGCGGCTATGGCCATTCCCAATGCTGCGGATATTGATGTGGACGAGTGCCCGGTGCCGAACGCATCGTATTCGCTCTCCCGGGGAGAAGGAAATCCGCTCAGACCTTTGAAACAGCGGTTGGTGCTGAACACATCACGGCGTCCGGTCAGTATTTTGTGTGTATATGCCTGGTGCCCTACATCCCAGATGATTCGGTCATAAGGCGTGTTGAAAACACGATGCAGGGCCACTGTCAGTTCCACTACACCCAGATTGGCTCCCAGATGTCCTGGATTGATAGCCAGCTGTTCTATAAGAAAATGGCGTATTTCACCACACAGAGCGGTGAGTTTTTCTTCCGGCAGTCGTTTCAGGTCTTCGGGAGTGTTGATTGTTTCTAAGGTAGTATATGGCATAACGTAGGAGCTGCATTTCGTTACAATCTACAAAATTACCGCTTTTCGTTGAGATGGCAAAATTTTTTCACGGCACAGTTTTTCTGTTTTTCCACTGTTGATGTTTTTGTCGGGCTTTTGTCGGGATAATGACAGTTTTTGTGGAAAACTGCAGCTTGAACGATGTTGAAGTCCGTTTGTGGCGTTGTGCAATGTTCAGGTGTTGCGCACATTTATCTGGGATTTGGGATCCGTTTTTCATGATGCAACATCAGCTGACATGTGAAAGATGTTAAAATCCTAATAGTCGCAGCATTTTTAACTTGAAATTCTGATGGTATCTGTAG
>JBJECG010000027.1:0-9922 GCA_051870875.1 Candidatus Aphodosoma sp.
CTGATGGTATCTGTAGTTGGAAATGTCAAATATTGGAATTTGGCGAAAACATTTGTTTCCGGCCGGGTGGAGTACACTGTTATGGCGCGGAAAATTGAAAGTGATTCGACAGCTGACGGCGTAACTTACAAGAAACTTTACTGTTCTGCTGACAGTGAAATCTCGGAATGGAACTTTGAGGCTCCGGTACGTGAACAAGACGGGAAAGTGTGGGTTGTGGCTGACGGTAAAGAAAATCTGCTGCATGATTTCGCTGTAAATGGAAACTGGTTGTATGGTGACCGTCTGTGCTTCGCCACATACAAAAAACGGACATCCGGCTGCATGATCGGATATCCGTTTTTGTGGTATATACTGTAAATGTATCTTCCGCCGTATCAGAAAGGAAGATCATCCGCCGGGGATGATGCCGGCGTGCCGTTGAATGGCTCGGCCTGGGTGGCCGGAGCTTGCATTGGAGCCGGCTGTGCGTAAGGCTGGCCGTATTGAGGTGCATAGGGTGCCGGCTGTTCCATCGGTGTCGCTCCGTCGGATGTGGTGCGTGATATGCGGTATGCGTTGATGGAGTTGAACCAGCGTCCGTTGTATTCGCGGGCATCGATGTCGAAATATACTTCTATTTCTTCTCCCATTTGGATGTGTGCTTCGTTGATGCGGTCCTGACCAAACAGGCGGAAACATATTTTACGGGGGTATTGTCCGGGGATTTCTATTACATATTCCTGCGACATCCAGTCTCGGCCCGTTGATTTGCTTACACCGCTGGCTGCCGGTGCTATAAAAATTACTCTTCCTTGTGCTTTGAGTTCTGACATGATATTGTATTTTTGTTGTTTTGCCTGTGTGATTCGAATATAAGCTAACAAAAAAGAGATTAAGTACTGTGTCTTAACCTCTTCTGCCTGTCAATGCCACGCACATTTACTAACCCTTAAAAATCGTCGGGATACCAGGATTCGAACCTGGGACCCCCTGCTCCCAAAGCAGGTGCGCTAACCGGACTGCGCTACATCCCGAGTGGTGCGTGGCTTTGCCGTGTGCTTCTTTTCAAAAGCGGTGCAAAGGTACGCTTTTTTTCATTATGCACCAAATATTTTGAGGCTAATTTGTTCGCTGTACAGTATTCTTTTGGCTGCCAGGTCTGTATCATATACGTATTCCGGAGTTTACGCTGCATTCAGGGAATTTGTTCTGTTCTATTATCCCGAGGGTTTGGGCTATGCGGTGTTCGGGATCGGCTTCACCGTCGATGTGGAAAATGGTGAATCCGCGCCGTTCCATACCACGGAACCAGGTCATCTGCCGTTTGGCAAACTGGTGTATGGCTATTTCAAGCCTTGAAATCATTGTTCCGTAGTCTGTCATGCCAAGGACATATTCGGTGAGGTACTTGTATTCCAGACCGTAATAGATGAGATCTTCGGGTGCGGTGCCTTCGGCTATAAGCCGGCGCACTTCATCGGCCATGCCGTTTTCCATGCGTGTCCGCAGGCGGTCGCTGATGCGGCGTCTGCGGGTCTCGCGGCTGATGTCAACCATTATTATGAGAGGTGAAAATTGGGGGTAGTCAGTGTCGGTTTGTTGGTTATGTGTATAGTAGTCGGCTATCTCTATGGCGCGGACGGCACGTCTTACGGTGTCTGTATCCGTCTTGTTGTGCCGGTGGTAATCGGGGTATGAGTCGAGTATTTTTGCCAGCTCTTCAAGATTTTTTCCGGCGAGTGATTTTCGCAGTTCCCCGTTTACCGGTACTTCCAGAAGCCGGTATCCTGTCAGTACGGCTTCCACATAGAGGCCGGAGCCTCCGCAGAGTATGGGGGTCGCGCCGCGGCTGGTTATGTCGGTATAGGCTTCTATGAAATCGCGTTGGTATTCATAGAGGTTGTATTTGTAGCCGGCCGGGCGGATGTCTATCAGGTGGTATGGTATTGCTTGGCCGCCGACTGTGTATTCGTCGAGGTCTTTGCCCGTACCGAGATCCATTCCTCGGTATATCTGGCGCGAATCGGCACTGATTATCTCGCCTCCTATTCTGGCTGCCACCTGTGTGGCAAGTGCCGTTTTGCCTGTTGCGGTCGGACCTATTATGGTGATGAGTTGCTGCACGACAGTAGATTTTGTATCGGCGCAAAGTTACGAATTTATTTTGAATATGACGGCGGCATGTCCTTGCTGCATCGTCGTTTCAGCAATGGCCGCAGCCGTTTCAGAATATGTGCTGCTGCAACGGCTGTTGTGGCGAGGCTTATCCTGTAGTGCCACATTCCTTCTGGCGAGTTGGGGCCTTCTGTCCAAAGCAACATCATGCCGGTGAGCACTGATATTGTGAATATTATTGTCAGTATGGCAGTCGTTTTGCTGTGTTTCCCGATACCTTTCATTACAAGACTTTTATACCAGTTCCGATGCTGCCATGCGTGTACCGTGGCGCAGAGCATGAACAGCAGGCTTGCCAGTATATGTGTTACGGCCCAGTTGTGCCATATTTCATGGCAGCATCTGTGCCCTGCTGCGTGCAGGGCTATGCCCGAAATGGCCGACAACGTAAATGCAGCCATCAGACACCAGTCTGTTGTGTGTGTCTTTTTCATGTCTTTTTGTTGCTGTAAAAACGATGCAAAGTTAGGCATTTCGCAATGTACGCAACGATAACAATTGTAAAGAAAACATTGTCTTCTGTGTGTTGCCCGTTTTGCACTGGGTCTTTCATATCCCGTTTTTATTGGGACTATGTGGCAGTTGTGTCGTGTGTTTGTATCGTAAATCTATGTATGAATGTCAGGTAACTCACGGCAAAATCTCAATATGAGTAACCAATACATTGATAGCGGAATGCACGGTTTACGAGTGTCAAGTAAATGCTGGAACGTAAGAGAGTGAAGTCATGGCTTGAATCCGTGTCGGCATTTACCGATACGGATGTGGAAGTTTGTTATATGGGTGAACGATTTTCTACATCACTTACTGTGATTCTGAACTGGTTACTATGATTCTGATTTGGGATGAAAACAGAAGAATATCTTTCGGGGAAGTGGCTGACAAGGTAAATGGCACCCTCGGGAAATTTTTATCGGGCCCTGCTGTGTATCGTTCCATAGCCTCGTCTGCCTTATTATTCCGGCTTTAATGAGGCCGTTTGGTTACCGTCTGTTACGTATCCGCGAAAGCGATACGGGTGTGATGCCCAGGTACGACGCTATATAGTGTTGCGGCACACGCTGTATGATGGTGGGATGTTCACGCAGCAGCTCCTCATACCGCTGTTGCGGAGTGTCCTTTATCCGGGACAGGAAAAGCTGCTGGTAGACATGGAAACGCTCTGCCAGCTTCTTTTCGTATAGTTTCCTGACTTCTGCGTTCTCTGTTATAAGTTTGTTGAGAGCATTGCGTTTCAGTATCAGGACCTCGCTCTTTTCGATACTTTCCAATGAAAAAAGGCTTGGCCGCCTGTAATACAGACTGTCGTACGATGCCACCATATTTCCTTCGAAGAAAAACTGGAATGTTATGTCTTTGCCCTCTTTCAGGAAAAACAGCCTCAGACACCCTTTGCGTATAAGGTACAGATATTGTGCCGTTTCCCCTTCTTCAAGCAATAGGGTCTTGGCCGGAATCTCTTCAGTTGTTATTCCGTCTGCATTCGAGAGGCATTCAAAAAGGTTGTCGTACATAAGTGTTTTGATGTGGTGCGTCTGCCTGTTGGCCGGTCACTTCACTCTCATCATGGTCAGTCCGTCGCGCAGTGGCAGTATGATCTTCTCTATCCGCGGGTCGGTTGCTATGAAGTCGTTGAACTCTTTGATGGCTATAGTCTGATAGTCATTTGTTGCAGGATGCGGGTCAAGCACTTTGCCGTCCCAAAGCGTATTGTCTGCAAGGATAAGTCCGCCCTGTCTCATTTTGTGCAGCAGCAGTTCGTAGTATTTTCGGTAACACCGTTTGTCGGCATCGATAAATGCCATGTCGAATTCTCCCCCGAGCGTTGGTACCACTTCTGCAGCATCGCCTATGTGAAGTGTCACTTTTTTGCCGTGTTCGGCGCGTGACAACTGCTTGCGTATAAATTCCTCCTGTTCGTCATCGATCTCTATTGTGTGCAATTCTCCGTCATCGGGCAATCCTTCTGCCATGCAAAGAGCCGAATAGCCGGAAAAAGTGCCTATTTCCACAATGCGCCGTGCTCCCGAAATTTCAACTGCCATTTTCAGTATCCGCCCCTGCAGATGCCCTGATATCATTCGCGGGTTGATCATGTGCAGATGTGTGGCGCGAACTACCTCGTTGAGGTATGGCGGCTCCGGTTCTGAGTGTGACAGTATATATTCGTCGATCTGTTGTTGGGCATCGGCGGCGTAGTGCGGGGCTTGTGTCAGTTTCATGATGCAGAAAAATTACGAATGTTCGCTGTAAATCAGTGTGGTGAGTTGTGACGGGTCAAACAACGTCCGGGCTGCCGTCATCAAATCATCGGCTGTAATGGTTTCTATTATGGACAGCTGCTCCTCATCTGAGGTAAATGGCAGTCCGTGGAGGTAGGTTTTGCTTATGCCCAGTGCCAGGTTCTCCTGATTTTCGTTGGCTATCAGTACCTGCCCTCGCAGTTGTAGTTTAGCCTGACGCAGCTGTTGTGCCGTGAGCGGTTTGTTGCAAAGCATATCCATCTGTTGCATGCACAGTTGCTGTGTACGGCGCAGATTCTTCGGGTCGCACCCGAAGTATATGCTCCACGCCCCGGTATCGGTATAATATGTGGCATTGCTTTCTATATTGTAACACAATCCGTTACGTTCACGGACTGCAAGATTCAGACGCGATACCATACTTGGCCCGCCAAGTATGTTGTTGAGTAGCACGGTTGTCAGTCTGTTGTCGGCCGACATATTGCAGCACCGGTTGCCTATTATGCAGTGGGCTTGGTAAGTGTCGCGGTTTTCGGTGTGTGTCGCCGGCCGGTAGGCGGCGGGGGCGGTGCGCACAACGTCCGTCCCTTGTGGCGCATGGCCGAAGTGCCGGGCTGCAAGTTTGAAAAATTTTTCTGCCTGGTAGCTGCCCATGTAGAATACCACAATGCGCTGTGCTGCGTACATGCGCCGGACGAATCGTTGCATCTTGAGGCTGTCGGTATTGTTCAGGCTTTCTTCTGTGCCGAGTATGTTGCGCCCTATGCTGTCATTAGGGAAAAGCAGTGTCTCGAATTCATCGTATATCGATTCCGACGGAGTGTCATTGTAACTTTGTATCTCGTCAAGCACCACATCGCGTTCTCGTTTTATCTCGTTGTCGGGAAAAGTGGAATTCAAAGTTACGTCAGCCAGCAATTCGACTGCACGGTCGGTATATTTTGCCGGAACGGTGGCATATACATAAGTTTCCTCTTTGGTGGTGTAGGCATCGAGCTGACCGCCTACACTCTCCAGACGCGATATGATATGGTAACTTTTGCGGTGTGTCGTACCTTTGAAAAGCATGTGTTCTGTAAAGTGAGCCATGCCGCTCTCGTCCGGCAGCTCGTCGCGCGTGCCGGCGTCTACGGCCACGCCTATCCATGCCACCGGCCGGTCGGACTGTAGGTGCAGAAGGCGCAACCCGTTAGGTAAAACAAATGTACTATGTCTCATTATTTGCGTGTTACTCATCATTAATCTCCGACTTTTTATCGTTACACTACAGAGGTGCGAAGATACGCATTTTTTGCCAAATACCACACCTCCCATCCGTAATGACTCCCACACGAAGATTAATTAGTATATTTGTGGCAGTTAATCAATTGTAAAAATCAGAATTGTTATTACTGTAAAAATGCAGGTCCGTTATTTATTCTGCCGCGAAATTGAATTTACAAAAAAACATACTCATTTAAGGGATTTGCAATTTATACTGCTAACGGTTTTATTGTGTTTTGCCTGTTTAAGACGACAAAGGTGCCCGTTCTTGTCTTTCCGGTTTTGTAGATATTATATCAAAGCCAACAAAAGCAACTGTATATGTGATACTTATAAGTTTGTGCCTGTTTTGCAACATATAGCAGTGTCTTTTATTGAATCTTTCTGTTTTTCCATTCGAAAAATTTGGTAAATAAAAAATAGATTGCCTTTGTCGCGTAGGGTATTGCGCATTACCAAACGTTTTTCACTGACCTTTTATCAACCTTTTGACGCTTACTGTTATGTGTAAAAAAACACTTTGCTTTTACTTCTTGTACCTTAATGATAGTTACCCTTTTTGGCACATCTTGCAGTGATCCAAAACAAATTTAAGAGGTATCAGTAAACGCCGGAAGACAAGAATGGGTTCAGAACGCGGTTCCAGCTAACGATGTGGTGATTGTCAGGGTCTCACATGGAAAAAAACGCGGAAAATGGCTGAATCAATGGTGCGACGGGGATCAAATACTCCGTTGTTGGAGATGGTTTCCAAAAAGATGTTATAATTAACAGTCCGGACCCCTATGAATTTGAAAACTATATGTACATGGAATTCAGAGAAATGGGTCGTGTCGTCCTAAAAATTCCGGAATATCATGATGTTACACGACAGCGTTTGGATTTCTATGATTGGAAGTAACGATGGAATTTATATTGACGCACCGATAATTATCGACGAGCCGGAAGCCCTCACTTTCCTGCACTCAACTAAACCGATGATAATAGTGCCTGACTTTTATCAGGCTATACCTGAAATGAATGGTTTGGTTCTCCCGATATTAGGCATATACAATGGGAACTGATACAGCCGGTGGCTTTTCCAATACCTGCGATTTCTGCAAACTTACGAATGGTAGGTAGGTCTGTAAAAGGGAATCTCATATCAAAGTCATTCTTATCAACAATTCGGCTATCTGTCTTTATGCTCTTACGGATAATTGGAAAATCCATTGTAATATGCCCCCTAAAACCAAGTGATTCTATCCTCCTACGCTAAAATCCCCCTGCCCCCTTGATTCCAATATAAAAATGCCCCTGTCAGACAATGTCCGGCAGAAGATTTTTCGTAGATTTGATTCCCGTCTTGACCGGTGGGATAAAATCATTTCTACTATGACAACAAATATAGCAAACATTCTCCAATGTTACGCATTGGGGATGGGGATAAAGCAGATAAGTAGGAGCTTTGAGCTTTCCCGCAACACGGTGCGCAGATATGTGCGCCTATTTCAAGAGTGTGGCATACCGATAAAGGAACTGGCAGCCATGCCTTCCGCGCGCATCCAGGAGATGTTCTCCGAAGGTGTTGGCTACAACAGGGTACCGTCACAACGCCAGCTTGAGCTTGGGGCGCTTCTTCCTGAGTATGCGGCCCGGCTTAGCCGCCGGGGCGTAACAGTGAAAACCCTGTACGAAGAGTACCGCGAGACCCATCCTGACGGATACAGGCATGCCAGTTTCGGCAACTATCTCATGCGTTACCGTATGGTGACACATGTCGTAGGCCATGTCGAGCATTATGCCGGTGACCAAATGTATATTGACTTCGCCGGAGACAAACTTGAAGTCGTTGACAGTGAAAGCGGTGAATGTCGCAGCGTTGAAGTGTTCGTGGCCATACTCCCATGCAGCCACTATACCTATTGCGAGGCGGTATGGTCACAGTCAAGGCAGGATCTGATAAAGGCATGCGAGAACGCACTTCATTTTTATGGAGGGGTCCCGATGGCGATAGTACCAGACAACCTCAAGGCTGCAGTAGTCCGCAGCGACCGTAACGAGCCGATAATTAACGAGGAGTTTGCGGCATTTGCCGAGCATTATGGATGTACCGTATACCCTGCACGGGTACGTCATCCAAAGGACAAGGCCTTGGTGGAAAATGCCGTGAAACTGCTTTACCGCACAGTGTATGCAGACATCGAAGGTCTTGTATTCAACTCGCTGGAATCTCTGAATGCGGCCATCCTCGAATCGCTCTCAGTCTTCAACGGGCGCAGGATGAGCGGACGTCCCCTGTCCAGACGGGAACAGTTTGAACAGGTTGAATCCGACTGCCTCCGTTCGCTTCCCTCCATACGCCACCAGATGAAAGAACGACGCTCCGCAACGGTAATGCGGAACAGCTACGTCACTTTCCGGCTTCACCATTACAGCGTGCCGAAAGAATATATAGGCAAACGTGGTGGATATATATAGTCTATGATGCCGACACGCTGGAAATATATCATGGCCTGCGCCTGGTGACCACACACCGGCGTGATGACACGCCCTACGCCTATACGGCCAAGGATGCTCATGGACTGCCCGGGCGCCATGGAAGTTAAGAGAAGGACCTGGAACAGATTTATGAACGGGCAGGCCAGACGGATAATGTCCTGTTACTGTACCTGCGCAAAGTGGCGGAACTCAAAAAGTATCCTCCCGCGGCATTCCGTTCATGCAAGGGAATCATGGCGCTGGAGAAGACTTTCGGGCTGGAACGGTTGGTGGCGGCCAGCGCATGCGCCACGCAACTGCGCCAATACGGATATCAGGAAATAAGGCAAATCCTTGAGCGTGGGGACGATGCGGCCTTCCTGTCAAAAGACGACATTGATGATGAAGTCACGGTAACATCTACCCACAAAAACATCCGCGGAGCAGCCTACTTCGCAAAAGTAAAACATTTTAAAAAGAGCAACAATGAAAACAAATGATCTTACCGCCCCAATAGCAGTCGAAAAAGACTGCAACACGTTGACGGTTGAACTGATGAACCGCATGAAACTGCACGGCATGGCTTCTGCCTTCACTGAAAGCCTGACCTCCACCATGGCTGAAACAATGACAATCGACTCTTTCCTGCACATGTTACTTGCCAGGGAATGGGATTACTGCGCCAATGCGGCCATACAACGCCTTACACACGGGGCGGCGTTCCGTTACAAGGCCTGCCTCGAGCAGATAGACTATGCAATCCCACGCGGTCTTGACCGTAACAAGATGGAACGGCTTGCATCGTTGGAGTTCATCCGTCAGGGACAGAACCTCTTCATCACAGGCTCGTCCGGAACCGGGAAGAGCTTCCTTGCCACAGCCATGGGGTATGAAGCCTGCAAGAAGGGCATACGGACATATTATGCAAATGCCCCGAAACTGATGGGAACGCTCAAGGTGGCAAAGGTAAAAGGCACACTGGAATCGGAACTCAAGAGAATCGAACGGAGTGCGCTACTCATTTTGGATGACCTCTTCCTGGTGAACCTTGATGCCAAGGAACGTCTCATACTGCTCGATATAAAAGAGGACCGGCATGGACGCAAATCCATCATAATTACCTCGCAACTGCCGACAGAAAACTGGTATGATGCAATCGGAGACCCTACCGTAGCAGATGCCATCATGGACCGTATCATACATACGGCACACCGGATCGAGTTAACCGGGGAAAGCGTCCGTAAGATGGCTGCATACAAAGGGTAATAAACTAAAATAATAATGACCCCATCGGTCAAGACTTTTTGAGGGGGCATTGTTGAATGTTTTCAAGGGGATAGAATCACTTGGTTTTAGGGGCATATTACAATGGATTTTCCAAAACTCAACAAAGAGAAATGGAGCGAGCTTCTGAGTGCCGCTGTCGGTTGGGCTACGGGTAAGTCTAAAGCCCTGAAAGGAGAAATCGAGGATTTGCGTGACGAGATTTCAACGCACGAGGAAACCATCAAGCGGTTGCAGGGTAAAATCCAGACCATGCAGAGTGACCATCAGCGGGAACTGATGAAGCAGGAGAGTAGGCACCAATCCGAATTGAACCGCAAGGAGGCAGAGTATACCCAAGAGACCACAAGGCTAAAAAATCGGATAGCATGGCAGAATCATCTTATTGGTTGTCTTAGTTTTCTGCTACTCAAAACGAGCGATGTCTTCCGCAAGGCTGTAAACGGCATCATCCGTTTGGCAAAGGATTATTACAAACCCCGTTTTGACACCGGGCAAGTATCGGACATCAAGGA
>JBJECG010000028.1:0-9761 GCA_051870875.1 Candidatus Aphodosoma sp.
ATACAAATCAGCCTATTATAACGGGCCTTACCATGCAAAATGTCCAACCCGCCTCGGATGGATAAATGCAGTTTGCTGATTGACCGTGTAGTTTATTGCAGGCAAGTCCTATTGTCAAGATTGTCGTGATAGTATATTGTTACGGTGACTTGAAAAGGGCTTGCCGGACAGCGGTAATAATAGAAAAGCGGTGTGTCAAAATTCGATTTGACACACCGCTTTTCAGATTAATGAGACCTATGGTTATTTGTTCATCAGTATTTCCATGATGGTTTTTGCTGATTTGGCAACCGGAGAACCGGGACCGAAGATGGCGGCCACACCGGCTTTGTAGAGGAAGTCGTAGTCCTGGGCGGGAATTACACCTCCTGCGATGACAACGATATCCTCACGTCCAAGTTTTTTCAGTTCGGCTATAACTTGAGGTATGAGGGTTTTGTGACCGGCAGCGAGTGACGATACGCCCATTACGTGAACGTCGTTCTCTACAGCTTGTTTTGCTGCCTCTTCCGGAGTCTGGAAGAGCGGACCCATGTCAACGTCGAAGCCGCAGTCGGCATATCCGGTAGCTACAACTTTAGCACCGCGGTCGTGTCCGTCCTGACCCATTTTTGCAATCATGATACGTGGTTGACGGCCTTCTGCCTTGGCAAATTCGGCTGTCAGACGACAAGCTTCCTTGAAGTCATCGTCGTTTTTGGTTCCTGCGCTGTACACTCCTGAAATAGTTCTGATGGTTGCTTTATAACGTCCTACAACGACTTCGCAGGCATCGGAAATCTCGCCGAGAGAAGCACGGAGACGAGCTGCTTCAACTGCCAGTTCGAGCAAGTTGCCTTTGCCTGTCTTGACGCATTCGGTGATGGCTGCAAGAGCTTTCTTGACAGCTTCGTTGTCACGGTTGGCGCGAAGTTGGTTGAGTCGTTCGATCTGTTCTTTACGTACTGTGGTGTTGTCCACTTCGAGAATATCGATTGGATCTTCGTGGTCAAGACGGTACTTGTTGACACCTACGATGGTCTGCGTACCGGAATCGATACGGGCCTGTGTGCGGGCTGCGGCCTCTTCGATACGCATCTTTGGCAGACCGGTTTCGATGGCAGCGGCCATACCTCCGAGTTTCTCGATTTCCTCGATGTGTGCCCATGCCTTTTCAGCCAATTCGTTGGTGAGGGATTCGATATAGAATGAACCTGCCCATGGGTCGATTTCGCGGCATATCTGGGTTTCCTCCTGAATGTAAATCTGGGTGTTACGTGCGATACGCGCAGAGAAGTCGGTAGGCAGTGCGATAGCCTCGTCGAGAGCGTTGGTGTGGAGCGACTGTGTGTGACCGAGAGCGGCACCCATAGCCTCGATGCAGGTACGTCCGACGTTGTTGAACGGGTCTTGCTCGGTGAGCGACCATCCTGAAGTCTGACAGTGTGTACGGAGAGCGAGCGACTTCTCGTTCTTCGGGTTGAACTGTTTGACAATCTTGGCCCACAACATACGTGCGGCACGCATCTTGGCAATCTCCATGAAGTGGTTGGTACCGATAGCCCAGAAGAACGACAGACGCGGAGCGAAAGTGTCGATGTCCATACCTGCGTTTACGCCGGCACGGAGGTATTCGAGACCGTCGGCAAGGGTGTAAGCCAACTCGATATCGGCGGTGGCACCAGCTTCCTGCATGTGGTAACCGGAGATGGAGATAGAGTTGAACTTAGGCATGTTCTTGGAGGTGTACTCGAATATGTCGGCGATGATCTTCATTGAGAACTTGGGCGGGTAGATGTAGGTGTTACGCACCATGAACTCTTTGAGGATATCGTTTTGGATGGTACCGGCCATCTCTTCGAGTTTTGCACCCTGTTCGAGACCTGCATTGATGTAGAATGCCATGATGGGCAGTACTGCACCGTTCATGGTCATGGACACCGACATCTTGTTCAAAGGAATACCGTTGAACAACACTTTCATGTCTTCAACCGAACAGATGGACACACCAGCTTTGCCTACGTCACCGACTACACGGGCGTGGTCGGCATCGTAACCGCGGTGTGTGGCCAGGTCGAATGCAACAGACAGACCTTTCTGACCTGAAGCCAGGTTGCGGCGGTAGAATGCGTTGGATTCTTGTGCGGTAGAGAAACCTGCGTACTGGCGGATAGTCCAGGGACGCATGGCGTACATGCCGCTGTACGGGCCGCGGAGGAATGGAGGAAGACCTGCCACATAGTTGAGGTGTTCGAGACCCTCGAGGTCTTCTTTGGTGTAAACCGGTTTAACGGGAATTTGCTCCGGAGTCAACCAATTTTCGCCTTTTACGGTAGCTTTAGAAGCAGCTACATCGTTGATATTTATGCTATTAAAATCTGGTTTCATATCTCTTGTCTGAATTATTTAAGGAGTTGTGCGTTAAACGATTTAAGGGTGTCAAGTACGTTGACGCGAACGTGGATGAAGTTTTCGATACCTACAGCTTTCAAATCGTCCATGCAGGCAGGTGCTCCGGCAACGACGAAGATCTGTTTGCCGTTGATAGCCTTGAATGCGGCAGGTGCGTATTCGGCATATTCATCATCGCTTGAGCAGAGGACGATGATGTCGGCACCGGCTTTCTGAGCGGCTTCAACACCGGCTTCTACAGTCTCGAATCCGAGGTTGTCGATCACTTCGTAACCTGCGCAAGCCAGGAAGTTGCAGGAGAATTGGGCACGAGCCAAACGCATGGCGAGATTACCAATGGTGAGCATGAATGCTTTGGGACGGTGAGCGGCACGCTCGGTAGCGAGGCGGAGTGCCTCAAACTCTTCGGCTTCACGGATTTGCGGCACACGTTCGAGTGTAGGTTCGCACTCGCCTTTGCATCCGCATCCGCAACCGCATGATTCGGCTGCGATCTTGTCGGCAGCTTTTTCGTTGAAGTTCGGGAACTGGTTGGTACCGAGGAGGATTTCCTTACGTGCGGATACGTTTTTCAGACGACGGGCTGAAGTTTCCTTCATGTCGTTCTGTATGCGGTTGTTCTCGACGGCGGCGTAGAAACCTCCGGCATTCTGGATGTCGAGGAAAAGTTTCCAGGCCTGTTCGGCAATGCTGTGGGTGAGATTTTCTATATAGTATGAACCGGCAGACGGGTCGGTTACTTTGTCGAAATGAGACTCCTCTTTCAGAAGGAGCTGTTGGTTGCGTGCGATACGCTCTGAGAATTCATCGCTTTCCTTGTAAGTGATGTCGAAAGGACGGACGGTCATAGAATCAACGCCCGCGATGGCAGCACTCATAGCTTCGGTTTGGGTACGGAGCAAGTTGACGTGTGCATCGAAAATGGTTTTGTTGAAGGCAGAAGTTTCGGCATGTACGCGCATTTTGGCTGCACAGTCGCACTCTGGCTTGTATGCTTTGACAATCATGGCCCACAACATGCGTGCTGCACGGAACTTGGCAATTTCCATGAAGTAGTTGCCGCCTATGCCCATGTTGAATTTGATGGCTTTGCCTGCTTCGAGTGCAGACAGACCGTTTTCGGTGAGCATGTCCATATATTCGGCTCCCCAGGCAAGTGCATATCCGAGTTCTTGTGAACAGAATGCTCCGGCGTTGTTGAGTGTCACGCTGTTTACATTGACAACGCGGTAACCAGGCATTACTCTGGCAGCTTTGGCGCATTCGGCAACGATGGCGGCCACATCGGCACGGCTCATGTTTTTGCCCTTGAGTAGCATGCGGTTCATCGGATCACAGTTGACAGATCCTGCCACTTTGTTGAGGTCAACGCCTTTTGCGCGGAAGTAGTCGGTGAGCAAGCCAATGAACTTGGCAGCACAACTTACGCATATCTTGAAATTCAGTTCTACACATTCTGGGCAAATGCCGTTGAGGAGGGTTGCGATATAGTCTGCGCTGAGTTCCTTTTTGTTGAGTTTGAAACCGAGTGAGTTGACACCTTTGCTCAATACGTCAAGCGCTTTGGCGTTAGCGGTTTTGGCGCAAGTAGCGTCGATGTCCTGACGGACATACCACTCGTTGTCTGTTTTGGTGCCGCGTACGTAAGGGAATTCGCCTGGTGCTGAATCGGTTGTTTTCAGATTGGCTACATCTTCCAAACGATAAAAAGGCATCACATTAAACCCTTCGTTTGTTTTCCAAACGAGCTTTTTGTTGAAATCAGCTCCTTTGAGGTCGGTCGTGATTTTCGCCATCCACTGTTCGGTGGTTATTGCGGGAAAATCAGCCAACAGATTTAATTTCTTTTCTGCCATAAGTTTTTTTTTATGATTAAATTGATAACATTAAATTGCAATTGCATCTTCTTTACCCCGTAACATGATGGACAGCAGTTTGTTGACCGGATTGATGTCTTGGGGCAGCATGTGTGCTGAAGTGTGGCAAAGTTACGAATTTTTCTGCTACGCAGTACCTTAATTTATAGAAATTTAAGTTTTGAATTTGTATGCCGGACTTCGTTGGAATGCTGTTATCTGGCATGTGCGTCATTGCATCGCAGGGCGGCGAATTTTTGGATTTCGCTGTCAAATTTCTCTTCCATGCCGAACAGGAATTTCACATTGATACCGATGCTGTATATGTGAGGCCTGATATTGTCTGGCAGAGTGTCGGCATCGAGGCGCATGCGGTCCTTTTCTGTGATGATGATTGCGCGCTTGCCGGGTGTCAGTTTCTCGAATTCCCTGCTTATGTGGGTTATGTCGTAGCTGGAGAAGTAGTGGTGGTCGGGGTATGCTATATGATTGATGTTGGAGGAGAATGTCTTCAGATGGTCGCAGAGATGCTGCGGCTGTGCTATTCCGGTGACAACCAGGATGTCGTATCCGGCAAGAGATGGAATCTCATTGCCTGCGAGCGGACGTGGCGGCAGGTATTCGAGTGTGGAGAAATACAGGCTCTGGTATGGGTACGGGTTGATCTGTACGCGGAACGAGAGCATGTCTACCGGCAGCATGTTTTGCGGGCATTTGGTGACGATGATTATGTCGGCGCGGTCGGTGTTGCAGCCTGACTCGCGGAGTCTTCCGAGTGGAAGCATGTGGTCTGTATGCACCGGACGGTTGTAGTCTATGAGGAGTATGTTTAGGTCGGGGTGGATGGAACGGTGCTGGTATGCATCGTCCAGTATTACGATCTGAGTGTCGGGAACGGCGCTCTTTATCTGGTCGATTCCGTGCGCCCTGTTTGCATCTACGGCTACTGTGATTCCGGGGAATTTGTCGTATATCTGGAATGCTTCATCGCCTATCTGTGCTGCTGTAGCGGTTGGTCTTGCCAGTATGAAGCCTTTGCTTCGGCGTAAGTATCCTCGGCTGAGGTATGCTGTGTGGTATCTGCCGGCAAGCAGTCTGATGAGGTACTCGGCATGGGGTGTCTTGCCTGTGCCGCCAACTGTTATGTTGCCTATGCTGATGGATGTGACGGATGTATCGGCACTGTGGAGCAGATTGAGGTCATATAGCCTGTTCCTCAATTTTGTGGCCAGCCCGTACAGCCATGCGGCAGGGAAGAGCATAAGTTGTCTGGTTATAGATTTCATGTGGCGTATCGTTAGGCTCGTTTGTATGGTACGGAGCTTTTCGGATGGGTTTCTGCAATTGACGGATGGCGGTGGAGTTGTGTGTCACAAGCCGAATTCGGCGTGGAGCGTTTCGAAACGTGCCAGGCTGTCACGGCCGAAACGTGCCATTTTGGAGCGGATGCGTTCGATGCTTTCTTCGTTGCCGATGCGCGTCTTGGAAAAAAACTTGTCCGCATAGCATATCAGACGTTCTTCGACGGTTTCCGGCAGGAAATCCTGATGTGGCAACGGCAGGTTCCTGGCGGCTATTTCTTCGGCCGTAAGCCCGCTTCCGGTATGCCGTTCGCATACACGGGCATGCCTGGGAAACCCTTCGCGGCGGAGCATTTCAGCTCCCAATATCCCGTGTCGTATATAAGGCTCTGTCCCGTGGCACTCGATTCCTGCCGCATCTGTATGCACTATTCCTATGTCATGCAGCAGTGCCGCCTCAGCCACAAACTCCGCGTCTATCCTCATCTCCGGATGCTGCTTCGCTATCTCCAACGCCTTGGCCTTCACCGCCTCCGAGTGTCTCACCAATATCTCGTACAGCTTGCTCTCCGGCTCATAATACCGCCGTATCACCTCATACGCCATAGCCTCCATATACCCTCCAGTTGCTAAAATTTCCTTTTCCCGGCCAAATATTTATTAATTGCTACAAAGTTACTGCTTTTATTCTGAAATACATACATATCACCTCTTTATGTTGTGTTAATAATCATTAATACATCCTCCCGCACCTCCTCCTCATCACTCCTCCCATTGGCGTAAAATCATCTGATCTTTTCCCCGGTGCCCCGCCTTGTCATTGTCGGATCTTCATCGAATCTTTTCTCTGTCGAAACCGCTCCGTCCCATTCCCGATGCGCCATTTTATCGGATGCCCACTCCCAAAACATCCCACACCCCACTCCGCATTTCAACTTATTAAAAAGCCCCGCATCTCTCCCATCTCCTGCGAAATCTGTCAAATATCCAAGAAACCTAAAAAACAGCATTGTTTTTATTTGCAGATGTCAACATAAACTCTTGCCTTTATCCCCGAATCACATTGCCTCTATTATAATCCGTAATCTATATGATACCACCCCTCACATATCTTTCCCATAAACCCCACCTCTTTACTGGCGCATCGCCGCCTGCTCCCGCTCCATCTGAATGGCGGCAGGCGTGCTTCCCGGATCGTGCCGGTTGCTCAGACCGCAAGGCAGCCCCGATTGTCACATCCGTTCCCATTCGGATATTCGAGTTTACTTACTGCTTTCCATAACCCATATTTAACGTATAAATTATGAACAGATACATTCTTCTGCTTCCCGTGCTGTTCCTCATGCTCACCGGATGCGAAAAAAAATACAAGGTGGATGTCTATGTCAATCACGAAGCCGAAATATGCGGAGTTAAAGACCCTGCGAACAATATCGACTGGTTGAAATCTGAACTTGATTATCTAAAGAATAGTGCATGTCACGACCAGTCAATGTATGATTGCACTATTTATGCCGATTCCGTAGGCGAACTCTCCATCGTGTTTGTCGGAATAACGCCACCTTATTGGCTTACATATGCGATGGCCTGTAAGTGTGACGGCAGTAAATTTATGGTTGGGTATTGGTGGAGTCCGTGGTATGATTTCGACGCCATTCCACCCACCACACCACGTAATAGCGATACTTATTGTTCGCCAAACAGCAATGATGTTTTTATGAGTACCTCAGCAGATTATCGTCCTGAAGTGGATACATTCTTCAACACACATACCTTTGTTGACTTCATTGCACGCATCAGAGCTCATGCAAAATAACCCTTAAACTAAATTAGGCTGTAGTTGATTTTTGAGTTGTAAAGCTTTTGATATCCTATTATTTTTCATATCTTTATCTGCACAAAGGATGGATTGCTTCCTCCTTTTGGGGAGTATCCACAAAATATCTGCAGAATTACTTGAACTGGTTTAAGGTAGTGGTAACTGTATTTAAAAAGGAAGCGAATCACGCAAATGTTTTACTGAGGCTGTCGATGCTGGAAGGTAATATTCATTTTGCAACGCAGTAATTAACTGTAGCTCTAACTAAATTAATATGAAATAGATATATTTCTTATTTGCACTGTTATTAATCACAATTTATGCAAATGCCGCCCCGGCAGATCCTACCCCATTTAAAGTGTTGCAGCCAAGTGGCGATAGCATTATTATCAGGCTTATTGGTGATGAATACGGCTCTTGGTATCAAACCACCGATGGCAAATTGTTAAATGCACACCCCTTATACATTCAACTCTTTTGTTTTTAATAAAAACGCTTCCCCGTCAGGATGCGCTTCTCAAAGTGTTAAATATTTAAGTTTCAGGTAAAAATACACTTGTTTTCTTGCAAATATCGACATAACCCCCTATCTTTACCCCCCCCCTCCGAAATCACAATCTGAATCTATATTGATATGAAACCACATCACACATATCCTTTCCATAAGCCCCACCTCTTCATCTGGGAACTCCCTGCCTGCCCCCGCTCCCTCTGAATGGCGCAGGCAGGCTTCTCGGCTCATCATCTCAGGTCGTTTTCATTCAGAAACAACTCTCCACAATCATTAACTAAATAAAATAGATAACCATGAAAAGATACATTTTCATCTTCGCATCACTTTTATTTTTGGCAGGGTGCGAGAAAAAAATTGTTTACGAACATAACTCTTGGTGCAACCACGATGTCGAAGTTTGCGGCGTCAGAGACCCGTTGGAAAATCTCGACTGGCTGAAACAACAATATCAGGATTGCATCAACGCTTATGAGCGATACGTAAAAATCGACCAACCATATCATGTGATGTTCAATGTGTACATTGACGACGAAACAGGCGAAAGTTGCTTCGTATTCAAAATTGACGAACACGGTTATAATGCTTTCTATTGCGACGGCACTCAGATCGAAGGTATGTTGGGTACTTGGTATGGTGATGACAAACGTCCTCAAAGTGCCAGTGATGAACACATAAAAAACTCTCCACCCCTCATGTGTGATGCGTGCGACGAGTTTTTCTCCACACACACATTCCGGCTTACAATAGCCGAGTGTATAAATCAACCGATAAGTAAGACTAAAAAATAGTAAAGTCATGAAGAAGATAATATTCAGTCTATGTATAGCATGTCTATCCATAGCGGCTCGTGCCGGTTGCTCAGACCATAAGGCAGCCCCGATTGTCACATCCGTTCCCATTCGGATATTCGAGTTTACTTACTGCTTTCCATAACCCATATTTAACGTATAAATTATGAACAGATACATTCTTCTGCTTCCCGTGCTGCTCTTCATGCTCACCGGATGCGAACAACAACCCAAATACAAGATGGAGATTTATGTCAATACCGACACTGATGCTTGTGGCATAAAAGACCCTATGCACAACATCGACTGGCTGAAAGACGACCTCGGCTATTTCGATAACTATGACTATAAATTTCCCATCATACAGGATTACTGCATCTATAACGACTCGCTCGGCGAATCTTCAATAGTGATTTTCGACTATGCCGATACATACCTCTACGTACAGGCTTATACTTGTGACGAAACACCTGTTGTATCTGGCATCTGGCAAAATCCTTATGACTTCAATCCTTATGTAACGGCCACTCTTCAAGGCCCCGACATCCGGTATGCCTTGAATGTTCTGTTGGATACCGATGCCAATCACCCCGTTTATTACACAAAAGCCCCTGATTGCGACGAATGCCCCGACTTCTTCGCAACCCATCAATTCGTTGACATCCTCGCTCGTATTAGGTATTTGCCAGGAACGGAACATATAGGAGTTCATCCTTAAATATCAACTATTACGTGATTAAGGGAAATAACATATATAAAGTCACAACAATTTCGCTAATCGCCAAATTCACAGAAGATTGTAATTCATCGAACTCACGTTGAAAACAGCATTGTTTTTATTTGCAGATGTCAACATAAACTCTTGCCTTTATCCCCGAATCACATTGCCTCTATTATAATCCGTAATCTATATGATACCACCCCTCACATATCTTTCCCATAAACCCCACCTCTTTACTGGCGCATCGCCGCCTGCTCCCGCTCCATCTGAATGGCGGCAGGCGTGCTTCCCGGATCGTGCCGGTTGCTCAGACCGCAAGGCAGCCCCGATTGTCACATCCGTTCCCATTCGGATATTCGAGTTTACTTACT
>JBJECG010000029.1:0-126105 GCA_051870875.1 Candidatus Aphodosoma sp.
TTGACCCTGACATGCGTGTTGCGGGGAAGCCGGGGCAGGCCGGTCAGATGCCGGCTGCCGCTCCACGGCGTGCCGCTTTCATCGGCAGGGATGCCTCCGATTTCAATCCCCACGGAATAGTTGAGGGGATCCCCCGTCCCGCCGCCTCCGCCGGCGGGACTGCCGTACTTGCCTTCCAGCAGGTATACGGTGGCCAGGAGCTGCCTGCCCGAGGACGGCAGCCCCATGCCGCCTCCGCCGAAGGTCTTGGTGAAGACGTAGTAGCCGTTGTTCTGGCCGGCCGGGCCTTGTGCCGGCACGTCGAAAGAGAGTATCTCCCTGACGCCGTCAGCGTCAGGCTGCCCGTACACTGCGTTGCGCGGCATGTAATACTCCCTGCCGAGCATGCGGTCTATTGTCAGTTTTTTCACTGCAATGTTATCGTTCCCGCTCCTGTTTTCAAACACGAACGAGAATTTCACGGCCGCCCTTGTCACAAACAGGCTGCAGGAATGGTCCTGTCCGGGCATCCATACCCGGTGGCACTCGTTCATGGGCAGAGGGCCGGAGAGTTCGTTGGATGATCCGCCGATAGTTACTATCAGACTGTCTACCTTGTCGTAAGGGAAAGGTTTGTCCACCTCTATTATACCGTCGAACGAAGGAAACGGAATTGTACGGGTGTTACCATCTATTATCTCGGTAAGACCTTCGTTGACAAAAAGGTATATTTTTTTCATCTCTTCCGTTACGACCTTGAATTTTTGGCTGTTCCATCTTTCGACCGCCAGGCCGGAGTCTTCCATAAAGTTTATGAAGGAGTTGTGTTCGACCGTTCCGTCAGGGCGCACGATGACAATGCGCAGAGTCTGCATTTTCTCATTGTCGTTTTCCGCTTCGCTTCCGGCAGCCGGCACCATGCTGTATGGCATGACATTGCTGACGGACGGCATTGTCCCGGCATCGTACACCGATACCGAGATATTGAGGTTTGCCATGCCGGATTCCGGACTCACCGGCGGTTCTACCGCTCCGCCGTCGCATCCGGTGGCAACGGAAGCCACAAGGCACAGTATTGTAATGTATATGTATGCGAAATAGTATTTCATTTTACATTTCAACATCGTCTATTCTCACTGTCCAGTCGTTTATCTTAATCTCTGTTTCCACCCACAGACCGTTTTCAAGGAAAAATACCACCGACCATTCACTTTCGCGGTCGAGAAACTCCTGTGCCTTCATCTGTGCGTAGAGCTCGCTTCTGAGCATGAGCAGGTACTTGTTCAGAGGGATGTTCATTATCTCCCTTTTGTCCTTGACATTGGTTATGACGAGTTTTGGTGAAGTGCCTGTAGTTAGCCTCGAAGTGGAGAACTCTGCGTATGCACCTATCACTTCTTCACCGCCGGTGGTCATGCCAAGCAGTGTCTCGCCTGTAACCCACGGCTCGTAAGTGATTCCTCCGTTGGGTATGACCGTATTGTCCCACGCAAACAGGGTGTTGTCATCGGTTATGCTGAAACTGAATTCTTCGGCTTTTACGGGCTGACCGTTGACTTGCTGGAGCACTATGCGCACGTTATTGGTGTTTTTCTTCAATTCCACCGTGCCGGCACGATACAGATCGGCGGTTTCGAGAGTCAGGGTACCCCAAAACAAATCATGCAGTTTCTCGTTTACGGAAGCTGTTCTCGCCTTGCCTGCTTTCATCAAGACTTTCATATCCTCCATCCTGACATCGGCTGCCGGAGCATCGACAAATTCAAAAGAACTTCTGTCGCACTGCATGCCGCCATAGACCAGAAACCAGTATGTCCCCTGTTCAAGATCAAGATTCATGCGGTATGACTCGTCCTGAAGTTCTGCGCCTTGTACATCATGTCTTTCGATAAAAACGCCGTCTTCATCATAAACCAATACGGTAAGACAATCCACCTTTTTGTGAAAGGCGTTGGCATACTCCATGTTGTAGTCGTAGATGAAGCGGAGCGACACACCATGCGGACACGGGGGAAGGTCTTCGAAGAAGCTTTCGCAGGAGGAAAGAAACACCGCAGCCGCCAGGACAACAAACTTTGCTGTCCCGGTGACTGTGGATATTATATTCTGTCCTGAAAATTTCATGTTGTTTCTATATCTATAAAGATGAAGTTTTGCTTGTCCGGATATGGACGCGAATCCGAATGTCCGAATCAGAATTCGATATCATTTTCACGTACTACCCACGGCAATACTTCCACTTCGACTGTGATATACCGTTCGCTGGTTTCGTCCGGATCTTCCGGATCAAGCGGATCAGGGTTGTTGTCCTGTATGCGCGGGTAACCTATCTTGGATATTTTGGTGACTGCAAGTTTGTAGACGTTGTTGCGGACAGTGGCAAATTCCATAATACCCATAGTATTGTTGTCGTTATTGTTTCTATGGTGGATCCAATAATAGTAGTAGAAGTAGTAACCGGTACCTTCATCTTCGTCACTACTTGCCTGGTAAAGTGTGAAACCGGCTGCTGTTGCCGCCTTGCGGAAGTCGGCAAGTGCATTGTCTACGCCTGAATTGTTATCCAAGGCAGTCATCAGCTGATTATAGTAATATAGCGGAGCATTGTCCATACCTTCCGGTGTTTCGTTCACAGCACGGTAAAGTGCCGTTTGTGCACTTTCGTCATAATCAGTACTTTTCTTTATGCCGTTTTCCCAGCCTACATAAATCTGGTTCTGGAACATGAACAGGATAGGATATGTGTTGGAACCAACCTCATAAACGTAATCTCCGGTCTTGTCATACGTGCCGGAGATGGCTTTGTAAAGATCGTTGTCTGTTGCCAAATCAGTACCGGCAAGAAGCTTGCCTTTGAATACAACGCCTGTAGAATATGCAGACACCTGTTTGTCTGCGGCATGTATTGTGTTTTCGGTTATATAACGCCATACATGATATCCTGCCTTACTGTAATCGTCATTGTCTTCCGTCTGATTCAATACATCGTTCAAACGCCAATTGTCCCATTGGGTACGTGTGTTGTCATCGATCTTGCCGTTGTTGTTGAAAAGCGGGTATTCAAACATATTGTGCAGCTGTGCATTGTCAGGATCGTTCATTTTGGTAGCTGCATCGACATCCATTACAAAATTGTCCGTTTCAAGGTCAAGCAGTGTGACAGTACTGGCAGCTGTTCCGTTATTGTCGGCAGCCATGTGACGTAAGTAGTAGAATGAATTGCTCATGTTGACGAGACCCATTCTTACCAATTGTACGTTCATGAAGTCTTTTCCGTTTTCCTGGCTGATTTTATAGGTGTTTTCCGGGGTTGAATCGCCGCTGCCATCTTTGAAGTCGAGACGGGCAACCGAACGTTCAACTTTAATTGCGCCACGGTCGGTGTAATTGTCAACGGCACCGTTGTTGCTTGAACTCAAGTTGAAAGCTCTGCTTTCAGAATTGTATTGATTCCACTGTGACAACTGTGACGGCAATTCCCTCGTTTCTATCTTATAATTTGACATGAGGAATTGTCCGGCTTTCCATATTGATGCGTTTCTTTTGAACTCAGAATTGGGATCATCGGTATTTGTATAGTATAAATCGGTCCAACTGTTGCCTGTGGTAGATGTAGTTATATGGTTTTTCAGGTGTTCTGTAGGGTTACAGAAGACGAATACACGGATGCCGTTTTGATACTCGGATTTTATATTTCCGTTTGCATCGTAAAATTTGGCTATACCGGTCTGGTCAAACTTTGCCGTGACATTCAAGTTTGCACTTGTGGTTTTGTTTTCGGCAATGCTGTGCAGAAAGTAATTGTTGTTATTGTCGGCAAGGACCAGCAGTATTTCCTTTACTTGGTTCTCAGCGTCAGATCCGACTTCTGTAATATCAGGAGCTTTTGCATAGCCGGGTGCATGATTGACGTTGCCTTTAGTAGGCAGAGATACGCTTATGCTCATGTAGGCAGGTGTTCCCGGCTCAATTTCCGGCCTGTCCGTTACATTGTTTCCCTTGTTTTCACATCCGGTGGCCAAACCGGCAATGAATACGGCTGTTGCCAAAGTCCGAATGGCGGTGTTGAATTTTGTTTTCATTGTTTCTTGAGATTGTGTTGTTTGTTGTTTTATTTTGTTAGTTGTTTTTTGTCAGTCGTTTCCTTCGGGCGCAGACAACTGCCCGTCCGTTTGTTGTTTATTGTTTTGTTTTCCCTCCAATCTTTCGAGTACCACGGCTGCTTTATCCAGTCCGGCTTCAAGAGCCGCAGACATAAACTTGCGTGCGGCAATGTAGTCTTCGGTTTTTACAGCCAGCACACCTCGGGCGTAGACGGCCTCGGGCGATTTTCCGGTTTTTTCAAGATAGCGTCCTGCCGCTGTGTAGTCACCTCGGCGGATGGCTGCATTGGCAGCGTTGAGGTTTGCCGCAGTGTCTTGCGGGAACATGCGCACAGCAATTTCAAACACTTCGGAAAATTCGTCGCTGCCTGGTTCATAGTCCTGTGCTACGAGGTATATTTCGTTCAGGCTGAGTTTTTGCGGTTCTTCATAGAGCAGACGGCGTATTTCGGCGGTATCCGTGTAAGTGCGCACGGTGTATGATATGCGGTAGTCGGTATGACGGAGGGAAGGATAACAGGCTTCAAGCAGGAAACTGTACTCCTGCGGATAGGTCTGCCTGATTTTCTGCTCTTTGTCATCAGGATCCGCATCGGAGTCAATGATGTCGAGTATCTCATTGCGGTGGCCGATGTTTGAATTTTCGACAAACAGGCGTAGGCCTGCCCAGTCCTCAGGTTCGTATTCCGTTGTTATCACGCCATCATCGAATTTGTACAGATACTGCATATACCGTTTGAGGGCGGCTGTACGGCCTTTGGCCAATTCTGTATTGTGTGCGTACGTGGCTTCGGGCGAAGCATAGCCTTTGAACCAGACCGATGTGATGACTATGTCGGCATCATTACGGACAGTGTCTATGGTGTGCTTGATTCTGGCCAGTTCGGTGGCATTCTGACGGTAGTCTGACCGTATGTCGGTTTGGTTGACCGGGAAGTCTATGTATGCCGACCCCTCGATTGAACGCTGCTTGCTGAGTTCCGCCTCCGGTGTCACGAATATAAGTTCCGGAAAGAACTGCTCGTCGTGCCGGCCCAATATGCCCTCTTCATCAGACAGTTTCTTCTTGCAGCATCCGCAGTCCTTGCGGTACAGCGATACGGTGGCACCGTCCATCCAGTCGGCATACGGGAGTGTCTTGCGGTACTTTATGCTGTCTGGTTTCTGTCTGGCACGGTGTGTGATTTCGTTTTCATTGCCGGAAAGCATGTTCTTTTCATTGCGCAGATAATAGAAATAGCGCCGTCTGCCATAAATGCCTATAGGATCCATCTCTACCGAATCTTTTCCGTTGGACAGGCGGGGAGTAAGCAATACAGCCCGGTTTGACTTGACATTGAGTTTTTTGAGATTCACGACCATGTCGACAACCATATAGTCGCCTACGTGTTCGACGGTGAAATCACCGACAGAGATCCCCGTCACAACGGAAGTGTCTTTTTTGCCGGCCGGCACGGTATCCGTTGCATTGGAAGCAAAACCGAACGGAGCGATGCAAAAAACAGACAGCAGAACAGGTATAATATGTTTCATCGTATTCATCATTTTAAAACAGATAAACAAAATTGACGGCTGTTTTTGTCAGGCCGAAGTAATGGTGCGGATAATTTTCACGGATTTTTGTGCCGCATTCGGCACAAGGGAATATATCTGACCGGGTATATGAATATCCTATGCCCAGTTCGAGTTCGAAATTCCAATGCCGGTTCAGAATCCAGGCATATCCGTAAGCCACACCCGCACCTGCAAACCATCCCTGGTAGCGCGAAGCGGCCAACTTTCGTGCATCGGTGCCAAGAAAATTGTAATGTACGTTTATGCCACCCATATTGTATTGTCCGCCATGTATATGCAAGCCGAGAAAGTGTCCGGAAAAACGGTCGCAAAACCAATAGCGGGCTTCGGGCTGTACCAGCCAGTGCTTCCATCTGCGCTGTACGGGCAGAGTCCAGCCGTTGAAATTACCGGAAATATCAAGAGTCCAACGGGGAGCAAGCCCGACCTCAATTCCAAGATTGGGCGAGAGTGCCGCATCATAAAGCAGGTTGGTCTTGATAGCCGCCTTTTGTGCGAAGACTGTCTGACACAGTCCTGCCAAGACAACTGAAATGAGTAAAATAATCCGTTTCATTATTTGACAATATTCTACTTATGTAAATGAATAAACAATGGCAGTCTATCTTTATCGGTGTTGCCATTATTGGTGTTAAAAACTGTAGCGTCAAATGCAAATAATATTTAATACCCAAACGTGCATAGTGTAATGACACAATTACGCAGGGATTGCATTTCCGGCTTTTTGTCAGTAATAAATCAATTGTAATGTCAGCAAACCAGTTTCGGCAGTTTGCAAAAGAAAAAGAAATGACTAATAAACCGGATAAATGTAAAATGTCTTATAATCAATTATATAATCGTTATTATAATCTATCGTTTACATTGACAGCTATGAATATGACGGCATGTTTGGCATGCCTTTTTTCATATCGTTGTGGCTTAATTATCGCACTGGCAAATTTATATAAAAATTACCCCCCCATAGTTAAAAAACAGTAATTATATCTATATATTATTACTTTCAAAAGCCTTTATAGAATACCTGTATTGGATGTTGGACTGTTCCTGTATGGTGTTTGACCACATTGCAGTGTTTTGTCTTTTTTCGAGCCAACCTGAACAAAACATATATCAGGCACCAATTAGGCATTGTGTTACAAGGCGGCATAAAAGGCAGTGCGGCATATCAAAACTTGTATTTTGATATGCCGCACTGCCTTGTCCCGGCTTTCGGACAGTATGTGTTATGAGGCCTTACTGAATGTCCGTATCATTGCTTTTCAGTATCTTTCAGCCAACGGTCAAGCCAGTTGAAGAAACGCCGCTGCCATAGGATGCCGTTTTGCGGCTGTAGTACCCAGTGGTTTTCGTCTGGAAAAATGAGAAGTTCGGCAGGAATACCGCGCAGACGGGCTGCATTGTATGCGCTCATACCTTGTGATGCCAATATACGGTAGTCTTTTTCACCGTGGACAACGAGAATAGGGGTGTCCCATTTGTCTACGAAGAGATGCGGCGAATTGGCGTAAGTCTCTTTTGTAGAAGGATCCCAATACGGACCTCCGAGATCCCAGTTGACAAAGAACATCTCTTCAGTTTCCAGATACTGCTGTTCGAGATTGAACATGCCATCGTGGGCAATGAATGCCTTGAAACGCTGGTTGTGATGACCGGCCATCCAGTATACAGAGTAACCGCCGAATGAGGCACCTACACAACCGAGACGGGTGCTGTCTACATACGGTTCGGCGGCGATGGTGTCGATGGCAGAGAAATAGTCGCGCATACACTGGCCTCCGTAGTCTTTTGAGATGGCTTCGAGCCATTCCTGACCGAAACCTACAAGACCCCGGCGGTTGGGTGCAACGATGATGTAGTCGTTTGAAGCCATGATACGGAAGTTCCAACGGTAGCTCCAGAACTGGCTTACAGGACTTTGGGGACCGCCCTGGCAATAGAGTAGTGTCGGGTATTTCTTGTTTGGATCGAAGTCTACAGGATATATGACCCAGGTCAGCATCTGTTTGCCGTCGGTAGTGGCAATCCAGCGCGGCTCTACACGGTTTGGTTTGAGCTGGTCGAGGATATGCTGGTTCTCATGTGTGATTTGGGTCTGTATGCCCGTAGACGGATCGATATTGTAAATGTCGTTCGGTTCCATCATCGAATGGCGTACACCGATTATGCGGTCGCCACAGAGGGCTATTTGTTCGTAATCGTGCTGACCTTCGGTGAGGCAGGTGAATGTTTTGTTTGCAATGTCGGCTTTGTAGATTTGGGTGCAACCGTGGTGGCAGCTTACTATGTAAATGTTTGCGCTTTCGGCATCCCATTGTAGGGAACCCGAATTCTGGTCGAAACCGACGGAAATGTCTGTACGCTCCATAGTGGTGAGGTCGGCTATGAAGAGGCGGTTTTTGTCGCTTTCGTAACCGTCGTGTTCCATGCTTTCCCAAGCTATGTATTTGCCGTCTGAAGAGAATGTCGGGTTGATGTCGTAACCCATATTTCCTTCACTGACGTTTGCCACGGTTTTGCTTTGTGCTATGTCGTATAGATAGATGTCGGAATTGGTGGAGAGGGCATAAGCCTGTCCGGAAAGTTTTTTACAGGTGTATGCAATGGTTTTGCCGTCAGGCGAGAAAGCTATCTGCTCTGCGCCACCGAAAGGTTTCATGGGACATTCAAACGGTTCGCCTGCTATGATGTCGCGTTCGTTGGAGAGGGTCTCGCCGTCATAGTCGCATAGGAACGGGTGTGGGATTTCGGTTACCCATTCGTCCCAGTGTTTGTACATGAGATCTTCCACTATGATCCCCGATGTTTTGTCAAGGTCGGCATAACGGTCTTGGGTGGTTTCGCCCCATTTTACGCCGCACACCAATATGACCTGTCTGCTGTCAGGAGAGTAGAGGTAATCCATTATGCCGCCTTGGCGGTCGGAAATCTGTGTGCGGCCTGTACCGTCGGGATTCATTTCCCAAAGCTGCATCGAGCCGGATTCGGTGCTCATGAATGCAATTCTGGCCCCGTTTTTCACCCAACGGGCATTGAATTCTCCCCGTTTGGTCTTGGTGATTTGCTGCTGGCCTGTACCGTCGGGGTTGACGGTAAACAGTTCGCGGTTGCTGCGGTTTTGTCTGACATCATAGTAGCTGACACCATACAGCACATGATTGCCGTCAGGCGAGACCTGAATGTCGGAAAGGCGTCCGAAAGCCCACAATATTTCTGGAGTCATGCGTCCGTCGCTGACAGAAACATCGTGTCTGCCGATATAATCCGGATCAGTACTCTGGTCTGTCATTTCACTTTTCTGGGATGAACACGCAGTCAAAGATGCAGCCAACATAAGAGTTGCCATTGTTTTGAATTTCATGTCGTTTGAATTATTATTATTGTTTTGTTTTTTCTTGTAGTTCGGAATTATCGGATGGATTGGGGGCAGTACGTAGATTATTGTTTTGTTGTCCACACTATCACGTACTCCGGATATACCTTGTAATGCAGGGTGTACGCGGCCTTCGCTTCAGAGGCATATTCCTGGGCTGCTATGGTGCCGTACATATATGGCTGGAAAGGTTCGATACGCAGCTGGTTGATGAAATCTACCGTCTCTATTCCTATGATTTTGTAAAGGGCTTCCTTGGCAGCCCAAAGTATGGTGAGGTGGATTTTTTCACTGCGCGGGTCAATGTTCTGCAGCTCTTCCTGATGCAGGAACTTGTGCCTGACACGAATGACTTTGTCGCCAATCCGCTCGATGTCGATGCTTACCGGAGTTGTAGGGTGCGTGATGACGGTGGCGTAATGACCTGTATGGGAAATGCCTATCTGCATCGAATGGTCATCGAGATAGGGCATCCCTCCGGGGAGGTATTTGATTCTCACGGCGCGTCCTGACAGATGGCGTAGGGCACATCTTACGGCAAGGTATTCCAATTTGCGCTTTTCACTTGAAAAGCGGGATATTTCCTCAATGGTATAGGGGTCAAGGTCAAGGATTTCCAACAGTCGGTCGATGCTTTCGGCAATGTCCCAGGTGGCAATTGCGATTCCGTTGTCGAGTTTGGTCTGTTCAATAATCATGGCTGTTTTCTGGTATAATAGTGGTTATTTTGGCGAATTTTTCCATTTCATTGTCTCTACCATGTGGATCATGTCGGTCTGGATATATTGTGCAACCGGAGCTATTGAGTCGGCATTTGGCGTGTTGTAGAAATAGAGCGAACCGCGCAGGAAATTGTGTACGGAGTCTGTCAGGAAAAATTGGGCCTGGCTTGCCGCATTGCCTTGCATTTCGTAGAATATGCCGTATACTTTCAGCGTGTCGTTGGCATAATAGTTTTCTGTAATGGCATCGGCTCGTATAGTATGCTTGTATGCCAACGAACGGCTCTCTTCGCTTACCGTGCGGAATTCTTCGGGATGTATGCTTTTGTAACTCAGGTGTACAATGGCATTGAGGGTCGGATACGAGACATTCATCCACTGGTCATGCTCTGTCATCCATACTTCCCTGGTGGCATTTGCCCGGCACATTTCGTTGACTTCGGTGATGTACGGGCCCAAAGTATCTGCCGGCACATACCGGTGCTCCGGCAGGTCTATGCGGAAGTAGGCATAGGGCTTAGGCTGGTATTTTTCATGACATCCGATCAGAAACAATGATGCAGACACCATTGCCGACAACAGTATGTGTTGAATATTATGCCTGGTTTTCACTTTGGTCATTGCCGTTTCCGATTGTCAGTTTGATTTTGATTATACGTCTGGCATCCAGTTCGACTATATCAAAAGTCAGGTTGTGATATTTGATTTTTTCATTCATGACCGGAAATTCTCCCTTGATTTCCAGAATCAGGCCTGCCAGCGTGTCCACATCTTCAGATACATCGTCATACTCGTTCTGATCAAGTCCGGTGATTTTGAAGAAATCGGTAATTGGGATCTTGGCTTCGAAGATATATGTGCCGTCAGACAGTCTGCTGTACAATTTGTCGTCCTGGTCATATTCGTCGCTTATCTCACCTACCACTTCTTCGAGAATGTCCTCCATGGTGACAATGCCTGATGTACCACCGAACTCGTCTACGACGATGGCAATATGAATTTTGTTTTTCTGGAATTCCTGAAGCAAGTCATCGATTTTTTTAGTCTCGGGGACAAAGTAAGGCTGGCGTATGAGGGTCTGCCATTTGAAGTTCGCGCTTTTGTTTATGTGCGGTATCAGATCCTTGGCATACAGGACACCTCGGATATTGTCGTATGTGCCCTGCAGTACCGGGATTCGGGAATACTCGCATTCGATGATACATTTGATCACATTGTCGAATGTATCGCTTATATCAAGTGTGACCATGTCCATACGTGATGTCATGATGCCGGCTGCCGTTATGTTGCCGAATGCAACGATGCCTTTGAGTATATCGGTATCTTCGTTGATGGTGTCGGAAGTCAGTTCGAGAGCCTGCTGCAAATCGTCCATCGAGATATTGGAGTGTTTGTGATTCTTCAGTTGCTTGTTGACTATGGATGTTGAACTTACAAGCAGTGTGCAGGCGGGGTGCAGTATCTTCTGCAGCACGGTGAGTGTGCCTGACGCGAAACGCGAAACCTTCAGAGGTGACTGGCGTGCATATATTTTTGGCAGAATTTCCCCGAAGAACAGCAGCAGGAATGTGATGAGAACCGTTTCTATTAGAAATCCGATGACGGGGGCTTCGGAAAAGTCCAATACCAGACTTATGAAATATGATGACAAAATGATGATTGACACATTTACCAGATTGTTTGATATCAATATGGTAGCCAGCAGATATTCCGGATGTTGCAGCAGGCTGCTTACTTTGCAGTCTTTTGCATCATGGCTGTTTTCCATTTCGGTAAAATCGTGCGGGGACAGGGCAAAAAAGGCTACTTCAGATGCTGAAACAAAACCTGACATGTAAAGCAACATGCAGATGACGGCAAGACAAACCAATGCTGTCGCCGAAAACGGATGTACTGTGATTGCTAGTAATAAAGGGTTAGGATCCAAGTTGTTGCGGTTTAGTGAAACAATAGTGCCCGTTGTACGTATGGTACAGCAGACAGTATCGGCAAAATTAGTTACTTTTTGTCAAATGGCAAAATTTATCAAGAGCTGATTTCTACGTGTTTTTTCCGTTTTATTCCAAATAAACGTCGAATGTCACGAAAAGAGGGAAATGGTCGCTGACACCTCCCGTGTAGTGTGTCCCTTTATAAGTGCGGTCGGGTATGCCTGCGCGGTTGTTCTTGCTGTAGTGCGTGATCCATTGGGGAGAGTAGATTTGTGCCTGTTTTTGAAATCTCAAAGGTAGGGTACCGTCAATCAGTGACCCGCTCACGATGATCTGGTCAAGCATATCCCATCTTCCGGCATGGAAATACGTACCGGCTGTGCGGTCTTCGTAATGCCGGCCGTCGAAGCAAAGGTTATAAAGTCCGGAAGAATCAATGATACGGGAATTATATGGATGGGCTTTGATAACTTTCGCCGGTACATAGTCAGAAGGATTGTCGTTAAAATCCCCCATGATAATGATACCGGCATTGTTGTCGACAGCATGAAGGCTGTCGACAACTTCTTTGACAGCCAATGCTGCAGCTTCCCTGTTGGGTTCCGAAGCCTCCGCTCCTGTACGGCGCGACGGAAAATGGACTTGTATGAGATGCAGTATTGTACCGTCAGGCGTGGTTCCGGAAGCGTAAAGCAAATCACGCCCTCGTTTACCGTTTGGCAGGACTACAGGTATAGGTCTGGAAATAAGGGGCGTGAAGAAATCCGGCTGGTAGAGTATGGCCACATCTATACCGCGTTTGTCAGGACTTTCATAATGTATGTATTTGTATCCGAGCTGACGGTACGGATCATACCGGGTCATGGCATGCAGTACATAGTCGTTTTCTACTTCACATAATCCGACAATGACTGGCAGTCTGCCGTTGCCTGTACCGGTGATGACCTGCATGACCTGATGCAGTTTCCTGTTGAACCTGTGTTTTGTCCAATGAAGTTCCGAATCGGGCAGAAAATCGGTGTCGTCCTTTAATGTATCGTGAGAGGTGTCAAACAGATTCTCCACGTTGTAAGTCATGATGGTATATGACTGAGCCATAATGTCAGATGCAGGAATTAGAAACAGAAAAATGAAAGGTGACAGTAACAATAGTCTTTTCATGTCACAAAGGTAATGTTTTTGTCCTGACTTTACAACCTATTTTATATGGTGTAGCACATGTCGATAACGATATTTTTCGTACCTTTGCCGGCAGGAGCCTGACAATATTCTCAGACCTGTTTCAGAAAATACATATAAAATATTAATATTTAGGTATAAAATGAGACCAACTTTATTTGTCTTGGCTGCCGGTATGGGCAGCCGTTACGGAGGATTGAAACAACTGGACGGTGTCGGCCCACACGGCGAAACCATTATGGATTATTCCGTATATGATGCCGTTCGCGCAGGTTTCGGCAAGATTGTTTTTGTTATCCGCCATGATTTTGAGCAGGACTTCAGGGAAAAAGTATCGGGTAAATACGAACGTATCCTACCTGTAGAGATTTGTTTTCAAAGTCTTGATGCGTTACCTGACGGATTTTCCTGTCCTAAAGACCGTGTAAAACCGTGGGGGACAAACCATGCCGTACTGATGGGCAAGAATGTGATCCATGAACCGTTTGCCGTAATAAATGCCGATGACTTTTACGGCCGTGACGGATTTGCCGTATTGGCCGAAGCATTGGCAGAACTGGACGGAAAGGAAAACAATTATTGTATGGTAGGGTATCGTGTAGGCAACACTTTAAGTGAAAGCGGCACGGTAAGCCGCGGTGTCTGTTCTGTCAATACTGAAGGGTGCCTGACAGCTGTAGTTGAACGTACTGCCATTGAACGCAAAAACGGCAGAGTGGTATTTGTTGACGAAAACGGAGAGGAACAGATGCTGGATGACAATACGCCGGTATCTATGAATATGTGGGGTTTCACGCCTGATTATTTTGATTATTCCGAAGAGTATTTCTCAAACTTCCTGCGTGAGAATGTAGACAACCCCAAATCTGAATTCTATATTCCAACTATGGTGAATCATCTGATTACCAACGGTGCGGTACGTGTACGTCTGCTTGATACCACATCACAATGGTTCGGCGTGACGTATGCTGCAGACCGACCTTCGGTTGTTGCCAGGATAGAAGGACTTGTTGCAAAAGGCGAGTACCCGTCTCCGCTATTCTGATTTGGTATCATTCATGGACTCTGAAAAGCGGCGGTTTACGCAAAAAAGCCTCGGAAACTAAAGTTTCCGAGGCTTTTTTGATGTTGCCTCACCAGGATTCGAACCCGGACAAACAGAACCAGAATCTGTGGTGCTACCATTACACAATGAGGCAGAGCGGTAAGCAAAACCATTTCTGTTTTGCGATGCAAAGGTACAAATTATTTTGACATGTTGTACACATAAGGACAAAAAAGATAGAATATTTTTATATTGAATGGTCGATAACGGAATTGACTCTTGAACAAGAGCCGCATACATAGTCTGCATGTGATTTGCTCAAATCCGGTTTTGCAACCAGCCGGTATGCCTCCTGTTGGCATGTTGTTACCAAGTCTGGTATCTTCGCTGTTCGACTGTCATTATTACAATAAGTTGGCCGGTGTGTTTGTTATAATTGTATTCTTCAATGTACAACCGGTGCTTTTCAAATATATGTACTTGATAGGGCGCAAAATCCAGAGCGATGATTTTATCAGGCAGCTTGTTGCCACGTGGCTGGATATATGTCTGCGCCACATAAGAGCCGTCATTTGTCGTGGTGTCGGCCATGAAGCTGACAAGCATAATTTCCAATGGCATGTCGGCTTGCTTGTTGTCATCGGTATACGCAGTATACTCAAAATAGTTGCGGTGCAGGTTGACGTGATACCTCACTGTTGTATGACAAGCCCATACGGCAAATACGATACCTGACAATACGACCAATGCTACGCTTAAGATAATGCAAAGTTTCTTCTTCATGTTTTTGTGTGGATGTATCGAAGATTCCGAAGCAGTGAAATTGCCGGTTGAGAATAAGATACGGCATTACTAATGGACAGTATACGGATATTCGCTATAAAAAGGGACGAAACCAATCATAATGATAAGACACTATTTGATTCCGTCCCTTTCTGTGTCAGTCTTTTATGCTATACAACAATTCAATATTGTATCTGCACTTTATTATTATTGTTTATCCAAGCATACTTAGCATGATACCGGCAGCGACAGCCGATCCTATCACACCAGCCACGTTCGGCCCCATGGCATGCATGAGGAGGAAGTTGCCAGGATTCTCTTCCTGGCCGACAACCTGTGATACGCGAGCTGCCATAGGTACAGCCGATACGCCGGCAGAACCGATAAGCGGATTGATTTTGTTCTTGAGGAACAAATTCATAAATTTAGCAAGAAGTACACCTGCTGCAGAGCCAAAGCCGAATGCTATGATGCCTATGGCAAGGATAGCAAGGGTTTTAAGGTTGAGGAATGCAGTGGCAGTAGCGGTAGCACCGACAGTGATGCCGAGGAAGATGGTGCAGATATTCATCAACTCGTTCTGAACAGTTTTGGAAAGACGTTCTGCAACTCCGCATTCTTTCAACAAGTTTCCGAGCATAAGGGAACCGATAAGGGCGGCAGCATCGGGCAGAAGGAGAGAGATGATAGCCGTAACCATGATTGGGAACATAATCTTCTCTTTCTTGGATACGGAACGGAGCTGTTTCATTTGTATGGCACGTTCGTCCTTTGTTGTCAGAGCACGCATGATAGGTGGTTGGATGACAGGAACAAGTGCCATATAAGAATAAGCTGCTACGGCAATAGGACCGAGGAGATGCGGGGCAAGTTTCGATGTCAGGAATATGGCTGTAGGGCCGTCGGCTCCACCGATTATACCTATGGAAGCGGCTTCTGCCGGGTCGAAACCCAATGCGCGTGCACCAAGGAACGTTGCAAAAATACCGAACTGTGCGGCAGCTCCCATCAACAGGCTTTTCGGGTTGGCAAGGAGCGGACCGAAGTCGGTCATGGCACCTACGCCGATGAAAATCAAACAAGGATATATACCAAGTTTTACACCCAAGTAAAGATAATCAAGCAGTCCTGCACCATCGGCAAATTCCTGCCAATGTACGTGTCCTCCGGCAAAGAGCTCTTCATTGAAAAGACCTGCACCAGGAAGGTTGGTGAGCAACATGCCGAAAGCTATGGGAAGCAACAGCAGCGGTTCAAATTTTTTCACTATGGCGAGGTAGAAAAGCAGAAATGATACGAGGATCATTACGAGAAACTTCCAATTGTCGCCAATGAAAAGCTGGTACAAACCCATGCTTTCACAAAAGTCAGCCATGGTTTGTCCAAATTCGATCGGTTTTTCCACATCTCCGGCAGCAACGACGTTTTCTGCAGCGTCAATCACTTCCGCCATATCAGCCTTGAGTTCGGCAGGTTCTTGTGCCGATGCCAGACTGACGCTGAGCGTAAAGCATGCAATCACCGAAAAGATGAATATTTTCAATACCTGTTTCATATAAAAATATTTTTTTCGTTGATTATGCCATTAACAAGAGAGTGTCATCTTGCATAACATTCTGACCAACAGCAACTTTAATGGCTGTAACAGTACCGTCTTTTTCGGCTTTGATTTCGTTTTCCATTTTCATTGATTCCATGGTCAGTAGTATGTCTCCGCGTTTGACAGTTTGACCTTCCGTAACCAGAATTTTGATGATGCTGCCCGGAAGCGGAGATTTGAGAGGTTTGCCGTCGGCTGCGGAAGCAGTTGGGGCAGGTGCCGGTGCTGCTTTCGGAGCTGCAGGTGCTGGTTGGGGAGCCGTTGTAGGTGCTGCCGGGGCAGAGGCTCCTGCCGATATTTCCATATCGACAAGCTTGTCATCCTGCATAACATTTTTACCAGGTTCAACGTAAATCTTCACAATACGTCCGCCAGTTTCCGCCATGATATTGTTCTCCATTTTCATGGATTCTATAGTCATGATTACATCGCCTTTTGCTACGGTCTGACCAACCTCTACGAGAACTTTCACGATGCTTCCGGGAAGTTGAGATTTGACTGTTTTTACAGAAGCGGTGGCTGCCTTGCCGGCTGTTTTGGCTGCAGAAGAGGCGGCCGCTACTACAGGCTGTGTGGCGATGGGGGCTATTTTGCCGGCTGTTTTGGCTGCAGAAGCAGTTTGCTGGTTTGAAGTTTTGGTTGCAGCACGGTTGACCTCCACAGTATAGCTTGAGCCGTTGACTTCAACCTCCAGCTGGTGGTTTTCAAGTTCATTGACAGTTGCTTCAAATGCGTTACCGTCTATGGTAAATTTGAATTTCTTCATTTGGTTTTTAACGGGTTAGATTGTTATTAAGACCATAAATTTTAGAGTTCCATGGAGAATATCTGCGTTCCACGGTTTTGATAGTAACAACGCCACTTTCAACATCGTGAGGATCATCGAAGTAGAGATGTATGGCTGTAGCGATAGCTGCACTGTCGAGAGCCGGGATGTGTTCGCGCGACTCGGTGCATACTTCATCTTTGCCTTGTGTTTCCTTGGTGGATTTGGTCACTTTGGCTTTAGGAGCCATGATTTTGCCAAACAAGCTGATGATGAAGATAAGAAGTATGAGTACTACTACTACTATTGCAAATCCAAGAAAGGTTACTATCAGGGCATTGCCCCAGTTTATAGATAGAAGTGTCATATTCTGTCTGGATTATAATGGAATGTTTGAGTGCTTTTTAAGCGGATTTGCAAGTTTTTTGGTTTGCAAAGCCTGGAATGCACGAATTACGCGGAAGCGGGTGTTGCGTGGTTCGATAACGTCATCTATATAGCCGTATGAAGCTGCCATATACGGATTTGCGAATTTGTTTTTATATTCCGCAGTCTTGTCGGCAACGAATTTGGCTTTTTCTTCGGCATTTTCCATTTTGCTGATATTCCGGCCTTCGAGTACTTCAATAGCACCGTCAGCACCCATAACTGCAATTTCGGCAGTGGGCCAAGCGTAGTTGAAATCACCGCGAAGCTGTTTTGAACTCATTACGCAGTGAGCTCCGCCGTACGACTTGCGAAGGGTGACTGTGACTTTCGGCACCGTAGCTTCGCCATACGCGAACATCAGTTTTGCCCCATGTACGATGATGCCGGCATATTCCTGTCCTGATCCGGGAAGGAAGCCTGGAACGTCAACGAGTGTGAGCAACGGGATATTGAAAGCATCACAGAAACGGATGAAACGTGCTGCTTTGCGCGAAGCGTCGCAATCGAGCACACCGGCCATGAATGCCGGCTGATTGGCTATGATGCCGGTTGAAATACCGTTGAAACGTGCGAAGCCTACAATGATATTACGGGCGTAATCAGCGTGGACTTCAAGAAATTCGTGATTGTCGACGATTCCGTTGATCACACGTTTCATGTCATAAGGTTGGTTGGGGTTGTCTGGGATGATTTCGTTGAGTTCGTCTTCCAGACGGTTGATTGGATCGTCACAATCAAGAACCGGAGCCTCTTCCAAGTTGTTTTGTGGGATATATGAGAAAAGTTCTCTGATTTTTTCTATGCCGGCCTGTTCGTTTTCGGCGCGGAAATGAGCGACTCCGGAGCGTGAAGCGTGGATGCGTGCACCTCCGAGGTCATCCGTCGAGATTGATTCGTTGGTAACAGACTTGACTACTTTAGGACCGGTAACGAACATGTAGCTGTTTTCATCTGTCATAAGGATAAAGTCCGTAAGGGCGGGGGAGTACACCGCACCGCCGGCACAAGGACCGAAGATGGCGGAAATCTGAGGCACTACACCGGAAGCAAGGATATTGCGTTCGAATATTTCGGCATAACCGGCAAGAGCGGTGACACCTTCCTGAATACGGGCACCTCCTGAATCGTTGATGCCGATAATCGGAGCTCCCATTTTCATGGCAAGATCCATGACTTTGCATATTTTCAGAGCCATAGTCTCTGACAATGAACCGCCGAAGATGGTAAAATCTTGGGCAAATACGTATACAGAACGCCCCTCGATAGTGCCGTGACCTATGACTACACCATCACCGAGATATTTTTCTTTCTCAAGGCCGAAATTGGTGCAGCGGTGCGTCACAAACATGTCGAGTTCTTCGAACGAGCCCTCATCAAGAAGCATCTCAATACGTTCACGGGCTGTATATTTACCTTTACTGTGCTGCGAGTCAATACGTTTCTGTCCTCCGCCAAGTTTGGCTTGCACACGTAAGTCCAACAACTGTTTCACTTTCTCTTTGTTTTCCATATTCTGAAGTTACCAATGTTTTGTTTGTTATTTATTGGGATTTTCGCATAGTTCGGTAAGTACACCATGAGTTGATTTCGGGTGCAGGAATGCGATGTTCAGGCCTTCGGCACCTTTACGTGGTGTCTTGTCTATCAGTTGCCATCCGTTTGCGGCGGCTTCATCAAGAACAACCTGAAGGCCTTCTACGCAAAATGCGACATGGTGGACACCACCACGAGGATTTTTTTCCAACCATTTGGCGATGGTGCTTTCCGGAGATGTAGGTTCGAGAAGTTCGATTTTGGTATCTCCTATTTTGAAGAACGCGGTACGCACTTTCTGGTCAGCCACTTCTTCAATGGAATAACACTTTGTACCAAGAAGTTTTTCGTAGTAAGGAATTACCTCATCGAGTTTGCTAACAGCAATACCAAGGTGTTCAATGTGTGATGGTTTCATAATGATAAAGACTTTTATATAGTTAAAATGAATTTATTATATCCCGCTGTTTTGTAAGATGATACAACATCGGAGGCAATACTTCACACTTTATCGTGAAGTGTGAAATGATAATTGCGACAAAGGTACTTTATTTATTTGTAACTTACAACGTTTTTGAAAAGAAAAAAGCAAAAAAGACTTCACTTCTTTTTTCTGCCCGAAAACCGTTGTTTGTTAAAAGATTATTGACTTTTTATTCGTATTTTTGCCGATAAAACCGGAATGTGTATCAATAAATGGGTAACATAGTAGTATATAGGGCTTCAGCAGGGTCGGGCAAAACCTACATGTTGGTGTATATGTATGTGAAATACCTTTTTGTCGGCCAGAGAGGGTACATACTCAAGAAAGCGCATTGGATACCTGATGTTCACCGTAGTATATTGGCTGTGACTTTCACGAACAAGGCAACTATAGAGATGAAGGAGAGGATAATGGCTGCGTTGGCTGACATGTCGCAGCCTGTGCATCCGGGCGGTTGTAAATCACAGTATGAGACATGGCTGAAGACCGATGTGCCTGATTTCAATGAAATGGGCAGTGACAGGGTGTCGGAAGTGGCCGGGCATCTGCTGGCCGATCTGCTGAATGATTATACTATGTTCAGAGTCCAGACAATAGACGGTTTTTTCCAACAGGTGGTAAGAGCCTTTGCCAATGACTTGAATGTAGATACAGGCTATAAGGTGGAATTGGACGGAAATGCCGTGGTAGAAAACTCGGTTGATGTGATGCTTGGTGAACTGGACGATCCGTCCAACCGGGATTTGTTGAACTGGCTTACCGAGTTTGTCAATGACAGAGTCAACGAAAATTCAGGTTGGAATCCGAGAGCAGACATTATCAGGTTGGCCAGTTATATCAATTCTGAAAAATACAGGTCTTACGGACAAGAGACCGTACAGCAAAGCGATTTCAGACAATGCAGGGATATTCTTGTAAAAGCCAAAATGCGGTATGAAGAGGAACTGAAGGCATTGTGCGATGAGGCTAAGGTGATATTATCCTCTTCCGATGCGTATCCTGACCAATTCAATAAAAATGCCATTTCGTGTTTTGATTTCCTGCATATGAAAAAGAAAAAGTTCCAGCCGACACCCACTTTTGTCAAAAGTGTGGAGAATGGCCGATTTCTTAAAAGTACAGTGAAAAAAAAGGATGAATACAGCGAAACGGAATTGCATCTGGCCGATATAGGCAGCAAAATACTTGACATGTGCAATGAATATACCCCAAAAGCCGTTGAATACAAAACGGTCTGCCAGATATTAGGCAACTTCTACGTGTTGGGCATTCTGCACAGAATACAAGATTATGTCAAGCGATATTGCAGGGAAAATAATTTGATGATCCTGTCGTCGACATCGGATCTTATAGACAAAATAATCGGTGATGACATCCGTAATACACCATTTATTTATGAGAAAGTGGGGGTTCTGACCGAACATTTTATGATTGATGAGTTTCAGGACACCTCAAAACTGCAATGGAAGAATTTTGTCCCTCTGATAGCCGAAACTGCATCGAAGGGGGCAGAGTCAATGATTGTAGGAGATGTAAAACAGAGTATATACAGGTGGCGTAATGGTGATTGGCATATATTGCATGACGGTATAGCATCGCGTTTCGGCAGAGATACTGATATCAGGACATTGAATACAAATTACCGCAGTGCCGTAAATATTGTTGACTTCAACAACAATATTTACGAATATATACCGCGCAGTGTTGATGCGGTATTGTCCCGGCGACTGAAAAATATGCCGTTACGGTTTCAAGACGTATATGATACAGAGGCTGTTGTCCAGAAAACAGAGTCAACAGTAGGTGGTTATGTCCGTTGCAAGTTTATAGAAGCATCATCTGGCAGTACGAATATACGCAGTCTGGAAGATTGCAGTCTCGATGACATGGTTGCAGAATTGCAGAGATTGAGAAGCATAAATGGGGACTACGGCGGCATAGCCGTTCTTGGCAGAAAGAAAGGAGAATTGGTGAAAGTGGCAGAAAAATTGTTGGCAGCTGAACCAGAACCCATACCTTTCTGCTCATCTGAGGCTCTTTCCGTTGCCGACAATGAGGCCGTACGTTTTATCGTCGCTATATTGAGATACAGTATAAGACCATACGAACCGCTTTATAGGGCAGAATTGCTGGTTTGTTACAAGAATCTGTTTTACAAAGGACAATCCTGTATAACGGCAGATGATTTTCAAGTTTTGCACAATCAGAATACATCGGAGTTTGTTGTCAGTGACTGGGAGAGGAAACTGTTTGCGGATTATACGGCCACTATAGATGCAGTCAACGGGGAAGAGGATTTTCTGAACCGGTTTTCTGAATTGAAGTATTTGCCGTTGCAACGTGCTGTAGACAATATCATCACCTTGTTCGGTTTGAATGGTATGGAACTGCCAGATCATGGCGTGAACAAACCTTTCATACGTTGTTTTATAGATGCGGTACATGACTATTGTATTGACCATACATCGGATATATATACGTTTTTGGATTATTGGGATGAAAATGGAGAACGCATTTACGTGCCTATCCCAGAAACCCCGGATTCCGTATTGCTTTGCACAATCCACAAGTCAAAAGGGCTGGAGTTTGATACGGTATTCCTTCCATTCGTCAATTTCAAAATGGGGATTTCAACCAAGAACAATAATTTCATATTCTGCGATTACCCCAGATCTGTAGCTGGAAACGGTTTGGTACCGTTTGTCCCGGTCAACTTGAAACAAGCCAAATCATTGATGTATACAGAGTTTGCGCAGGATGTATTCAGTGAATTCATGGATTGTTGCCTTGATGAACTCAATGTATTGTATGTGGCTACCACAAGAGCAAAACGACAATTGTACATCAATGCCATAGTTGACTGTGATGATGCGAAAACAGGAGACTGTGGCAGTGATGATGGCAGTGCGGCCAGCTTCATCAGTGATTTGAGTATGGCGGGTATGTTGAAGGCTGCAATGTCATGCAGATACGGAGCCGACTCTGCGTTGGATATACATGAATCTTCTGATGGTGAAATACAATGTCAGGTCTATGAAATAGGAACTTTATCAGAACGTGCCAATGACGGCGTTGAGAAAAGTAAGCAGTTGTATGACGACCAGAATGATATGCTTTTTCAGAAAGATGATATTTCAATAGACGTAAAGGACACTCGCCTGAGTCTGCGTTTTACAAATGCGGTAAATAAGCAAGATGACAATTCCATAAAGGCGCGGGAGAACGGTATAGTAATGCACCGGATATTTGAACAGATGCAACGCATGTCTGATATTCCACTGATTTTGCAGCGTGTTCGGGCCGATGGATTGTTGGACGATGGCAGATATGAAGAAATACGCGATATATGCGAACGTTTGATGAATAATGAAAATGTAATACAGTTGTTTGATAATGACTATAATATAGTAAATGAAGCCGAAATATGGAATCCCAAGGACAAATCATTTCACCGTCCCGACCGTCTGATGTTTGATGACAGGCATCATGAGGCCATGGTTGTGGACTACAAATTTGGAGAACGAACTGATAGCAATGACGCACGGTACAGTCGGCAAGTGAATGAGTATATGCGTCTGATTGCAGACATGGGCTATAAAGTCAAAGGCTACATATTGTATGCTTTCAAGTGTGAATTGGTTGAAGTGAACTTGTAATACCTTGTCGGATGGATAATCGGAAAATTTTTTGTCTGTATAGTATGAATCGTATTTTTTTGTCTGTTTTATTGTCAACGGTGTTATTGTCATGCAATGGTACTGTGAAAAGGAATGAGTCCAAGACGGAAACTTCAGAAATCCAAGATACCGCAGCAGCATCGGCATATGTAGAGGAATATGGTGTGGATGTCACAGACTGCACTGCCTCTGAGGGCAGAATAAAAGATGGTGAGGTTGTCACTTCATTGCTCTCAAAATTGGGTGTTGAGCAGAGGTATATAAATCAGATAGTACAGTTACATGATACACTATTCAACCCACGGACTTTACGTGCCGGCAACCAATATGTGTCGTATTGCTCCGGCGATTCGGCGTATCCGGTGAAATATTGGATCTATTCGCATTCTTGTCGTGAATTTACAGTATTCGATTTCACAGACTCCCTCCTGCGCGTAAGCAAATATATCAAACCGATTGACCGGGTGAAAAGAAACAACTTGTTCATTGTCAAATCATCATTGTGGAAAGCTATTGAAGATTCCGACTTGAATCCAAATCTGGCACTAAAATTGTCGGATATCTTTGCTTGGACTGTCGATTTTTTCGGATTGCAAAAAGGGGATGAATTCCGTGTGTTCTATGACGAATTGTTTGTAGATTCGGTCTCAATAGGTATAGATTCGATATATGCAGCATCATTTACCCGTGATACAGTGACCCGATATGCCATATATTACGGGAATGGCGATGTAAAAGGGTATTGGGAATTGAACGGTGACAATATCAAAAAGGCATTTCTTAAAGCACCGTTAAGTTTTTCCCGTATATCAAGTCATTTTTCCTACACCCGCCGTCATCCTGTATATAAAACGTTGAGACCGCACACCGGCGTGGATTATGCAGCTCCTGTCGGTACGCCTGTAATGAGTATCGGCGATGGAGTGGTAATAGAACGAGGTTACAAAGGCGGAGGTGGCAATACGGTAAAAATCAGACACAATTCAATCTACACAACAGCATATCTTCATTTATCGAAATTTGGCAAAGGAATATCAGTCGGCAACCGTGTGGTACAAGGCCAGATAATCGGTTACGTAGGCAATACCGGTACCTCTACCGGACCGCATCTTGATTTCAGAGTATGGCAGAACGGTACACCTATTGACCCTCTAAAATTGGAATCTCCACCTTCAGAGCCACTGCCTGCCACATACCACAATGAGTTTGATTCGATAGCTGATATTTACAAAATACGATTAGACTCAATCAGATGAGAATACGAAACGAATGTCCTCATCCATGATTCTTCGCGGCATTCTGATCGCATTGTTAACATATGCGATCAGTACTGTTCTTCCTGATTTGGAAAGTTGCGATTCTTCACATCTGATACGTAATGGCTTACGGCTTCATTGATGACTACATTGAGATTGGCATAACGACGTAGGAATCTGGGAGAGAAACCTTTGGTCATGCCGAGCATATCATGAAGGACAAGTACCTGACCGTCAACTTCGGCTCCAGCTCCGATACCTATAGTCGGTATGGATATTTCTTGAGTGACACGGGCAGCCAACGCATCCGGAATTTTTTCCAGTACTATACCGAAACAGCCTGCACGTTCGAGTTCCCTGGCATCGGAAACAAGTTTTTCAGCTTCATCCTTGCTTTTAGCCCGGACATTATATGTACCGTATTTATTAATAGATTGCGGCATGAGTCCGAGATGTCCCATGATAGGAATACCGGCTGCTATGATTTTTTTGACAGCATCGATAATTTCTATACCCCCTTCAAGTTTCAATGCATCGGCATGTGTGATCTTCATGATTTGAATGGCATTGCGAACCGCTTCCGTTTCAGAAATTTGATACGTACCGAATGGCATATCCACCACAACAAGTGCACGATTGACAGCCTTCATTACCGATTTGCCATGGTAAATCATTTGGTCTAATGATATTGGCAGGGTAGTGATATTGCCTGCAACAACATTTGAGGCCGAGTCTCCTACCAGGATTACATCCACACCGGCTTCATCTACAATCGAAGCCATGGTATAATCGTAAGCTGTGATCATACTTATCTTTTCACCTCGCTGTTTCATTTCAAACAGGCGGTGTGTAGTCACTTTGCGTGCGTCTTCGGAACTATGAACTGACATGATATTTGTATTTACATACTGATATATACCTGCATTCCAATTGTTTATTTGATGATATCGTATTTGCGGAATACCTTCTCAATTTTATTGAATGCAAAATCTATTTGTTCTTTTGTATGTGTTGCCATCAAAGAGAAGCGTATCAGTGTATCGCTCGGAGCGACGGCTGGAGAGATGACCGGATTAACAAAAATGCCTTCTTCCAACAAATCACGTGTAACGGCAAAAGTTTTGTTATTATCTCTGATATACAATGGTATGATAGGAGTTGTTGTTGGCCCTATTTCACAACCTATATGACGGAATCCGTCCAACGCATAGTGTGTCAAGTCCCATAAATGTTGTATTCGTTCTGGTTCATTTATCATGATGTCCAATGCTGCATCTGCAGCTCCTATTGCAGCCGGAGTTGCACTGGCAGAAAAAATATAACTTCTGGAATTATGACGTAAAAAATTGGCAATAACAGAATTACATGCAATAAACCCTCCTAACGAAGCAAAGGACTTGGAAAACGTACCCATTATAAGGTCAATATCATCGGTACAGCCGGTTTCATGGCACAGGCCTTGTCCGTTTTTGCCGAATACTCCTATTCCATGGGCTTCATCAACCATAATTTGTGCATTGTATTTTTTTGCCAACGCAACGATATCATGCAAAGGAGCCACATCACCTTCCATACTGAATACGCCGTCAACGACAATCAATTTTATTTTATCGGGTTTGCAGGTTGACAGAGCTTTTTCGAGTGAAGCCATGTCATTGTGCTTGAATTTTAATGTATTGGAGAAAGACAGACGTCTGCCTTCGATAATTGACGCATGGTCAGATTCGTCAATTATGATATAATCTTCCCTACCGGTCATGCAGGATATAACACCGAGATTGACTTGAAATCCTGTAGAATAGACTATAGCCTCCTCCTTACCTATGAACTTGGCAATTTTGCGTTCAAGATTTTCGTGAATGTCAAGTGTACCGTTAAGAAATCGTGAACCGGCACATCCCGTACCGTATTTCTTGATAGCATTGATGGCGGCTTCCTTAACTTTCGGATGATTTGTGAGTCCAAGATAAGAGTTGGAGCCGAACATCAAAACTTTATGACCGTTGATTGTCACTTCGCAATCCTGCTCGCTGCTGATAGCACGAAAATAAGGATAAATATTAGCAGCTTTTGCTTCTTGAGGAGCAGTATACTTTGATAATTTTTGCTCTAAAAGATTCATCGTTGATAAAATGTTTTTGGTTGGTAAAAGATGAAACAGCAAATATATTTGTTTTCATTTATTGATCGGGAGTGTCTGCATTATTGAAGCAAACACTCCCAATTAATTGATTGTTAACGATTATCCGTTGTTTGACAAGTCGTTTATTTTTTCAGATATAATTTTCAGATCCAGTTTGAGATTCTTGATTTTTTGTTCCAAATCTCGTACCAACGTATTTTGTTTACTATTATTGTTTGAAAAAAATCCGATATTGTTTTCGTATGTGGCTATCTGTTGTTTCAGATTTTCATACTGACGGGTCAGCTTGTTCAAATCATTACCGAAAGAAAGTTGTGCTGAACGTCGTTTTGAACGAAGCAGTCCGAATTTCTCATTTGTGGCTTCCTTGAAAGCTTTGTATACAGAATCTTTTTCTTTATATGGTACATGACCGATAACCTGATATTTGTCGGCAAGGTTTCTCAGATTGGAAAAATCATCATCATCATTACCTGTTAACTGATAGTTTTTGATAGCTTCTATAACTTCGTACTTCAATTGAAGGTTCTGCTGTTCTTCGTTTTTCTGTTGTTTCAGGTTTATCTCCTTTTGTGAGAAGAAATGGTCACATGCGGCCGTGAAACGTTGCCAGATGGCATCACTGTATTTTTTTGCAACGGGTCCTATGGTTTTCCACTCTTTCTGAAGTGCTATAAGCTGGTTGGTGGCAGAAACCCATTGTGTGCTGTTTTTAAGTTGTTCGGCTTTTTCTACAAGTTTCTTTTTCTTGTCGTAATTGGCTTGCAACTCATCTTTGATTTTCTTGTAATATTCATTTTTTGCTTCAAAGAAAACATTGCAAGCCTGGCGGTAACGCTTGTAGAGTTTAGATACAACACGACGTTCTGTCGGTGTGACAGGACGGAATCTGACATTCGTTGCAATCACTTTTTCCGCTTCGTCTTCCCATTGTCTGTATGTTGTAAGGGCATCAAGTTTTATTGATTCGATATCAGTACAAATCTTCTCCAATTCGGCAGTCAGAACCTGTTCCTGTTCTTTAAGCTGTTCAAAAAAAGCCTGATGCTTGCGGTTTATGACCGAAGATGCGTCTTTGAATCTTGTCCATGTCTCTTCGCGCAACTCCCTGGCTATAGGGCCTATTTCACGCCATTTATCGTGAAGAAGTTGTAATGTTTTGAATGCTTTGACTATATCTTCCTCTTTTTGGAGTTCTTCGGCTTGGAAAATCAGATTGTACTTTGCCTCCAGATTTTTCTTGAAATCATATTCACGAAGAGCAGCATTTATCTTTATCAAATCGTAAAATTGCTCTTGATAATAGTTATATTCTTTCCAAATATCATTGACAACGGCAGCAGGTACCTGTCCGATATTTTTCCATTCAGCCTGTAGGTTACGGAATGTGGGAAGTGTCTCCGACAAATCATCCGTTGATGATACCAATGCTTCCAATTGGCTGATGATTTCTTTTTTCTTTTGATAATTTGCTTCTTGTTCGGCTTCTATTCTTGCTTTATAAGCAGCACGTTTTTCCCGGTATATAGCCATTACAGCCTTATATTCTGCCTCTATAGAACTTGGTGTGTCTGTCTCATTTTCTGGTTGTCCGTTGTCGTTTCCGGCAGCAATTGTTTCATCATCAGATTCCATTTCTCCCGAGGGCTGCCGGTTTTCACCGATTTCAGAGCCAAAAGAGGTATCACGTCCGGTTTTTTGTCTTTTATAGAAAAAGATTTTAATTAGTTCTACCTGATCCTTGATCGAACTGATTTCTTTGTTGTCAACAAGGTCACGCAAATAGTCTACAAGTTGTTCACGATTTAGCTCTGCAAAATTTGGAGTGTTCAAATTTTGTTCGTTAATAGTGGGGGTTTGTTCATCCATAATAATTGAGGTTTATTAATCTATCGAGAAGAGTAGAATGTTGAATAGTTTTCAGGATACAAAAGTACAAATTAAAATTGAAACAATAAATGTAATTTATGCTTTTCTATTAAGATTGAGTGTTTTATGACAACTATATTGATTTAGCCTTTTTGGTTGTCAGCCGACCTATTGTCATGATATATAAATTGATGATTGGCAAAATGATATCGTACATCATTATGAGGATAGGATTGAATCCTGATTCTTTGTAGTAATGTGATGTCTTGTTGATAATAACTGTCTGGACCAGCAATTTGAGAAATACAGTTGTAATCGTGGCTGCCAATAGGTATGCAGACGAGTGAAACAGAGTTAGAAGCAAAACCGAAGAGAGCCAAAATATCCAACGTGCCAGAGGTTCAACAGATATGACCCATTTGCTCCGTCTGGTGTAATTGGTGTATGTGTACAGTAAAAGGTGTAGTTTCTGAAAATACCAATTGGCAAACGAGATTTTTGGTATTGTTATGGTTTTGGCTGCCAAAGACGGTTGAACAGCTGTGTTTTTTCGAGTAGCGAAATGATTTATAAACAGGGCATCATCACCAAATGCCACATGCAGATGTCCGGCAAATCCTTTATTATCCATAAAAAATGACTTCCGGTAAGACATGTTACGGCCAACTCCCATATATGGTTGGATATGAGATGCAATACCTATATATTTCATGGCTGTAACCAAAGTGTCTAATGCTATCATCTTGCTGACGAATGAGTTTTTGTACTGCAGACAAGCCCCATATCCCAAAACAATATCAGTTTCAGGAGTGTATGCTTTTACAAGTTCTTCAATCCAATGTGGTGTATATGGGCGGCATCCTGTATCGGTAAAAATCAGGATGTCGTTTCTGGCTGCTTTTACGCCAATGGTAATAGCCAGCTTTTTGTGGGATATAATTCTTGTTTCATCTGGGATATGGGTTGTATACAGTCGTGGATATTGTTTTTGCAATGTAAGTACTGCGAGCGAAGTTTCTTCATCCATACGACCGTCATTTACCAATATCACTTCATAGTCGGGATACTGTTGTTCGAGTACAAGTGGTAGAAAATTACAAATATTTTCTGCATCGTATCGTGCATAAATGATGACTGACACACCAGGAAGGGCAGAAGTACCGGTTGTCTTGACAGCACTATCAGATGATGGGTTATGTTTTTTTGAATGTTTTTGTTTGTATTCGTATTGTAAAATGGAAGTATCTATAAGCAGGTAGTGGATCACTTCCACGACAGTTGTAATGGCCAAACAAACAGACAGTGAGTATATAATAATAGTATTTATTTCAAACATAGTAACTTCCGTACATGTGCCGTTATTATCCTAAAAACAATCACAAAGGTAATAATTTTTATTCAGATAAAGAGTATTACCAACGACTAAAGCAACCGACTGTAAAGCCAATGTTTTGCAGTTGTCCTATAATAAAAAGGCTATGCAGAATCATTTTTTCTGCATAGCCAATAAACGAAAAATGTACAGACTTTACGTAAATCAATCATCGAGTTTGTGGATAATGATGCCTGAACGTAGTTTGGGTTCAAACCATGTAGTTTTCGGTGGCATGATATTTCCTGTGTCGGCAATGTCAATAATTTGTTGCATCGTTACAGGGTAGAGAGCCAAGGCTACTTTCATTTCACCTGAATCAACACGCCGTTTCAACTCTTCAAGGCCACGGATACCTCCAACGAAATCAATGCGTTTGTCAGAACGCAGATCTTTAATTCCAAGAATCTGGTCAAGTATAAGATTTGATGAGATGGTTACGTCCAAAACTCCTATTGGATCGTTATCGTTATAAGTACCAGGTTTTGCTGTGAGTGAATACCATTTACCTCCAAGGTAGAGGCTGAAATTGTGTAATTTGGTCGGATGGTAAATTTCAGTTCCCTTTTCGACAATATCGAAATTTTTTGCAACTGCATCGAGGAACTGCCGTTCGGTCAAGCCGTTAAGGTCTTTTACAACGCGATTGTAGTCTATGATATTGAGTTGGTTGTCTGGGAAACAAACAGCAAGGAAGTACATGTACTCTTCATTGCCTTTGTGATTTGGATTGTTGCGACGTTTCTCATCGCCAACCAAGGCTGCAGCAGCGGAACGATGGTGGCCGTCAGCGATATAGAATGCAGGAAGTTTGGCGAATAATTCGGTAATACGAGCGATGGTTTTTTCATCGTCAATAACCCAGAAATGGTGGCCGAATCCATCGGGAGCAACGAAATCGTATTCTGCAGGACCAGCTACAACTTTGCTTACAATCTGGTCTATTTCATCAATGTGCGGGTATGCGAAGAATACGGGTTCGATGTTGGCATTGTTGATTCGCACATGTTTCATGCGGTCTTCTTCTTTGTCTCGACGGGTAAGTTCGTGTTTTTTTATCTTGCCGGTCATATAGTCATCGACATACGCACCTACACAAAGACCGTATTGGGTCTTGCCGTTCATTGTTTGTGCGTATACATAATAATTTTCCTTCTTGTCCTGTACCAACCAGCCTTTTTCCTGGAACTTTCTGAAGTTTTCCACGGCTTTGTCATATACTTTGGGGTCGTGTTCGTCTGTTCCGGCCGGGAAATCAATTTCCGGTTTAATGATATGATAAAGTGATTTCTCATTACCTTCAGCTTCTTTGCGAGCTTCTTCGGAGTTCAATACATCGTATGGACGGGATGCTACTTGTTCAACAAGATTTTTCGGGGGGCGTACACCCTTAAACGGTTTGATGGTTGCCATAGTAAATTAGTTGTTGTTATTTTGGTTTGATTGTTTTGTTATTACACATTGGTATTACAGCACGCAAAGTTACAATATTTTTTCAGACTATGCAATGTCACACAATGTCGCTGCCTTTTGATGTATTTCCAAGTCAATTCCCCATTTCAGAAATAAACTTAATGCGTACCAGACGTACTTCTTCTTCACTATAGTCGTTTTCACCCAGATAACGCAGGGCATCTTGTATGTTGTCAGTTTGAGCTTCATTTTTAAAATAATCGAATATCTCGTCGATTTGGTCTTCATCCATGATTTTATCAAGGAAATAATCGATATTCAATTTGGTACCGGAATAGACAATAGCCTCCATATCGTCGAGGACATCTCCGAAATCCATACCTTCGAATTGAGCCCATTCATCAAGTTCCTTTTTGTTGTCGATTGCTTGTATAATTGCCAATTTGCGCAATGATTTGTTTGGCATCATGCGAACGCGCAAATCTTCAGGGCGTTCAATGTCATTTTCATTTACATGACGCCGTATTAAATCGACAAATTCCTGTCCGTAACGGTTGGCCTTACCTTCACCTACTCCGGGAATGTTCTGCAATTCGTTGAGATTTACGGGGTATGTGGTAGCCATTGCTTCCAAAGACGGATCCTGAAATATGACAAACGGGGGGAGCTTGAGATCTTTTGCTATTTTTTTCCGCAGTTCTTTCAACATCGAAAACAATACCGGGTCAACAGCGCATGTACCGCCTGTATGCTGAGGTACGGATTCCGTTTCTTCAGTAAAATCGTTGTCTTTTGAAACTTTGAAAGAAGTCGGATTGCTGATAAATTTTTTCCCTGCTGCAGTTATTTTCAGTATGCCGTAGTTTTCTATTTCTTTATCTATGTATTTGCTGATAAGAGCTTGTCTTATAACAGCCGGGAGCAATTGCTTTTCTTCCTCAGATATGGAGTCGAAAGAATCCAGCTCATTGAGTTTATAGGCTTTGACATCAGCACTTTCTTTACCAGACAAAACATCGGCAATAACATCAGCTTTGAATTTTTCTTTTGTAGCGACGATTGTTTCCAATACGGCGCAAAGTAAATCTTTTGTTTCCACTTGTTTTTTAGGATTTAAACAGTTGTCACAATTTCCACAATTATCCGGTTCGTAGGTTTCGCCAAAATAATTGAACAGTATCTTGCGCCGGCACATAGATGATTCTGCATAAGCAGCAGTTTCAAGCAACAGCTGGCGCCCGATTTCCTGTTCACTGATCGGTTTGCCTTGTGAGAATTTCTCTAATTTTTCGAGGTCTTTTTTACTGTAAAAGGCAATACAATTGCCTTCTCCGCCATCCCGCCCGGCCCTCCCGGTTTCCTGGTAGTAACCTTCAAGTGATTTTGGAATGTCGTAGTGTATCACATAACGGACATCAGGTTTGTCTATACCCATACCGAATGCTATTGTAGCCACGATAACTTTGGTTTTTTCCATCAAAAATTTGTCCTGATTTTCACTGCGGAGAGCAGAATCCATACCGGCATGATATGGCAGAGCCGATATGCCGTTAATAATGAGTATATTCGCCAAATCTTCCACTTTCTGACGACTCAGGCAGTATATGATCCCTGATTTTCCAGGCTGGCTTTTTATGTATTTAATAATTTCTTTTTCTACGTTTTCTGTTTTCGGACGTATTTCGTAGTAGAGATTCGGACGGTTGAATGATGACTTAAACAGTGTGGCATCTGTCATACCCAGTGTTTTTTGAATGTCATGTTGCACTTTAGGCGTAGCCGTAGCTGTAAGCGCAATGACCGGAGCATTGCCTATGGCATTGATTATTGGACGTACACGCCTATATTCTGGGCGGAAATCGTGTCCCCATTCCGATATGCAATGTGCTTCATCAATAGCATAGAATGATATCTTCACACTTCGCAGGAATGTCATATTTTCTTCTTTGTTAAGCGATTCCGGTGCGACGTACAATATCTTGGTACGGCCGCTTTTGATGTCTGACTTCACATCCTCAATGGCCATCCTGGTAAGCGATGAATTGAGGAAGTGGGCTATAGAATCATCATCGGCAAAACGACGCATGGCATCAACTTGATTTTTCATCAAAGCTATCAGAGGAGATATGACTATCGCCGTACCTTCCATAAGCAAAGCTGGAAGCTGGTAACACAATGACTTGCCTCCTCCGGTAGGCATCAGTACAAATGTATCCTTGCCGTCAAGAATATTTTGGATAATTTCTTCCTGATTACCCTTGAATGTATCAAAGCCAAAATATTTTTTGAGTGCAGTGGTGAGAAGTGTCTGTTTTACCATAGCTTTAGTTTTTTGTGGCACTCTATGATATGCCTGTTTCCAAATACAAATTTATACTCTTTTGTCGATATAATCCAAATATTTTTTGATGAAATTGTCGCTTTTTCCATAATTGTGTTGTTAATATCATATTATATCATTGAATCATAGTGTGATATATGCTAATTTTGTTGGGCGAAATTGCCGGCAATGTTTGTCTCGGATAAATGTTTTCAGCATGTGTATTTTTAGGTGTACCAAAATTTGGGTATGGTTATGGCAACCGGTATGGTTTCTTTGTTGCGGAGGTTACCTATGATGGTCTTTTTGTTATTTATCAGAGATAAATTCGATGAATACAGTGTGCGCGTCATATTTTATTTTCTGTCTGTAACTTTTTCGCAGAAACGTTCTTTGGAAACTTTTGAAATACGCTTGTTTTGTTTTTTTGAGATTTTATTTAGTGCAATATAAGTCTGCCGTATGCAATAAATATATTACCTTTGTAACTTGTATGAAAAAAATATTGATTCTGTTGATATTGTCTGTGTATTGTACAGGCTTTGCCATGTCACAAGGTCGTAGTTTGCCTACGGTACAGCCCCAAAAGGATACTGTAAAAATTGATATACGGGTTTGGCAGATTGACGGTCGTTACGGTGAAGCTGATACTGTAATGATTGATACTGTTGTAGCGAGCTATCAGGACAATACCCCTGTCAATAATTACAGTATAGCTAATTCGTGGAATGGTAATTTGGGGAGTCCGGTAGAATCAAAAATATTTTTTGACCGTAGTGACAATCCTTATGAAAATATGTTTGCGCGAGCTTATAGACCGTACATTATACTGCCGGAGGATGTAAGATACTACAATACACGCAAGCCTTTTTCGCAACTTGTATATCGCTCGGCATTCCCTTCACATCGTGAAGAGGACAACCTGCGAGTCATGCTGACTTTCAATGCCAACAAAAGAGTCAATGTCGGTGGATTGTGTAATTTTATTTACGGTCGCGGACAATACCAATACCAGTCTTCACAAATGCTTACAGGTGGTTTCTGGACAACTTATGGAGGTGACCAATATCAATTGAACGCCTCTGTAATGTTCAATTCATTCAAAAACCGTGAAAACGGCGGCATAATAGACAACAATTACATTATCAATCCTGAAGCTGTAATTGGAACAAATACCATACAAGCCAATAATATTCCGGTAAATATGGATCAGACCCAATCCGAGTATCGTAATTTCGTATATCATTTGAACCATAGATATAATATCGGACGATATATAGATGTCAGGCAAACCGATGATACTGCTGTCACTTCAGCTTTTCAACCTATCATTTCCATCATACATACTTTCAGGGCTGAAGATGTCCGCAGAAAATACAAGGAAACAGATTCGATACTAAATAATTTCTATTTGAACAATTATTACTCCGGACGATATTCTTCAGATTCCACAGCATATTGGTCTATACGCAACACAATAGCGGTGTCATTGAATGAAAAATTCAATTCATTAATGAAGTTTGGTTTGGCAGCTTTTGTAGAATATGACGTAAGACACTATGGTATAGGATATGATTCTATCACTGTACACAGGCAGTTACAGCACAATCTGAAAGTTGGAGGCTTATTGTCCAAACGAGAAGGACGGTACATCAAATATAATGTTGACGGAGAGGTATTTTTAGTCGGACCCCATATAGGTGAATTCGATGTAAAAGGGAATCTTGTCGGTTTGTTCAATATTGCCAAAGAGCCTGTAACAGTATCTGCCGGAGCGAAATTCCAGTTATATTCCACTTTCGAGGAGTATAAAGATTATTATAGCAATCATTTCCGGTGGGACAGTCTGGAATATAAGAAACAAATTTCCTTGGATATCCACGGTCGTATATCGCTTCCCAAACGCAATACTTCGCTTGGCGTACAGTTTCGTAATATTACGAACTATGTGTACCTTGACGAAGCAGCCATACCTCAACAGTATGGTGCCAATATACAGGTTTTGGCTGTTGATCTGACAACTCAAATCAAGATGTGGCGTTTTTATCTGGATGCCAAAGCAGTGTACCAATTAACAAGTAATCGTGACATATTACCGCTACCGGATGTAGCCTTATATGGTAATTTTTATTATAAAGATTTGTTTTTCAAAGTACTGACTGTGCAATTAGGTGTATCAGTACGTTATCACACTGCTTATTACGGAAATGTGTGGATGCCGGCCTTAGGACAATTCCATCTACAACGGGAATTGAAAGTCGGCAATTACCCAGAAATGAACGTATATGCAAATTTTCATTTGAAAACGGTGCGTTTCTTTGTTCAGTATTACCACTGGAACAAAGGTCTTTTTGGTAAGTCATACCTTTCCATGCCAGGTTATCCAATCAACCCCGGCACTTTCCAATTCGGCCTATCCTGGAACTTCTGGAATTAATTGCAAACCAATCCATGATATCGGAATCATATAATTTTGATATTTAAGACTCGGACTGGAGTTGAAAACGTACTGAAATCTGTACCGACAAGCACAAAATGCGCATTCATTTATGAACGTCAAAAACTTGGAGTAATATTACACCGGTTATGGATTTTCACATGAAAACTTTAGAATCAATATTTGTCAATGAATAATTTTAGCACAATGTAATTTTGATCGTAAACGAAAAACAAGACGGCGGAATGATAGTTTGACGTATCATTCCGCCGTCTTGTTTATGTGCAAATGTCCAGTTTTTATTTCAAGAATTCTTCCACTGGAGTATAAGGCATATTGAATGCTTCACTTACAGCCTTGAAGCAGATTTTTCCGTCAATCATATTCAAACCAGCAGCCAAACCTGCATCGTCTTTACAAGCTTTCTTCCAACCTTTGTCTGCCAACTGCAGAGCGTAGGGCAGAGTAGCGTTGGCCAATGCGAGAGTTGAAGTATAAGGCACTGCACCCGGTATGTTGGCTACGCAATAGTGAACAATACCATCAACTTCAAAAATAGGCTCTGAGTGAGTAGTCGGATGAGATGTTTCGAAGCAACCGCCCTGGTCAATGGCAACGTCCACCATCACAGTGCCTTTCGGCATCAGCTTCAACATATCGCGGCTTACAAGGTGTGGAGTCTTTGCTCCAGGTATCAGCACAGCGCCGATTACCAAATCAACGTTTGCGAGCTCTTTTTCAATATTATATTGCGAACTGTAAAGAGTCTTTACATTCTTCGGCAACATATACTCCAACTGACGCAGACGAGGCAACGAAATATCTGTAATAGTGACGTCAGCACCCATACCGGCAGTAATCAACGCAGCATTATAACCCACGATACCACCACCAAGAACCAACACCTTGGCAGGTTTTACGCCCGGTACTCCACCCATCAATATACCTTTACCACCCTGAGGACGCTCCAAGAAACGCGCACCCTCCTGAGCTGCCATACGACCGGCCACCTCACTCATAGGCTGCAACAGCGGAAGCATACCATTTCTGGTCACAGTTTCAAAAGCAAGACATACAGCGCGTTGCTTTATCATAGCATGAGTGAGCTCTTCCTCCGATGCAAAATGAAAATAAGCAAACACCAACTGATCTTTCTTTATCAGTGGATATTCAGGAGCAATAGGCTCCTTCACCTTATATATCATATCGGCTTTTGAGTAAACATCCTCAATAGACGGTACAACAACAGCACCGGCTGCCACATATTCTTCATCAGAAAAACCACTACCCACACCGGCTGTACTCTGTACATATACAGTATGGCCATGTTTTACAAACTCACGAACACCTCCGGGCGTTGCACCTACACGATTTTCGTTGTTCTTGATTTCTTTTGGAATTCCAATAATCATGATAATGTTGTTTTTATTGTTTATTTGTATATTGTTTATTCAGTGGATTGACTGATTTTCAAAACCACTACGACAAAGGTATAATAAATCATTCGATTAATACTCGTTATACACTATTTTTTTTTATGTTTTAGAACTATTTTTTGGCCAAACAGATAACATGTCTGAAAACGTTCACTTGTTAATTTGATATATAATATATATGGTTTATAACTAACATTTTAGATAAAATATGCTATTACGGTACAAATAAAACCTATTACAAATCGATATAAAAAACAGACAGCTCTATTTGTATTTTATTCGAAATAGGCCTGTCTGCTTTTGGAAAGAACAATTTATGCATCGGACACATGTTGTGCCGTTTTCAATGCTAACCAACTTCAGGTGTAATAAATATATACAAAATCGCAAAATGTTTAGTGATGTTGCAGCTTGTTTATATTTTCCTCCAATGACTTTATTTTGCTCTCGGCATCAGCCTGTTTTTTGCGTTCGTTGGCCACAATTTCAGGCTTAGCATTGTTTACAAAACGCTCGTTACCAAGCTTTTTCATCACCGAAGCAAGAAATCCCCGCAAATATTCCAACTCAGATCTCATTTTAGATATTTCTTCTTCCGTATTGATGTATCTGGTCATCGGAATAGCATACTCTGTAGTTCCAACCATATAAGATACAACAGCCGCTTCTTCTTGGCGTGAATGGATGACCGAAAGGTTGCTCAATTTCATGATTACCGGATTATAAGCATCATTGTGTTCGCCTTTTGTCACAAGCAATTCCAATTGCTCCTTGTTCGGGATATTCTTCGACAAACGGATAGTACGCACACCGGCTATTATATTTTTGACAATTTCAAACTCAGCAACAATGTTGTTTTCGATCTTGTGCCGTTGGGGTAATTGTGCTGTCATTATACTTTCTCCATCTTTACGTTCGCGAAGTATATGCCATATCTCTTCTGTAATGAACGGCATAAACGGGTGGAGTAGCAGAGTCAGTTCCTCGAAAAAACCGATGGTTGTATCATAAGTCTGTTTGTCTATAGGTTGAAGGTAAGCCGGCTTAACCATTTCAAGATACCACGATGAAAACTCGTCCCAGAACAGTTTGTACACCGTCATCAATGCCTCACTGATACGGTATTTCGAGAAATTATCGTTGATCTCTTCCATCGCACACGACAACTTGGCATTAAACCAGTCGATTGCTATCCGTGCACTTTCCGGCTGAAGCATATTCTTCACCTCAAAGTTCTTAACCAGACGCAGTGCATTCCATATCTTATTGTTGAAATTACGCCCTTGTTCGCATAATGTTTCATCGAAAAGAATGTCATTACCAGCTGGTGCAGAAAGTATCATACCCATACGAACGCCATCAGCTCCATATTTATCAATCAATTCGACAGGATCCGGTGAATTGCCCAAAGATTTGGACATCTTACGGCCAATTTTATCCCGCACAATTCCCGTGAAATAGACATTGCGGAATGGTTTTTCTTTTTTGTATTCATATCCTGCCATAATCATACGGGCAACCCAGAAGAAAATAATATCCGGAGCTGTCACAAGATCGGCTGTAGGGTAATAATAATCAATTTCTTGATTACCCGGATTATTAATGCCATCAAAAAGAGATATAGGCCACAACCATGAAGAAAACCATGTATCAAGACAATCTTCATCCTGACGAAGGTCCTGGATAGTCAGAGCCTTGTTTCCTGTCTTGTCAATGGCTTGTCTCAAAGCATCTTCCGGAGTTTCGGCAACAACATAACCTTCATTATCCGGCAAATAATACGCCGGTATACGATGCCCCCACCACAGTTGACGGCTTATGCACCAATCCTTTATGTTCTCCAGCCAATGACGATAGATATTTTTATATCTCGCAGGGTGGAATTTTATATCGTCATTCATCACCGGATCCAAAGCTATTTTAGCCATGTGTTCCATTTTCAAAAACCACTGCATCGACAGTTTCGGCTCAATTACCACATTCGTACGCTCTGAATAACCCACCTTATTCACATAATCTTCTATCTTCTCAATCAATCCGGCAGTCTGCAAATCTTCAACTATCTGTTTGCGTACATCAAAACGATCCATACCACAATACATGCCAGCAGACTTGCTTATTGTGCCATTGTCATTAAATATATCTATACTCTGCAAGTGATATTTCTCACCTAACATATAGTCGTTTACATCATGAGCAGGAGTCACTTTCAGACAACCGGTACCAAATTCCATGTCTACGTATTCATCTTCGATCACAGGAATTTCACGGCCAACAAGAGGAACAATTACCCGTTTGCCGTGCAAATACTTATTTTTCTCATCGTTAGGGTTGATGCACATAGCAGTATCTCCCATAATGGTTTCCGGACGGGTGGTAGCTACAATGGCATAACAATCTTCGCCTACTATCTTATATCTAAGATAATAAAGTTTACCCTGTTGTTCTTTGAAAACGACCTCCTCATCAGATATTGCTGTAAGAGCCTTCGGATCCCAATTGACCATACGTACACCACGATAGATCAAACCCTTACGATATAAATCGCAAAAGACCTTAATTACCGAAGAAGAACGGATATCGTCTTTTGTAAATGCTATACGATCCCAATCACATGAGGCTCCAAGACGACGCAACTGTTTGAGAATGATACCCCCATGTTCATTAGTCCAATCCCATGCATATTTAAGAAACTCGTCACGAGAAATGTCGGTTTTCTTTATTCCTTGCTGAGCCAATTTGTTTACAACTTTTGCTTCCGTAGCAATTGAAGCGTGGTCGGTACCAGGTACCCAGCAAGCATTGTATCCAATCATGCGAGCGCGACGCACCAATATATCCTGCAATGTGTTATTTAGCATGTGGCCCATGTGCAATACACCGGTAACATTAGGGGGAGGGATAACCACTGTATATGGTTTACGCCCATCGGGCTTACTCGAGAATAGTTTGTTGTCAAGCCAATATTGATACCATTTTGACTCTATTTCTTGAGGTGTATATTTACTGCTGATTTCCATGATATATAATAATTTAGCCGAAAAATTAAGATAAATGATTCTTGAAGTTAATCAATCAACCCTCACAATTAGTCGCCAACACACTGTTAAAATAAAAAAGAAAGTAAAGTAATGCCATTTTCCATTCAGCATCCGCAAAAAACAGATAATATTTTTAGATTGGCAACAAAAGCAAAAAGAAAACAGGTGCAGTCCTTTTTCTCTCACAGAATTCATGAATAGCAATATCAATCAGTACGTCTTTATCAGATATGTATCGGTGCACACTGTTATAATGACAAGTCTTACGATCAATTACCAGCGAAGAAAAATGCTAAAGAAACAAGTCTGTTTTATCTTTGTCTATACTAAGAAAATTTTCATATATTAAATATATAACATTTGTTATCTCAAACATTATATTATAATTCAAGCTAATTGATCCTTAATCACCTTCTTCTGTTGTTTGACATTAGTAAGTATCACATTAACTGCAAACAAAAGGCAAATATTTACAAAACCAACCGTTTGTACTATTATAATAAAACGAATCAATCAATGAACAGCTACTATATCATCGACAATAAATTCACTAACTCCGCGCCAGAAAATCGGAGCCAGGTATTCTTTATAATGCAACTCAACTGTTCTGCCTGAACAGTGCATCAACGAATCAGCCAATTGCTTATTGGCCACAGAGAACTGGAATTCATAATTTTGAATAACACCATTATTTGAGGTAACGCCTTTTGTTTGTCCTCTGAAACCGGATTGAATGAGTTTGCCTTCATAAGTTTTGAAAACATACCCTTTATATACAATATAGTTTAGATCACCAGCCTTGACACCTTCACCAAATACAAAATAATACCTGAAATAGAATGCAATAGAAAGTATAGCTACAACAACTAACGATGATATCCAAATAATTTTACGTCTCATATTATACTGATATTTGATTAATCTTGTATGTAAAAATACCACAAAAGCACCTTGCAAAGATACGAATTTTATCCGTATCTTTGTAATAATCATATTAAAATATTTGCTGCTATATATAATGTGGTTTAATATTAATGGTTTGAGCTGCTAAATATCTAAATAAACCACATATCAATATTTTGTGCCATTTTTAGTTATAATCATGATTATGATAAATAAAGTGTATGCATAAGCAAACTTTAATCTTTTTCTTAGTAATCGCGTATATATACAATGTGTGGGATAGATAACCCACAATCCAAATAAAAAGTAACTCTAAAAGTTTTCCTCTTTTCAAGATTCAACTTTAGAGTTACCTAAAACACAATTTAAATATTTATTTTTTATCCGTTGATACGTTTTACAATATCGTTGTATTTTTGCTGATATGACGGATCATCATCGGAGAAACGATAATACAAGCCGCGAAGAATTTTCATTGCTTCAATATCATCGGCATTAATTTCAATGGCTTTCTCAAAAAAAGGAATCGCCTCCTTATAGATTTTGTTCACTTCTTCCATTGCTGCATCCAGTTGCTTAAAGTCGCGTATACTGTTAGCCTCACCTTCAGCTTTAAATGCCTTATTGTAAATAAGACGACCTTTGTTGACCCAAGCATCTGCCATTTGTGGATTGATTGACAATGCCCTATCGAAATTTTCCATTGCGCCTTCATAATCTTCCTTAAGTTCCAACATCGACCCTTTTACATTATAAAGTTGAGGATTTCCAGGGTCTTTTTCTATAGCTTTATTCAGATATTCAGTGGCCTTCTCAGGTTCACCTCCATATACATAATAGTTGATAAGGTTACCGAGATAATAGAATTCCTGAGGGTATTTTTCAACACCTTCCTGTAGTGTTGCAATATAGGAAGCGGTGTCTTTTTCTGCCTGATATAGCTGACACAAAACTTGAAGAACGGTATTTCCTTTATGTCCGAATGCTTTGAGATCGTTGTACATTCTGATAGCCTGTTGATTCATATCTCCAGCCCATGCACTTTGTGCAGCATACATTTTAATGTCGTAATACGTGCTGTCTTTTACAGGAGCATTTTTATCATTCTCAAACAAAGGCATATCCACAATATTGACATGAGTTTCAAAACCTTTGATGGCACTCTCCCACTCCTTGTTCTCAAATTTTTTCACACCGTAATTTACAAGCATCATTTTACGGTAAATATTGAGCATAGAGGCCTTAATTTTGTTTGTGAATTTAGGCTTAACTTTCCCTTTTGCATCAGGACGAAGATCCATTTCATAAGCTTTGGTATAATATGCAACGGCTTTCAGTGCATCTTCACCCATAACTTCATCACTACCGATTCCGGTTTGGACTTTAAGAAATTCGGCATCGGCCGCTTTTTCATATACGAGCCCTGCCACATACCATGTATTGGTCAGATCTTTGGTTTCATCATTGGCCAGAGCTGCCTGAATCATGTCTTTTGCTGCATTGTAATCAGGATTGTCCACTGACAATGCTTTGTTTTTAGCTCCATTGACATTTGCTTTCTGAGCAAATCCAGTTACCAAAAACGCCAAGAATAACACATTAATTAAGAGAAAACGTTTCATGATAATAAATGATTGTTTTGTTTATTTGTAATGATATTATTTATTTGTATTCAAAATACGCAAATCAAGCATTGTCATTACCTCCATCAATAAATTCGTCAGACAACCTTCCGGCATTCAAGTCTTCACCATCTTCAGTTTCGGTCTGTACCTTACATACAGATGCTATTTCATCGTTTCTTTTTTCGAGATTTATAAGACGCACTCCTTGAGCGGCGCGACCTATTATACCGAGATCCGAGACTTTCATACGAATAGTGATACCTGACTTGTTGATTATCATAAGGTCATTGTCGTCATTTACGGCCTTTACGGCAACCAATTTACCTGTCTTTTCTGTAATATTGATGGTTTTGACGCCCTTGCCTCCGCGATTAGTAATACGATAATCTTCCAAATCAGATCGTTTGCCATACCCAAGTTCACTAACAACCAAGACATTATCAGAAGAACCTTTGGGTATATTTATCATACCGATTACTTCATCCGTAGGATCATCCTCATCCAAAGCCATGCCACGCACCCCAGTTGCGCTACGACCCATTTCACGGACTTTATTTTCATTGAAACGGATTGCGCGACCATTACGATTGGCAATAAGTATCTCATCATCGCCATTGGTCAGACGCACCTGTATAACCTGATCATCTTCACGTATAGTAATTGCGTTGACACCATTCTGACGAGGACGAGAATATGCTTCCAATGCTGTTTTCTTAATAATACCCTGCTTAGTACAAAAGACAAGAAAATGATTCCTGTTATATTCAGGATCTTGCAATTGCTTTATCCGAATAAATGCGTTTACTTTATCACCTTGGTCAATATTCAGCATATTCTGAATGGCACGTCCCTTACTCATCTTGTTGCCTTCCGGAATTTGATATACTTTCAACCAATAACATTTACCCCTTTGGGTAAAAAACAGCATAGTAGCATGCATTGATGCCGGATATATGAACTCTATAAAGTCTTCGTCACGCGAGCTACTGCCCTTAGACCCGACACCTCCGCGGTTTTGAGCCTTGAAATCTGCCAAGGGCGTACGTTTGATATACCCCATGTGTGAAATGGTAATGATCATTTCATCATCAGCATAAAAATCTTCGGGGTTAAATTCTTCGCTTGCATAGATAATTTCGGTACGACGTTCATCACCGTATTTGTCTTTCAGTTCGATAAGTTCGTTTTTGATGATTTCCATTCGACGTTCTATACGATTGAGGATGTCGTTCAAATCCTGGATTCTAAGCAAGAGATCTTCATACTCAGCCCGAAGCTTGTCTTGTTCCATGCCGGTAAGTTGCCTCAAACGCATTTCAACTATGTAGGCAGCTTGACGTTCGGAAAGAGAAAAACGCTCTATGAGCCGGATTTTAGCTTCATCAGGAGTCTTTGAATCACGGATTATGGCAATAGCTTCATCCAGATTGTCAAGAATGATCATACAGCCCTGAAGCAATTCGGCACGTTCTTCCGCTTTTTTCAGTTCAAATCTTGTACGGCGTGTAACCACTTCGTGCCGATGTTCAACGAAACAGTGGATAAGATCTTTAAGATTAAGAAGTTGTGGTCTGCCGTCAACTAATGCTATATTATTGACACTGAATGAAGATTGCAAAGCCGTCAACTTAAAAAGTTTGTTGAGTATGACGTTGGCATTACCATCGCGTTTCACGTCTATGACAATACGCATACCCTGCCGGTCCGATTCATCGTTGACGTTGGATATGCCCTCGATTTTTTTCTCTATGGCCAGATCAGCAATACTTTTAATAAGTTCAGCTTTGTTGACCATATAAGGTATTTCGGAAATGATAATTTTATCGTTCTCCTTTTCATTGCTTTCTATCTCAGCTTTAGAACGGATCATGATACGTCCACGTCCGGTTTCAAAAGCCTCCTTCACACCAGCATAGCCATATATATAACCACCTGTGGGAAAATCCGGGGCTTTTATATATTGCATCAATCCTGGTATGTCAATATCAGGATTATCTATATAAGCGACAATAGCATCAACAGTTTCAGACAAGTTGTGTGGAGCCATATTAGTGGCCATACCTACAGCAATACCAGAAGATCCATTGACCAGAAGATTCGGAAAGCGAGTAGGAAGGACAACAGGTTCTTTAAGAGTTTCATCGAAGTTAGGGGTAAAATTGACCGTATCCTTATCGATGTCCTTCAACATCTCTTCTGCAATTTTCTGCAACCTTACTTCAGTATAACGCATAGCAGCAGGGCCATCACCATCAACCGAGCCGAAATTTCCCTGTGGGTCAACCAAAGGATAACGCAATGACCACGCCTGTGCCATACGCACCAGCGTACCGTAAATAGAAGAATCGCCATGAGGGTGATACTTACCCATAACTTCACCTACTATACGAGCTGATTTCTTGAACGGTTTATCATTGGTGTTTCCCAATTCATTCATGCCGAAAAGAACACGACGATGCACCGGTTTGAATCCATCCCTGACATCAGGAAGGGCACGTGCAACGATAACAGACATCGAATAATCAATATACGCCTGACGCATCTGATCCTCAACGTTTATATGTATGATCCTCTCATCATTATCTACCATAGTAATTATATTAATGTAATTATTGTATAAAAAATTTGATTTATCCATTGACAAAATCGAGTGTAAAGGTACTATTTTTTTTTCAATCACACAATGTGCCTTTGCTGCTCTTTACCTCAAATATAATATGGCGTATATTGAGGTCTGTTTTATTCAGGTACGAATTGTTCATATGTTCCATCAGAAAAAAATGTAACAACACGAATTATTTTGCGGTCATGCTGTATTGATGACGGTAAGTGTTGCGTTTGCGATGGGACATGCCCATTATCTTCGAGCGGCTTGGTTTGCCTCTGATTGTCTTCAAAATGAGAAATGCCAACAGTGCCTTTACAGGAAAATTTTTCTTTCGAAGTCACCGTCTGCTTTTCTGTTGACAGAATTTCAGTTTCTTGCAAAGAAATAGCATCATTGGCAATATTATCATTATCAAGGAGTTGGGCATTAATAATTTTATTGTCGCCATTTGATGATGTTCGGTTATCAAAAGACATAGACGAATGACCTACTTGGGAATTGAAAACCTCGCCTACTCCATAAAGCAACCAATATACATTCACTTCAGGGTATGCGTTGTGTAATTTTTCAAGCAGCTGCAAGGTTGGCTGTGTACGTCCTGATTTGATTCCTGAAATGGTAGATCGATTAATACCGATAGCATCAGCAAATTTTGCAGGAGACAACTGCAGTTTCTCCATCAATGCAAATATCCTGTCTTTCATAATGTATATAATTAAATGCAACTTATAAAATGACATTGCAAATTTACAAATTTCAATTTATTCGTGCAATAGCATGATATTGCGGATGTAAAAATAATAATCCGACAACGAAGATGTTTATTTACATTTGTAATCCGGTATCATGATTTCAAGTCATTGAAGCCTATATTTGTTATAAAAAGACATGAAGCGCAACTTCATATACACACTATATATACATGACAATAATATCATTAATACACCACATAGCTAATTTTATCTATCCAATAACACACCAAACAGACTATAATACAACACATATTAAATACGTACTTTATATAATATATATATATTATTGGATATAATATAGTTATACAGATATATATTCATTGTTAAATGTGTTTTGCCATGTGGTCATAGTTGCTGTGTATATTAGTAAAATATCGATGTCAACAACAACAAAGTGTTGCCAATATTGACAAAGTTACATTGTACAATTCTGTCAACAATCGCGGGTTTTTAAACAGATGGAATTTTGTTGGGTTCATAATTGCAATTAAGTTTAAGTATGTAATTTTATGACAGCTGATATGCCCTGTTAACTTATCAATCCGAATGCCGCATTGTCGGATAACAACGGCCACATAAAAACAATTTACCAGACACCAAGTACATGGACACTAAAAATGGATGGAGTTAAAAGTTAAATAAATTCAGTTCACCTGAATCGCAAACGCATTAACATTTTTAATTAGATTTGGCGAAGAGGTCTCGCATATTGTTGTCGGTAAGCGAGATTCCGAGTATACTGAAGGACCTCGTAAATGCCTCATATCGAGTTTTACGATTGCCACAAGACAATAAGTGTGGTTATGAACCAATGTATCCTTGATGCGCACTGTATTCTCCAATATACCAAAACTTACTTATGTACAGAGAATTTTTAATTCATTTGAAGAAACATTTACCACGCTACATCGGTTAAGGTCTGCTCTATTGTTTCTGCATGTCAGATTATTTTATTGGCCATAAAAGTATATTGTACCGTCTCATGTCGATGCATACCAGCCCACTTTGCATAGCTTTGCTTGATAATCCTTTGCACTTTTATAAAACCGTGAAGTTGCAGATGGCACCGGAAAACATTCTCGGGAAGCATCCTTTTCCACGTATCGAGCTTGAACCTTAATATTAGTTTTAGGCATGACGATGAAGAACGCACCGATGCGGTGACTGACCGGTGAGAGATTGCCGAAATCGTTGTAGCCATGCCATGGTTGAAGATATTTACGGATGATTTTTTAGTGAACAACTAATGACATACAAAAAGAAGGAATGTACCTGAATCGGTACATTCCTTCCTGCATTTTATCATATATGACCTAAAATTGCCGTTGTTGGTATATTTTACGGTCTAACAAAAATTCACTTGTCAGCTTCTTGGTTTTCCACTTCTTCCTTGAAACCAGGATCGACTAATATGCGACCGCAATATTCACAAACAATAATTTTTTTGCGCATTTTAATATCCAGATGTCGTTGAGGCGGTATTTTGTTGAAACAACCACCACAAGCATCGCGTTCGACTGTAACTACGGCAAGTCCATTACGGGCATTTTTTCTGATACGTTTGAATGCGGACAACAATCTGGGTTCAATAAGAGGTTCCAATTGCTTTGCTTTCAAGGTAAGTTGTTCTTCTTCTTGTTTAGTTTCAGCTATAATTTCGTCAAGCTCTTCACGTTTTTGTTCAAGATCGCCAGACCTTTCCTGCATACGTGTTTCAGCATCATTTTTTTCCGCTTGCTTCGATTCAATATCTTTTGTAAAATCATTGATATTTTTCTCACACAATTCAATTTCAAGACTTTGGTATTCTATTTCTTTGGAAAGGGCATCAAATTCGCGGTTATTTCTGACATTATTTTTTTCATCTTCTTTTTTTGCTATAATGCTCCGGGCTTCATTAATAGCAAGTTTCCGTTCATTGATCTTTTGCGTAAGGCTCTCAATATCGTTAGTGCAATTTTCGATACGGGTCTTAAGACCTGCAACTTCATCTTCAAGGTCCTGGACTTCAAGAGGCAATTCGCCTCTAAGAGTTCTGATTTTATCAATTTCAGAAACAACAGTCTGTAACTTATAAAGTGCTTTAAGGCGTTCTTCAACTGTTATTTCCTTAGCTTCGTTTTTAGTTGATTGCTCTCTTGTCATAATTTATTATCGTATATATTTATTTTATATCGTTATCCTGTGCAATATGAATACACTACACATACCACAACTACAATATAATGCATTGTCAACAAGCGCATTAGAACAAGCATACAGGATTGACGCCGGATTGTGCCACATGAATTGCAAAGTTAGGAAAAAATCCGATAAGTTGGTCATTAAAAATCTCTTTTGTAAACTGTTCACTTTCATAATGTCCGATATCAGCTATAATAACCTGATTGTCAGCTAAAAAGAATTGATGGTATTTAATATCAGCTGTTATGTATATGTCAGCATGCTGCCGTATGGCATCAGAAATAAATTCAGCACCGGACCCTCCGCAGACGGCTACCTTGGATATTCTGCGGTTGACGAGCTGACTATGGCGGATTGCCGTAAGATTGAATATGGTTTTGAGTCTTGCAAGAAAAATTTCTGTATTTTCGGGTGTCGGTAATTGGCCAATACAACCCAATCCGCAAAATTCATTTTCAGGATGCAATATCCGGACATTCTGCAATAGTAGTTTTTCTGCCATTTTGTAACTTACGCCACCTATAATTTTATCCAAATTAGTGTGTGCCGAATAAATTACAATATTGTGTTTCAAAGCTTTTATCACAGTCCGTTCTATATAATTCTGACCTGTAATCTTTTTAAGGGCGTTGAAAATCAACGGGTGATGTGATATAATGAGATTGGCACCTTTTGTTACAGCTTCATCAACTGTGCCTTCTGTAACATCTACGGTAAGCAATACGGATGTTACAGGTTGGTAAGGGTTACCAACCTGTAACCCACTGTTGTCATAAGGCTCCTGAAAATCCAATGGGGCAAAATTTTCCAGCTTGTCAAGTATTTCCTTTATTTCCATTATGTACACAAGTATTTCCCAACGTAATACGGACAAAGTTAATTATTTTATTTTGAATATGCAAATTGCAGAAATTGATGTATACCTGTGCCACCTCAATTAAAAGAAAATTGATAAAACAGTATCAGTGTAGTGTTATATCGTTGGAATTTCGTAACTTTGCAAAGTTTGGCATACTGCTGAACAGCAAATCAAACATTTACAATAATTATGAATACATTCAATGAGTTATTGAAAAACCGTCGTTCTATACGCAAATACGAACAACGTCCTGTTGAAGAGGATAAATTGAAACTAATCTTACAAGCTGCGTTGATGTCTCCATCATCCAAAAGGACAAACTGTTGGGAGTTTATTGTAGTAGACAACAAGGAGGTGCTCGAAAAGATGTCGGAGTGCCGTGAGGTCGGAAGTAAGTTTTTGGCCGATGCACCAATGGCAATCGTAGTTTGTGCAAATCCGGAAAAAAGTGACGTATGGTTTGAAGATGCGTCAATATCGGCCATCATATTACAATTGGCATCCGCTGATTTAGGTCTTGGCTCATGTTGGATACAAGTGTACAAACGTATGCATACGACAGAAGAAACAGCTGGAGACTATATCAAAACATTGCTCCATATACCGGACAATCTGGAAGTACTGAACATAGTGTCTATCGGATATAAGAACGAAGAACGCAAACCTTACGATGTAGAAAAGCTAAGTTATGACAAATTGCATCGGAACACATTCTAACATCTCATTTATCGGAGCTGGTAACGTAGCATGGCATTTGGCCCAGGCTTTATATGATGCCGGGCATCATATAGTGCAAATATACAGCCGTACCAAAGAATCGGCAGAAGCACTGGCCAGGTTGGTGAATGCGCAGCCAATCACCAATTATGCAGAAATAGAACCTGCACATATATACATATACTCACTGAAGGACGATGTTCTGCAATGGGCTGCCAACAATGTGAAAATAACCAAGGGACTTCATATACACACGTCTGGCAGTATTCCAATGTCAATATTCAAAGCTTCCAAGACAAATTACGGATGTATGTATCCATTACAGACATTTACCAAAGCCAAAAGTGTCGACTTACGGAAAGTACCGTTTTTCATCGAAGCCAATAATGATGACAATGAAAAGAAAATCAATGAACTTGTGCGAACCATGTCACAAAAAACATACCATCTGTCATCAGAAGACCGCCAAACATTGCATTTGGCCGGAGTATTTGCCTGTAATTTTACCAATCTTATGTATATCAAAGCGGAAAAAATATTGCAAAGCAAAAGTCTTCCATTTGAAGTCATCAAAAACCTGATCACAGAACAAGTGAACAAGGCAAAGAAAATCGGGCCTAAGGCAGCCCAGACAGGTCCGGCAATCCGAGGTGACAGGCGTATAATCGACAAACAAATAGCAATGTTGGCAAATGAACCGCAATGGCAGGAGGTATATTCGTTGTTGACAGAACTGATTGCAAACGAACAAACATGACCTTGGTCTACCGGATGCTCTATTTCCACAAAGATTATCAATTTCATTCAATAGGTTATGAATTTCAAAGAAGCACTGAACAATATACACGCCTTTGCCTTTGACGTAGATGGTGTGCTGTCGGCTAACTGCATACCAACTAATAATATGGGTGAACCAGTCAGAATGGTGAATATAAAAGATGGATATGCCATACAGTTGGCATCCAAACTCGGTTATCCGATTGCCATCATCACAGGTGCCCATACCGAATCTATCGTACACCGATACAGAGCGCTAGGAGTAAAGGATGTATACATTGGAGCATCACGCAAAACCGAGCAGTTTTACGATTTTCTGCAACGCAGGAGTTTAAAAGCAGAAGAAGTACTGTACATGGGAGATGACATACCAGATTACCAAGTAATGAAACTGTGTGGCCTGGCAACATGTCCACGCGATGCAGCTGCAGAAATAAAAGCCATTTCACATTATATATCCGACCATTGCGGAGGTGAAGGCTGCGTCCGTGATGTGATAGAACAGACGCTTGCTGTACATGGGCATTGGATGGCACACAAAGATGTATATACTTGGTAAAATATTGTTGTCGAAATTCTTTACAAAATCAGAATATGGATTATCTAAAATTGATGCGTTACAAAAACGTATTGTTTATCGCCTTTGTGCAAATACTGATTTATTGGGCTGTGATTGTTCCAATATTGTCTATTTACGGACTACAGCCAGCCACACCATCGTGGGTAATGTGTTTACTTATAACGTCTACAATGCTGTTGTCTGCCGGAGCATATATCATAAATGACTATTTCGATGTGAAGATCGACAGGATAAACCGTCCAGACAAGCTGATTGTCACTCGTGGAGTGCAAAAACATGAGGCGATGCGTTTCTACCAAATCATGACGGCACTTGGCGTGATAGGCGGAGTTGTAGCATCTATCTTTCTGAACAGTATTACAACAGGTTTTATCTACGTAGTAGTACCAGGCATGATGTGGTTTTATTCGGCCAGTTACAAACGTCAGCTCATTATCGGAAATCTGATCGTGTCAATCAGTGCTGCACTCGTGCCTTTGGTTCCTCTTATTGCAGAAGCGGCTTCTCTGGATGGTATCTACAGCGACCTGCTATACCAAACGCCAACTCTCCGACACCTCTATTCGGTGGTGTGCGGTTTCGTTGCGTTTGTCTTCTTTTTTGTCTTGATTCTTGAAATTATCAAAGACTTGGAAAGTGAATCCGGCGACCGAGAAATGGAATGCCACACCATACCGGTGGTCTGGGGAACTACGGTATCCAAAATAATCATTACGGCATTGATTATCATTGCCAACGGTATGGTTGCATATGCAGTGTCAGGCCTGGATTTTGCGATATCAGGCTCCATGTCAATGAGATATTATATATTTGGTATATCTCTTCCATCCGTTTGTTTGCTGGTAATACTATGGTGCAAATTTTGTACGGCTTATGAAAATGCTTTGTCACTAACCAAATTTATTCTTGTTATAGGCATTCTGTACACTATTATGTATTGTTACCTTGTGGCAAAGCAGTATCATGTGCCTATGTTCGGACTGTTTCAGGTATTATAATTATGTTTACTGAGTATAAAATTATCTTGGGGTCAGGATCTGCCCGCCGTCGCCAACTATTGACAAACCTCGACATCGATTTTGAAGTGCGGCTGATTGAAGGGCTTGAAGAAAAGTATCCCGACAACTTGAAAGGCGAGAAAATTCCTCTCTTTCTGGCAACGCAAAAATCAGCTGCATACAGTTTGGCTGACGATGAATTGTTGATTACCGCCGATACCATAGTTTGGCAGAATGGCAAGGTGATGGGTAAACCTAAGTCGGACGCCGATGCCAAAGCGATGTTACACAGTCTTTCCGGCACCCGTCATGAAGTGATAACCGGAGTCTGTGTAAGGACAACCAGACGAACCGAAACATTCACTGCCATAACCGCTGTCTCATTTGCCGCGTTGACAAATAAAGAAATTGACTACTATGTGTCAAAATACCATCCTATGGATAAAGCCGGAAGTTACGGTGTCCAAGAGTGGATCGGTTACATCGGTGTAGAAAAAATTGAAGGGTCTTACTATAATGTGATGGGGTTGCCTGTACAGCATCTCTATTCCGTACTGAAAACATTCTAATATACATGGTACAACATTTACGGCGAATAACACACTTTACCATTGCGGTTTGCATGTTCGCGTCATGCGGGAACAAAAACAGCAACAGCAACCAGCAGATACACTATGTATCACAAGAAGGCAAATCAATTGGTATCCGTTATGCCAAAGGCTTTGATATAGTAGATTACGACACATATAAAAAAATAATTGTTTACAGTCCATGGCTACCGGGTGAGATACAACAATGTTTTTACTTGGTAAAAAATGATAACATAATTACTCCTTCCGACGGTCAAAAGATGTCGGTTCCTGTAAAATCAATAGCCATATCAAGCTGTACACATACCGAATTTCTGTCTTTACTGGGAATGACGGAAAATGTTACGGCAATGTGTTCGCCCAATTTGATATACAACCCACTACTTCAAGAACGTTTTTCCAAAGGTGAAATACAGTCTATAGGTGATGCTTATTCCACTGACATAGAAAAACTTTTAGTGATAAATCCCGATGTATATTTTGTATCGAGCTACAACCAACAAGACGAGAACAACAAGCGGCTGATACAATCCGGCATCAAAGTGGTTTATAATAATGAATGGACTGAAACTTCACTTTTGGCCCGTGCAGAGTGGTTGAAATATATGGCTGCATTTGCCGACTGCTCGTTACAGGCTGATTCCATTTTCAACGAAATAGAGCGAAACTACATGGAAGCCAAGAAATTGGCAGCATCCATACAGTTTTCCCAAAAGCCCAAAGTAATGGTTGGTAGTAATTTTAAGGGTACGTGGTATGTGCCTGGAGGAAAGTCGTATATAGGACAATTGTTAGTTGATGCCGGAGCGGACTATTTTTATGCAGAAGATACGACAAAAACATCTATTCCTCTTAATTTTGAAACGGTGTTGCAGCATTTCCATGATTCGGAAGTGTGGCTCAACGCGCCGGCTACGACTGTAGATGAATTGCTCCGTATGGATGAGCGTCATTCGCTGTTTGCACCGACACGTACCGGTGAGATATATTCGTTTTATGCAAAGGTGAAGCCCGGCGGCGCAAATGATTTTTGGGAAAGTGCTGTGGCACATCCCGATATAGTGCTTTATGATGTGATATGGGCTCTACACAATGATGCGCTCCCCCATTATCAACCTGTCTATATAATGAAACTCCAATAGTCATGCGATACATTATACTGTTTGTCATCACATTGATATTATTTATTGCTGATATTGTTTACGGCAGTGTAAACATACCATTGGGAGATTTGTTTTCCGATAATACGTTGTATCATAATATCATATTCAATTTCAGATTACCTAAAGCCATTACGGCTGTTGTAACTGGAGCATCTATTTCAGTAGCAGGACTGCTGATGCAGACCTTGTTTCACAATCCGTTGGCCGGACCATATGTGCTCGGTATCAGTTCTGGAGCGAGCTTGGGCGTAGCCGTATTTCTATTAGCCGGGACATTGCTGCCAACTGCATTTGTACAAAGTGGTTGGGGATTGGTGATTTCGGCTACCATCGGAGCCATCTTGGTATTGTTACTGGTTCTGTCTGTATCATTCAGGGTTAAACAAGCGGTATCGTTGTTGCTTGTAGGTATAATGTTCGGTCAAATAGCCGGGTCATTAGTTACTATTTTACAGAATATCAGCAATCCTGATTCGTTGAAACTTTTCATTGTATGGACTTTCGGGTCACTTTCATCCGTATCATGGAACTATATGTGGATAATGTTGCCGATAGTCGTCATCGGTTTGTTTCTCGTATATGTCATACAAAAGCCGTTAAATGCATTGTTGTTAGGAGAAAATTATGCCCAAAGTCTTGGTATAAATATTTACAATATACGTCTCCTGATAATTACTGCTATTGCACTTCTGGCCGGAGCCACAACAGCATTTACCGGGCCGATAGCTTTTATCGGCATGGCTGTACCCCACTTGGTTCGTGGTATTTTGCATACATCATGTCACGGAGCTGCCATCACAGGATGTATTTTTGTCGGCGCATCAATGCTGCTGCTGTGCGATTTGGTCTGTCAATTGCCACCTGAGGGCTATTCGCTGCCGATCAACGCCATCAGTGCTTTGGTCGGTGCTCCTATAATCATCTGGATTATTATACGCAACAAGTAACGTAACGGCACAAAAACACTGTCCAACAACCACAAAGACACTGTCCGGCATCATCTGAGATTTGAATGAGGATAAATTTCAGATGATGCCGGACAGTGTCTTCATCTTCCCAATGACAACATGTCATTGGGAAAAACACGTATGTAAATCATTGGAAGTTCATTTGACCATCGAAACGATACAGTCAATAGCTTCATCCAGACCTTCGGGATATTTGCCTCCGGCCGTTGCCATAAATGCCTGGCCACCGCCACCACCTTGAATATATTTGGCAGCCTCACGTATCATCTTGCCAGCATTGTAACCTTCGTCTATCATTTTCTGGCTGATGAAAAGTGTAATGGATGGCTTGCCATCGAAAACTGTACCTGCCACATATACAAACTTGACATCTGCAAAACGTCCACGAAAAAACGGTACGATAATCTTGTTTATTTCTGGAGAATCTTCCCCTACATAGCTGATAACTTTCACACCGTTGATGTCGGCGGCACGTTGAAGAAGAGTATCACGCAAACGTTCAGCACGTTCAAACATAAACTTTTCGACATGTTTGCGGAGATTGACACTATCCTCGATATATTTCTTAATGGCGGACACGATATCTGGGGTATTGTGGAACAATTCTCTTACAGCCTGAATGCTATCCTGCATATTGTCTGTATAATGTTCAGCAAACTCGGCAGTAACAGCTTCAATACGACGTATGCCGGCTGCTATTGAACTTTCGGAAACTATACGGAACATACCTATGTTTCCTGTGGCATGAGCATGTGTACCACCGCAAAGTTCAATGCTGTCACCAAAACGTACGACACGTACAGAATCGCCGTATTTCTCGCCAAATAGAGCCATAGCACCCATAGACTTCGCTTCTGATATAGGTACATTACGGTGTTCGTCAAGCACATAATTTTCACGCACCATATGATTGACCTTGTGCTCTACGGCCCTAATCTCTTCAGGTGTCAATTTCTGGAAATGCGAGAAGTCAAAACGCAGCACCTCTGGACTTACAAAAGAACCTTTCTGCTCGACATGCACGCCAAGCAATTCGCGTAAAGCTCTGTGCAACAGATGCGTGGCTGTATGATTTGATTCTGTTGCATGACGTTTCCCGACATTGATTTTAGCAAGGAAAGAAGCGTCAGCTTCAACTGGCATTTGATGTAGTATATGTACAGGCAAATTGTTTTCCCGTTTGGTATCGAAAACCGCTAAATTCTCGCCAGTGTCAGATATAAGCCAACCCGTATCTCCAACCTGTCCTCCCATTTCGGCATAAAACGGAGTACGCGAAAGCACCACCTGGTAATATTCTTTCTGTTTCTGAACCAGCTTGCGATACCGTAATATATGAGTTTCACACTGAGTCTGGTCATAACCCACAAATTCTGTTTCTCCTTCCCTCACTACAACCCAGTCTCCTGTCTCGACAGAAGCGGCATGGCGGGCACGCTCTTTCTGTTTTTTCATTTCGGTATTGAAGTCATCGATATTAACTGACAGTCCATTTTCCCTGAGTATTAGTTCGGTAAGGTCGAGCGGGAAACCGTATGTATCGTAAAGCGTAAATGCGTCCACTCCATTTATCTCACGTGCCCCAACAGCTTTGGCATCGGCAATCACCTTATCGAGCAGACGAATACCCATGTCGAGAGTGCGGAGGAAAGACTCCTCTTCTTCCTTTATCACACGTTCTATAAGATTTTGCTGACTGGCAAGTTCAGGATAAGCCTCTCCCATATTGTCAATCAAAGCAGGTATCAGACGATGGATAAATGCCTGTTTGCAGTTGAGGAACGTATAACCATAACGGACTGCGCGTCGCAAAATACGACGTATGACATAACCGGCTTTGGCGTTTGACGGCAACTGTCCATCGGTAATTGCAAATGCAATGGTACGCATATGGTCGGCTATCACACGCATTGCCACATCAGTTTTCTCGTCTTTGCCATACTGACAATTGCAAATTTCACCGACAGCACGGAGCAAAGGTTGGAAGACATCTGTGTCGTAGTTGGATTTCTTACCTTGTACAGCCACACAAAGCCGTTCAAACCCCATACCTGTATCTATGACTCGATTGGGCAGCGGTTCGAGCGAACCATCGGCTTTACGGTTGTACTGCATGAACACATTGTTCCAAATTTCAATCACTTGTGGATTGTCCTTGTTAACAAGCGACGCTCCGCATATCCTGGCACGTTCATCATCGCTTCGCAAGTCGATATGTATTTCTGAACAAGGACCGCAAGGGCCAGTATCGCCCATTTCCCAGAAGTTGTCGTGCTTGTTGCCATCAATGATGCGGTCGGCAGCGATGTATTTTTTCCAAATATCGGCAGCTTCGTTGTCACGCTCCAACCCTTCGTCTGGTACGCCTTCGAATACAGTAACGTAAAGGCGGTCTTTGTCGAGCTTAACAACTTCGGTAAGATATTCCCATGCCCAAGCGATAGCTTCGGCCTTGAAATAGTCGCCAAAACTCCAGTTACCAAGCATCTCGAACATGGTATGGTGGTAAGTGTCGTGACCTACCTCCTCCAAATCATTATGTTTTCCGCTCACACGCAAACATTTCTGGGAATCAGCCACACGCGGATATTTTATCGGGTCATTGCCCAAAATAATGTTCTTGAACTGGTTCATACCGGCGTTGGTAAACATCAGTGTCGGATCATCTTTTATCACCATAGGGGCAGATGGCACGATTTTGTGACCTTTGCTCTCAAAAAAGTCAAGGAACGACTTACGAATTTCCTTAGAAGTCATCATATCATCAAATTTTATCGCTTTAAGTTAAGAATTTTCAAATTGCAAAGATACTAAAATAATATAAGTTGTGCAACTGGCGGCGAACCGTTACACTCAACAAGCAAGTGCAAAATTGCAACAAAATTTGTAACTTGCCTGTTGACTGTAACAGGATGTGTGACAAACGGGAGCAGTTGCGGGATGTGAATAATTTTAGTAACTTTGCATGTTTTTCAAAATACCAACTTTTATACCATCCGACATGAAACGTTCTGACATCATTTTCTTCATCTGTACAATATTGTTTTTTGCCCCGTTTTTTGTTTTCGACTCTGTATATGACAGCTTCTTATGGGCAACGCGAAATCACCCGTTTTTAATGAGTTTCATCAAATTCGGCATCCTTTCCACTGCAGGCGAGTGCATCGGTATGCGAATCCGCACAGGCAGCTATGCCCCCAAGGGGTTCGGCATCGTGCCACGCGGCATAACATGGGGATTGTTGGGCATTCTCATCTCAGCAGCAATGACCATCTTCTCAAGCGGTGTCCCCACTCTCCTCTCCCAAATCGGCATCACCCCCGGTACAACCACCTATCCGGAACTTATCAACCAAAGCATAGTTGCAACAAAAAGCTGGTATCACGCAGGTGCTGCGTTTGCCATCTCAGTATTCATGAACTGCCTGTTCGCACCAGTATTCATGGTACTGCACAAAGTGAGCGATACACACATAATGAATAACGGAGGTACGCTGGGCGGTTATTTCAGCCGTATACATTTCAAGGAAATATTCATAAATCTTGATTGGGCAACGATATGGAGTTTTCTTTTCAAAAAAACAATTCCTCTTTTCTGGATACCGGCTCACACAATCACGTTTATGTTGGCTCCCGAGTACCGTGTTCTCTTTGCTGCCCTGCTCGGTGTGATGCTTGGTGTATTCATGTCGTTGGCCTCACGCAAGAAATGATAATATTCGACAATACATATTTCACTTACAACGAGAAACCACTGGTCAGTGGTTTTTCGCTTCATATCAAACCGGGAGAGAAAGTGGTATTCTATGGACCGTCGGGTTCAGGCAAGTCGACCCTTGTACATTCACTGCTCGGTTTTGTAACGTGCGAACGGGGAATGATATCCGTGAACGGACTAAAAGTGTCACCTACGGCCATTTCCCAAATCCGTTCACTGACGGCGTGGCTTCCGCAAGACCTATCGCTACCTGCTGAAACTGTACGACAACTGGTTTATGCTCCGTTTGAGTTCAAATCCAACCAATCGGTACGTCCGACCGACAATACAATACTCGATGTGTTTGAACAATTGGGCTTGGATTCCTCACTGTTGGAAAAACGCGCTGACGAAATTTCCGGAGGACAGCGCCAACGCATACTCCTTGCCACAACGACACTGCTTCACCGCCCGATACTGCTGTTGGACGAACCTACCGCAGCACTGGATCACATGTCAGTACAACTGACAATTGATTATCTGCGTTCGCTTACAGGAACCACAATGATATCAATATCTCACGATGCGGCCTTTATCTCGGCATTTGACAGAAAAGTCCTTATAGACGGATAAAAAGAGACGTTACTGAACAGTATTGCAACAAAAATCATTATGGACATATCATTTACTTCATTACTTTGGGGATTTCTGCTCATACTCATACCAGCCTGTTTTCTGTACCACTACAAAACCGGACTCGTACGTGATACAATAGTAGCTGCCATACGCATGACAGTACAACTCTTTCTCATCGGATTTTATCTGAAGTACATGTTCAACGTCAATCTGTGGTGGCTCAATCTGCTATGGGTAATAATCATGGCAGGTGTAGCGTCACATACCGTCATACACCGTACCAGACTGCCGTTGCGCCGCATGTTCATACCTGTAACCGCAGCCCTGGTATGTTCCATAGCTCTGATAGACTTCTATTTTATGGGATTGATAGTCAGGCAGGAAAACTTGTTTGACGCCAGATATTTCATACCTGTCAGCGGTATGATACTTGGCAATATGCTATCAGCCAACGTCATAGCATTGAACACATATTACGGATCATTGAAACGTGAACACACATTGTATCTCTACAGGTTGGCAAACGGAGCTACAGCAGCCGAAGCCCGAGCACCATTCATGCGCGATGCACTTGTCAAGAGCTTCAATCCGACAATAGCATCGATGGCTGTAATGGGTCTGATAGCGTTACCGGGTACCATGACAGGACAGATACTTGGCGGGGCAGATCCTGATGTGGCCATCAAATATCAGACAATGCTCATGATCTGTATTTTTGCATCATCGTTGATATCGGTACTGCTTACCCTGTTTTTTACCCGTCGCCATACATTCGACCATTACGATATACCTTTCAACGACAAATAACAAGACGTGAAAAATGAAAAACAAAACGTGCCCGCGTTGCGGCAAAGAATTTGTATGCAACCACAATGACATCGCCAACTGCCAATGCGCTTCAGTGCATTTGTCAGCAGAAGCACATAAATATATAGCGACTCACTATACAGACTGCCTATGTGCCGATTGTCTGGATGAAATAAACAGGCAACACCACTCCATCTGTTAAAGTACATTACGTAATATCCGGAATAGGATAACGCAACTACAACCGGCATGATACATCTTACTGCCACAAATCCATTTTTACGCAATAAACCCGTCACGGGAACACGTTCTGCCAATGTAATGTAAACTCTGCCCAATATATACGGCACTGACAAACTGACAATGGCATTTTATCTATACCGCAAAGCGATTATAAGATTACCAGACAAAGGTTGATGAACAGCATGCCGGTTTCCATAACCTGTACATTGCAAGCCTGTAATTCAAAATTCAAACACTTGACAGTCAAAAAAATCCGAAACGAATAAATATCCAGTATTTAGGTTTGTCCGGTGTACGGATATAAAATAAATTGATTAACTTTGCTAAGGAAAACCGCATATATCGTACCAACCATGAAAAAATCAACGTTACTCGTTTCATTGCTGTTATTTACCAGCATTTTACAAGCACAGAACAAAAATCCGAAATATGAAGCGTACATAGAAAAATATGCCGATCTTGCAGTAGCTTCGCAAAAAGAATACCACATACCGGCAAGTATCACATTGGCACAAGGACTTCTGGAAAGCGCAGCAGGAGAGAGTCGGTTGGCTCAAAAATGCAATAACCATTTCGGTATAAAATGCGGAGATTCGTGGTATGGCAAAACAATGCACCAAGACGATGACGCGCGTGGGGAATGCTTCCGTTGCTACAACAACGTGAAATCATCGTTTGATGACCACGCAAAATTTCTGCAACGCCAACGCTATTCATTTCTGTTTGACTATGCAATCACAGACTACAAATCGTGGGCCCAAGGACTTAGACAAGCAGGATATGCTACGGATCCGAAATACCCGGACAAACTTATAAAGATAATCGAAGACTATGAATTGTACCGGTTCGATGACGGCAAACAGACAGTCTCATCGGCTAAAAATCAGAATCCGGATATAGAACATCTTGCCGATATTGCCAGTGACGGCGACCAACTGTTCGGTTATACAGAAATAAAAAACAATGGTGTACGCTGTTACCAATTGGCAACCGACGATACATTCAAAAACATATCAAAACACACTGGAATACCCGTAGTCGAACTTCTGTATTTCAATGATCTGCCCCATAAGACAGACTTGTACAGAGGGGATATGGTATACCTCCAGCCCAAAAAGAACAAGGTAAACAACAAACTGCCAAAAACATACATAGTAAAAGCAGGTGACAGCATGCATTCAATATCGCAGGAATTCGGTATAAAACTGAAAGCACTGTATAAACTCAACAAAATCAAATACGGAACTCCTGCAGAAGCAGGTCAACAACTAAAACTCCGCTGAGACTCCATTAACGAGCCAACAAAACGGCACGGATATTGAACATGATACGCAAAATCTATGTTATATTGATATTATTGGTATTGTCAACCGGCAGCCATGCCTTGATGCCAATGGCATTGACGGACAGTGCGCGTGTAAGTATCATGACCTGTGGACCTGGCAAAGAAATATTTACCAAATTCGGACACTCGGGTATCCGTATCTATGATCCGCAAAATGGCATTGACGTTGTATTCCATTGGGGAGTATTTATGTTTGACTCTCCAGACTTTATACTACGCTTTGTACTTGGTGACACCGAATATCAGATGGGACTGATCCCCAGCGACATATTTCTTGATGAATACAGATTCCGAGGTTCATCTGTAGTGGAACAAAATCTAAATCTCACCACGGCGCAGACAAACAGGCTGTGGTACAAATTATGTTCAGATTTCGATTCTGAACGGCGTTACTATCTATATAACTTCATAGAAAACAATTGCTCAACAAAAGCATATGATGAAATAATGGAATTGTACGGTGGCAAAGCCGGATTTCGTTCCGACACGCTGCAGGCGACATCATATCGCAGCTTAATAAACGAACATGTAAACAAAAACAGTTGGTACAATTTGGGTATCAATATCATAATAGGCAGTGATGCCGATACCGCAATTACCGCCAAATCTACCGTCACTTTTCCAAATTACACACAAGCAGCACTTAACCTATGCCATTTCACAGACCATGACGGTCAGAGACAGAAAGTCGTCACTGGCGAATACACTTTATCGGAACAAACCAAACCATACCGCATACCAGCTATATGGTATTGGCTGCAAATAATGGTTCCTATACTTCTTACAGCCGTTCAGCTGACCTTCTATGGAAGACACCACAAGTTCATACCGGTACTTACACAGTTGATATGCATGGCGTATGGCGTGTTGGGGATGCTCATACTGTTTCTATGGTTTGTATCATTACACCCTCTGGTGGCAGACAACTACAATATACTCTGGTTTAATCCGCTGTTGGCAGTACTTGGGGTAACGGTATGTCTTAAAGGATGTAAAACGGTGAATGCCGTCATTTCATTGCTGACGATGATTTCCATACTATTATACCCTTTGGCTGTCATATTTGGCATGCAGTACACCAATTTACCGCTGATGATGTGGTGGTTGCAGATATTAAGCACAGTATCCGTTATAATTGCAACATACAGAACGGATATCAAACATTTATTTTCAAAACAACGATAAACCGGAATCCCAACCGTCACGAACCTCACCCGACACATAAAAAATCATGATAGATAAACGCACTACACTCAGAGCAGTACTGACAATACCGGTACTGCTCATATTGTCTGCCGTCCTACAAGCCGAAACGCCTCGTCTGGTGTTATTTATATCTGTCAACGGACTAAATGCCAACGAATTGGAGGCTTATGCGCCATCATTGTCAAAAAACGGACTGATGCGTCTGACTACTATGGGAGCATACACCAACAAAGCACAATACCAGTATATGTCGGCAGATGCCACCACTCATTATGCATCGATATTTACAGGATCTACCCCACACTACCATGGCATAGTATCGGAACGATTTTATTCACTGATAGACGATGACATAGTATCTTGTATAGACGATGCCAGATATGCTGGAATCAATAGTCCTCTCAACGTATCACCCCGACTATTGCAGGCAACAACAATGGCAGACCAACTGAAACTTTACTATACCGACAGCAAAGTATATTCCATAGGGCTTAACGCCGAAAGCGCAATCATGATGGGAGGTCACCTTGCCGACGGAGTGATATGGATAGACCGGCAAACTGCAAAAATAGCCACAACTACATTCTATAACAACGGGTTGCCGGTATGGGCAGAAAAAATAAACAACGACAGTACCATAAAACAGTTGTACTCCAATGCCTGGTACGCACAGAAGAAACTCAAATCATACCAATATCCACCTACTGAACCATATTACGGTGAAGAGATTCCTGCATTCCAAAAGTTCAGGAACAGCGACAATATTACTCAGAACATTGATAACCTGTTGCATACTCCATTGATAAATGACGTAATAAAAGATTTGGCAGTAAGAGCGTTACGAGATGAACAACTCGGAACAGACAATGCACCGGACATGCTGTGCATAGAATTCAATGCCAGAATAAAGAAAAACGATGTGGCACTATGCGCTGAAAAAGAAGATCTGCTTATACGTCTTGATGAAAATATAGAACGTCTGCTGGAAGCCGTAGAGATATCTGTAGGAATCGACAACAGCATAATAATATTTACATCACCTGTAACTGCACCATCAAACATATCCGGACAAACAGATGCAGACCGCATAAACCATGGCACATTCAATGCAGACCGGGCAATGGCACTGCTCAATGCCTACCTTATGGCAATATACGGTCAAGGACGTTGGGTAACAGGATATTACAATAAAAACATACACTTGAACAAACGTCTGATAGAAGACAACAATGTAAAAACAAACGAGATATCGGATTATGCGGCCCAATTCATAACAGAATTCTCCGGTGTACACAGTGCCATAACATCCTACCAACTGCAAACAGCTTCAAGTATGCCGTATGACACACCGGCACGCATGCGCAATTCGCACTATAAAAACCGTTCAGGAGATGTTATATTCACACTGCTGCCTGGCTGGCATGAAAAAACACTTGATGGTACCCACATCACAACATCGTACAACTATCCTCTGCCTATAGCTATAATTGCTCCTGGCATATCATCACACAAGCTGGATATCAACGTGGAAGACGTGTGTCCGACAATATGCAACATGCTGCATATACCAATGCCCAATGCATGCATAGGGTCAATATCAGCACTTTAACACTCACTATACTGACATGTACGACTCTTTTCTCCACGATATAGCAAAACTGTATTATAACAATACAATCGAAGATAACCTGAAACCTGCCGATATACTGTTTGTTTTTCCCAACCGCCGTGCAGGATTGTTTTTCAGGAAAGAGTACTGTGCATTGGCCAGCCATGCCGTCTTTGCACCAAACACTACAGACATCAACCGACTTTGCGAAATGCTTACTCCTCTGAAGCTTTGCAATGAAATAGAACAGTTGGTAAAACTGTATAAAAGCTATCGTTTCGTAAGTTCGTCAAACCGACTTTCAACGGCAATTACATCATTCGATGCATTTATCGGTCTCGGTAATACCCTTTTGTCTGACTTTAACGATATAGACAAATATTTGGTACAAGCCGAAATGTTGTATAAAAACATTGATGCGCTGAAACAACTGACCGTTGATATGAACTATTTCTCCGGAGACCAAAAAAAAGCCATAGAACAAGCATTCTGGCAAAAAGTATTCATTAATACAGAAGATGACGGATTGAAATTCCAAAATCAGTTCATATCATTATGGAGCTTGCAATTCCCTATATACCGCCATTTCCGCAAACAACTACTCCAAGAAGGAATAGGCTACCAAGGTATGCTGTATCGCGATGTTGTAGAAAACCGCCTTACCTCAGACGATATTACCATACATTACAAACGATTGGTTTTTATCGGATTCAATATGCTTACAGCATCAGAAGAAGCAATATTCCGTTATTTCCAAAAACGAGATATGGCAGATTTTTATTTCGACTATCCACAACAATATGCCGGAAATTCTCCGTTTTCCGATACCGTAGCATATATGTACAGCGACAATCTGACCAAATTTCCATCAAAATACGAATATATCCAACCTACAGCAAAAAAATGCGGTGACATAGTAATTTACGGATCGCCGTCAATCTCCGAACAGAGCGACATAGCAGCAAAACAAATACATAAAATATATGTGGAAAACGGACGAGATATGGAAAAAACCATCAACAGTACAGTCGTAATTCCAGCCGATGAAAGCATGTTGCCATACCTGCTACAGTCTCTGCCTCCATACATTGAGCATCTTAACGTGACAATGGGATACCCACTTACACAATCACCAATATCCAATCTTATAGACAACATCATATCACTGCACACTGAAAAAAAGTCAGTCAATACCTTTTATTACAAGCCTATTATAAATATACTGACCCACCCATACATACAACGCAACCACCACGTGTTGTCTACAAAACTGCTTGGTTACATCACAGGAAACAATTTTGTACGTATAAGTCAGTCCGACATAAACGCATACATAGATTCTGTAAGAAATGACAACAATGGCATATCGGATGAAGTGGCATTTTTCAAACGGCTTCTGACAACGCAAACTTCTGTTGCCGGATTATTTGGTTATATTCACTCAATATTGGATCTGTTTCTGACACAGTATGACAAACTGGACGATACCACCATGTATAGATTTGAAATCGAATACATAGTACAGTACAAACAATATGTTGCCCAACTTGAGCATATTTTGTCGGATGTTGTTGACGATATCGGCATGACGACACTGCACTCTTTAATAAGGAGACTCACATCCAACCTTAAAGTGCAGTTCAAAGGCGAACCGCTTAACGGATTCCAGATAATGGGAATGTTGGAAAGCAGGTTGATTGACTTTGACAACATCATAATATTGGGCTTCAACGATATAAATATTCCAGGTGTAAAAATCAGTCAATCACTTATACCGTACACACTCAGACGGAGTTACGATTTGCCCACTTACGAACACTCAGACAAGATATATGCGTACAACTTCTACCGTATGCTGTACCGGGCCAAGCACGTGACACTAACCTACAACTCACGTGACAACGATTCAAACAACGAAATATCACGCTACTACCATCAAATTAGACATTTGTTGCCCATGGTGGTCAATGATATAAAAGTTACAGTCAACAAGAAACACCATATTGCTGTAATGCCGTTACAATCAGTCGGAAATGAAATAGAGATAATCAAAACGCCTGATATTATGTCAGTTCTTGACAGATACAAAAAAACAGAATCGCTCTCTGCAAGTGCACTGAAAAACTATATAGCCTGTCCATTGAAATTTTATTTCAATTCCATAACGAAAATCAAACAGGCGAATGAAATCGATGAAACCAACAATGCTCCAATATTGGGCCTCATCTTTCACAAAGCTATGGAAATATACTACAATGAACACACAAATGGCATACACGGTGCAACAAACAAGGAAATGGCAGAAGGATTGGTACAAAGGGCATTTGCAGCAATCAGAGCAACAGAAAAGAAAGGGTTGGAGATTGCAGGATTCAATCGTTTGATATTCAATATAGTATGTGATTTTATACTGTTAACACTGAATTATGACAAGCAACGCAAACCTTTTGAAAACGTACTCTCAGAAAAAAAGATACAGACTAAATCTGAAAACGGCATAAATTTCACGGCTATATTAGACCGCATAGATACAACAATAGAAGATGGAATAATCAATATAATCGACTACAAAACCACAAAATCAGATCAGACATCATACACATGCAAACTCCTCAACCTGTTCAACAGTCCGAACAAAACCGACCAAGAAGTATTTCAAATACTGCTGTACTGCCATATATACAGTACCTGCCACAATGTCCCGGCAAACCGACTCCGTCCGAATATATACAATATCTATGACATATCGCAAAAGGCAAACAACGTAAACAATGAAAGTGCTTTTGAACACACGCACATTACCGTAAAAGTTCCGAAATCACTCAGTGATGCCCTTTCCGATGATGATATCACGATAGATTACGAAAGTCTGCACAATGAAAAGGAAACCGTAAGTATCGACATATACAACTATGAATCCATCCGAATTCCATTCGAAATAATGCTGCGACATCTTATTGCAGAAATATTCAATCCCACTGTACCGTTCAAAGCCAATCCGGACGACAGACAACACAAAAGCTGCCAATATTGCCCGTACACCAGAATATGCAGAAAAGAAAAAGACTTGAAATTCTGACTTCTCATTTCTTTTGCATAGCGCAGACAACATAGTTGTCATAACAGTTCTGGGAAACAAGCACCAACTTTGGAAATGTCAATACAAATCATTCAAACTACGTGATGTATCCGAAGCCGGCTGAAAAGTCGGGTCTTCAAATGTTTCATCGACAGCTAACGGCTTACCCTCTTCAATATATTTTCTGATAAAATACTCCACTTCTTCAACCGTGCGCGAACCGAATGAACAAACTTCATGCCCAAGGCCTTCGTACCGGCGGATGTAATAAGGGTATCCCAAACGTCTGAAACGCCTTACGAGAGAACAAGCCCCGAAAAATCCGAGATTACCGATCTTTATCTGTTTGTATGTGACTACACGGTCATTCGTTCCATGGAAAAACATGGTTGGTGCAGGTGCATGCAACTTATAATCGACATATCCTTCAGTTGAAAACACAGCGCCTGAATATGGGATAATTCCGGCAAAACGGAAATCAGACGGCAATGAACATGTAAGTTCACTCCCGTTAGAATGAAAATAGTCAGTCTGCAATGAGGTGACAGCCCCTGCACTCGACCCAGTCAAAATAATTTTTTCTGAATCAATGCCATATTCATCGGCATGTTCCACTATATACGCCACAGCATCGGCACAATCTTCAACCGCCATATTTATAGCCCGTTGTATGGCACGGACAAATTTCATTCCTTTTACATTTACCCCTTTCATACCCAACCGATAGTCCACAGCCACCACAGTGTAACCCCGATTGCTCATCACGGTACAATAATCGGTTGAAACAGAATCAAGACGATGTCCGGTAAAGAATCCTCCACCAAACATATACACTATGCAATAAGGCTTTGCTATCTCTTTTTCCGGTTGATATACCGTCAGATGAATATTGCCAGTATCACGCACGGCATACGGAACATGAGTTACGGTGACAGATTTGACAAATAAACAAAGACTGACAAAAAACAAACATAAGAACATTCGTTTCATAACTGTAATGATATGGGTTTCAGGCATTCATTTGATAATACTGCAAATATACAGAAAATACCAAAGACCGTGTCTTGACAAGACACAGTCTTTGGATTGTTTTATTATTGTATTCTAATCCAATTACAAGAGAGCTTTGATTTGTTCTGCTACTTGAGTAGGAGTAAATCCCAGTTTTTCATCAAGCACTTTGTATGGCGCAGAAAAACCGAATGAATTCAAACCAAATACAGTTCCATTTTCACCAACAAGACCGGCAAGATTTACAGGCAAACCGGCAGTAAGTCCAAAACGCTTTACACCGGCCGGAAGTACCTTCTGTTGGTATTCTATCGGTTGCAAACGGAAAAGGCCTTCTGAAGGGACTGATACCAATCTGTAGCGAATACCGTCTTCATGAAGAATGGAACCGGCTTCGGCAAGCGTTGACACTTCAGAGCCGGAAGCGAGAAGAACGATTTGAGGGTTTTCGTCAGAAGTAACGATATAGGCTCCGTGTACGGCAGCTTTAGCCTCCACAGGCCGATTGCCAGGAAGGTCGGTGATATTCTGACGGGAAAGGATAATGGCTGAAGGTGTATCGACATTGTTCATCATCATCTCATAAGCCACAGTTGTCTCATAAACATCGGCAGGACGAAGTACAAGCATCGAATTGTGTCCATGATGATTCTGAAGTTTTTCCATCAGACGTATTTGAGCTTCCTGTTCCACAGGTTCGTGGGTCGGGCCATCTTCACCTACGCGGAAAGCATCGTGACTCCAAATGAACTTGACTGGCAATTCCATCAAAGCAGCCATACGAACGGCCGGTTTCATATAATCAGAGAATACAAAGAATGTAGCACAAGCTGCTACAACTCCACCGTGCAATGCCATACCCAGACAAAGACAAGCCATAGTCAGTTCGGAAACACCGGCTTGAAGAAATGCTCCAGAAAAATCACCACGCCGGAAAGCATGGGTATGTTTCAGAAAACCGTCGGTTTTATCAGAATTTGACAAATCGGCAGAAGAAACAATCATATTCTCAACTTGACGGGCAATGGCACCAAGACAGGTTGCGGATGCCGAACGTGTTGCCTGATTTGGCTTCTGCTCGACCATGCTCCAGTCGATAACCGGAGCCGCACCGCTGAACCAAGTATCCATTTTACGGGCAAGGTCCGGATTGTCCATAGCCCAAGCCTTGCAGACAGCGTGGCGTTCGGCAACTATTTTCTTCAACTCTTTCATACGACGGTCATAAATGGTCTTTGTCTCATCAAAGAAACAAAACGCATTTTCCGGATCACCTCCAAGATTACGAACTGTATTGACATAAGCATCACCACCAAGAGGAGCGCCATGGGTACCGCAGTTGTTTTCAAAACTAGAACCGTCTGCTCTACGGGCACCAAGACCCATCACCGTTTTACCGATAATGAGTGTAGGTCGCTCAGTTTCAGCCTTGGCATCAGACAATGCACAACGTATCTGTTTGACATCGTTACCATCAATCTCTATCACACGCCAACCCCACGCCTTATATTTCATGGCAACATCTTCAGTAGACACTTCACGGCAAGCTGTTGAAAGCTGAATATCATTTGAGTCGTAGAACATAATCAAGTTATCGAGACCCAAATGACCTGCAATACGTCCTGCTCCTTGAGAAATTTCCTCCTGAATACCACCATCGGAAATGTAGGCATAGATTGTCTGATTCATTACATCACCGAGACGGGCTTTCAAAAATTTGGCTGCGATTGCAGCACCAACAGCAAAAGTATGACCTTGACCTAACGGACCTGATGTATTTTCCACTCCATGCAAAACATCCACTTCAGGATGCCCTGGGGTGATACTACCCCACTGACGGAATTGTTTCAGATCTTCAATGGTGTATTTACCGCAGCAAGCCAATACAGAATAGAGCATCGGCGACATATGGCCGGGATCAAGGAAAAATCGGTCCCGCCCTTCCCACCGAGGATTTTCAGGGTCAAATACGAGGTATTCTGAAAAAAGGACATTGATGAAATCGGCACCTCCCATAGCTCCGCCAGGATGTCCGGATTTCGCTTTTTCAACCATAGAAGCAACCAATATACGGATATTATCGGCTGCACGGTTCATTTCGTTAATAGTATTCATATTTTATTTTGTATAGATTTTATTGTTTTACACACAAACAAGATGCCGGAAAGTAACAACAAACATACGACCGAATCATAGGAAACTCTATATGGAACAATACCGTCTTCACAGAACAAAATCACGTAAAAGTTTGCCTGGAAATAAAGCAAAACAACGGTACAGCCATACAATGGCTTGAGTACTTCCAGATTGAGGAATCCAACCAGCACTACATTTTCAAATCTTACTCCGTCTCAAGCTTTTTGATTTGGTTTACGAGAGTTTGCGGATATGTTACACGAATTTGCGGTGAATTAAGAAGCAGATAGTTTTCAAAGTCACTGGTGATAGGAATGTTCATTACGATATTGATACTGCCGTCAATTTCCTCCTGCTCAATCTTTTGGGTATAATGAATGGGATGCCGTCTGATTTTTTCGACAATACTGCTATCCACCCAAAGACGTACCATGATTGGTTTAAGCGATTTGCCTTCTCCTGGCTTTGACGGCACGGGGATATTGAGAGACATACCAATATATGCATAAAGATCATAAAGACGCGGTTCAACACCACTCATTTGTTTGAAATCGCAGTAATCAGCTATTGTATTCAGGGCATTGGCTATATTCGATTTATCAAACGAGGAAAGAAGACTGTCGACCAACCTGTATTCTTCTCCATAACTGTAATATTTTTTGTCCTTAACGATTATAGGTGCATTGTATACTTTACGCAAAGTTTCGATGTCTGCCTGTACCGAACGTTTTGAATTTTTTTCGGTACTTTGGCATGCTTCTATCAAATCATTGAGCGACCATGTACGCCTATCATCGTGCAAGCAGTTGTCTATTATCAATAATCGTTTGATATTCATGTAATAAACTTATAAAAAGTGACACTAACATTTGTTGATACTGCAAAGGTAGAAATAAATATCCGATAACGCAATGAATATGCGTATGATTTTCTTGATATGCTACGTCTTTACATGCCAAATGCAGCCTTTTGCATGAAAAATCCCGTTCCCTGTTCCAAAGAGACGGATCAAACAGCGACTTCACCTGATATGTGTGGATGTGGATTATAGTCAACTAGTTCAAAATCTTCATATTTGAAGTCGAATATATTTTTCACATCGGGATTTATCTTCATGAGAGGCAGTCTACGCGGTTCTCTGGTCAGTTGAAGTGAAACTTGCTCACGATGATTACTATAGATGTGGGCATCTCCAAGGGTATGAACAAATGTACCGGGTTGCAACCCGGTAACCTGAGCCACCATCATCAGAAGCAACGCATATGAAGCTATGTTGAACGGGACTCCAAGAAATATGTCGGCACTCCTCTGATACAATTGCAACGAGAGTTTGCCGCCAGCGACATAAAACTGGAAAAACGCATGACATGGAGGTAGATTCATATTGTCTATGTCGGCAACATTCCACGAACTGACTATAAGTCTGCGGGAATCCGGATTATTTTTAATCTGATTGATCACCCCGGCAATCTGATCTATGTGTCCACCTTTGTAATCCGGCCACGAACGCCACTGATAACCGTAGATATGTCCCAAATCGCCATTTTCATCAGCCCATTCATTCCATATTCTCACTCCATGTTCCTGAAGATAATGCACATTGGTATCACCGTTCAAGAACCACAGCAATTCATATATAATTGATTTCAAGTGTAGTTTTTTGGTTGTCAAAAGCGGAAAACCGTCAGCCAAGTCAAATCGCATCTGATACCCGAAAATGCTTATTGTGCCAGTACCAGTACGATCGGACTTGAATACGCCTTCAGTTTCCACTTTATGCAACAGATCGAGATATTGTCTCATTGTTACCTATCTTAAAAATACCGTCATAACATACTGTCAGTACATCGTTAAAACAATATGCAAACAGCACTACCATAAAACCATATTTACATAAATAATCCTGATTCGCTTAGTCAGCAGTCTCCTGCAAGATATATTCTTCACCATTCTTGTCGGTAAACTTATATTGCAGGAAGCCCAAATCCTGCATTTCACGCAGTTTGATACCAAATCCGTATTTCCACCGCCATTTCATCAGAATTGACGGAAAACCACTGCGTATGTAGGCTGCAACATATGGATTGACTTGAATGACAAACTTTTTCACCAAATATGTTTCTCTGATATTTTCAAAATACTGTTCAATCTCATCGACCAACAGTATAGAAGCTTTAGCTTTTCCTGTTCCCCGGCAAGTAGGACAGACTTCGGAAGTATTGATTTCCATAGCCGGACGAACACGCTGACGGGTAATCTGCATCAAACCGAACTTGCTGAGAGGCAATATATTGTGTCGGGCCCTGTCAGTTGACATTGCGGCCACCATGTGTTCGTAAAGTACCGTGCGGTTGGCAGCTACAGCCATATCTATGAAATCAACAACAATTATACCTCCCATATCACGTAACCTTAACTGGCGGGCTATCTCAGTCCCGGCAGCCAGATTTACTTCCAAAGCATTTTCTTCCTGTGTCTGGTCGGCCTTAGTACGAGTACCACTGTTTACATCTATTACGTGCATGGCTTCGGTCTTATCCAATATGAGATAAGCGCCTCTTTTGAACGAAACGGTGCGTCCAAAAAGAGACTTCACCTGTTTTGTAATGGCAAAATGGTCGAAGATAGGAATTGAATCTGTATATAGTTTCACATTCTTGCCCATTTCCGGAGCTATAAGGTCGATATAAGCTTTAACTTCTTCGTAAATAGTCTGAGAATCTACATATATAGCCTCGTAATCAGGAGTAAAAAAGTCGCGTAATACAGATACAGTCCTGCTGCTTTCTTCGTACAGCAACGAAATACCTTTTGATTTACGCAATGCTGTTATAGTCTTCAACCAGCGTTTCTCCATCACTTTCAACTCATTGTCGAGTTCCGCCCCCCGCTTGTCTTCCGCCACAGTACGTATAATAAGTCCGTACATAGGCGATTTGATACTCATCACCAATTTTCTCAGGCGGACACGTTCATCCTTCTGTTTGATTTTTTGCGAAACAGTCACTTTGTCACCAAGAGGCAGCAACACCATATTCCGTCCGGCAATGCTGATTTCACCAGAAAGACGCGGACCTTTGGTATTGATCGGTTCTTTGGTAATTTGCACCATGATGAAATCGCCCTGCTTCAGATAGTCCTGTATAGCACCATCTTTCGGCAGATCGGGCATACGTTTCATCTTCGGCTCGTGCTTTCGATCCCCCAATATCTGCTGTACATAAGCATTGAATGTGAGAAACTGCAAACCAAGATCATTATAATGAATAAAGGCTTCTTTGCTATGGCCTATATCAACGAAAGCTGCGTTAAGTCCGGGCAAAATTTTCTTGACCCGCCCCAAGTATATATTACCCACAACAAACGAATGCTGCAATGTATCCCTATGAAGTTCAACAAGATTGTTGTCCTCTACAAGAGCCAATGCTATTTGATCGCTTTGTGCATTAATTACAATTTCTTTTCCCATACTGCATATTCCTAAATCGGGAAAACCAATCCACAACCATATTCAATCCACAACGCACATACCCCACCAATGGTTTCCCATTTATTCCACAAAAAAAAACAAATTCAAAGACCCTTGGAAAACAGGAATCTCCAAATTTGTTTTTAAATCCGAAAGTCTATTGAAAGTCTTATTTTTTCTTCTTATGACGATCCTTTCTCAATCTTTTTTTACGTTTATGAGTAGACATCTTATGTCTTTTTCTTTTCTTTCCGCTTGGCATATATGTAAATATTTTAAAAGTTTATAGTTTCAAAAAAATACCTCCTACCACACCGCATCATTTCAATTTGGCAGCAAACTCCTTTGACGGCTTAAAGGCAGGTATGTTGTGTGCTGGAATCTTGATAGTAATGTTCTTAGATATGTTACGAGCTGTTTTTTCAGCACGACGCTTAACGATAAAACTACCGAAACCTCTGAGATACACATTATCTTCTTTGGCCAAAGAATCTTTAACGCAAACCATAAAAGCCTCAACAATGTTAGAAACATCCTCTTTGCCGACTCCAGTAGTTTTAGCAATCTCATTAACGATGTCTGCTTTTGTCATTTTACTACAAATTTTAATTATTACACTATTTTGATTTATACCTATTTAACCCGAACGCGACATACCCATCGGGACTGCAAATGTACGACAAAAATCTGACATGGCAAAGAAAAACATTATTTTTTGCTTCATATTTACAATATTGTCATAAACATCCGCCAATACACTTTATTATCAATACACGACACATACCGCATATGATTAAGCTTATGGCCAATAAGTTACAGTCATTTTGGATGTTTGTCCAAAGTGATGCCATTGCTTCAAACGCAAAAACGTTTGCAAGTACCAGCAGCCAAATAATTGGTTTACATACAAATGAGGTGATCGAGGTGGTGATTCCAGCAAAAAAACGAGTAAAAAGCAAAGAATTTACGATAGAAACTTTGCAATGTAAAAAATTTGAAGTTACTTTGATTGTCCTAACGCATTGGTTATTCTAAACGACTAAACATCTTGATAATAAAGCAACTAACAAATATAAAAATATGTCAGTAAACAAAGTTATTTTAATTGGCAATGTAGGAAAAGACCCAGAGATACGTTATTTGGAAGGAAATATGCGGGTAGCCTACTTTACTTTGGCAACTACAGAACGGGGCTATACACTGTCTAACGGCACGCAGGTTCCCGACCGAACAGAATGGCACAACATAGTATTATGGGGTAAACTTGCAGAATACACAGAACGGTATGTCCGCAAAGGCATGCTTCTATATATCGAAGGGCGTATTCGCAGCCGGACTTACGATGACAAGTCCGGTATCCGTCGCTACATATATGAAATAGTATCCGATTCGATGAAAATATTGTCAAATAAGGAAAAAACGGAAACGGTTCCACGGCAATAATCACCTTGTCGGCTTTGAGGGAAACACTCAAATGCCGTTTGTTTTTTACAAACAAACACATTCGTTGCCTGCCTTTGTCATGTTTCGGACAAGTTTTGACTTCTTTTGTTCACAATTCATTTTCGTTACTTAGTGTGGTGAGACAAGTAAAGCCTCCATACACCTTTCATCGTGAAAAGGAGAACAAATCAGCCTAAATATATCCGCTTCTAATTTTCAGCAAAAAAGATAATACAACTTTTGTGACTATAATTTAACCGCCTTCAAAATTCCAAAGTAAAAAACAGATTGCAAACCGAAATAAATATTGTAATTTTGCAAAGTGTTTCGACTGTTCATATCAGGACAATTCACTATAAATATAAAAAACAACAAATAAACCATACACTACAATGTATAGAACTCATACATGCGGCGAATTGCGCCTTGCCAATCTTCATGAACGTGTAGTATTGTCGGGATGGGTACAACGCACCCGCAAAATGGGAGGCATGACCTTTGTCGACCTTCGGGATCGCTATGGCATAACCCAACTGGTGTTTAACAACGAAAGCAATGCTGAACTTTGCGAGCAGGCAAACCATCTCGGGCGCGAGTTTGTATTGCAAATCAAAGGTGAAGTTGCCGAACGCAGTGCCAAAAACGCAAAAATACCTACAGGAGACATAGAGATTTCGGTCAGAGAAATGACTATCTTAAACACTTCAGCCACACCGCCTTTCACCATTGAAGACGAAACAGACGGTGGAGATGACATCCGTATGCAGTACAGATACCTGGATTTGCGCCGCTCCTGCGTACGCGCCAATCTCGAATTGCGTCACCGCATGGCATTTGAAGTCCGCCGATACCTTGATTCACACGGATTCCTTGAAATTGAAACTCCTGTACTTATAAAGTCGACACCCGAGGGTGCACGAGATTTTGTAGTTCCAAGCCGAATGAACCAAGGTCAATTCTATGCACTACCGCAGTCCCCACAGACGTTCAAACAACTGCTTATGGTAAGCGGATTCGACCGTTACTTTCAAATTGTGAAATGTTTCCGAGATGAAGACCTCCGAGCCGACCGCCAACCGGAGTTTACACAGATAGACTGCGAAATGTCATTTGTAGAACAGGAAGACATACTTCAACTGTTTGAAGGAATGAGCCATCATCTTTTCAAGAAGCTCAAAGGGCTGGAACTCCCCGCATTTCCGCGTATGACATGGCATGATGCTATGCGCTACTATGGATCTGACAAACCCGACACCCGTTTCGACATGCGTTTTGTGGAACTTATGGAGACACTTCAAGGCCACGGATTTTCGGTATTCGACAATGCGAAATACATAGGTGGTATCTGCGCCAAAGAAGCAGCTTCATATACCCGCAAACAGTTGGACCAGCTAACCGATTTCGTAAAACGTCCACAAATAGGAGCAAAAGGCATGGTCTATGCACGTGTTGAAACAGACGGAAGTGTGAAGTCAAGTGTCGACAAATTCTACACCCAAGAAGTCTTGCAACAACTCAAAACTGCAATGAATGCAGAAGCAGGCGACCTTATACTGATACTTAGCGGTGATGATGCCAATAAGACCCGAAAACAACTGTGCGAACTACGGCTTGAAATGGGCACACAGCTTGGACTTCGTGACAAAAGCAAATACTCCTGCCTTTGGGTTGTAGATTTTCCTCTCTTCGAATGGAACGAAGAAGATCAACGCTATTACGCTATGCACCATCCGTTTACCTCTCCAAAACCGGAAGATATACCGTTGCTCGATACCGATCCTGGATCTGTAAGAGCCAATGCTTACGATATGGTAATCAACGGAGTAGAAGTAGGAGGAGGATCGATTCGCATACATGACAGTGCACTGCAGCATAAAATGTTCTCGTTGCTTGGTTTTACTCCAGAAAAAGCTGAGGAACAATTCGGATTCCTAATGAATGCATTCAAATACGGAGCTCCCCCCCATGGAGGGTTGGCTTACGGATTAGACCGTTTCGTATCGCTGTTTGCAGGACTTGATTCAATACGCGACTGCATTGCGTTTCCGAAGAACAATGCAGGACGTGACGTAATGATTGATGCTCCTGCCGCAATAGATGACACACAACTGGCAGAACTGGCACTTAGTGTAAATATAAAATAAGATACCATGGACACCATTGTAAATCTGTTAATCACTGGACTTGCAGTATATCTTTCGGCAAGCCTGTTACCCGGTATCAGAATACAAAACTATTGGCATGCTATAATTCTGGCCGCCGTAATCGGTATCCTCAATGCTGTACTGAAACCAATATTTATATTTCTTACATTACCGGTCACGCTGCTGACATTGGGACTTTTTACTTTCGTCATAGATGCAGTCATCATAATGCTGGCAGGTAAACTGATGAGCTCATTCAAAGTCAAAAACTTTTGGTGGGCCATGTTATTCAGCATCATAGTATCGTGCATAACACAGCTCATCTATGCCATTTTCTAACTATACACACAATACATGGAAAAAAAAATAAGAGTTCGCTTTGCTCCATCGCCAACCGGAGCATTACATATAGGAGGGGTACGTACCTGTCTGTACAACTATCTTTTTGCCAAACAACATGGCGGCAAGCTGATTTTCCGCATAGAGGATACGGATTCAAACCGTTTTGTACCAGGAGCAGAAGAATACATCATTGAATCACTCACATGGTTAGGTATAAAGTTTGATGAAGGTGTGTCGTTTGGCGGCGACCATGGACCATACCGTCAAAGCGAACGTCGTGACATATACCGCAAATATGTAAAACAGCTGCTGGATTCAGGTCATGCGTATATAGCATTCGACACGCCAGCCGAATTAGAAGCCAAGCGAGCCGCAATTCCCAATTTCCAATACGATGCGCATACCCGCGGCACAATGACAAACTCGCTCTCCCTTTCTGCAGAAGAAGTACAAGCCCGTATAGACAGAGGCGACCAGTATGTAGTACGTGTAAAGATTGAACCTGAGCAAGATATAGTAGTTCATGACATTATCCGAGGCGATGTACATGTCAACTCTTCCATTCTTGATGACAAAGTGCTGTATAAATCAGCAGATGACCTTCCGACATACCATTTGGCTAATATAGTCGATGACCATTTGATGGAAATATCACACGTAATCCGAGGAGAAGAATGGTTGCCAAGTGCACCATTGCACGTACTTCTCTACCGTTTTTTCGGATGGGAAGACACCATGCCGCAATTCGCGCATCTGGCATTACTTCTCAAACCTGACGGTAACGGCAAATTGAGCAAACGAGACGGAGACCGTCTCGGTTTTCCGGTTTTTCCACTCGAATGGCACGACCCTAAGACAGGGGAGAAATCCTCAGGCTACAGAGAGAGCGGTTATCTGCCGGAAGCAGTAATCAACTTTCTGGCTCTGCTCGGTTGGAATCCCGGCACAGACCAGGAAATAATGTCGATGGATGAACTTATCCATTTGTTCAGTCTGGAACGTTGTTCAAAGGCAGGAGCCAAATTCGACTACGAAAAAGGCCGTTGGTTCAACCATCAATATATCCAAATGACAGACAATGCCACCATAGCCGGCCTGTTTATGAAAGACATTGAACATGCAGGTGTATCCACCACACAGACAAAAGCAGAACAGGTAGTGTCTTATATGAAAAGCCGTGTAAATTTCGTAAAAGAATTATGGCCGCTCTGCTCATTCTTCTGGATTGCCCCTACAACATACGATGAAAAGGCTGTCCATAAACGCTGGAAACCGGAAACTCCGTATATGATGAGAGAATTACGCGAAGTGATGGCTGCATGGAACAACTATGACGATCCAGACGCTTCGGAATCTCATGTCAAAGAATGGTGCGAAGAGAAAGGTTACAGTCTTGGCAACGTAATGAATCCATTCCGCCTGATGCTTGTCGGGGAACTCAAAGGACCACATATGTTTGAAGTCACAGCTGTTTTGGGTAAAGACGAAACACTACGCAGAATGGATGCTGCATTGGAGAAACTTGCATAACGCCATTTAATGTTCATACAAAGACAAACAAAAATCGACGGTGTGCCAATATTGTAAAATATTACACATCGTCGTATGTTTTAATATTATGAATTATACAAAAGTTACATTCCGTACCGAAGAATGTGAAGAGTATACAGCGGATTTACTGGCTGCAGAACTGGCAGAAATAGGGTTTGAAAGTTTTGAGGAGACCGGGCGGGGTATAATAGGCTACTGCCCCACTTCCGTTTTCACGGAAAATGCCATGAAAGCGATAATAGGCAATCTTGAAATAGAAAATCCAGCAAAAATCAAATACAATATATCTAAAGTTGCCGACCAAAACTGGAATGCGGTCTGGGAACAAAACGGCTACGAACCTATAGAGATTGACAACCGCTGCATAATTCACGCATCTGACAAAACCGTTGAAAAACGTTACAAATACGATTTGATCATTGATCCCGTGCAATCATTCGGAAGCGGTTATCATCAGACCACACGCATGATATTACGCTGGATTCTCGACAACAATGTAACCGGACTTAATGTGTTGGATATGGGTTGCGGAACAGCAGTACTCAGCATACTGGCATCAAAATGCGGAGCAAAATCTGTAACAGCCATCGACATAGACCAATGGGCCTGGCAAAATGCCAAAGACAACTGCAAAACAAACGGTATAACCAATGCTGAAATAAGGCTTGGCGATGCTACGTTGCTTGCTGGGTATGGAAATAATTTCGATATCGTTTTTGCCAACATCAACCGCAATATATTAGTTGCTGACATGCCAAGATATTCGGCAGCAATGAAATCAGGCGCAAAAATCATAATGAGCGGTTATTACCTTTCCGATTTGGACACATTGCGCGAAGAAGCTTCAAAGTACGGGCTGCAGTACATATCGCACACATCCGAAGAAGGGTGGACCGCTGCAATGTTCATTAAATTGTAACTTCACGTTGGCAGAATCGACATATACGAAAGGCAACCATACCCGGTATAAGGCAGACAATCATTCCAGCCTGCATAACCCACAACTTGTTCTTATTTTTCAAAGTCCGATAGATAAACAAACACAAACATCTTTTATTGCCGGAATTATTTTTTGCAGACAAGCCTCTTTATATTGGTATTACAATACAATCAACCGTATATCATCATATTATCGATAGCCTTGTAATGATAGTGTGTAAAACTTACGCATAACAAGAATCAGACCGGCACAATATGAGCAAAAAAGAATCAAACCGTCTTTTTCCGTATCCACAGCAAGAAAGGCAACTACCTCAATCTCCGTAAAGAATTATGTACAGCATTGACAAGGCGGGCAGAACGTCCGCGGCTGACTGAAGTGTAAGGCTGATTGACAGGACCGAACCCTTTGTAAAAACGGGCGACACCATCCAACATGGAACCTTCGCAGTCGAAAATAAGATTGTGACGGCAACAATGTTCCTTAACAAGATAGTCAAGCAAAAGGAACATAGCACAGCACTCCTTGCCTTGCCAAGTTGACACAGGCGCAAGAAAATAAACTTTGTCCCGTGTGCGAATTGCAAATACGGCGGCCATCAACACATCTTCGCGCCACGCGCCGTAAAACAGTCCCATTTTGCGGGCATTGACAGCGTATACCAAATCAGGTAATTTTCGATGCAACTCTTCTGCTTTATCGCTATTGACAGTCTTCCACAGACGAACAAACTCGTCAATCTCAATATCGTCAATTTCCAGTCCCGCTTTTTGCGCTTTATCCAAACTGCGCTTCGTATTCTCGTCATAGCGACTACGAACGACCTGCATACCACCACTGACATCAATGATATAATTATTGCGCAACCGGCAAAGCGAAGAGAGTAAAACCGACGGTAACCCGACTGAACATTGCCGTATGGCGGCACAATTCTGATGATTGATATTGAAATCGTAGAAAATATACGGAATCTTGCGAACGAAAGAAGAGATGATTCCTGCAGTAGGTGGTTCAGCTGATAAAACCCCCAACTGCTGACTCCACCGGGGCTGGATAAGATACTGTATGCCGTATTTCCGTTTTAACGGCAATGGCATAACATACTCATACCCGGGAGTAACCAAAGCCTCCCATCCTGGGCATACCACATCAAGATACCAAGAATAGGCATATGGCAACGAGCAGACGGCATTGTCTACAATCCTATCCCAAAGTTCCTTATCTATCTGATTATGTCGAATATGCAATATCTTCACAAAACGATTTCATGAAAAAAACAGATGCTCAACAAGAATTTTGACTCCTATGACCACAAGTATAATACCACCAACGGCTCCAACATTCAATTTCAAACGTCTGCCGAAATGCACACCAAGAATGCAACCCAAAAACGTAAACAAAAAACTACCTGCAAATATGATGGCTGAAGCAAGGAACACAAGATTTCCCAACGGAACGAATATCAGTCCTGTAGCCAAGGCATCGATACTTGTTGCCACCGACAGGACAACCAGAGTACCGAACGATGTATAAGGCGAACGCCCGTCGCCATCACCATCGTTAAAACTTTCATATATCATCTTGCCACCAAGACATGATAGGATGGTGAATGCAAACCAATGGTCGAAACGAGAGATAAAATCGGAAAATCCGATGCCCAACCCCCATCCAATCAACGGCATAATGCCCTGGAAAAGGCCGAACATCAATGCCATACGCAATATCTTCGCCCAATTGTATCTGCCGTAACTTATACTGCCAGCAACAGCCACGGCAAAACAGTCCATAGCCAAACCTATAGAAATAAAAACAATCTCAACAACTGACATAAACACATTTCAATAATCACACCGAAAAAAGCTACGTATCCTCTAACGAAAACTTGCTTCATAATCTGCAGCAGCCTTTTCCAACTCAGCGTACCACTCTACACCAAAACGACGTACAAGCGGCTCCTTCAAAAACTTATATACAGGCAATTTGAGTTTTGCCCCCAAACGTTCGGCACAGTCACAAACAGACCAACGGTGATAATTGACTGCTATAAAATGTTCATACTTATCAAGTCGTACAGGATAGAGGTGACAGGATACGGGTTTGTAAAAATCGGTTTTACCCTCGCGCCAAGCCTTTTCGATGGCACATTTCCGAATGCCATCGGCTGAATCCACGTAGGAAAAAACGCATTCACGACCGTTGACGATGGAAGTGACCAAATCGCCATCCGCATCAAAACAGGCCACCCCGTGTTCATTGATTTCCCGTCGGCATGATTCAGACAAATCATCCCAAATGACGGGTAACACAGCCTCCAATTGTTCAAGTTCCTCATGTTCCAATGGAGCTCCGCTATCACCTTCAATACAGCATTGTCCGCGACAAACGCCAAGGTCGCAACAAAACTGCTGTTCAAAAAGTTCAAAACTTACTACTGTATCTCCTATTTCAACCATCTTATACAACACTATTTTTATATAAGCTCCACACCAACAATATCAACCTAACGGATATTCCATATACGAGAGTTCGCGCCGGTCTGCTTCGGCAGGATCGTGAGGTTCCGGAATGACATCCATCAACAGAGAAACGCCATGCGCAATACCGTCAAAAGCCATCCAAAGCCCCGGATCCACGGTCAGACGGGCATAACTACTGTCACTGTCCGGAGACAAAACCACTTGCATATATGAGCCGCAAGTAGGACTGCCGACCCTATCATCGTAAATGGTAAAACGAATCATACCCTTTACGACTACAATATTCAAAGCCATACGATTGTGACGCTTCCAACCTTTAACATCGCCATACAACACTTCCGAGAAATAGACCTCACCAAAACCAGCATAGCCGACATCGGTTGACTTCATAGCATGCAAAACATCTCCCTTAGGAGTATGAATACGCCGTAACGGAGTGACTACCACCCCATTGATACCATCCACTCTTCTCATAAACCAGCTGCCATTTGCGATTGATAACCGGCAATCTGCCGTTGTGTAAGCAGCATCATGTCTGTGTCGCCACGATAATAGGCCGAATACCAATCAGTGATATATCGCACAGTCTGCACGTAATCAAGCGTAGCATGCCAATGGAGACAGGCCAAAGCCTTGTCACAATTGAGTTTCAGGAGTTTTGCCTCCTCAAACGGGATTTGCCCCGTAACCTTTACACATTCACCGACATTCATGCCCCAAAGACGCGCTATGTCCTGAACAAGTTGCAGCACAGTTTTGGTCTGCTCGGCGCGAGGGCCAAAATTGAAAGCCTCACCCGATTTCACTTCTCCTGACGCCAAGGCTTCGCCAAGCCGGAGATAACCGCCAAGCGGCTCAAGAACATGCTGCCAAGGACGTGTTGCACGGGGACTGCGTATTTCAACCGCCCGGTGCTCAACAAAAGCTTTGACAGTATCAACCACGATGCGATCCTTACTCCAATCCCCTCCTCCGATGACATTCCCGGCACGAGCCACACCTAAAGTGACATATCCGTGATTTTTAAAGAAAGAATGCCAATAACTTTTAATGACCAGTTCGGCGGCACCTTTAGAACCTGAATAGACATCCTTTCCTCCCAAAGCATCATTTTCGCGGTAGCCCCAAATCCACTCCACATTGTCATAAGCCTTATCACTTGTAATCATCACCACCGTCATATGCCAGTCGGCCATACGGACAGCATCAAGTACAGATGCCGTACCAACCACATTGGTTGTAACGGTATCGAAAGGGGCATCATATGATTTTGAAACGATGGCCTGAGCAGCGAGATGAAACACGAAATCGGGTTTCACCTCATGAAGCCATGAAGCGAACGCCTCCTTATCGCGGATATCCCCCCAACGGTGATTAATACGCCCTTCAAGCCCAAGTACTTCGAACATAGACGGCTTCTGCGGAATATCGACAGAATATCCGTAAACATCGGCACCCATCATCAACAACCATGCAGTGAGCCACGAACCTTTGAAACCGGTATTTCCGGTAACCAAGACTTTCTTTCCTTTATAACATTCCATACATTTCGGTCTATTTCTCATTACCACACTTTCCAAGGAGCATTACCAGAATTCCACAGCTGGTTCAGTTCATTGTTGTCGTTGAGCGTATCCATAGGCTTCCAAAAGCCACAATGCTTGTAGGCATTCATCTCACTTTCAGCCAAAAGTCGTTGCATAGGTTCACGCTCAAACATCTCGTTATCACCCTTCAGGACATCAAATACATGCGGTTCACAAACAAAAAAACCGGCATTTATCCATGATCCGCCAGACTTGGGTTTCTCCAGAAAATTACGAATAGCCCCATCATCGGCAATATCCACAACGCCCAATTTGCCACTCGGCTGATAAGTGGTCATAGTCAATGCCTTGCCGGCGGCTTTATGTGCTTCTATCGTTTTGGGAATATCGATATCACCCACCCCATCGCCATAAGTAAGGAGAAACGGCTCGTTGCCAACATACCGCTGAATACGTTTGATACGTCCGCCAGTCATGGTATTGATACCAGTATCTATCATAGTGACACGCCAATTTTCGGAATGGTTGTCAAGCACCTCAATACTGTTGTCTGAAAGGTCGACCGTCATATCACAATTGTGGCGGAAATAGTTGGCGAAATACTCTTTTATAACATACTGCTTGTAACCGCAGCATATGATAAAATCGTTGAAACCATAATGGCTGTAAATCTTCATGATATGCCACAAAACCGGTTTTCCGCCAATCTCCACCATAGGTTTCGGGACAACCTGTGTAACCTCACTCAACCGAGTACCGAACCCACCAGCCAACAATACTACTTTCATAAGACAAATTTCTATTTTTGCTACGACTGATTTTACAACGGAAAGCCTGAACAGTATCCTGAATATACAAAAACTACGGCAATGAGCTGAAAATCCAGCAATTGCCATGTATTTACCGCCAGTATTGCAATCCAACGTATTATTTACCTACCTATAATCTGCAAAGGTAATAAATTATTCGGTATACAAACCAGCGTGCAGCAAAAAATCTTCAGGGAAACGAATACAAAACTATATATTCCATACGTTTTGAACTTACATACCAGATTCCGTATCAACCAACCGGCATTACACATTCCCGTTTCCGATAACTCAAAACGGCCCAACTGTCCAATACGATGTCAGCCACAACCAATGCCCATAACTGCAAATCTTTTTTTATTTACAGAAATGCCATCTTTCTTCATAATCCGGTGCCACAACACCATGTTGATCGTTACTTTTGCCGATACTTCAGGCAGACACCAAAATTGGATACAAATATTTTACAGATGCAGAATGCGTATTCCGGGAATACCGACATGGATTTATGGTACATTGAAGCCTGAAAATCCAGCATAAAAAATACAACAGACAAACATTCGTTTGATATCAAAGAGTTGAGGATAACAGAAGTTTTTGTGGCGGAAGGTGGAACTGTATGAAATTTTTGATTGCCAAGCTATTGTACCATACTATCTTGGCATTTTCAGAAAAAGAGAGTATCTTTGCATGTGAATAGAGAGTTATATACAAAGTAACAGACAGACATAATGATGCACGAAATACAACTGACACTGTCGCCTGAAGAGGCATCCACACCCGACCAGTTAAAACAAGCCATCGGCAATAATCTGGGTCTAAAAATTTCAGACATTACCCATATAGACATAATAAAGAAATCCATCGATTCGAGGGGCCGATTTCCCAAAATACTGCTCAGAGCCAATGTATATCTCGGAGAAAAGCCTAAGTATCAATACCAAAACAGATTTGAATATAAAGACGTTACACATGCACAGGAAGTAATCATAACAGGGTCGGGGCCGGCAGGTCTGTTTGCCGCCCTGCGGTTGATAGAATATGGCATAAAGCCGATTGTGCTGGAACGCGGCAAAGAGGTGCCCGAAAGGAAAAAAGACATTGCACAACTCAACAGAAACAACAGCCTGAACGAAGAGAGCAACTACTGTTTCGGAGAGGGAGGAGCCGGAACATTTTCGGACGGCAAACTCTATAGCCGATCGAACAAACGCGGCAACATACAACGCATATTAGAGATATTCCATCTGCACGGAGCACAGGATGAGATACTTTTCGAGGCCCATCCACATATAGGCACAGACCGACTGCCCGCCATAATCAAAAACATGCGCCAACGCATAACGGACTGTGGGGGGGAAATACATTTCAACTGCCGTGTAGATGACATAATGCTAAACAACGGTGCCGTAAAAGGAGTGAAGTGTGCAAATGGGGAAATTTACAATGCCGAGTATTTGATTCTTGCAACGGGGCATTCGGCAAGAGACATATACCACCTGCTACACAACAAAGGCATCACACTGCAAGCCAAAGGTTTTGCCGTTGGTGTACGGGTAGAACATCCGCAGGACCTGATAGACAGTATACAATACCACAGCCGCACACGAAACGCTTATTTGCCAGCAGCATCATACAGTCTGGTACACCAGGCGGACGGACGAGGAGTATATTCGTTCTGCATGTGTCCGGGCGGCTATATAGTGCCGAGTGCCACATCCCACAACCAGATAGTCGTAAACGGGATGAGTGCCTCACGCCGCAATTCGCCGTTTGCCAATTCGGGTATCGTGGTGGAACTGCATCCTGATGACTTGCCGGAATATGAACAACATAATGAGTTACGCGGACTGATGTTTCAAGAATACCTTGAGCGCATGGCATTCAACAATAACGGTGGCGGACTGCAAACCGCCCCGGCCCAAAGGCTGAATGATTTTGTACGCGGCAAACTGTCGTATGATCTTCCCCAGTGTTCGTATTTGCCGGGAGTAATATCATCACCACTACACTTCTGGCTACCCAAGTGCATAAACGACAGACTGCAGGAAGGATTCAAGGCATTTGACAAAAAGATGCACGGATTCATCACCAGAGAAGCCATAATAGTAGGTGTGGAAAGCCGTTCATCATCACCAGTACGCATACCGCGTGATCCGGATACCCTGCAACATGTGACGGTGAACGGCCTTTATCCGTCGGGAGAAGGATCGGGCTACGCCGGCGGCATAACATCAAGTGCAATGGACGGAGAGAACTGCGCAAACAAAATAGCGCAATGCATCAATACAAAACGCCGAATTTAACATAAATAACCCACAAAAATTGGTTTATATCATAATATCCAAACAACAGCAATTTCTGCAGGTTACTTAACCATTGATTCAACTATGAAAGAAAACTGCGCACACAAGATTTTGAGTCATTTCGGATGGCAATTGAAAACAGATATAGAACTGCCGGCAAAATGTGTGATATGTGTAGCACCACATACATCGAACTGGGATTTCGTGATAGGAGTGCTATTCAAGTCGGCATTACATATAAAAGCCTCGTTTTTCATGAAAAAGGAATGGTTCCGCTTTCCATTTGGAAAGATAATGCGTAAATTGGGAGGAATACCAGTCAACAGGGACAGAAAGACAAGCATGACCGACCGTATAGCCCAAGAATATTCACAACGCGAACAACTGGCAGTGGCCCTGACTCCAGAAGGTACACGCAGCTACAATCCAAACTGGAAGCACGGTTTCTATCATATAGCCCAAAAAGCCAATGTACCCATAGTGTTAGCCTTCATTGACTACAAGAAAAAAACAGCCGGTTATGAAACCGTATTCATCCCAACAGGCAATATCGATGCCGACATACAAAAAATAAAAGATTACTACCGTAATGTGTCGGCCAAATATCCCGAGAAATTCGGATTGTAACAACCGGCACCAATCAATAGAGATTGTATGTGGTTTTTACCACCTTGAACTCGGTACGGCGGTTGATGCCGTTGCATATCTGTTGCGCATCAGGAGAGAGACGTTCTATGAATTCCGGCGTGAGAACATCATCTTTTTTCAGAAATCCATACTGCTTCGCCAGTTTTTCCGTCACTACCACAGGCTGGCTTTCACCATACCCTTTAGGTGTAAGCCTATCCGGTTCAATACCGGCTTTTATGAGATAATCGACTACAGCCTGGGCACGCTTCTGCGACAAATCATTGTTTGCAGCCTCGGTACCAACCATGTCAGTATGTGCCGAAATCTCCATAGCTATATTAGGATTGTCGTTGAGTATCTTTATCAGTCCATTCAACCCCTCCTCAGATTGCGGAGTCAAAGTCCACTTACCAAATTCATAGAAAATATTGTCGAGCTGAACAGGTTTCGATACAGATGCCAACCTGAAATCATTCTCATATGTTTTGCTGTCCTTGAGATTGTAAGTATCAAACATATAGGATGTATTGAGATATCCCCGGTGAGATGCCATCATAACATAACGGACATCAGGAGACAGGATTACCCGATATGAACCGTCTTTCTTGGTACGCAACTTGACGTTATCGCCATTGTCACCCACAAGCCTGATAGTGGTCTCACCCAAAGCCTCCCCTTTTTCGTCAACAGCATTACCTTCAATGGCATAAACCAACGGAGGCAATATGAAACGATATATTTTATCGACAGGCCTGTTTTGGTCCCGATTGGAGGAAAAGTAACCAAAATCATTGGTTGAATTGAATGTAATACCGAAATCGTCTGCAGAAGAATTGATCGGAGCCAACAAATTCACCACGGACCATTCGCCCGACGAATCTTTTTCGGCTTTGTAAATATCAAGGCCTCCTAAACCGACATGCCCATCGGAAGAAAAGAAAAGCACCCCATCATGACGCACGTATGGAAACATCTCATTACCCGACGTGTTGATCTTCGCCCCTAAATTGTCTGTAACCACCCACTTGCCGCCATCCATCGTGGCGACCCAGATATCCTTGCCCCCGAAACCGTTCGGAGCATCAGAAACGAAATAAAGCAAATCTCCGTCAGGCGAAACTGCCGGATGTCCCACCGATATGGTACTGTCGGCAAACAACGGTATCAGCGTAGGTTCGGTCCATTCGCCGCCAGACCGCGTCGACTGCCAAATCTGCGCAGCCTCATTCTTGGACTCGCTCTTGGTGAAATAGATAGTCTTGCCATCGGCCGAAAAACAAGCGACACCCTCATCCTCTTCTGTATTCAAAGCCCCTTCGACAGGTTTTACCGGTTCCCATTTGCCTGACTTGTTCTGCCTGGAAAAGTACAAATCATTCTTCGCCACTCCTGTAATGGTGCTGATTTTCCGTGCCGTATTGCTCTCTCTATTTGACGTAAAGGCTATGGCATCGGCATCGCTACCCATAAACGCCGGCGCAAAATCGGAAGTTCTGCGGAAATTGAACTCCTTGGCAGGTTCCACCTTGTATCGGGTAAATTCACGCGCAGCAGTTCTTGAGTTTTCGGCAGACTGCAAACCGGCTTTGGCTTCATACGAATCGGGATACCACTCCAAATATTTCAGGAAATTGGCTTTGGCATCAGCATAACGCCCTATCACAAGCTGGCTCTTGGCTATATGCAGATATACAATAGTATCTGAACATTTATACCTGATGGCTGTAGTGTATGCACGCACGGCCTTGGTATGATTATTGGTATTACGGTAGCATTCGCCCAAACGGAAATTGACCTCACCCTTGAGTTTGCGTTGCTTTTTTGCAGAGATATTTTTCTGGGTGCGGCGATATATGTCGGCAGCGGCATAATATTCGCCATTCGCATAGCGGCGGTCAGCTTTTTTCAACCGCGAAGCTGTGCTGCAACCGCCAAGCAGCAGTGCCAGCAAAACAAGAAACGAATATATTTTGACGCTACGCATATATCAGAAACATTCGGGTATTACCAATAGTTTTATGGAAAGGCAATAAGGCACACCGTCCCATTGGCAGCGGTGACCACCCCAGTATTGGCTTTGGTCAATGCAACGGTATTGACTTCAGAATTGCCGATTTTGTGTTGCCACAACTCTTCCCGGGTATCTGCATCCATACACACAACTACCCCATTGGAAGTGGTGATATACAGTCTGCCGTCAGACTCCACTATACGCGAAGCATTAAAATCCCGTTTGTGCAAACCTTCCATATACCACAACACATTCAGTCCATCGCTTTGTGTATCAAAAGCATACAATTTACCATCCGTTGAGCGGCAAAACAACTTTTTCCTATCAGATGACAAGCCCATTGATTCAGTCAATTTATACTTGTGAGAACGATAGATGACGCTTCCTGTTTCTGCATTGAGGACTGTAACAGAACCATCCAACGCCGTGAAAAACAGTTTGGAACCAACAGAAGCAATCCATGCTTCGGTAGAAGCCTGAAGTGTCTGTTTCAAACCATTTCTTCTGTCTGGAATATATGTCAGATCAGCGGGCATCCATTTCCAGACCAAATAGCCGTCAGATGCCCTAAGGGCATATACAGCACCATCAGCAGCATTGAAAATAACCAGACCATTGTATATTACAGGACGAGCCTGCTGAAAACCTCCGACAGAATCATACGTCCAAACCACCTGGCCGGAAACGAGGTTCACTGCCCTGAACACCCCATCGGACGCACCTACATACACAACACCCTGCGAAACAAGCGGCGTACTGATGAGCGGAGCTTTGGTATTCAACTTCCACTCCACACGCCCGGTCTGAGAATCGAGGCAATAAACAGCATTGTCTGTCGCGCAGAACACCACCTTATTTTGCACTATACAGGCATCCGACACTATCGCCCCTCCAGTTCGGTATGCCCATTGCTCCTTACCGTTTTTCAGGGAACGACAGTGCATAAAACCGCGGGTATCGCCAAAATAGACGTGCGAATCATCAATAACGGGTGAAGCGTATATATCTGCACCAACCGATTTGTTCCACTTCTCCTTCACCTGACGGTATTCGGAATTGACATCAAATTCCGGACGCGGATATTTTGTATGGTCACCCTCGACATAAAACTTCTGAGATATGGAAAAAACAGCCCACTGCTCGGGTTCTGCATTCAAATACTTGTCGAACACAAACAACGAATCTTCTGTCATCTGAAAAAGAGTATAACCAGCCGGCACCGTATCTCTTCTGAGAACGGACTTGGAAATCATACCTATAATACCATCGTAACCAGCAAGCATATTACGGTGATAGTGACCTGATATCACGCCTTGTACATTGTATTTGCGCACTTCATCGGTAATCTCAAACCAGTTGTCGACATCACCGGTTTTCAACGGATGATGGGAAACTATGAAAACAGGAGTTTTGCGTCCTACGTTCTTCAACTGTTGCTTCATCCAGTCAATATCCTGTGAAGCAATATGTCCGTCCGTCCACCTGTCAAGAGATGCTGTATTTACACCGAGAAAAAGGTAACCGTTGAACAACAGCCTGAATTTATCGTCACCAAATGTACGTTTGAAATTGGCGATAGAAGCCAAAGAGCTTTCAGTATCGTTGTTGCCGGGAACAACGTAATACGGACAGTGTAATTTATCCAACATACTTTTGGCGAGAGAGAATGACTCCAAATCACCATACTCAGTGACATCACCGCTGACAATTACAAATGCGACATTGTCATTGGAATTTATTTCCCCGACAATAGCATTCAAATCATCTATATTCTGTTGATTTCCAAGTGAAATATGAAGATCAGACAATTGGGCGAAAGAGAAAAATACATTCCGAGTCTTTGGTGCTGCCAGATAATCCGACATGGTAGTGCTTGCCTGAGAAGATTTCTGGGCAAACGACAAGAGTGCCAACACCAATGCAAATAACAGACTGACAGTACGTTTCATGGCAACATCCGATTTGAGCATCCACACACGGGGACGAATAGTGCGTGCGTACCACCCGTCCCCATATATTTCAGTGTATGCAGTAAGACAAAAGCATAACAAGCAAATCCCATAAACCATCAGCGAGACGATTTATAGGATCCACCGTTTTTATTTATACAATTCCATATCTGCCAAGTCGAAATGATCGACAAACGAAGCATGCTTGCTGACTTCGGATTCGGCATAATTGACATAAACGTGTGCAGATGCAGCGAACTGAGCATCGCGTGTTGCATCAATGATGAGCAGGTATGTCATGATGATATGGCCCGCCATCTCAACCAAACGACGTGCAACAAAGTCGAGATAATCCTGATTCTTGGTTTCAACCACTTTGTTGACTTGCTTTTCATACAAAGCGGTCATGGCCTGAAGGCGTGCACGAATCGGTTCAAACTTAGCGTCGACCGGAGTATTTTCATATACACGTATCTGCTTCAAATAATTGCCTGTGGTGACGTGACGGATGGCAGCCACGGTCTGAAGCTGTGAAGTGCCTTCGTATATAGTCAGGATACGCGCATCACGATAGAGGCGTTCGCAAGTATAGTCTTTCATGAAACCAGAACCACCGTGAACCTGAATACAGTCGTAAGCATTCTGGTTGGCGTATTCCGAAGCAAACATCTTGAGCATAGGTGTAAAGGCATCAGCCAGACGCTGATACTCCTTGTAATCAGCTTTTTCCTCAGGTGTGAGTTTACGAGTTGCCTCAATGGCTTCATATGCTTTGTAGACATCGACAAAACGTGTGCATTCGTAAAGGATGGCACGAGAAGCATCAAGTTTGGCCTTGATCATGGACACCATTTCATATACGGCAGGAAATTCGATAATGGCCTTGCCGAACTGACGGCGGTCGCGGGCGTAAGCAAGAGCCTCACGGTAAGCGGCATCGGACAGACCTACAGATTGGGCACCGACACCAAGACGAGCACCATTCATAAGAGACATGACGTACTTTATCAAACCCATACGGCGGGTACCGATCAATTTGGCCGGAGCATTTGTAAATACAAGTTCACAAGTAGGTGAACCTTTTATACCCAATTTATTCTCAATACGACGCACTTTGATGCGATCGTCGTGTTTGTTGTCGCAAACGAAATAAGAGAGACCACGTCCATCGTTGGTACCCTCCTCGGAACGGGCAAGGACAAGCTTGATTTGTGCGTCACCGTTTGTTATGAAACGTTTCACACCGTTGAGATACCAAGTCCCGTCAGCCTCATTGAAAGTGGCTTTGAGCTGTACAGCCTGCAAATCGGATCCTGCATCGGGTTCGGTCAAATCCATAGAACAGGTTTCGCCGGCACAGACACGCGGCAAGAACTCACCTTTTATCTCATCGGACGCAAATTCGGCAATAGTTTCCGCACAGTCCTGAAGCCCCCATATATTGGCAAAACCGGCATCGGCACGGCTAACCAATTCAGCGGCCATAACGTAAGGCACCATTGAGAAATTGAGACCTCCATACTGACGCGGCAAAGCCATACCGTACAAGCCGGCCTTAGCCAAAGCATCGTGATTCTGCTGGGTACCGCGAGCATATTTCACGCGGTTGTCTATCACTTCAGGCCCTTCATGATCAACGCTCTCGGCATTCGCAGCTATGATTTCGCCACAAATTTCACCGATGATTTCGAGAATACGATCATATGAATCGATGGTATCATCAAAATCCCGAGGTGCATAATCATACTTATCTTTGTCTTCAAAGTCATGCTCTTTAAGGTCAACGATCTTTTTCATCAAAGGATGACCGAGCTGAAACTTCAACGCAGGATTCTCTTTATAAAAATTCATATTGCATTTTGTTTTTTACCAGACAATAAACGTATTGTCCGCCTTTTCAATAATAAAAACGTACCGCCAACGCAAATATAATGCGCAGGCAATATTCCAAGCAGCTTATTTTGTGTTGGCTTTATAGTATTTGATAAGTTTAGGAACAACCTCTTCGACATTGCCAGTGATGACGTAGTCGGCAATTGTATTGATAGGAGCGTTCGGATCGTTGTTGACAGCGATAATTATGGAACTATCCTGCATACCGGCGATGTGCTGGATTTGCCCGGATATACCGCAAGCGATATACAATTTCGGATGTACAGTGACACCGGTCTGACCGATCTGCCGTTCATGTCCGCAGAAACCAGCATCAACGGCAGCGCGCGAAGCTCCTACTTCTCCTCCAAGAACGGCAGCCAAGTCGTACAACATATTGAAACCTTCAGCACTACCCATGCCATAACCACCTGCTACGATAACAGGAGCGGACTTGACATTCAATTTTGATTTTTCTATATGACGGTCAATGACATCAATAGCAAAATCAGTATCGGACACGTAGTCCGCAACGTTGATGCGGCGTATCTCGCCTTTGTAGCCGGCATCAAGGATCTGTTTTTTCATCACACCTTCGCGGACAGTGGCCATCTGGGGACGGCACTCGGGGTTGACGATAGTCGCAACAATGTTACCACCAAAAGCGGGGCGAATCTGATAAAGAAGATTGTCGTAATGTCTGCCGGCTTTCTTGTCATCATAATCTCCGATTTCGAGCATCGTACAGTCGGCAGTCAAACCGCTGAATAGCGAAGACGACACTCGCGGCCCAAGATCACGCCCAACAGAAGTAGCACCCATGAGAGCTATCTGAGGTTTCTCTTCCTTGAAAAGTTTCACGACTATACTTGCGTGCGGGAGCGTGGTGTAGAATTTCAGGCGAGGATCCTCGGCTATTGTCAGACGGTCAACGCCATAAGGGAAAACCTGTTCGGGAACCTTATCCAAGCCATAGCCAATGGCTACAGCTTCAAGTTTGCAGCCAAGTTGCGCAGCCAATGTACGACCTTTTGTCAACAATTCCTGCGACACTTCGGCCACACATCCGTCTTCTATTTCGAGATATACAAATACGTTATTCATTGTTTCCTGATTTGATTTTAATTAAATGGATAGCCCAACCTCAACCTATAGTGTGGTTAGCTATAAGTTCTTTCATGAGAGAATCAATCGCTTCATCGGTCGGTTGCATACGCTTGCTTTCCTTGGCGGCGAACACGACACTCTCGATTTGTTTCACTTTCGTAGGCGATCCGCTCATGCCGAGCCAACGGGAATCGTGTTCGATATCATTGACGCTCAATTCGTTGATTTTCAAATATGGTTTCTCAGCAAACAAGTCGGTATAATCCAAACCGGCTTCGGTGACTTCGGACGGAGCCTTGGCTTGCTTGTATTTCAATGTCAATTTGGCATGACGCTGACGGCAGGGGGCTGCCGAACCATTGACCGTAACGAGCATTGGCAACTTGCCTTTCACTGTTTCGGTGCCACGCTCCAAACGACGTTTGACGGTTATCACACCGTGTTCAACTTTAACTATTTCTTCCGCGTATGTGACCTGCGGCAAACCAAGTTTCTCGGCGACCTGTGGACCTACCTGGGCCGTGTCACCATCAATGGCCTGACGACCGCAAATGACAATATCCACTTTACCCAACTTGCGCAAAGCACATGAGAGGGCATAAGATGTAGCCAAAGTATCGGAACCGGCAAATTCACGGCCACTTAGCAGGTAACCGCCATCGGCACCGCGGAACATGCTCTCACGGATGACTTCGGCCGCACGTGAAGGTCCCATAGTAAGGATATGTACAGTAGAGCCGGGGTGAGATTCCTTCAAACGGAGAGCTTGTTCGAGAGCATTCAAGTCTTCCGGATTATAAATTGCAGGAAGGGCGGCGCGGTTGACTGTGCCGTCGGCCTTCATGGCATCCTTTCCCACATTCCGTGTATCGGGCACTTGCTTGGCAAGTACTACAATTTTCAAACTCATAATACGTTTTCTGATGTTTAATCAACTATTAAAATAAACCACATCTTGCGTACAGATGTGCATATCAAGTGCAAAGTTACTAATTTTTTTTGAAAATGCAGACAGCCGGCCCCGTTTTTCTTCTTGAAATGAGACAAAACCAGTCATAATACGTATCCGGCTACACCGAACCCGTACATTCAAGAATAACGACAAGACCTAAAAATCCGTTATATAACCAACCTGTCACTTGCCTGTACGGTAACGGTATGCATTAAGAGCAGTGGCATACTCAAGGGCTTGGCTGGTATATGATTCACGAGCCTGGCTCAACTGGGTTTGTGCCTGAAGTAATTCAGAAAGAGAGACCATTCCCGCCCGGTAGTATGCAAAAATCTGATCGAGGTTTGATTCTGCCAAAACGAGACTCTGTTTCATGACCAACATCTGCTGCCACGACGAAGTAAGGTCAAACCACAACTGACGGATTTGCAAAAGGATTTGTTCGGAGAGATACGCCCGTTCATTTTCGGCTTTTTCTATCTGTCTGTCAAAGCGTTGGATTTTACGGGCATTCTTGCCCCAATCAGAAATAGGTATTTGAACAACTGCAAAAACAGCACCATTCCAATTACCCTTATCAAATATATAGCTATAACCATAGTTAGCGCCTACAGCAACCTGAGGCAATGCTTCACCAAGCACCATGCGACGTTCGAGACGTTTGGCATCTACAGCAAGTTCGAGCAGGCGCATCTCTTCCTGCCGGGCAGCCACTTCCGTTTCGGATATATAGACATCTTCAGGGGATAGCATTTCATTGAAATTGCCTACAAAACGAATACTATCGATAAACGGATACGCCTCATCGTCACGTTGTATATAGCTGTAATTCATACCTATACCATTCAATATATTCATTTTGGCAATACGAATTCCATTGTCAAGCTGTATCTGTCCAACAGACAACTCGCTCTGTTTCAGTTCGACCTGCATCAAATCGGTATTCGAAGCCAATCCAGCATCATAAGCTGAGCGGACATCACGGCAAATGGTATCAAGCATGGATTTCATCTGCATCAAAGTATTCTGTTTTTCCTGCAACGACACCACTTGCCAATAGAGTCGGTCTATCTGTTCGTCAGATGTCCGGGCGGCAATATTCCGTTGCAGCTTAGCAGCTTCGACCCCCAACAGAGACAACCTATTGCCCGCCACGATACGCCCACCGGCAAATACAGGCTGCATAAACGATACCATGGCCACAGCACCGTTCTGCAGAGTACGGTAAACGGAATTAAAACCTAACTCCGGCACTATCTTATCCAAAGCCTCCTGCAATTTTTCCGTAGCTTCGGTCTTGCCAAAAAGATCCTTAACACCAATCTCAAGCATAGGGTCGAGAGCATAAAAACCGAATGCATAAGCCGAAACTTCAGGAAAATATCCGGCACGGGCTTCCTCCCGCTGCATCTGGGCAGCTTCTACATCAAGGTCTGCATTACGCATCTGCACACTATGTTCGCCGGCCATCTTTCGACAATCCTCAACCGTCACCTCCACCCTGCCATTCTGTGCGCCAATATCTACGACAACCGTAAATGCAATAAACAGGACATGACATATATGACTAAAGATCTTCATGCGACACTGCTGTTTTAGAACGTTCAAAAACCTGCCAATAAGAAACCGGCATAATAAACACTATCAACCCTACAGACAAAAGCGTACCGAAACATATCACCACCCCCATAGGCAACCAAAGGGCATCGGCACTGATAATCATCGGCAATACGCCAAGCGCAGTAGTGCAAGATGTCAGGAAGATAGGACGCATACGGCGCCGACCGGCCCATAAAGCCGCCTCCCGCACACCATACCCATGCTTGAATCGCAACTCTTCGGCATACTCGAACATGATAATACCGTTGCGTACTATGATACCTACCAGACTTATCAACCCGAGCACTGAAGTGAGACCAAAATCAAGGCCAAATATCCACAAACCGAAGAATGCCCCAAACAGACACAGTGTGCCAAGAACAAGAGTCAGGCATGCCAACGACGCTTTTTTGAAGTGTATAAGCATAAATATGAAAAGTACCGTAACAGCACACAGAAACGCCAAAGCAATTTCCGGGATAACATCTGCATTCACAGACGACAAACCGCCATAACGCACTTCCACATCATCAGGCAATTGCGGACGAATCGTATCATCGACATACCGTTTTATGGGCTTCATAACTTCAGGATGGCTGTATCCGTACCTCAAATCAGAACTTACAGCAATGGAAGGACGGCCGGCGCGACGCACGTACTGAGCCGGTGTAACATACGGTACCACATCCGCGATCTGACGCAACGGGACCGATACACCCGGTATCATTGTCGGTACAATTTGATTGCCAAACACTTCGTATGTCATAGTATCTGACACCAACTGATTGTACAACCGCACATCTATACTTCTGTTATCTTCCCAAATCTGCGCAATATTCTGACCATTGAACGCACCGAGAGTGTACATGGAAAGCATTGATTTGTTGATTCCAAGGCGCATCGCCTCATCGGGATGCAGTTTTATGTCAACGGCAGTAACATAATTTTCATCATCGGAATGCACCCACTGCAATTCCGGCATACGTGACATGAAAGCACGAATGCTGTCGGCATAAGGTTGCATTTCCGCATAATTACCGCCTCTCAATTCCACCATAACAGGAGCAGTGACACCCTGATAATCCATTTGTTTGAATCTCAAAGCAGCTTCAGGGAAATAATCCGCATATTTGTTCTGGTACTCACGCAAAACAGTCTCTGTAGACAATACAGATTTAGTATTGACTATCATTTGTGCCACGTTTGACGATGGCACGACCGGTGCATAGGTAGCCGTAAATCTCGGGGCACCGGTTCCGACAAACGATGTTACAGATGTTACCCTGTCATCAGCCAAAAGTATCTGCTGCATCTCATTCACCACACGGTCGGTAGCGGAAATATCCGCATTGGCTTCAAGATAAACCTCTATGGCAAAATAATTGCGTGCAGCCTTTGGCATCATCTGTATATTGAGTTTCAAAAAGAAAAACACACCCAGCAACACCATTCCCAACCCACCAAGCAGCGTAAGTTTCGGGCAACGGAAACAGAGATTCAAAACCTTGTCATAACCATTCTGCAAGAACGAAAACAGCCACCGCTGTCCTTTCGAAATGATATTTTCACGACTTGGCAGTGTCGTGCCAATGAATTTCACTTCCAACGACGGTACTACCAACACGGCGTAAGCGAGCGAAATAGCCAATGCAATGGCTATAACCCAGGGGAAAAACGAAACAAAGTCGCCAAGATAACCGGTTATGACGGCACATGCCGGGAAAAACATAAAACTTATGGCTGACGTAGCCATGAACATGGGGAAGAATAGTTCGTTAGCCGATGCCACAGCTGCATCGGTACGCTTCATGCCGCGACCGAGATGCTCCATATAACCATCCATAGTGATGACAGCATCGTCAACTATCATACCAAGCACCACTATAAGAGATGCCAGCGTAACGGTATTCAGATCAATGCCTGTCATATACATAACAGCCAACGCTACAGCCACACACACCGGTACTCCAGAACCGGCAATCAAAGCCGAACGCATGGGGAACAAGAGAAGCATGACCAATATGACCACAAGCATGGATATGACCAAATCGCGCAAAAACGAGATGACGGAAGTAGCGACCACTTCTGGCTGGTCGGTCACACGGCTAACTACCACGCTTTCGGGTAATCCGGTTTGAAATTTATCGAGTACCCCATCCACCTCTTTACCAAAATCGACTATATTGTTCTGCGGGCGCATTTCAAGAGAAAGAACCAGAGCCTGATTACCATTATAATCAACTTTAGACGTAGGTTTCCGATAGCAGCGCTCTATGGTGGCTATATCACAAAGGCGCACGACATTGCCTGATGGATCCGAATATACGATATGATCCGCTACCTCCTTTTCAGACGACAGTTGGCTGCTAATGTAAATAGGGGCGTTGATATAACCGGTGCTGAATGTACCGGCAGGCACCTTCAACCCAGTAGTCTTGTAATTGAGCAACAAAGAAGACGGGCTGATGCCGTAGGCCGACAATTTGTCGAGATCGACCCTCACAGCTATCTCTTCGCTTTGTGCCCCAATAACCGAAACATTGGCCAAAGAAGGTATGGTACGCAACCGAGTTGCCAAATCATCAGCATACTCCTCCATCTCAGAATAACCCTTATCATCCGATTCAATGGCAATAAGCATCGAAGATATTGCACTGAAATCATCGAGCACAGCCACAGCCAACACTTCATCGGGTAACGTCATACGCGAGGCATTGAGTTTGAGCTTTATCTTTGCCCAGACTTCATTTTTCTTCTCTACAGGTGCCGTTATATCGACATAGATATAACACATGCCATCTTTTGAGAAAGACTCGGTTGTAGCCCTATTCACCTCGGCAAATGAAAAAAGTATGTCTTCCAACGGTCTGGTGAGCTGTTCGTCGACCTCCGCTGCGGAAGCTCCAGGGTATACACCGACAACCAGCCCCATCTTTATCTCAAAGGCCGGAAACTCGTCTTTGTTCATCACAACCAATCCATATATACCCAATGCTATCAGAGCAAGCAGTATAGCATATACAATCTTCTTGTGATTGATAGCGCCACGCACTATATTCCAATTTTTACCCATCAGCACAAACTTATCAATCTTGCATATCCATCACTCTTTAATGAAAACTTCCGAACCGGAACTGACTTTACGACTGCCGTCGACAATAACCAAATCACCAGGCTTCAAACCATATGAGACTTTTACCCCCCGCTCGGCAAACCCGCCAATTTCAATATATCTTTTTTCAACCACATTGTCCACCACCACCCAAACATACTTGCCATAACTGTCCATCTTTACTATTGATGACGGCACAACTATAGAAATATCATCGGCGTCTTCGACATAAACTTTTGTGACCATGCCTGGCATCATACCACAGGAATTACCGACCAAACTAAGTGTAAAATCATAACTATGTGACACGACCGAAGCTGCAACCCCTTTGGTTGCTATAACGGCCTTCACGGACTTATTGCCCAAAGCCGGCACTTCGACAAGAGCACTGTCACCAACAGAATAATTGACCACTTCCGTTTCCGGAACAGCAATGTGCACTTCGACAGACGACACATCAAATACAGTCATAACAGGCTGTAATACCGACAATTCCACACCGACAACAACATGTATGTCTCCGACAACGCCATCGAACGGGGCTTTCAAATTACAATCTTCGAGCGACTGGGCGGCAACGACAGCCTGAGCCCGCGCCTGCGCAAGTTTAGTTTCTACATCAACGACCTTGATATCAGGTACAGAATTGGTTGCCTTTACCTGCATAAGGCGTTCATAGCCATCCTCAGCCTGCCGCAATGTGGCTTGAGCCATATCATACGCCGACTGCAGGGTATGCGAGTCCACTACAGCAAGAATTTGCCCAGCAGTCACATTATCACCCTGTTTCACTTTCATCTCAGACAAACGTCCTGAATATTTTGCCATTACAGACACCTCTGCCGATGCCTTGACCGTACCGACGAATATATGTTGCGAAACATGCCGATCCATGTCCACTTTCATAACCCGCACCGTCACCGGGTCTGCTTGTTTTCTTTCTTTTTCCAATTTTGAACACGACACAAGCACCGTAAGCAAAACCAAAATAAAAATCTTTATCTTCATAACCGCCACCAATTTTCACAATCTCAAGCCATCTGTACCAAGCGAGTGCAACAAACATGCCAATTCCGTTTCAATTTTCGTCCTAAATGCCTTATATTCCTCACTTTCGGGATTACGGGGACGGTGCTCCAACGCACGTTTCAGTTTTTCCACCTCCAACATCGCGGCACGAGCTTCGTCCGTCATATATGTATCGACAAACCGTTGCCACACATAGTCCAATGCCTGTCCTGACGGATGGAGCATGTCTTCTGCAAAGAAGCGGTAGTCCCGCAGTTCGTCAAGTACTATCTCATAAGAGGGGAAATAGAGCAGCTGAGGGTACATGTCGCACAACTTATTGACAGCCAATAGCAGTGTAGCCTTGTTTATCTGCGAATGGTGTGCCCCACGCCCCATGTAACGTACCGGACTTACTGTAAATATAACCTTCAACGCCGGACTGAACCTCCACAAACCATCAAGCAGCCCCTCCCACTCCTCCACTATTTCGGAAACAGACAATTGTCGTTCGACAAAACAACAGGCTGGCATCTTATGACAATTGCTGACCACATTCCCTTCATATTCGTAAACCCACGACGAACCGAATGTGACTATCAGATGAGATGCTTTTTCCAGCCATTCCTCGGCATAGCTGAAAGCAACCCGAATACCATCCAAAACCTCATCGCAACTGTCACCGTCAAACATGCCATGATGCATCAACGAAAACCAACGGGCATTGTATTCCATAAGATCAGCCCCGGTATAACACACACCATCTATAAGGCGATGCAATATTTCCGATACCGACATTGGGTTGTAGGTAATGCCATTGGGATTAACCAAGACCTTATACCCTGCACGCAACATCCGTTCACCTACATTCTGGGCAAAACACGACCCTATCATCATTACATGCGATTGATAGTCGATCATCGGTACCGGCTTAATATTGACGGGTGTCGTAAAATTCATAATTTGCCACAATTATTTTCGAGACAGTATTTCAACAGCCTTTTCCAATATAGCATCTTTGCCGGCAAGTACATCTTCAGCAGTTATATGGATTTCAATATCCGGCATAACACCAAATTCGGTATGTTTCATACAGGCATCATACATAGGCACGGCGGAAAAACGCACCATCCATCCATTAGGCAACTCCTGCGACAACGGCATACCGCCACCACCTCCAGTCATTCCTCCAACAACAATCACATTTGAGGCGCACAACATCCGTACAACAAAATCATTAGTGGCAGAATAACACATACGATTGGTAAGGACGACCACCTTTCGGTCAGACCAATCTATAGGGGCGTCAACAGGGTCCGTTGCAAAAGGTTCCGGATCCGAAAAATCATCATGTCCTGCTCCAATCTTATGACGGATGTAACCGGTCACGGTCTTATCCTTGAAAAAACAAGATGCAAACCGTCTGCTATAATCCAAACTACCACCTCCATTGTCACGTACATCTATCACCAAACCGTCAGCATCCTTGAAATAATTGTCCATATAGAGCAAATTTGCAGCCGAAAAGCCATTGGAAAAACTGCTGTATCCAATATAACCGACATCAGAGCCTTGCAGATAACCATATACGAAACCTCCGGCCCGGCGCACACCATTTTTCAGATACTTGTCGGAATAAATGATGCCGCTGTAGTAATCAGCAGGATAATCGGTGTACCATCCGGAACAGACCGAGACATCAAACGGAGAATAAAGGTTGACATGTCCGTCCTGCAAAGTGTCAAGCATCTGCGCCAACAAGTCGAAATACTCATATACAGACCAAACCTGCTTCCCGTACAATTTTGCATGATAAATGCCGTAAACACCGTCCCAATCTATATTCTTTGCATCGAAATAACAATAACGTTCATCAAGCAACGCCCACAGGGCATGAAGATTTTCCTCCGGATCAGAGGTATACTCGGTGACAATTTCTTGTCGTGGCTGACATCCTGCGAGCATGAACAGAACAAGCAATATGACCGTTATAGTTTTCATCATACATTTGTCTACGATTCAATCTATTCCAAAGGTTTCAAGTTAAGGGCAAAGCCTATTTGGCCGGACAGAGAGTTGCTGACAACTGAAATACCGTTGGCATGCCACTGCCGGTAATCGTGGTTCATGGCAATGAAGAGAGTCCCAGTGCCGAATTTCAATTCAACCCGGAATTTGCCACGTACACCCTGACGGTTGTGAAACGAAGAGAAATGCACTACGTCCGACAATCCTTTTGGCAACATCAGATACAACTCATAATATGATTGTCCCATCTCGGGAACAAACATTGTCCCAATAACGGGAACGGAAAGCGAATAGCCTACCGTAAGACGATTTTTACGCCAGTCGTAGCTCCAGCCGGCACCGGCAGAAGCCAACAATTGGATTTCCACATCACCTGATGCCATATTGTTAACATTCCGGTTATGATATCTAACCGCTCCGTGTATATCAACCACACCTCCCGCCGACAACACCAGCGCACCGACCGGCCGCCACACATAATGTGAACCGTAGCCTATATCAACGCCAGCATACTGCAAATAAGCCGAATACGAGACATTCATCAACATGGGAGCATAATACCAATAGTCGTACACCTGCCACGACACCCGTCTGTCCGTCCCTCTGTACCAACCTTGGTGTACTGCATGCAAGTCAACCACCACACCACTGTACCGCTGATTGCTCAGATAAGTGTCGGCAACAGACAGCTTCCCTGCACCAACCGACCACCAATTACGCACAACCCCTACAGTATCTACAGCCGACAAACTTGCCGACAGCACAGACATAACGGCAACAAAGCAAAGACGCAATCTCATAATGTCCAATGTCATTGTTTCCGTTCGAGCAGCGAACTGTCGCCATAACTCAAGAACCGGAAGCCGTTCGCCAAGGCGTAGCCATATATTCTGCGCCAATCATCACCACCTACAAACGCTGATACCAACAGGAGCAAAGTACTGTGCGGCTGGTGAAAATTGGTTATAAGCTTATCAACAATCCTGAATTTATATGATGGGACTATGATAATGCGAGTGGCCGCATGTATCGAAAGGATATGGCGACGGTCAAGATAACCGACAATAGCGCCAAGAGCCTCCTCTACCGGCACATTGCGACAGCTGTCATAAGGCTCCCACTGGTCGACAACCAAATCAGGGTCATCGGGATTATCCAATATATGACACCCTATGTAGTAAAGGCTTTCAAGGGTACGTACAGACGTTGTTCCAACGGCAGCAACGTGACACAAATGCGACAAAAGCGACATTATGGTATGACGGTACACCTCTATGGTTTCGCGGTGCATTGGATGACCTCCTATGTTATCGGATTTCACAGGCTGGAAAGTACCGGCACCCACATGCAGCGTCACCTCCTCTTCGCACACCCCACGCAAAGCCACCCGATGCAGCACCTCGCGTGTGAAATGCAAACCGGCAGTAGGGGCTGCTACAGACCCATCCTGCTTGGAATATACGGTCTGATAAGCAGTTTTGTCGCTCTCTTCTGTGGCACGCCCCAGATAGGGAGGAATTGGCAACTGCCCGAAACACTCCAATATATCAGCCCACGAAACCTGCGGATCATCCCATTCAAACCTGACAAGATGCGACATGGAATCTTCAAAACACTCTTCAAAAAAACGATGTGCGGCAAGAATGACCGGTCTGCCCTTTACCAACAACGACTGTTGCAACGGGCCTGATTTCCAACGACGGGCATTGCCTATCAGACACTGCCATGTACAACACCCTACAGACTGGAACACCAACGCATAATCTGACGGGTCATAAGGCTCCAGACAAAATATCTCGATTCCAGCACCTGTATCTTTTCTGAAATGAAGCCGTGCCTGTATGACCTTGGTATTGTTGTACACCATCAAGTCACCCGGTTCAAGCAAATCCGGCAAATCGTAAAACTTGTATTCTGCAATCTTTCCGTCACGATAATGCAACAATTTGGAATGATCGCGCGGAACGACAGGATAACGCGCTATACGGTCATCTGGCAACAGATAGTCAAAAGCTCCGACACTTATATTTTTTACATCCAAAACCATTGTCTATCTACCTCGTTTAACAAGTTTTGCACCGTCAGGCGAAACAAGCGTCCCGTCATCGACCATATAAAGATGCAGACCACCTTTAGCATCAGTCACCAGCAAAGCCGAATGGTCGACATCCCATACATACTCGGCTCCGACAGATGAATCGGCAGTCACAATACGGCATACACTTTCCGGATTCAAGACAAGAGATACTGTATCATTGGAAAACGTACCGTACCACCACTCTTCACTGTCCGCCGACTTGCCTTTTCCTGACGAACACCCAGCCATAACAGACAATATGAAAAGGGAGGTTAAAAAAAACACATTCTTTTTCATTAGTATATTGTTATTCATAACATCACAAACACCGACAAAGGGACGCCACCCCAATATTTCTGCAAAGTTACGAATTTTCATCCGTATTTGGAATCGGATAAGTTGGAAAAAGTTGAAAAAGACAGATTTTAATTGCAGAAAATTCACTATCTTTGCAGTGAATTATATCTGATATGGAAGCATAAAGGAAACGGAAGTACAACATAAACACTTATACATAATTATGATTGATCGTTACAGCAGAAAGGTCATGCGCGATGTGTGGACTGAAGAAAACAAATTCAACGCTTATCTCAAAGTAGAACTCTACGCCTCCGAAGCCTGGAGCAAACTTGGGGCAGTACCAGAGGAGGATGTCAGAAAGTTATGGGAAAAAGCATCTTTTTCTATTCCGCGCATTTATGAAATAGAGCAGCAGACCCGTCATGATGTGGTAGCGTTCACACGAGCTGTGAGTGAAACTCTTGGAGAGGAACGCAAATGGATCCATTACGGTCTGACATCTACAGACGTAGTTGACACAGCCAACGGCTATTTGATGAAACAAGCCGACAATATTCTGCGTGACGACCTGCAACAGTTCCTCGATGTGCTGAAACGCCAGGCTCTCCGCTTCAAGAAGCAACCGTGTATCGGCCGTACCCACGGTATTCATGCCGACATCACTTCATTCGGATTGAAGTGGGTTCTTTGGTATGCCGAAATGAAGCGCAACATAGAACGTTTCGAACGAGCAGCACAAGACATCGAAGTTGGCAAGATGAGCGGAGCTGTAGGCAATTTCGCAAACATTCCACCATTTGTCGAAGAATACGTATGTGAACATCTCGGTATAGGCCACGCCCTGGTTTCGACCCAAGTCATCCAGCGTGACCGCCATGCATACTATATGGCCACGCTTGCCGTGATAGCATCGAGCCTTGAACAGATGGCACTTGAAATCCGTAACCTGCAGCGTACTGAAGTACACGAAGTGGAAGAGGCATTCGGCAAAGGACAAAAAGGCTCAAGCGCAATGCCGCACAAGCGCAACCCTATATCATCGGAAAATATCTGCGGATGTGCCCGTGTAATGCGCGGTTATATGGCCACATTCTATGAAAACGTTGCATTGTGGCACGAACGCGACATATCGCATTCCGCTACCGAACGCATAATTCTGCCGGATGCCACCATGTTGCTCGACTATATGCTCAACCGCTTCAAAGGCATCCTCGAAAACCTGGTGGTATTTCAGGATCAGATGTTGGCCAATATCTACCGCACCCGCAAAATAATCTTTGCACAACGTGTAATGAACGCACTGATTGCCAAAGGATTTGTCCGTGAAGAGGCTTATGACACCGTACAACCGATTGCTATGAAGGCTTGGAGCGAAGGTCTTGATTACCAACAGTTGCTGTCTGAGAATGAGAAAGTGATGAGTTATATCACCAAAGAAGAACTCGACAATTGTTTCACACTCGACTATTATTTCTCGCAGGTGGACTACATATATGAGCGCAACGGTATCACCGAATAAATATTGGCGGCAAACTGATTCAGTCCAGACAAAAAACAGTCGCTTCAAAGAGATTTCCTGACACAACAAACCATAAAAATTTACAGAATATGAATTTCGATAATATCCGTACCGGCCTTACCTTCGATGATGTGCTTCTTGTACCTCAGAAATCTGAAGTTCTGCCTTCCCAAGTCAAATTGAAAACACATTTGACCCCTAACATCGAGCTCAACATCCCGCTCGTAAGTGCTGCAATGGACACCGTGACAGAATCGACACTGGCAATAGCCATAGCCCGTGAAGGCGGTCTCGGTTTCATCCACAAAAACATGAGCATAGAAGAGCAGGCAGCCGAAGTCGACCTTGTGAAACGTTACGAAAGCGGCATGATAGCCAACCCTATCACCCTGAGAGAAGACAGCACTCTACTTGACTGCGACAACCTGCTTCGCAAATACCGTATCAGCGGACTGCCCGTAGTAGACAACCACAACCACCTGTTGGGTATCATCACAAACCGAGATTTGAAATACCTGACCCCAGACGACACAAAAGTCAGCACAGTCATGACCAAGGAACATCTGGTAACTGCAAAAATAGGTACGTCACTTCAGGATGCAAAAAAAATACTTTGGGAAAACCGCATAGAAAAACTCCCTATAGTAGACGATGAAAACCACCTTGTCGGACTTATTACCAGCAAAGACATAGACAATGTGGTCAACTATCCCAACGCATGTAAAGATGCTCGCGGACGTCTGCGTTGCGGAGCGGCAGTAGGTGTGAGTGCCGACATGATGCGTCGTGTCGATGCACTCGTCAAGGCCGGTGTTGACGTTATCACTCTTGACAGTGCTCACGGACATTCCCGCAACATAATAGAAGCAGTCAGACAAATCCGTCAGGCATACCCCGACTTGGATCTTGTGGCCGGCAATATCGTGACGAAAGAAGCTGCTGCTGATCTGATTGATGCCGGAGCCAACTGCGTCAAGGTCGGTATCGGTCCAGGTTCTATCTGCACCACCCGCGTGGTTGCAGGAGTCGGCGTTCCGCAAATCACAGCCGTAGCCGAAGTTGCAGAATACTGTCGCAAGCGTGGAATTTGCGTCATAGCCGACGGAGGCATCAAATTCTCGGGAGACATAGTAAAAGCCATTGCAGCGGGAGCCGATGTTGTGATGCTCGGTTCACTTTTTGCCGGATGTACAGAAAGTCCAGGTGAAGAGATTGTATTCCAAGGACGTAAATTCAAAGTCTACGTAGGCATGGGATCGCTTGCAGCCATGAAGCGAGGCTCTGCCGACCGCTACTTCCAGGCAAAGGACACATCAGCAAAAAAACTCGTTCCAGAAGGTATCGAAGGGCGTGTAGCATACAAAGGCTCGTTGTCCGACACCATATACCAACTTTGCGGAGGTATCCGTTCGGGTATGGGTTACTGTGGAACACCAGATATAGAAGCACTGAAAAACGATGCCGTGTTTGTCCGTATCACCAATGCCGGCCTCCGCGAAAGCCATCCGCACGATGTCGACATCACAGTTGAGGCCCCGAACTATACCAAATAATACAAAAACATCATATACAATGAACTACGACAAAATATTGGTACTCGATTTCGGAAGCCAATACAACCAGCTCATAGCCAGGCGCATCCGCGAAATGGGCGTTTACAGCGAATTGCGTCCGCACGAACTCACCGCCGAACAGATACGCCAGATACCGGGAGTGCGCGGCATAGTGTTCAGCGGAGGCCCTAAAAGCGTATATGAAGCAGACGCATTCAGTTGCGACCCGGCCATATTCGACATGGGACTGCCCATTCTCGGCATTTGCTACGGTATGCAGCTTACATCCAAGCACTATGGTGGTGTCATAGAAAAAGGTACAACCAAGGAGTACGGCAAGATGACAATCAATGTTGAGGATGACTGTATGCTCTTTGCCGGTTTACCCAAACGACAGGATGTATGGATGAGCCATGGCGACCACGTGGCACGCATACCAGAATCATTCCACATGTCCGCCCATAGTGACAACGGTCTCGCTGCCGCCATCTACAATGAAGAGAAAAAAACATACCTCGTACAATTCCACCCGGAAGTGCGCGGTTCGGTGTATGGCAACGACATGATTGCCAACTTCGTATTCCGCATCTGCGGTGCCGAGAAGAATTGGACGATGGAAAACTACATAGACATGCAGGTGCAGCGCATCCGCGAACAGGTAGGTGACCGCAAAGTGCTTTGCGGACTAAGCGGAGGTGTAGACTCTACTGTTGTGGCTGTATTGATACACAAGGCAATAGGAGACCAACTGACATGTATGTTCATCGACCACGGTATGCTCCGCAAGGACGAGGGGCAGCAAGTGATGGATATGTGCAGCGGATTGTTTGGCATCAATGTTATACGTATCGATGCGCGCGACCGTTTCCTCGGCAAACTCGCCGGAGTGACAGACCCTGAGCGCAAACGCAAGATAATAGGCAACGAATTTGTATACTGCTTCGATGAGGAGAGTGCCAAACTCGGAACTTTCGACTTCCTTGCCCAAGGTACACTTTATACCGATGTAATAGAATCCGGTACAAAGACCGCACAAACCATCAAGAGCCACCACAACGTGGGGGGACTGCCAAAAGACATGAAATTCAAACTCGTCGAGCCACTCAATATCCTGTTCAAAGACGAAGTCCGTGTACTTGGCGAGAAGCTCGGCATACCTCACCACATAGTATGGCGGCAGCCGTTCCCCGGTCCAGGTCTCGCTATCCGCATAATAGGCGACATCACCGAAGCCAAACTCCATATAGTGCGCGAATCTGACGCCATTCTCCGCGATGAAATAGCCAAAGCAGGACTCGACCGTGAAATATGGCAATATTTCACGGTACTCACTAATCTCCAAAGCGTAGGTGTAATGGGAGACGAACGCACCTACGACTATGCACTCGGCATACGCGCCGTGACTTCCATCGATGGTATGACTGCCGACTGGGCCCGAATCCCATACGATGTATTAGACATCATCTCCCGCCGCATAGTCAATGAGGTGAAAGGTGTGAACCGTATAATATACGACATAACATCAAAACCACCGGCAACCATAGAGTGGGAATAAACCCATATATACGCAGCATATCCGCACAAAAAATTTTATCAGGGGAACGAAATGAAAATTCTTAACATACGGCTCTACTATTTATTGTCGATTTAAGTTTCTCTGTCACAAAATACAATCAAAAAACACAACAAAATGAACAATACACTTGTAGTAGTAGGTATACAGTGGGGTGATGAGGGGAAAGGCAAAATGACCGATTATCTGGCTCAGAACGCTGATGTTGTAGTACGTTATCAAGGAGGCAACAACGCCGGGCACACTATCACGTTCGCCGGCAATAAATACGCCCTGCAGTCCATACCGTCAGGCATTTTCAGTCCCCACATCAAAAATGTGATGGCAAACGGTATGGTTATTAACCCGAAAGCAGCCATTGCCGAGCTTAAAAGCCTCAACGAACGAGGTATCACCGATTACCAGCTCTATATATCCGACCGTGCGGCAGTCATCATGCCTTATCATATTGCCCTCGACGGTGCCTATGAAGCGTTGAAAGGCGGTCAGCAAATCGGCACTACCAAGAAAGGCATCGGTCCGGCATATGCCGACAAGTACGGCCGTGTGGGCATCCGCATGGGTGACCTTCTTGATGCCGACTATTTCGCTGAGCGTTTACACGATGCCTTGGTTCAAAAGAACATGGAGCTTAAAATGCTCGGCCTCGAAGAGATGGATTTCGATACATTATACAAAGAGTTCCTTGCTTATGGAGAAACTCTCAGTCCGTACATATGCGACACCTCCATCCTTCTCAACAATGAAATCAAAGCAGACAAGAAAATTCTTTTCGAAGGAGCGCAAGGAGTGATGCTCTGCATTGAAAACGGCACTTACCCGTTCGTCACCTCTTCATCCCCAACAGCAGCCAGTGTACCCCTCGGTGCCGGTGTGGCACCTCGATATATAGACCGCGCTCTCGGTATATGCAAAGCCTACACCACCCGAGTAGGAGCCGGTCCTTTTCCGACTGAGATAGAAGGTGATATGGCACACTATATCCGCGAACGCGGTCACGAATACGGTACCGTAACCGGACGTCCGCGCCGAGTAGGTTTTCTTGATGCCGTAGCTCTGCGCCATGCTTGCCGCATATCAGGTATAAACTATTTAAGCATTATGCTTTTCGATGTACTGACAGGACTCGAAACCATCAAGATATGTACCGGATATCGCCTTGACGGAAAAGAGATTGACTACGTCCCATCTACCATCTCGGCACTCAACCGATGCGAACCTGTCTACATCGAGATGCCGGGTTGGAGGCAGGACATCACAGGGATCCGCTCTTACGATGCCCTACCTACCGCAGCCAAAGCATACATCAGCAAGATAGAGCAACTCACAAACACCGAAGTTGCCGTAATAAGCGTAGGCCCCGACCGTACACAGACAATCATGCGGAAAGAACTGTTATAAAAACATAGCCAGAAAGACCGTATCATCAATAATTACGATTTGATACAATCCTGCCGGCAACATTATTCATATCATAAAAGGAGAATATGATATTATAAATGTAAGATATGGTTTGTTACCCGAAAGCAAAAATCAATCTTGGTATAAATATTGTACGATGCAGAGCTGACGGTTATCACGACATCGAAACGCTCTTCTACCCTATCGGTTTGAGCGACAGGCTGGAAATAAACGAAGCCCAGAAGACCACAAGTTTGGAATGCGACGGTTTGACAATTGAAGGAAATACAGACAGCAACCTTGTAATGCGGGCTTTCCGCATGATGCAGGACGAGTTCAAACTGCCGGAAATAAATATCCGGCTTCACAAAACCATACCTATGGGTGCAGGATTGGGAGGTGGTTCGTCTGATGCCTCTTCAATGCTCGTTATGCTGAACGGAATGTACGCGCTGGGATTGGACAGCCAGCAATTGTGCGACCGGGCTGTGAGATTGGGTGCAGATTGTCCGTCTTTCATACACAACCGCCCGATGCTGGCTTCTGGAATAGGAGATATGCTTACACCTATAAATGTTGACATACGCCGATACCGTATGGTATTGGTAAAGCCTGACATCCATATATCTACAACAGAAGCCTACGCAGGATGCAAACCGTGTGCCTGGACAACGCCACTATCGGAAATAGTCAGTCGGCCAATTGAAACCTGGCGCGACACGTTGGTCAATGACTTTGAGCGTACCGTATTTGCAAAACATCCGAAACTTGGCATAATAAAAGATATTATGTACAACGAAGGAGCCGTGTACGCCGCCATGTCCGGCTCAGGTTCGACAATCTACGGATTGTTTGCCAATCAACCGGACAGCAGAAGTTTAGATGAAAAGATCAAGACAAATTTGAACGGCATAGCACACATGTCATACTACCTGCAGTAAAAGTGTTTTTTAATGAGCCTCAAATGGACAACCTTACAGATACATTTGATTTTTTTGTTTATCCACACGATGCGGGAGCCAGCAAACGAATGCAGGTCTGCAATCTCGGTGCATACATACTCGATGCTGCCGGACTGGCTGCAAAGCAACGCGGTTTCGGTATGGACGATATGCATGCCATACACCGGGCTTGGGTGGTCAGCAGAATGACGATGGAAATCGAAGAGTTGCCACGTGAGTATGAGACCATTTCCATACGCACCTGGATTGACAAAATCGGTCATGCCTCATCTACACGCCACATGACAATAACAGATATCAATGGGAAACTGGTTTGCAAGGCATCCACCATCTGGTCAATTATAGATACTGACACACGACATCTTATAGACCTGATGGAAACTACCGATCTAAACCGACATGCAAATAATACAATGCACCTTGACATCTCTACACCACGGCGTATAGAAATTCCCAAAGATGCCGTATTGACAAATTGCACAGAACACCGCGTTGCATATTCCGACATCGACATGAACCACCATGTCAATTCAATGAAATATCTGCAATGGTGCATTGACACGCTACCTTATTCATGGTTTGCCGAAAATGCAATCAGCCGTTGTGACATCAATTTCATACACGAAATCCTTCCGGAACAAAACATTGACATACGGCATTACCGCACCGCCTACGGTAACGAAACCGGAATGGAAACCAATACATTCGATATATACAACAAAAGTACGCAATGTTGTCGCATACAATTGACATCAAAAAACACGCAACAAATACATAAATAAAACATATCAAAAAAGCAACTTTTATTAAACCAACAAACAATTTTTTATTATGAAGAAAGTATTTATCGCAGTCCTTTTCGCTGCACTTGTGACTCCGCTGTTCACTTCCTGTGACCCAGATGAACCGAAATGTTATGAAATCAAGTACACCGTCACAACTGCAGGTATTGAAACTAAATTTGAAGTTTACCAATGGATGTCTGCCAACCAACTTGATGCTTACATAGAAAAACTCAAGAAAGACAATGGTGAACATATCACAATCACCAGCAAAAAAGTAAACAAAGACTACTCTGACGCATCGTCTTGCGCATCTGCAAACATACGTTTGTAATCAATAAAGTCTTTTGAAAAGCACAACTGCAGGTTGACTTTCTATCCAAAGTCGACCTGCAGTTTATCTATCCAATATCAGATAACCACCCAAAAATATCTGTCACCTTTGTGTCCGCTCTATATCACAAAGGGTTGCGAGATTTTTCTTGCGCAGAAACCCATAAATATCATCCAAGTGTTCGGTGACATGCCCGGAACCGAACTCATAGACTTTATGCACCAATCCGTCCAAGAAATCGCGGTCGTGACTTACGACAATCAGAGTGCCGTCGAAATCGCCAAGTGCCTGTTTCAATACATCCTTGGTACGGATGTCAAGATGGTTGGTCGGCTCATCAAGAATTAGAAGATTAACAGGCTGCAACAACAGTTTTATCATTGCAAGACGCTGACGTTCACCACCTGACAAGACTTTTACTTTCTTGTCCCAATCATCTTTGCCGAACATAAATGCACCAAGTATATCGCGTATTCTGGTACGTATTTCCCCTTCCGCCACTTCATCAATGGTTTGGAATACGGTCAAATCTTCATCCAATCCGGCAGCCTGATCCTGGGCAAAATAACCGATCTTCACATTGTGTCCCAGAAGGAGCTCGCCTTCATGCTCTATTTCACCCATTATGCACTTCACCATGGTTGATTTCCCCTCTCCGTTTTTGCCGACAAAAGCCACCTTCTCACCACGTTCGATGGTGAAATTGGCACCCGAAAAAACAAGATGCTCTCCATAGGCCTTACCAACATTGTGCATAGCCACAGGATAATTGCCGCTGCGAGGTGAAGGAGGGAACTTCAACCGAAGGGATGACGTATCAACCTCATCCACTTCGATTATTTCCATTTTCTCTAACATCTTCACGCGGCTCTGTACTTGCAGAGTCTTGGAATAAGTACCTTTGAAACGTTCGATAAACTCCTTGGTTTCAGCTATCATCTTCTGCTGGTTTTCATACTGGCGTTGCTGCTGTTCGCGACGCTCAGCGCGCAACTGCAAATAATGCGAATACGTAGTCTTATAGTCGTAAATACGCCCCATCGTGACTTCGATGGTACGATTGGTGATATTGTCGACGAATGCCTTGTCGTGCGAAATGACTATCACCGCCTTGCCCTGACTGACAAGCCACTGTTCAAGCCACTGTATAGACTCTATGTCAAGATGATTGGTAGGTTCGTCAAGCAGTATCAAATCAGGCTTGCGCAACAGCATCTTGGCCAGCTCAATACGCATACGCCAACCACCGGAAAACTCGGAGGTTTTGCGATGGAAATCAGATCTCAGGAAACCGAGCCCCATGAGAGTTTTCTCAATATCAGCATCATAGTTTGTATCCTCTATACTGTAAAACCGTTCGCTCAACGCACTAACTTCTTCGACAAGTTTCATATACCCATCGCTTTCGTAGTCGGTACGAGTCTCCAATTCATAATTTATCTCGGCAATACGCGCCTCCATACTGTTGATTTCAGCAAATGCGACAGCCGCCTCTTCAAATACCGTCTTGTCATCCTTAACCATAAGGTGCTGTGGCAAATAAGCTATAATTGTACCATCTGAAGCTGTCACCTTGCCACTGGTCGGTTCACATACACCGGCAAGTATCTTGAGCAACGTAGACTTACCCGCACCATTTTTACCCATCAGGGCTATACGGTCATTATCGTTGATAACAAAAGAAATGTCCTTGAAAAGTATTGTGCCGCCAAATTCCACGGCAAGAGAATCAACCGAAATCATTATATACAGTATTATATTTCGCGTAAGTATTTACCAAACCAAAAAGCGGTGTGGCAAAATAATCCGGTTTGCCACACCGCCGCAATTGATACTTTCTGAGCGTTTATTTTATCAAGTCGACAGAACGGCGGACAAAGTCAGCAAGAGCGCGTCCGCGAAGCATTCCGTTAGACAGCAAAGCGAGGTCGACAAGCTGCTTGATAGTGTCGTTGTCTTTGGCAAAACCGGCATACACGCCGGTACGTTGGGAGCCGAGTTCGGCTATACGCTTGTCAATAGTGTCAAGTTCCTCTTTCTCGGCAGATGGTATTTCTTCATCTTTTTTGCCTTTGTGTGCTTCTTTCAGTGCCTGTTTGCGGGAGTCGAGAGTTGCAAGTTCGTCTATTATAGGACGCACTTTATCTGCACATGCTGCATTTTCGGCAGCAATCACATCCTTTATCAGGCGGTGATTGGTATTGAGTACCATAGAATAGGAATCCGGCATTTCGCCATAGAAACCCATCATAGGATTACCACCAGTTTTCTGCATCTCCTTCATACGACGCATCCATTCATTTTGAGTGATGACAATAGGCGCATCATCAGCAGAAAGCGCATCAAGTGTCACCATAAACTCGGTTTTCTCCATGGTTGGGACAGCAGACTGGAATACCGCAGTAATGGCAGTACGTTCGGCATCTGACAGGGTAACTTTCTCGGCATCAGCCTTAACGATAAGTTTGCTTATAACATCGCTGTCAACACGTACAAAACGGGTCTTTTCGTTTTTCTGCTCCCATTGGGCAACCCAGTGCGAGTCGAGCTGACCGTCCATCAACAGTACATCATAGCCTTTGGCACGAGCAGCCTCAATGTAAGAGTGCTGTTCATCGGCATTGTGGGCATAGAGACAGATTAGGTTACCGTCCTTGTCGGTCTGTTCGGCTGAAATCAAATTCCGGTATTCCTCAAAGGTGAAGAACTTGCCGTCGACATTTTTCAAAAGGGCAAAATCTTTTGCCTTTTCGTAGAATTTTTCATCGGTAAGCATACCGAATACTATGAATATCTTCAATGCATCCCATTTTTCCTCAAACTGAGAACGGTCAGACTTGAATATTTCAGACAGACGGTCAGCCACCTTCTTGGTGATGTGATTTGAAATCTTCTTGACATTGCCATCGGCCTGCAAATAAGAACGGCTTACGTTCAACGGTATATCAGGCGAATCGAGTACACCATGCAACAGAGTAAGATATTCGGGTACGATTCCTTCGACCGAGTCGGTAACAAAGACCTGATTGCAATAAAGCTGAATTTTATTGCGCTGCAAGTCAATGTTCTCCTTGATGCGGGGGAAATAAAGGATACCGGTAAGGTTGAACGGATAGTCAACATTGAGATGGATATGGAAGAGCGGATCTTCGGCATACGGATAAAGTTCACGGTAGAAGTTGGCATAATCCTCTTCGGTTAGATCAGCCGGTTTACGCGTCCATGCAGGAGTGATATTGTTGATAATGTTCGGTTCGCCAGTTTCCACCTCCTTGCCTTCTTTCCATTCCTTTTTATTACCAAACTGAATTTCAACCGGCAGGAATTTGCAGTATTTATGCAGAAGTTCGCTGATTTTGTTCTCTTCGAGGAACTCCTTGTTTTCGTCATCAATATGCAGAACTATGTCAGTACCCCGCTCCGTGCGGTCGATTTCTTCAAGGATGAACTCGGGAGAACCATCGCAAGACCAATGCTGTGCAGGAGCGTCCTTATAAGATTTGGTGAAAATTTCAACTTGTTTGGCCACCATGAAAGCGGAATAGAAGCCGAGGCCGAAATGACCGATGATTGCATTGGCATCGTCCTTATATTTGTCGAGAAATTCCGTGGCTCCGGAGAATGCTATCTGATTGATATATTTCTCAACCTCTTCGGCTGTCATGCCTATGCCACGGTCGGAAATGGTAAGGGTTCCTGCCGTTTTGTCAGCTTTTACCACAACACGCATTTCGCCAAGTTCACCTTTATACTCACCTACAGAAGAAAGGGTCTTGAGTTTTTGAGTGGCATCGACAGCATTAGATACAAGTTCACGAAGAAAAATCTCGTGGTCACTATACAAAAATTTCTTTATTACGGGGAAAATATTGTCAGTCGTTACCCCGATAGTTCCTTTAGCCATAATAATATAATACTTTTTGTTTGATTTGATTTTCGAATTTGATACAATATCCGTGACGGACCAAAGCCCTGTACGGCTGCGTACATACAAAACTTGTCATCACTGGCATGCCTTGCTGAAAATGCAAAAAGCCTGCCAATGCCCGACATGTGACAATTTGACAGGAATATCATGGTCAGACAAAAATTTACAACCGACACAGAAACGGACAAAAATGTAGTAATTTTGCACCCGGAACCAAATAATTTCTCGCGCAATGCAAGATTTAGTAAACGGACGCTGCGGATGGTGCGGATCGGACGAAATATATATGCGCTACCACGATGAAGAGTGGGGAAAGCTGGTTACAGACGACCGTGTGCTGTTTGAATTTCTGATTCTGGAAAGTGCCCAGGCCGGGCTTAACTGGCTGACTATTCTGAAGAAACGCCCAGGCTACCGCTTGGCGTTCCACAATTTCGATGTTCATGCCGTGGCCGCCATGACCGATTACGAAGTAGAACGGTTGACAAGCTTTGACGGCATAATACGCAATCGGAGGAAAATAAAATCGGCAGTCACCAACGCCTGTATCTTTATAGAAATACAAAAAGAATTCGGCAGTTTTTACAATTATATACTGTCGTTTTTTCCTGCCTCAAAACCAATTGTAAACCATTTCATGGCATTGGACGAAGTACCTGTAACATCGCCCGAAGCCGAAGCAATGAGCAAGGATATGCGCAAACGTGGTTTTACATTTTTCGGTCCGACTATCTGTTACGCCTTTCTGCAGGCAACGGGTTTTGTCAACGACCACCTGACAGGATGCATCTGCCGCAAATAAATTGTAGGTTCATACGTTTTTCTCTTTTTGCTCATCTCCCACAACAAAAACAGACTAACCGCCAAACAGCATTGAATAACTGCCGGTGGGCGGTTTGTGCCATCTATATTCCATGTATGGAATGGGTATCCGAATACCGGTGGGACTGACTGACTAATGACCTTGCCGTTACAGACATGACCCATACCATTGATGATGCGGACCACATAGAGACCCAAAGTACGGATGGTATCCATCACAATATGGCCGTACACAGATGTAAATTGGCGGACAAGCATAATCAGAAAACTGTAGGGAAATGTTGCCGGTTTGATTTCTTTTACCTGAAATACGCAATGGAATCCGTTACAGCTCATTTTGCCCGCAATGCAAATATTCAGAGGGCGACAGATATGTATGGCCCAAAGATTTTATCCTTGTTCAGGACACAGTATTGTTGACAACCGCAAAAAGTCAACTGAAAAGCTGAAATTGCCGATTTAGCCAAATTAGACTGGATTTTTTTTGCAAAACCAAATAAAATGGCGTACATTTGCGTGTTCCAAATGAAAAATGGCAATGCAAACTCCCTTGTCAGATTAAATCTGACATGACAGGCAACCTAAAATTTAACACACATCACATATATGAACAACAAACTTCAAGAACTGACAGACAAGCTCTACGCCGAAGGCGTGGAAAAAGGCAAAACCGAAGCTGCCGATATAGTGGCAAAAGCCAAGGCCGAAGCTGCCGATATAGTGGCAAAAGCCAAGGCTGAAGCAGAACAAATAACAGCGGATGCCAATGCCAAAGCCGCCGAAACGGACAAGAACACACGTGCAGAACTCCGCCTGTATACCGCCCAGGCACTCAACGCCCTGAAAACCGAGATAACCGACATGCTGAGCGACCGTATAGCCTCGGATTCGGTAAAAGCCGCCACGGCAGACGCATCATTCATGCAGGGTATCATAGCCCGTATAGCAGAATCCTGGATAAAAGACGGGGCTATCAACATCGAGGCCAAGGATGCTACAGCCCTTGAAGAATATTTCAAAGCCAACGCCAAAGAGCTGCTATCAGCCGGAGTGATAATCAACGAAGTAAAAGGCATTAAGACAGACTTTGCCATATCGCCAGCCTCGGGCAGCTACAAAATCACATTCGGCAACGACGAGTTTGTTGCCTATTTCAAAGAGTTTCTCCGTCCGAAATTGATAGAGATGCTTTTCTAATACAATTGAAGTTATCATTCCATTTATGAACTACTATTGCTATATAGCCGGGATGCCGGACGTGCAGCGGGACAATCCGAAGTCGATACCCGCAATGGATGTGATGCTCGAAGAATTGTCTGCCTTGCTCTCGAAAAAAGACATGGAACTGCTCAACGTCTTTCGCCGCCGGTATGACAATGCCAATCTGCTTTCACTGTTGAATGACCGGGAAAGCGAAATCAATCCGTTGGGAGTCTTGTCGCGACAGGATTGGATGGCATTGTTCGAGAAACTGGACGACAGCGATGAAACGTACCGGCAGAAAGACACCCGGCTACTACCCTACATGCAGAGATTTCTCGACACCATAAAAGATGAAAACAACGAAGCAAAGACAACATTCAGGGAAGACCGTCTGGCATCGCTCTACTACAAATATGGCATGAAGCAGAAAAACGCATTCATAGCAAAGTGGTTCGAATTCAATCTCAACATCAACAACATACTCACTGCGCTGATGTGCCGCAAACACGGATGGAATATACAAGACACCGTAGTAGGAGACAACATTGCGGCCAAAACCATACGCACATCCGCCTCCGCCCGCGATTTCAATCTGAAAACGGAAATAGACTACTACGACACAGTTGCCTCAGTTGCAGAAATACCGAATCTGATAGAACGCGAACACCGCATCGACCAGCTCAAGTGGCAGTGGTTGGAAGAACAGACTGTGTTCGAATACTTTTCGATTGAACGCATATTGAAATTCTGGCTCCAATGCGAACTGATGCACCGTTGGGATGATCTGTCGGTTGAACGGGGCACCGAGATTTTCCGACAAATGATTGACAATCTGAAAAAAAACGTGAAATTCTAATTTTCAGGCAACACCACCGAATAGACATACAACCGACCTGATAACTGGAGTCCACAGACACAACAGAAAGTAAAACAAAACAAAATATAAAACCACATCATGGCAACAAAAGGCAAAGTAAAAGGCATTATATCCAACCTGGTGACAGTAGTCGTAGACGGTCCTGTGGCCCAGAACGAGATATGCTATATAACACTCGGCACGGTACGCCTTATGGCCGAAGTACTGAAAGTAAACAAAGACAACGTTTTCGTACAAGTATTCGAAAGCACCCGTGGCATGAAAGTGGGTGACGAAGTTGAATTTACAGGTCACATGCTTGAGGTAACACTCGGGCCAGGTATGCTTTCACGCAACTATGACGGACTGCAAAATGACCTTGACAAACTGACCGGTGTATTCCTCAAACGAGGAGAATACAACTTTCCGTTGGACAGGAACCGGCTTTGGAATTTCACTCCACTTGCAAAACCCGGCGACAAAGTGGAAGCTGCATCGTGGCTTGGCGAAGTGGACGAAAACTCCCACCCACACAAAATCATGGTTCCTTTTGCCATGAAAGGCATATACACCGTAAAGTCAGTGGCTGATGCCGGACAATACAAAATAGAAGACACTGTAGCCGTCATAACAGATGCCGATGGCAACGACCACAATATAACCATGATACAGAAATGGCCGGTGAAAAAAGCCATAAAAGTACATGTAGAGAAACCGCGACCGTTCCGCTTGTTGGAAACCGGGGTCCGCATCATAGACACAGCCAACCCTATAGTTGAGGGCGGGACAGGATTCATCCCCGGTCCGTTCGGTACAGGCAAGACCGTACTCCAGCACGCCATATCAAAACAAGCCGATGCCGACATAGTCATAATCGCAGCATGCGGCGAACGCGCCAACGAGGTAGTGGAAATATTCGTTGAGTTTCCAGAACTCGAAGACCCGCATACCGGACGCAAACTGATGGAACGTACAATAATCATAGCCAACACATCGAACATGCCGGTAGCATCGCGTGAAGCATCGGTCTACACAGCCATGACCATTGCTGAATACTACCGTGCCATGGGCTTGAAAGTACTGCTGATGGCAGACTCCACATCGCGCTGGGCACAGGCACTCCGCGAAATGAGCAACCGTATGGAAGAGCTTCCCGGCCAGGATGCGTTCCCTATGGATCTTTCGGCTATCATAGGGGCATTCTACAGTCGTGCGGGATATGTCTACCTCAAAAACGGAAAGACCGGTTCAATCACATTCATCGGTACTGTATCGCCTGCCGGCGGCAACCTGAAAGAACCTGTTACAGAAGGGACAAAGAAAGCTGCGCGTTGCTTCTACGCACTTGAGCAAAACCGCGCAGACCGCAAGCGTTATCCGGCAGTCAACCCTATCGACAGTTATTCAAAATACATAGAATATCCTGAATTTGAAGAATATATAAAAACAAAAATTCAAGGTGACTGGATAGGTAAAGTCAACCAGATGAAAACACTGCTGCAACGAGGCAAGGAAGTACAGGAGCAAATCAATATCCTCGGCGATGACGGTGTGCCAGTAGACTACCACATAACGTTCTGGAAATCGGAAGTCATCGATTTCGTGATCCTCCAACAAGACGCATTCGACAAAACAGACTCAGTCTGCCCTCTCGAACGTCAGGAATTTATGCTCAACCTTGTGATGGATATCTGCAATTCGGAATTCGAGTTCGATTCGTTCACCGATGTGATGGACTACTTCAAACGCATCATCAACATATGCAAACAAATGAACTATTCAGAGTTCCACAGCGAAAAATTTGAACAAAACCTGACATCCCTCCGCGCACTTCTGGACGAGAAACGAGCCTGATGTCATCGCTATAACATAACACCCAACTACTATGGCAACAAAAGCTTTTCAAAAGATTTATACAAAAATCACACAGATAACAAAAGCCACCTGCTCGCTGCAAGCGACAGGAGTAGGCAACGATGAATTGGCTACCGTCAACGACAAACTGGCACAAGTGGTTAAGATCATCGATGACAATGTCACCCTCCAGGTATTCGAAGGTACGGAGGGTATCCCGACCAATGCAGAAGTGATTTTCCTCGGCAAGGCACCATCGCTGAAAGTCAGCGACCAACTGGCCGGAAGGTTTTTCAACGCATTCGGCAACCCTATAGACGGCGGCCCCGCCGTCGAAGGCGAGGAAGTTGAGATAGGCGGACCGTCGGTAAACCCCGTGCGCCGCAAACAACCATCGGAGCTTATCGCCACAGGTATAGCCGGCATCGATTTGAACAATACCCTTGTATCAGGCCAGAAAATACCGTTCTTTGCCGATCCGGACCAACCATACAACCAAGTGATGGCCAATGTGGCTCTCAGAGCAAAAACCGACAAAATCATCCTCGGCGGCATGGGTCTGACAAACGATGACTACCTATACTTCAAAAACATATTCAACAATGCAGGGGTGCTTGACCGTATCGTTTCGTTTGTAAACACCACGGAAAACCCGCCTGTAGAACGTCTTCTCATCCCTGACATGGCACTTACGGCAGCTGAATATTTTGCCGTTCAGAAAAACCAGAAAGTGCTGGTACTGCTCACCGACATGACTTCGTATGCCGATGCCTTGGCCATAGTGTCCAACCGTATGGACCAGATCCCGTCCAAAGACTCAATGCCAGGATCGCTATACTCCGACCTTGCGAAAATCTACGAAAAGGCTGTACAATTTCCGGCCGGAGGCTCCATTACGATCATAGCGGTGACTACTCTTTCGGGCGGAGACATCACCCACGCCGTACCGGACAATACCGGTTACATCACAGAAGGGCAGCTATATCTCCGCCGCGACTCCGACATCGGTAAAGTCATCGTTGACCCATTCCGCTCGCTGTCTCGTCTGAAACAGCTTGTCACCGGCAAAAAGACCCGCGAAGACCATCCGCAGGTGATGAACGCCGCAGTTCGCCTGTATGCCGATGCAGCCAATGCCAAGACAAAACTTGAAAACGGATTTGACCTCACCAACTACGATGAACGTACCCTGGCTTTTGCGAAAGACTATTCCGAACAGCTTCTGGCCATTGACGTAAATATCGACACCACCCAGATGCTTGACGTGGCATGGTCACTATTCTCCAATCATTTCAAACCCGAAGAGGTGAATATCAAACAGGAACTGGTTGACAAATACTGGAAATAATGGCAATCTCATTTCAATATAACAAAACATCGCTTCAAGGGCTGGAAAAAAACTTGAAGATGCGTGTACGCGCCTTGCCCACCATAAAAAACAAGGAGAGCGCTTTGCGTCTTGAAGCCAAAAAAGCCAAGCAGGATGTAGTACGCCTGGAAAACGAACTTAATGAGGCCATCGCGTCATACGACAAGATGCTGGCCCTGTGGGAAGAATTCGACACAACCCTGCTTTCTGTCGATGATGTGAAGATGACTGTCAAAAAGATAGCCGGAGTACGCATACCAGTACTTGATGAAGTGATTTACAGCACCAGACCGTTCAGCCTGTTTTCATCTCCAAAATGGTGGGCTGACGGACTGTCTGAATTGAAAAAACTCGCCCAAATAGGCATTGAACGGGAATTTTATATAGAAAAATTACGTCTTTTGGAATACGCCAGAAAAAAGACCACGCAAAAAGTCAACCTTTTTGAGAAAGTACAGATACCTGGTTACGAAGATGCAATACGTAAAATAAAACGTTTCATGGAAGACGAAGAAAACCTTTCAAAATCATCGCAGAAGATAGTAAAGGCCAAACGCGAACGGGAAAATGAAACAGCAGCTGACTAATTTACACATAGGAATGTTATGATAACAAAAATGACCAAATATGACTTCGTAATTCACCACAGTGAATACGATAGTTTTCTGGAAAAGGTACGCAGTCTCGGTGTCTTGCACGTAGCGACCCTTTCCCAAGAGTCAGACACATACGAACAGCTGCGTGACAAGTATGCCCAACAATTACGCATTGACAAACATATCGCCATTTGCCAGAATCTGGTTGACACTGTATCAGGTGAATGCAAGAGAAACAAGACAAAAATGCCTGTATTGGCCAAATGCCAGCATTTGGATATAAAACAAGGTCTGGCTTTTGTTGAAGAGTCGGAACGTCTGCATGTTGAATTTGAAAAAAACAAACAAGAGTTGGCAGCCGCCGAACGCGAACTCCAACGCATGCAGGTTTGGGGGGGCTATTCGGCGGAAAAGACGGACAAACTGCGCAACAGCGGCCTTGTTGTCAGTTTCTATTCATGTCAGTCCCGTGTATGGCGTGACGAGTGGCAAGACGAATACAATGCATTTGTCATCAACAGCACCGGCAATACAATCTACTTTGTCACTGTAACCAAAGATATTGCCGAAGGCATAGATGCCGAACCATTTGCAATGAGCGAATACAGTATAGGGCAACTGCAAGAATCAGTAAAAGAATGCGAAAAACGTTGTTTCGAACACGAAGAACTGATACGGCAATTTGCGTTTGCCAACCTCAACAATCTGAAGTATCTCTCAGC
>JBJECG010000030.1:0-8628 GCA_051870875.1 Candidatus Aphodosoma sp.
GATATTTTCCGCTGAAAGCAATTTGGTGAATCCGGCGTGTTCCAATGTGGCTCGCACTTGTGGCTTTACACCCGACAGTACTATGTGGATGTTCTCTTTTTGGGATTGGGTTACAAGTATTTCCAGATTGTGGATGCCTGTCGAATCCATGAATGGGACACGCCTCATGCGGATTATGCGCACTCTGGGCTTCGATGCCGTACGGCTCATGATTTCATCGAACTTGTTGGCGATGCCGAAGAAGTACGGACCGTCTATTTCGTACACGTCCACTCCTGCCGGAATGACGAGATGCTCTTCCGCCGTAATGTGCATGTCCGACTCGAGCGTCGGGTCAAGTTCGTTTTGGAAATGCTTGATGCTCACAGCCTCACTTGTACGTTTCAGGAACAGTACTATGGCGAGGAGAAGGCCGACTTCGATGGCTATCGTAAGGTCAAAGATCACAGTCAGCACAAATGTCACCATCAGTACGGCGAAATCACTCTTCGGCCCTTTGGCAAGAGACACGAACGTACGCCATCCGCTCATGTTGTACGCTACCATTACAAGGACGGCTGCCAGACAAGGCATAGGGATAAGGCCGACCAGCGGCCCCATAAACAGTAGTACAAGCAGAAGCACTACTGCATGTACAACTCCGGCTATAGGTGTGCGTCCGCCGTTGTTTACATTGGTCATTGTTCGGGCAATGGCTCCTGTGGCGGGAATGCCGCCGAAAAACGGCACTACCATATTGGCTATACCTTGACCGATAAGTTCCGTATTTGAATTGTGCTTGTCCGAAATCACGCCGTCTACCACCATGGCCGAAAGAAGCGACTCTATCGCACCAAGCATGGCTATCGTGAATGCTGCCGGCATCAGGCTGCGTACCACCGTCCACACGCTTTCTCCTTCTGTCAGGGTCATTTCCGGCAGGGCGGGGGCGGGTATTCCGGATGGAAGGGCATATATGTCTCCGATGGTCTTGATGCCATCGCACAGTCCGGTGTAGCGTTTCATCAGCCACACCACTAACGTTACAATCACAATGGCAACCAGCGAACCTGGAATCTTTTTTGATATCTGTGGTGTCAGTATTATGATGAGCAGACTTACAATGCTGACAATAAATGCCTGTACGTTGAACGCACCGGAATTTTCGAAGTAGCACATCCATTTCTCAATGAAGCCGGCAGGCACCTTGTCTATTCCCAGCCCGAAAAAATCGTTCATCTGAGTTGAGAAAATGGTGAGCGCTATGCCGCCGGTGAAGCCGATGATTACAGGGTAAGGCACAAACTTTATTATTGAACCTAATTTGGCGAACCCCATGAGGATGAGCATGACACCCGCCATCACTGTGGCTATCATAAGTCCGCTCAGCCCGTATTGTTGTATTATGCCGTACACTATCACGATGAACGCTCCGGTAGGACCGCCTATCTGTACCTTTGTGCCGCCGAAAACCGAAACTATGAGACCCGCTATTATGGCAGTCACCAAACCTTCCGTCGGGCCGACTCCCGAAGCTATACCGAACGCTATAGCAAGCGGTATAGCCACTATACCGACTATGATACCTGCCATAATGTCCGATGAAAATTGGGCTTTTGAATAGTTTTTCATGCACTCGATGATGCGCGGCCTGAATACTTCTGTAAGTTTGTAGCTCATAATGTGTGTGTTATCTGTTCTGTTGAAGATATAACTTCCTCGCGCAAAGGTACTAATAAATATCAGTATCGGCAATAGCCCTGCCGGTCGCCGCAATGGATGGACATTTGCCGTACAACCACGCATAAGTCATCTTATCGCAAAAAAAGCTCAAGCCGTCAGCATCCTCCTGACATCCTTTGGATTTAAGGAAAGAATTAGAGCCGGGAAAGTCCGCAGGTATTTGACACTCTCTTGTCATATTCAGCAAGCAGTGGCTTATGACGGTAGTATCAGAAAATATCCTTATTATCAAAATATTATGAGCGATATGCGTAAAATAGTAAGTCAAAAAAGGCTTGTGTGTCAGATTTTTTTCTAACTTTGCAAAAATTTTTGCGGAATGGCCTCAGATGTCTGGTATTGGAAATATAATGCTGAAATGGATTGTAAATCAGATACATGAGGCACGTGTTGACGCAGAAACGACAATATAAACTTATGAAAGAGCAAAAAATAAGAGCTGCAATAACGGCTATTGAAGCCTATTTGCCCGATTATGTTCTTACCAACGACGAATTGAGTCGTATGGTAGATACGAGCGATGAATGGATCATGACCCGTGTCGGCATCAAGGAACGCAGGATACTGAAAGAACCTGGAGCAGGAATGACATACATGGCCACCCGGGCCCTCCGTACTTTGTTGGACAAAAACGGTATCGACCCCTCTGAAATTGGAGCTGTCATCTGTTCCACCGTAACCCCGGATCACGTATTCCCTGCCTCGGCAGCCATCATTTCCGATGCCTGCGGCATCCGCAACGCCATGTCGTTCGATATGAACGTCGGTTGTGCCGGATTCATACACGCCCTGAAAACCATGTCGCTTTACGTTGAAAGCGGTTTTGTCAGGAAAGGCATAGTCATAAGCGGCGAAAAAATGTCCTCAATCCTCGACTATACAGACCGCAACACATGTCCGCTTTTCGGTGACGGCGCAGCCGCAATACTCATCGAACCGTGTGCCGATGGCAATGGTCTGCAGGATGCGATACTCCGTTCAGACGGAGTGGGCAAGCAGTATCTCCACATGAAAGCCGGAGGATCGGTCAAGCCAGCCTCGCACGAAACCGTAGATGCCCGCGAGCATTTTGTCTATCAGGACGGCCGGAACGTGTTCAAGTGGGCTGTCAGCAAAATGGCTGATGTCTCTGTTGAACTCATGGAACGCAACAACCTTAACCCTGCCGATATCTATTTCCTCCCTCATCAGGCCAATCTCCGTATTATCGAAGCCGTCGGACACCGTATGGGTATCTCGCCCGACCGTGTGCTGGTGAACATCGACAAGCGGGCCAACACATCTTCGGCCACTATTCCTATTCTTCTTTGGGACAACAAACACCTTTTCATCAAGGGAGACAACCTCGTGCTGTCATCGTTCGGAGCCGGATTCGCATGGGGGGCTATCTGGCTGAAATGGGCGGTCGATGACATGAAGTGATCACGACAATAGTAATACAATCGTTGATGAAAATAATAGCAAGGGCATCGGACGGCATATGCGCTGTCCTGATGCCCTTGTCTTTTTCATGCCGGCAATATGTGCATTGTCACGTTTAGGATCCGGTGCGTGCAATGTCTCGAAAACAATATGAAATATGACACCGGATTTTATGGCAAATCTCACCAATTCTTTGTACCTTTGTGCTGTAATCTGCGTTGATATGCGGTATTGCCGCATTTTTGTACCGTATAAAGTCGGTTATGGCAAAAGTCGAATTGGAAATATTTTCAGTAAGCGAGGCCGCGACTCATATCGATGAAAACGTACGTGAGTTGTTTCTTCTCCTGTTCAAGGAGAAAAACGGCACACGCATGCTGCCTGTATTTGTAGGTGCGTACGAAGCGCGGGCCGTTCTGATGGCAAAACATGGCGTCAAACCAGGGCGTCCGCTGATTTATGATCTTATGGTCAACGTATTGAATGCAAACGAAATACAGTTCAAGGAAATACGTATAGTCCGTAAATCGGGCGAAACATATTACTCGCAACTGGTGCTCGGCGTTGATGGTGAAGAACAGGTGTTCGACAGCCGGACTTCCGATGCCGTATCGTTGGCCCTGAGGACAGGTACCCCGGTCTGTGTCGATGACAGCATACTCGATGAAGTGAAAGACAAAGTGAAAATCCAGCATACCGACACTGCCCCTGTCGGCATATTGGATGACGATGAACTCGATGATATGCTGCAACGGGCAATAGCCGATGAAAATTACGAACGTGCATCCGAATTGAGGGATGAAAAACGCCGGCGCAACATCCGGAGTTGAACTGTTATTCAGATTTATCTTTTTCGCTATACATGAACCGTCCCACCGATATGGTGCTCAGCACCAGACACCTCTTCAAAACATACGGCAAACGGACCGTTGTCAATGATGTATCCATAGAGGTGCATCAGGGCGAAATCGTGGGATTGCTTGGCCCGAACGGAGCCGGCAAGACCACAACATTTTACATGACAACGGGGCTGGTGGTGCCGAATTCGGGCAATATTTTCCTGAATGACAAGGATATAACCAAGTATCCTGTATACCGTCGGGCTCAGTCCGGTATAGGTTATCTGGCTCAGGAGGCATCGGTATTCCGTAAAATGACGGTGGAAGACAACATAATGTCTGTTCTCGAAATGACCAGATTCCCGCGCGACTATCAGAAACAGAAGCTCGAACAGCTTATAGCCGAATTCCGGCTGGAACACGTACGCAGGAATATCGGTGACCGCCTCTCCGGTGGTGAACGCCGCCGTTGCGAAATAGCTCGATGTCTGGCAATAGAACCAAGTTTCGTCATGCTCGACGAACCGTTTGCTGGTGTTGACCCGATTGCCGTCCAGGACATCCAGGACATAGTATGGCATTTGAAAGATAAAAATATAGGCATACTTATCACCGACCATAATGTCGATGAAACCCTTTCCATCACCGACCGGGCATATCTGCTTTTCGAGGGGAAGATACTCTTTCACGGCACACCGCCTGAACTGGCAGCCAACCCCGTGGTGCGCGAGCGTTACCTCGGACGTGACTTTGAATTGAAACGTAAGACAAAAGTGGAAATCTGATTGGTAGGTGATCGTTGTGATAACTTGAACAAGTGAAATTTATAACTGCATAATTTATGATGTCAAATCGTCATGCCATGAACTGGGGCGTCCTTTTGGGACTGTTGTTCTGTCTGAATTTTTGGGTGTCTACCGTCATGGCCATATCATGGCTGCAATTCCTCATTATACCGGCCGAGGTGTATCTTGTATATCGTCTGGCGCGTAATTGCCGTGACACTGTCTACGACGGCTATGCCTCGTACGGGCAGATGTTGTGGTACATAGTCCAGCTCTCCATGTATTCGTCGCTCATATCGGCACTTTTCAAATACCTGTATTGCAAGGTCTTGAATCCTGACTATCTCCGGAAGCAGATCGATATGATGATGGAAGTGGCCGACAGCATGCCTCAGTTGTTCCCTGAAATGTATGATCTGGAAACCATGCTGTCCGAACTTCTCTCTCCGCTCAATCTGGCAGTCCAGTGCATTTGGATGAATATAATGGCCTGCTTCATAATGGGCCTGGTGATTGCAGCTTTTGTGCGCCGGGAACACAGCCCGTTTGACAATGTACCTGACCGTAAAGACGATACTCTTGCAAACAAGTAGATTATAGTATAGCAGACAAATCAATTACTTATGGATATATCGGTAATAATTCCTCTTTTCAATGAAGCTGAATCCTTGCCCGAACTTTATGATTGGATTCACCGTGTGATGACCGAACACAACTTCTCATACGAAGTCATATTCGTCAATGATGGCTCTACCGACAATTCGTGGCAGGTAATCAAAGAGTTGCGCGCCAGATCTGCCAATGTGCACGGCATACGTTTCCGTCGCAATTACGGTAAGTCACCGGCCCTGTATTGTGGTTTCGAAAAAGCGCAGGGCGATGTGGTCGTGACTCTCGATGCCGACCTGCAGGATTCGCCCGATGAAATACCTGAGCTCTACAGAATGATAACCCAGGACGGATACGATCTGGTATCTGGTTGGAAGAAAAAACGTTATGACAACGCCTTTACCAAAAATCTCCCGTCAAAACTTTACAACGCCACAGCACGTCGTGTCACCGGACTGAAACTGCATGACATGAATTGCGGCATCAAAGCCTACCGAAAAGATGTGGTGAAAAATATCGAAGTCTATGGCGAGATGCACCGTTACATCCCGTTTCTTGCAAAGAACGCGGGATATACCCGTATAGGAGAAAAAGTGGTGGTACACCGCAAACGTCAGTACGGTAAGTCGAAATTCGGATTGGAGCGGTTTGTAAACGGTTACCTCGACCTGTTTTCTCTCACTTTCCTTAACCGGTTTGGCAAGCAGCCCATGCACTTCTTCGGATTGTGGGGCAGCGTCATGTTTGTCATAGGCTTGTTGGCCGTAGTGGCTGTCGGAGTAGTGAAGCTGGTGGCATTGGCCCGCCAGGTGCCGGCACCGCTTGTCACCGATACACCATATTTCTATATCGCACTTACCATGATGATTTTGGGTACGCAGATGTTTCTGTCCGGATTTGTCGGCGAATTGGTGAGCCGTTCCGATGCCGACCGCAACAAATACCAGATAGCTGAAGTACTTGATTGAGGCTCCATCCAAACCGCAAATATTGTATAAACCTGATTTGTATCCTGATATGTCGGTTTTTTTCGAAATATTGAAATTTACCTTGCCTGCCGTCGTCGTGGTGGTGGCTATGTATATGGTCATGCACAAAATGTTCGGTCAGGAAGACGAACGCCGTTCGTTTGAATTGCGCTTGCGCGGGTGCGATGTGGTTCTGCCCATTCGCCTGAGGGCATACGAACGCATAGTTCTGTTTCTCGAACGTACCACACCCGAATCCATTCTCCTGCGTTTCGATTTCAACGGCTTCAGCGTGCTGCAATTGCAGCAGATGCTGGTGAAAGCTGTGCGTGATGAATACGAACACAATCTTTCCCAGCAGATTTACGTATCCAAAGAGACCTGGATTCTGGTGTGCAATGCCCGTGAAAGCATAGTACAGCTCATCAACACATGTGCCGCTCAGATGAATGCCGAAGCTCCGGCAATGGAGCTTGCCCAGGCTGTGCTTTCTACCTATGCTGCGACACCGGACACTCCCACTCAGATTGCTATAGACCATGTCAAAAACGAAGTGAAACTTTTGGGTTGATGATTCTGGCTGATGAAACGGTTTTATTCTGGAATATTATTCGCATCTCTGTTGTCTCTGATGCTCTGCTCGTGTTCTGACATTGATACTTGTCAGCATGACATGTCTGGCTTTGGCATGAATGTCTCGTTGTACCGTATGGTATTCGATACCGGCACGGAAACTTACGAAGCCGTGGCGTATTCGGCTCCATTGAGCGTTGCGGGTGTGGGTGTCGATTCATTGCTCTATGACAGCGTGGCGGTTTCAAGTATGGTTTTGCCTCTGAAGAAGCACGACACCGTTTCCGATTTCAGCATATGTGTTTTCCACCAGGCTGCTGACGGTGTCACGCTGCGTTACACCGACACTCTTTCCGTTGTCCACTCCAACGAACAGAAGATCGTGTCTTTGGAATGCGGCTGTGTGGTCAACCACAATATTGTGAAGGTGAATACTACGGTACACGGAATCGATTCCGTGATAATCGAAAACAGTACGGTGGACTATCTCGTTTCTGACAATAATTTGAAACTATACTTCCGTAACCGATGAAACATTGCATCCTGGCCATATTGCTGTTGTTGCCATTGGCAGTTGATGCTCAGTCTGATACGGCATATGCACGGCAATCAGACTACATACCGGGAAAAACAAGTCAGTTTCAGCCTCCCGTATTCCAGGGCTTTTCTGTACATTATGATTTGGCTGCACCTCTCATGGGTATTGCCTATGGCAAGGTGATGAATTTTGAGGCTCAGATTGATGTGAATCTTTACAGCCGGATATATCCTGTCCTGGAAATCGGTTTTGCTTCGGCTGATGAAACCATGGCTGTAGGATCGGTATACACCACACGAGCTCCGTTTTTTCGTGTCGGACTGAATTACGGATTGCTCAAACGGTTTAAGGACGACGGCACTGTACGTTCCGTCAGAAGTTATCCGTTTGCAGGTGTGAGGTATGCTTTTGCTCCGATGAATTACAATATTGGTAATGTTGTAGTGTCTGACACCTATTGGGGTAGCGAGACAGTTGAGGAGTTTGGCAGTCCGCTGGTGTATTCCGGCTGGCTGGAAATCGTAGCTGGTGTACGTGTGGATTTGTATAGAGGGCTGACTATGGGGTGGTCGGTCAGGCTCAAGACGCTGTTGCATACAACGGCCCATGACAAGTCGTATCTTTGGTATGTCCCGGGTTTCGGCAATGCGGGTGGGGCTGCTTTCGGTTTCAATTATACAATAGGCTATACATTTTATGCCCGGAATGCCGGGAAACAGAAGTGAAACGATAAATAGACGATAATAAAGTAAGTAACTCGCAAAAACCAACTGCCAAGTGAATTCAGCGCGATTTCCGGATGATTTTAGGTAATGCCGGAAGCTACTGAAAGACGATGAATTCATTGCAGTTCCAAAATAGCTGTTACTCTTGGATATAATATAATGATTAATTATTTTGTGCTACTTAAAATCTGCATGAAAATGTTATATACGGTGAGAATATGGATTGTGGCTGCTGCTTTGTGTTTGTCTGCAGCCTCCTTTGCGGCAACCGGAAGCGCAAAGCGTCAGTTCAGGGCAGCCTGGGTGGCTACTGTGGCCAATATCGACTGGCCCAGACCTGGTTGCACCGACTCTCAGCAGCAGCAGATTCGCATGATGGAAATACTCGATTCGTTGAAATCTCTCAATTTCAATGCTATAATCTTCCAGATACGCCCTACGGCCGAT
>JBJECG010000031.1:0-4544 GCA_051870875.1 Candidatus Aphodosoma sp.
AACGCTCTTTATTTGATGATTTTTAAACTAACGCGATTTTATCGCACCAGTAGTATTGGCAAATTAAAAAAAATCACCTGGCAACAACAATAAAACAAGGTACTGATATACATTATCAACTATAAATATCAATATAAAATATTGGTAATTCAAATATTTTACACTATCTTTGCGCCATAGCAGAAACAGTTACACATCAGCAGTAAAACACGGATTCTTCATTTATACGAAGGAAAAACTGCAAAATAAGTTCATCTGGTTTTTAGGCGGAAATAAATTCAGCGGGACAAGCCGCCATTGACAAATATATGAAATAAAAACAATGACGACATCCGGTCTGGAAAATCTTATCGTGACTGTAGAGTCACTCTTTTCTGGAGGAAACAGAATTTGTGGAACCTGCACTACGGAGTAAAAAAAATGAAATAACAAACAAATAAATGACATCATTATGAAGACTATAATTAAAATGATAGCCGGTATCGGAATCATCTTCACCATGGCATCATGCGATGAGAACCATGGCGTAGACCCGGCACTGACGCCTGACTATATCGAAGTCAAGGTCAACGAACCGTTTACAATATATATCAATAATTACGACAAGAGATGGAAATCGAGAGGCGATTGGATGGTACGTTCTACAGATGAAGACGGTTATTACCACCCTGTCTCTTATGAGATTGTCGGTTCCTCAAGAGAAGACTCCATAAGGCTTTACGTAACAGAAAGCGAACCGTCTACTTTCACTGTAGACTATATGTATACTGTAACAGTGCCATTAGTTCCAGCCAGTCATCCGGAAATAGTGAGTTGCACCGTACATGTAATCGAATGACATTCTGACAGCATAATGAACCCCACCCATGCAAATATCCGTTGGATATTTGCATGGGTGGGGTTCGATTTCATCGCTTAATCGCTCAAACAAACCTTAACAGGCTGAGCTCCATCATATTCGGATGACACCCGCCATTCAAATGATATTGCAGCAAACGGCAGTTTTATTTGACAGCCTTAAAACTCATATCAAGACTTTTGACAGAATGCGTCAATGCTCCGACCGAAATAAAGTCAACTCCACATTCGGCATACTGGCGCAAAGTGTCGAACGTAATACCGCCTGATGATTCTGTTTCATAACGACCGTCTATCATATCTACAGCACGACGAGTGTCTGCCACACTGAAATTGTCAAGCATGATGCGGTCTATACCACCACAGTCCAAAGCCTGCTGCAGTTCGTCGAACGAACGGACTTCTATTTCTATTTTAAGATTCTTGCCGTTGGCTTTACAATAATCTTGGGCACGATGTATGGCGTTGGCTATACCTCCGGCAAAGTCCACATGATTGTCTTTCAGGAGAATCATATCAAACAATCCGATACGATGATTGCAGCCGCCTCCTATCTTCACCGCCTCCTTTTCCAAAAGGCGAAGTCCAGGAGTGGTTTTGCGGGTATCAAGCACATGAGTTTTCGTACCTTCAAGCAGTTTTACATACTCGGCAGTACGGGTAGCCACCCCACTCATACGTTGCATAACGTTCAACATAAGCCGTTCAGTTTGCAACAAAGATCTGACACGGCCTTCAACTGCAAATGCCACGTCTCCCGGCTTTACCCGGTCACCGTCATGCAGGTATTGAGTCATTTTCAGTTCGGAATCAAAAGCATTGAAAATACGTTTTGCAACTTCAACTCCAGCCAGGACTCCCGATTCTTTGATGATAAGCTGCTGGCAGCCTACTGCATCGGCCGGTATCGATGAGAGTGTGGTATGGTCGCCGTCACCTATATCTTCGGCAAACCACAGGCGAATGAGTTCTTCTAAATTATCTGTCATTTTTCCAATGAAATAGTATTTACTTATCAATTGTCGTCTATACGTAACTCTGCAATTCTGTTTTCTTTCAGCAAGATATTTATACGGTATTGCGTTCCGGACAAAGCAAATGAAGCTACTATAAAGGTGCTGTTGTCATTTTCGCCCAAATGAAGGACCTTATAGTCAGTTATCCGTTTTCCGGAAAACAGGCCGAACAATTCCTTCGATACCGCACTTGCACCGTTGCATTGTCTGTTGAGAATGAAAGCTTCGATATCATCTGTCATATATTCAGATATGTCTAAATAAGTACCGGATTCAAAGTTCCTGTTTATCGCATCTGCAACGTTATAATTCTGAGCTTCAACGACACTACCACTGACAAATACCAATACCGCAAATATCAACCAGACAGACTTTTTCATAGATACCGATGTTTTTATAGATTAATACTTCTGGCAAAGGTACAAAAAAAATCTCTAACCAACAATGGGTTTGGGTTATAGGCAGAAAAGAGAAACAGAAAGCCGGGTTGCAAAATGCAAGTTACGCAACCCGGCTTTGTCAACCTGTACAGAAAATGGTCCCGCAATTATTTTCCATCAAAAAGTTTGTTGAAATCATCAACAGAGATCTGGGTCTCCACAACTTTAACGTTGGCACGAATGATATCAAACACTTTTTCTTCAATCACTTTTTCTGCAATGTTAGCGGCAGTTTTCTCCTTGGCAAGCATTTCTTTTGAATATTGCTCAAGAATGTTATCGGGGACATCGGTCATACCGTATTGAGCGAACTGAATTTTGGTCATTTTGCGGGCAAATGCTTCAATGTCGCCTTTTTCCACTTTGACGCCATTGGCCTTGGCCACTTTGTTCTTGAAAAGATACCATTTCAGATCTTCAAGCATCAAAGGGAAGTCTTTTTCGAGCGTCTCATCGGTCATATTTTCGTTGGTCGCTTTCAGCCAGCGTTTCAAGAATTCTTCAGGGAAAGTGAGTTTATCCATTTTCTTCACCATAGCAGCACGGGCATCAAGGCCGAACTTGTAATTGGAATCCTCAATATACGACTGTTTGATGCCTTCCGCCACTTTGGCACGGAAATCCTGCTCTGTCTCGATTTTTGCATCAGGATATACTTTATCGAACAAAGATTTGTCGACTGCAGATTCCTCATAGTGGGTGATGGCAGCGATTTCAAATTGGAAGTCGGATATCATGCCGGCAGCCTGTTCTTTTGAAATCTTCAACATGGATGAGACTTCAGCATCGTTGCCGTATGCTTTCTTGGGGTTGAACACGACAATGCTGTTCTTAGAAACTTTTTCGAAAAGTTTTTTCTGCTCTTCATCGGCTATATATGCCGAAGCCATAACGGCGTTCTCGACCTTAATGCCATTCTCATTCACTTTGCCATCAGCATTCAATTCAAGAAGTGTACCTTTGAGCATGTCTTTCGCGTCTTCAGCCTCATCGACCTCGGTGTAGCTACCGAAACGCGCAGCATAATTCTTAACCTGGGCATCGACCATTTCATCGGTAATCTGAATGTCGTATACTTTGATTGAATCCTTTTTGTTCATTACCGGTTCAAACTCAGGAGCTATACCCAAATCGAACTTGAACTCAAAATCAGTCTGGGTATCGAAATCAATGCTACGCTCTTCGTCCTCCTTATTTGGAAGGGGCTCACCGAGAATATCTATTTTATTGTCTGACAAATACTTATAAATTTCTTCTTGAATAAGTTTATTTATTTCATCGGCTTTCACACCACGACCATACATTTTCTTAATCATCCCCATAGGAGCCATTCCAGGACGGAAACCCGGGATATTAGCCTTACGACGAAAGTCTTTAAGCGTTTTTTCGTATTGTTCTGCATAGTCAGCCTCATTTATCTGGAGGGTAAGCACTGCGTTCACAGCATCAATGTCGGTACGTAAAATGTTCATAACTACTACTTTATAATTTATTTTATTAATATTTACGTGTACAGCAAACTGAGGGGCAAAGTTATAATTTTTTTTTGATATACCCGTTATAACTGACACTTTTTACTACTACTTTCTACAATAATCCGGCTATAAACAGCATATTTGTCTAAAAACTCTATAACCGCATGATTTATCTTCCTCTCTGTCCACCCGAAAAAATGCAAAACAGACGGAATGAGACTTATATTGTGAGCAAAACTTTCTGATTTTCAAAATAAAGACCGCCTTATTTTTTTCTGCGTTATTGCATATATTACAGAATATGCCTAACTTTGCAAGATTATTTGCTGGGACAGCAAATCAAAACCTAACAAAAAGAAACTATATTTACATTCAGGATGAAAAACGATTTCAAATCAAGCGATTACACTCAAAACGGTAATTACAGTGAACAACGGCAAGGCCGCCCTCGCATCAAAAAGCCATCATCGGGAGATGATTATCGTGCAAACAACCGCAACTCCCGTTACACATCAAATGATCACTCTGCCATAGATGCAGAATATCAAAGTAACAGCTACAACAGAGACGGTGGATACAACCGGGAGAACGGATTCCGGAACCGAGAGAGCAGACAGTACAACAGGGACGGTGGATACGGCCGGGAGAACGGATTCCGGAACCGGGAGAACAGACAGTACAACAGGGACGGTGGATACAACCGGGAGAACGGATTCCAAAACCGGGAGAACAGACAGTACAACAGGGACGGTGGA
>JBJECG010000031.1:4644-38756 GCA_051870875.1 Candidatus Aphodosoma sp.
GGAGAACGGATTCCGGAACCGGGAGAACAGACAGTACAACAGGGACGGTGGATACGGCCGGGAGAACGGATTCCGGAACCGGGAGAACAGACAGTACAACAGGGACGGTGGATACAACCGGGAGAACGGATTCCGGAACCGGGAGTTCAACAAAGACAGACAAGAAAATTATAATTCCCACGCCAAATACAGCCAGAAAAAGCAGATCGAATATAAAAAACAATATGTTGACTATTCGAAACCGATGCGCTTGAATAAATTTCTGGCTAATTCCGGAATTTGTTCACGCAGAGAAGCGGACAACTATATATCAGCCGGAGTTGTCACTGTAAACGGCACCGTAATAAGCGAATTAGGATACAAAATAATACCTGCTACAGACAAAGTAATGTTCCATGACCAACCGGTAAAAGCGGAACGCAAGGTATACATCCTACTCAACAAACCCAAAGATTGCGTGACAACAGTGGAGGACACCCATGACAGGAAAACTGTGCTTGACATCGTAAAAAATGCCTGTTCAGAACGTGTGTACCCCGTAGGGCGATTGGACCGCAACACTACCGGTGTCCTACTCATAACCAACGACGGAGATTTGACAACCAAACTCACACACCCGAAATATGACAAGAAGAAAATCTACCAGGTGACACTTGACCGCGAATTGGAGGAAAAAGATTTTGAAAAAATACAGGAAGGTATAGTTCTGGAAGACGGTGAGATACACGTTGATGAAATAGCATTTGTCAATGAAGACGACCGCAAAACCTTAGGTGTGGAGATTCACTCAGGACGCAATCGTATAGTACGCCGTATTTTTGACTTTCTCGGTTATCGTGTCATGCGTCTTGACCGTGTATATTTTGCCGGCCTCACAAAGAAAAACCTTCCTCGTGGCAAATGGCGTTTTCTGAGCGAAATGGAGGTAAATATGCTTAAAATGTCGGCAGCTGCCATGAAAGACTGAGACTTACTCCAAATGAAAGGCAGCTTCATTGTTTATCGAAGATGAACTGCCACCATACGGGCAACCGACAGAACGAATGTCATCCGTTTCATATATTCCAAAACAAATTGGGCGGCCTCTAAAAAGCAGAACAAACATTTTTAGAGGCCGCCCAATTCCTATGTATTCCGAATTGTTTCTATCCGAGTAAAACTTTCAGATGTCCAAGAGTATACAGACATACAGCTGACCCGACAATAAATTCAACAGCAGGTCTTGTAAAAAAGCTGCACATACAACCACCAACCATTCAATCGGTATACCAAAGTCACAAATAATTTCCAATTCAGATTTTACAAGACTATCTGATACGCAGTTTATACATATCGAGAAGACGCTTGAGATCTTCGACTTGTTGGCTAAGCTGCTTTCCACGGTCAGTATCACGTACCATCATACGCTGGGAATCAAACTCCACCAAAAATTTAGTGCCTTTGATGTCAACCCCCTGTTCGATAGCTTTTGCCCGGCTTTCAAACGGCTCGTGTTGAACAAGCTGCATTCCATGTGAATTGAATACAAGAGTATAGCCGGCAATACCGGTTTCATCGTGATAGGCACGGGAAAAACCACCATCAATGACCAACACTTTGCCATCGGCCTTAATCGGACTTTCACCTTTAATGGTTTTTACGGGGACATGACCATTTATGATATGGCGGTGAACTCCGGCAACACCGAAAGCGTCAAGAATATAATCACATGTCACAGCCTCGTTGCGCAGTTTGTAATAATACCCCTGCTCTTCCTTATGAGGGCCTTTGTCAACTACAAGATAACGTTCGAAAGTGGCCATCTGACTTTTGTCGAATGTAGGGGAATCAGCTCCGCACCACCAATACCACATATAGTCAAGAGCCAATTCATATTCGGGTTTATCTTTACATGGCAGACAAGCAATACGAATAAGTCGGTCGACTTCATCAAGAAGAGCCTTTCCCTTGTATTTTACACCGGCTATCGTCACCTCCTTGAAAGTCCCCTCACTGGTCATAGGCACAGAAGCATGAAACAGCAGATTGCCATTGCAAACCAGATACATAGCTCCCTTATCAAGCATTATGTGAAGGTGTTCATGCAGTTTAGGACTTTCGACAAACGAACGGTGCAGTCTTTCCACGACATCCAGTTCGGCCGGAGTCAGTGCATACGGGTCTTTTGGATCAACAGTCTGGAAGCGGGCATCTTTCAGTTCATAATCGACATTACCTATACGCACGGTACCGCGTCCGCTATCCACTTTGTCAAGAAGATCCCTATTCTGCATACCCCATTCTTTCCGACGTTCGATAATCTGGTGTTCGAGTTTCCACTGAATAATGGAAATAGCCTTATGCATCTGCGAAATAAGCTTTATATTGCGTTCATCGTAAGAAACATCGGCGAATTTCAATTTCGGCATGTACGGAGTACAAGCATCGTCTTCATACACACCCATGGCAAAAGTGGCAAGAGGCAGAAGGTTGATGCCATAACCGTCTTCGAGTGTCGTGAGATTGGCATAACGGAGCGACATGCGAACCACATTGGCAATGCAGGCATCATTGCCTGCCGCGGCACCCATCCATACCACATCATGATTGCCCCATTGTATGTCAACATCGTGGTAATTGGCCAACTTATCCATGATAAGATGCGCCCCCGGACCACGGTCGTAAATGTCACCCACCAAATGTAGACGGTCAACTACAAGACGTTGGATAAGTTCACACATGGCGATGATAAAAGCATCGGAACGCCCATTGTTGATAATAGAGTTGATTATGGCATGTACGTATGCAGTCTTGTTTTCATCATCCTCGCTCTCGTGCATAAGTTCCTGTATGATGTAGGAGAAACTTTCAGGCAAAGCTTTCCGAACCTTGGAACGTGTATATTTTGAAGAAACGGCTCGACAGACACGCACCAGACGGATGAGCGTTATCGTATACCATTCGTTGATATTCTCCTCTCCGGATTTCACTATTTCCAATCGTTCGGCAGGATAGTAAATCAAGGTACATAAGTCGTGCTTCTCCTTTTCACGCAATTCGCTGCCGAACTCCTCGTCCACCTTACGGGCCACTGCACCACTGGCATTTCGGAGTACATGATCGAATGCTTCGTTTTCTCCGTGGATATCACTCAAAAAGTGTTCCGTACCTTTTGGCAGATTGAGTATAGCCTCAAGATTTATAATCTCCGTACTTGCTGCTGCGACAGTCGGGAAATTCCGACCCAACAATTCCAGATAACGTGTTTCCATAACAAAATATAAAGATTAAGTTCTTAAACTCCCCTCAAAAACAGTTTATACAATTACAGTAAAACTATATGAATTTCCGCGAGTTACTCAAGCGATTCAGATTATTCAATACAATATCTTTTCCGACTGTCTGTCCGCCCCATCAACAACGGAAACAATATACACTCCCCTCACCGGCAACAGTATTGATAACGGATCACGGCCATCAGTTCCTTTACATTCAGCGACAATACGGCCTGCGGCATAAGTCACAACCACGGAAGAACCTTCATAAACGCCATATACAACCAACAAATCATCCTGCAAACGATATGAAATACAAGAAGAATCACCGGTCGGAACGGGGTCGGAAGTAGTCACAGAAGACTTGAAATACAACGCAAACCGATCATCAGTCACGCCAGAAGCGACTGTCGTTGCATACCCGTCTTGCAAAGGTACAAGAGTGCCGTTGTCTTTCAGATACACAGAGCCAAACGCAGTATCGAACTCAGAATTTACAGTAAAAGTCACAACCTGTTCCTGTGGTGAATATATTCCTACCGGAACAGTAAGCGGCAGTTCGACATTCCGGGAATTGACACACAGGCTGACACCATCATTGACAGTATAAACGGCGATGTCAGCAGTGTCAGCCAGCAATTTCATCAAATCAGAGCCAACTTCATACGCATCTGTTCTGTCAGCACGATATTCAACAATAGTGGAATCGAAACCAATGTCAGACGAGACATGCAATTTCAGCCGATATACAGGATCCGGCATCGGCGCATTGACATGCGGATTGAAAACAATATCGGCATCAGTTGCGGTCTGTATCAGAAAAGGTTTACAAGGGACTATAAGACCGCACTCCTGAGCTTCAAACATGGTCAACTGGTTGAATTTACCTCCATCTGGTACGGAAACCATATCAAGTATACTGTTACCGTCAAAGAAGACAGCTCCTTGGCTGTAATTATCCAAATAAGGTGACGTCACATACCGCCAGCCGATTTGCGCCGGATTTTCCGAACCAGCCAATCCAGGCTCTGACAGTCTGCCAAATGAAACAGAAACAGGCGACATAGGATCAAATACGACCGACTGGCGGCATACAAAACGAGCAACAGCATCGGCAGCTCCGGAGAGAAGTATGATTTTATAACCGATGCCCTTGCGCAACAAACCAATACTATCCGCACGTACCCAACCAGCTTTTATTCCGACCGAATCAGGTGCAGCTTCCGACTGAAATTCTGAAATATACCAGTCTGTACCGTACTGCAGTGTGTCATGACCAGAAACGACACCAATGTCATCCACGCTGCAATCGAAAGGCAGCCCAAACACAAACTCCCTGCTGTCAGAAAAAACAATATCCACAGTCATACCGTTTTCCGATACAATGGGGGCAGTATGCACTATACGCCCCACTCCTTTATTAGAAACGGTTACATTCAGTTCATCGACCAAATAATCGTCATCGGCCACCACAGTCACAACAACAGTATCAGGTACAGACAACATCAGATACGGATTGGCAGCATAGCGGTCATCAGACAAAGCCAAAAGCGTTGCCGGGAAATAATTTTCGCCATCCATGTCGGTTTCAAAGAAACAACCGAACTGGTTTTGCTGCCTGTCGTACGCAAGAATGCGATCTGGGTCTGCTGTGCATCTGACGACAAAACTGTCATCATCCTGCCGTTCGATATTCCAGTACATGGAACCGTCCTGACAAATGTGTGAATCGAAGCAGAGTTTATCATTGGATGACGATGCCTGCTGTAAGTTTCTTTTCAAGAGAGTTATGTCCTTTATGGTATATGAGTAATCAAGGTATTTGATATACCACGATACCGGCGATGCCTTTTCTTTGCTGACAACACATATCGGAGCAGAATGAAAGCTAACAGGTGTACAACCGCTTATCTTACCTGATTTATTATATGCAATAGTCTGTGCATCGGATGGAAGCAACACGCAACCTTCTGGAATAACGGCACCTATCGCCATCTGATTGGTATCCTTTCTCTCCACGAACGGGGAATAATCAGACTGCCGGTACACAGCATGAAGGACGGTATCGGCACGAGGTGAAAACGTTGCCGGATTTATCAATCCGGGGCATTCCGACAAGCCATCGATTACACTGTCGGCAGACCAACCTTCAAACACCCACCCCTGCGCTACACATGCTGCGCTACAACTAATATCCGTAGGCAACACCAGCACATCGCCAGTAGTATATGACAAAGAGGAATGCAATCTGCCCAAATTCATCAAAGTCACATTGACCGTTACATCAGGTTCGTCAGAACAAACCGGTGACAATGAATATTTTGGCTTATATTTCAGGACAATAGTCTGAAAATACAGTGGCTTAACTGAAAAATTATAAATTTTCAGGTGGTGTTTAGATTCGGACTGCCGTCTGGTCACATCAAATTTCACCGCTCTGGTAATATAAGATGTTGATTTTTCATTCAATGTTGCAACCACTACTCCACCATTTCCATCCATATCAGATACAGAAAACTCAATATAACACGAAGTTTCTGTTCTATATGTAAGACTTATCGAATCAATGGCGTACAAATCACATGAATCGCTCAATATGTATTTGTCTTTAGGTAAATAAAAACAGTTATCAGACTGCGTCCTGCCACCCAGGCATGTCCACCCTTCCGGCAAAACGCCATCCTGCATTGCCATAAATGTACCGGCTTCAGATTGATAAACGGCATAAAGTGTGGTATCTTGTGTAGGAATGAATGTACCTTCCAGCAAATCAGGCCTGTCATAAGACTCTGCATAATCGGCATCGGAAGTCCAGCCTACAAATGCCCAATGATCATTCCTACATGGGAACGATACGGCTCCAGAGTCGGGGAGCAGGATCATATCTACAGGAGTCTGACTATACACGGTATCACAGTTCACAAGAGTGACCGTATAGAGTGTTGTTTCTTCCTGCGACATGCAATTGGCGGCAATCAGACAACAGACGAGTGACAACAACAGTTTTTTCATGACTACATAAGGTTAAAGACAAATGCCAGGCGACTCACAAAAATCAGTTTATAAATACAAGCGGTTATAATTGTCAGACTGCGAAGAATCCGGCATCTGCCAGAACTTTTGCACTTCGAAACAGGATGCCGAAGATCAGGAAATACCGGCCGAATTCATTCTTGCAGCTGATTCTTGCAAGTTACTTATACAAAGGGGGGCAGCACCAAACGGAGTCACCGTCTGCGGTTGCGCCAAGGCTTGCCACTGTTTTCCGGCTCACCGCCGTCCATCAGATTACGCCAGTCGTCAGTTGAGAATTTATCCTGACGAGCTCCCTTTCTTCCATAAGAATCCGAACGGTCATTCCGTTTATAACCGCTGTTTCCATTCTGAAAATTACGCTGGCCGTCCCGGCGTTCTCCACGTTCGCGGGAAGAATATCCATTTCTGTCAGAAGCTTTATCCCGACGAGGGGCATGACTTGACACTTCGCGCGGTTCGGCGATAGCAAGCGGCTGGCCATCAGCTTCAAAAGCCTTCAATACCTGGTCAACCTGATCTGCATAGACATCAAAAAACGTGAATTTGTTTGTAATTTCAATGTCACCTATCGATATTGACTTGTCCTGAGTAACGCTGTTGATACGGGAGAGCACCGACTTAGGCGAAGCATTCTGCCTGCTGCCGTAAAGCATTTTCAGGCGTACCTTCCTGCCTCCGTTTTTCTTCTTGCGATTACGTTCCTCTTCGCTGTCACCACGTTTGGTGAGTTTTGTATCGACGTTGATGTCTTCGGCATCGCGATAATAATCCAAGAAACGGTTGAATTCCAAAGACACAAAACGTGATATGATTTCTTCCTTGCCCAAGTACGAAAGTTTAGCCATTATCTGTTCCATGAACTGGCTTATCTGCTCGTTGTTGACTTCAACCCGTTCCATACGGTCTATCAGATGGAAGAGCTGACGTTTGCATACATCCATTCCTGTAGGAACTCTTTCACGTTTGAACTCTTTTTTTATAACACGTTCTATCTCCCTGAGTCTGCGACCTTCGCGGGTATGGACAATAACACAAGATATACCTTTTTTGCCGGCACGCCCTGTACGTCCTGAACGGTGGGTATAGACCTCGACATCATCTGGCAGGTTGTAGTTGATGACATGTGTCAAATCGCTGACATCCAAGCCACGGGCGGCAACATCCGTAGCTACGAGTATCTGTATGTGCCGGATACGGAATTTGTTCATCACGGTATCGCGCTGCTCCTGGCTAAGATCGCCATGCAGAGCATCGGCATTATACCCGTCACGCATCAGTTTTTCCGCCACCTCCTTAGTTTCCTGACGAGTACGGCAGAAGACTATTGCATAAATGTCGGGATTCACATCGACTATGCGCTTAAGAGCCAAATATCTGTTGGCCGCCTGCACCATATAATATACATGTTCCACGTTGTCGGCTCCGGCATTGCGTGTCCCGACGGCTATTTCGGTTGCATCATTCATGTATTTTTTTGCGATCCGGGCAATCTCGTCGGGCATTGTAGCGGAAAACAAAAGTGTGCGGCGTTGCTCGGGGACAGATGACAATATAGTTTCCAGATCGTCCTTGAAACCCATATTCAGCATTTCGTCAGCCTCATCGAGTATAAGATACTCCACATCAGACAAGTTGACTTTGCCTCGGTTTATCAAGTCAATGAGACGTCCGGGGGTTGCCACAAGGATATGCGGCTGCACATCGAGCTGGCGGAATTGGTTGACAATATTTTCACCTCCATATACCGGCACAATTTTCACTTCGGGCATTTTTGCCGCGAATTTTTTCAAATCGTTGCTTATCTGGATACATAGTTCGCGAGTAGGGGCAAGTACGAGAGCCTGTATACGGCGTTTTGCCACGTCCAAAAGATTGAGCACAGGCAACCCGAAAGCCGCGGTCTTGCCACTTCCGGTCTGAGCCAAAGCTACCAAATCATTGGTATGGGCAAGCATATATGGTATCACCTGTTCCTGCACCGGCATAGGGTTTTCAAATCCGAGTTCTGTAACAGCATCGAGTATCTCCTGTCTGAGACCTAATTCTTGAAATGTCATGTAGTGTATAATTAAATAGTTATATTTTTAATTTGCATAAATACCTGCATATTCGTAATATACGGCATAGACATCATCGATATACCTGACGGTGTGGCCGCCCCTAAAGAATCCATGATGACATGCCGAATCGGAATAATATTTTTCCTCACTGAGTTTGAGAATGTATATATCAACGTTACCATACCACTTGTATGGATCGGCACCGTACTTTCCGGCAAGCCTCATGGCATCAAAGACATGTCCAGGACCGGCATTGTATCCGGCCAATATGAAATTGACACGTTCTATTGGATTTTTCACGGAAGAGAACATGGCATCAAGGCGTTTCAAATATCGGACTCCGGCTTCTATATTCGATTCCGGATCATAAACCATGCTGTCACCTGCCAAACCAAACCTGGCGGCTGTACGAGGCATAAGCTGCATGATACCGACGGCACCTTGCTGAGAAATGGCCTGCGGGTTGAAATGCGACTCATTCCAAGCCATGGCGGCAAGCAAACGCCAATCCCAGCCCAATATTGCCGCCTGCTGCCGAAATATTCCATCGTACGGAGATATTTTCCTGTCATACTGATGCGAGCAATGCGAACTGCCCTCAACCGGCATATCGGCCGGCGTCACATGCCCGTCCCCGTCCGAAACAGACTTTTCCGTGCAACAACGTCCTTTTGAACCGGATACCCCACACAAAAACATGGTGAGTATGAAGCCAAAAAGTGTAACAGGAATGTATATTCTGTGTCTGACGCTCATCAACAAGAAGACCCAAAGCCATTAAGTTGGTATTAATTTGCAAATGTAGTGAAAAATAGTCAATTCCACAATATGGCACACCAACAAAATGTCAAGTTTATTTCTGCCGATAAAGGGATTCGCTTGCCAGACGTGATGCACGATGAGTAAACAATTCGTCGACAAACCCGAAACCATAGCCACAGAGTTGGACATAACTTGTTACAACAGAAAGCATTGCAACACGGACATTCCGATTCCGCACCAACGATCCGATAAAAATCAACGATATATAAAGTGCAATAGGAAGAAGCCACCAAGCCGACAGGAATACAATAGCAAGAAGCACCAGCCCGATATTGCCAACAGCGAAACAGGCAGGGAACAGATGCACAAGTTTCAAAGAACCTGGATGACGCCCGGTCAAAAGGACACGAGCCTTACCAAAGGTATTTACTTGACGATAAAAGCCTTTAAGAGTCACACGGCGTTTGTGGAACACCACTGCCTGCGGTATAAGTTCGACAGAAAAGCCGCACTCCTTGATACGCATACTAAGGTCGACATCTTCACCAATCATATCGAGATAACCGCCAGTACGCTCGAACACTTCGCGCGAAAAGCCCATATTGAAAGCTCTCGGGAGGTATTTCCCGACATTTTTCATGCCACCGCGGATACCGCCTGTAGTAAATACAGAAGTCATGGAATAATTGACAGCCAACTGCAGGTCGGTAAATGTAGCGTCTGCACTGTCCGGGCCTCCATAGCAGTCGACATAGTGAGATGTCAAAGCCTTGCGCAGCACTTCGATATAAGACACAGGTAGTATACAGTCTGAATCAAAGAGCAGGAAATAGTTGCCTGAGGCAATCTCCATACCTTCATTGCGCCGGGCACTGCGTCCAGTATCCCGCTGACAATAACGGATATCCAACTTACCGGCATACTCCTCACAGACCGACTTGCAAGAGTGTATGCACACGCCTTCCATAACCAACACTTCAAAATCGCGGTCGGTCTGACCGGCAAGGCTTGCAAGCAATTCGCCCATCTCATCGGGGCGGTTGTATACCGGTACAATTATGGAGAACCTAATATTTTCCATTGTCAGTGATTTTTCAGAGGTTAAATGTATACCGTCCGGAATCGGTTGGGAGCATACAAGCCGTACAGTGACGGACTGCCGAATCAAAGACGGGCTTTCAGCACTTCCGATTCGGCTTCGTAACCTGGTTTTCCGAGCAGCGCAAACATGTTTTTCTTATAGGCTTCCACACCTGGCTGATCGAACGGATTGACGCCCAGAATATAACCGCTTATACCACATGCTTTCTCAAAGAAATATACAAGCTGGCCGAGAGAGTATTCATCAAGAAGCGGCAATGTTATCTTCAAGTTCGGCACTCCGCCGTCGACATGCGCCAACATGGTACCGAGTTCGGCCATTTCGCTGATCTCACCGATACGACGGTCCGCGAGGAAATTCAGTCCATCGAAATTTGCCGCATTGCCCGGCACCCGCATTTCATGACGTTGTCCGGCAACAGATACAACAGTCTCAAACATAATGCGTTCACCATCCTGTATATATTGTCCCATGGAGTGCAAGTCGGTAGTAAAATCAGCAGCAGCTGGATAAATGCCCTTGTGGTTCTTGCCTTCGCTCTCGCCATAGAGCTGTTTCCACCACTCGCCTATGTAATGGAGTTTAGGATGGAAATTAACAAGCATTTCGATCTTCCTGCCGGTACGGTACAGTTCGTTGCGAACAGCAGCATACTGCATAGCTATATTTCCGGCGAACGGTACACCGGATCCGCAACGCCGCTGCATAAGGCGCGCGCCTTCAACCAAACTGCGGACATCAAATCCGGCGACTGCGACAGGCAACAGACCGACAGGCGAAAGCACAGAAAAACGACCGCCAATATTGTCTTCTATAACAAAGGTCTTATATCCTTCCCGATCAGCAAGCAAGCGGAGCGCACCGCGACTGCGGTCAGTGACACAAACTATGCGACGACGAGCCTCTTCGATTCCGACTTGCTTTTCGAGCTGGGTTTTCAAAATACGAAAAGCGACAGCAGGCTCGGTAGTAGTACCAGATTTTGATATGGATATGATACCGAACTGATGGTCAGCAAGAAGCCGGGTCAATTCATAGAGATAATCCTCGCTGATATTCTGGCCGGCATAGATGACCACCGGATTTTTACGGTCATGCAGAAGGTAGTCGAAACTGTTGCTGAGGGCATCAATGACGGCTTTTGCACCAAGGTAACTGCCACCGATGCCGACAACCACCACTATTCCACATTTATCCCGCAATTGCGATGCGGCATCGTTTATATCATCGAGATGTTCGTCTGAAATACCGGAAGGGAGGTTTATCCAACCCAGGAAGTCGCTACCGGAGCCAGTACCGTCATGCAGACATCTGTTGAATTTCTCGGCTACAGGAGCATAATCACTTAATTTTTCGGCAGAAACAAATGGCAGAGCTTGTGTAATGTCTAATGAAATTTCGTTTTTCATAATCAAACAATCAAGGACATAATCTTTATTTACCTGTAATTTTCCGCGGCATGATTTCCGGAATCACATGAGTTTTCCGACCAGTTCGCGCATCACATCGGCAGGTGTACGGCGTTCATAAAGAATGGCAAACACTGCATCCATAATCGGCATCGAGACCTGCATTTTCTCGTTGAGTTCGTGAATACATTTGGAGCCGTAGTATCCTTCGGCTATCATCTCCATCTCCATCTGCGCAGTCTTCACACTGTAGCCTTTTCCGATCATGCCACCAAAAGTCCTGTTGCGAGAAAACTTGGAATAGGCCGTGACAAGCAAATCGCCAAGATAAACGGACTCCTGCACGTTGCGATGGAAGGGATGGGCTGCATTGCAAAACTTGTTCATTTCCTGAATGGCATTGGAAATGAGCACTGCCTGGAAATTATCGCCGTATTTCAGGCCATGGCAGATACCAGCTGCAATAGCATATATATTCTTCATTACCGAGGAGTATTCGACACCGTATACATCATCGCTCACAGAAGTGTAAATAAAATCAGTCTGCACAAGACTGCCGACCATACGAGCCACATCGCGATCGGCACAAGCAACGGTAAGATAGGATATACGCTCCAACGCCACCTCTTCGGCATGACAAGGGCCGCTGAGAGCGACTATCTGATTATACGGGACTCCATAAAAATTGTTGAAATACTCGGAGATCACCATGTTTTCGTCCGGAACGATACCTTTTATTGCAGAGACAATGACTTTTCCATCAATCTTGCGGCGCAACTTCCTGAGGTGCGACTTCAAGAACGGGGAAGGTGTGGCGAAGAACAATATGTCGTTGTTTGCCACAGCGACATTGATTTTATCAGTAAAGTCTATTCTTTCAACATCGAACTGTACAGACGAAAGGTACGACGGGTTATGCCCCACCCGCCTGAAATCGTCAATCTGATCCTGACGACGCATATACCAAGTAATTCGCGGCAGATTTTTCATCAGCACCTTAGCTATGGCGGTAGCAAAACTACCGCCACCCATAACAGCCACACGAGGATAACTTTGTTCCATACTAAATAGTTATATTGATTTTACCTGAATGCGTACCGTATCCGGCAGGTACGCCCCAGAGTACAACAGACTGCCGGATTGAAACGGCGGCGGCCAAGAAAAAGCCCCAAGACAGCAACTGGCTATATATGCCGCCAACCGTGAACAAGAGCTGTTTCCTACCGGAATGCAAAGATAACATTTTTTTTGTGAATTTCCGCATTTGTCAGGCACAACATTATAAATACATAAATTCTCCGGAGCCGTGCGGCAACCGCCTGTAAGTTGCCGTGAAAGGAATGCCGCAAAACAGCGTTGCTGTCCGACGGAAACATGAGACGTCTATCGGACAGCAACGGTTCATTGTATAATATTTGATCCGGCGAATGCGTTGACGGCATGCGGTCAGTCGCGGTAACTCATGAAAATAGGCATTGTATAACGGCAGTTGACCGGCTCTCCTTTCAACCGGCCAGGTTCCCAGAGGGGCATGCCATCGATAATGCGAAGCGCTTCCGCATCCAAAAGCGGATGCAGTCCACGCACCACTTTGACATTGACGAGTTTACCTTCTTTGGTAACCACCATCTGGCAGGTGACACGTCCTTCAATGCCTTCGGCCTCACATTCTTTAGGATATTTAAGATTCTCAGAGATAAACTGAGCCATGGCTGTCATGCCTCCCGGAAATGATGGCGCCTTGTCAAACATGGAGAGTTCGATATCGACAAAAGCCGCCTCACGCGCAACAGAGTCACTTTTCCATTTATCCACCAAAGCCCGGGCTTTGGCTTCGGCAGCTTCTTTTTCCGCCTTTGCAGCAGCTTCGGCAGCCCTTGCAGCTTCGGCTTCCTTACCTTCTTTCAGTATCTTTGCTGCAGTACCGACCGGTTTTACATCGCGTTTTTTCTCGACTTTCACACTTGTATTATCGTTCAGCTGATGCGAACTGTTCAATGTTTTCTGTGCAAACAATGGCATCAATGATACCGACATCAAACACATGCAAGCAACGAAACATCTTTTTTTCAAGCAGTTAACCATGGTCGAACCAATATTTTCATTCATAACGACAGAAAATTTGAAAATTATACAAACACATAAACAACGAACTTCAGTTCGCAACCACAAAGTTACGCTTTATCTTCCAATAATTAAAACAATCAGAGATAAAAATCAAATCATATATGTAAAAATGACTCACAAAACTCAGTTTATATCCAAATAACCGCAATTTCCAGTACTGCCAAACTCATTATACGACTAATTTCCGCAAGCTACTTGTCTTTATTTTTTTTACGCCAAACCAAGTTTCTTCAAACGAAACCGAATTATAGTGACAACATGAAGTTTGCCAGCACCGCAATTATCCCCAATATGGTACACTTATCGGACGATGATGTTTTTTGCAACCGACATTCTGCCTATTTCCTGTTTTTCAGATTTTATCACCATATCCGGATACAGGACACATATCCAACAAGGGCTATAAAATAAGTTAAAAGTCAATTTTGCCGCTATTATGTATTGCATAATACAGAAAAACATTCTACTTTTGCACCCGGAAAAACAATTCCGATCAACTTTGATTTCAGAAAAAATTTTGCTCGTCTGCCAATACAAAAAATGTGACACTATTGCACGAACGGCATATTTCATATATCTTTGCAAAAAAAAAAAACAGTTAACAATAGCATATGATTACCTTACGCAACATACACAAAACTTACTACACAGGGCAGCCGCTACATGTACTTAAAGGTATAGATTTAGACATTAACAACGGTGATTTTGTATCAATAATGGGAGCATCAGGGTCAGGGAAGTCGACATTGCTGAACATACTCGGTGTGCTTGACAACTATGACGAAGGCGAATACCGCATAGACGGAAAGCTGATAAAAGACCTTTCGGAACGTGCAGCAGCACGACTCCGCAACCGCACAATCGGGTTCATATTCCAAAGTTTCAACCTTCTGAATTTCAAGACAGCACAGGAAAACGTGGCACTGCCACTCTACTATCAGGGAGTAGGACGCAAACAGCGCAATGCCCTTGCCATGGAATATCTTGACAGAGTAGGACTGGCCGACTGGGCAGACCATCTGCCGAACCAGATGTCGGGCGGACAAAAACAGCGTGTGGCCATAGCCCGCGCCCTGATAGCCAAACCACGCATAATACTGGCAGACGAGCCGACAGGCGCCCTTGATTCACATACGTCGCTTGAGGTGATAGAAATGCTGCATGAGGTGTCGAAAGAAGGGATAACCATGATAGTAGTGACCCATGCCCAGGAAGTGGCGGACCGCACAGACCGCATAATCCGCATAAAAGACGGCGTAATAGCAACAGATCTGTAACCGGTGCCGGCAGCAATGCGGATTTCCGACACCGGAGCAGCGAAAACAGGAAACAGAACAAGAAAACAACCATCCAACCGTGGAACTTATAGAAGAAATATTCACCACCATGCGCATGAACAAGATGCGCACATTCCTGACAGGATTTGCCATAACGTGGGGCATATTCATGCTTGTGGTACTGCTGGCTTGCGGTAACGGACTGAGAAACGGTGTAAGCTCAAACTTCAGCCACGCAAATGTCAACTCAGTGATATTGTATTCAGGAGAGACTTCGATACCTTACAATGGCATGAAACGCGGCCGCAGCATACGTTTCATGCCGGCCGACATAGAGTTTCTACGCAACAATATACCTAACAGCTATGATTTCACCCCGATCTACACCACGTGGCAAGGCTCTGTGACCGACGGCGACCTGCAGACCAATACAACCATAAACGGTATAGAACCGGTATATTCCCACCTGAGAAAATTCACAATTGAAGCAGGCAGGTTTATAAACGAACTTGATCTTATTAACCGGCGGAAAGTGATGATGATACCCAAGGATTTATGCGAAAAATACTATTCTACGGCACAAGAAGCGGTAGGCAAATATCTTCAGTTTACAGACGGGACAATGTGCAAGATAATAGGTGTCTATTCTATGAAAGCACGCAGCTGGCAGCCTGAGATCTACATACCGCTCACTACAGCCAACATACTCTACAACCCATCGGGAGAAGTCGGCAAAATAACATTCGGCATCGACGGCATAACCACAAAAGAAGACGGCGAACGGTACACAGACCAGCTGCGGCATCTGCTTGCAGCACGTTTCAACTTCTCGCCTGATGACATGAACGCCGTATGGATAAACAACAACGCCCAAAATTACCAACAAATACAAATGGTGTTTACCGGCATATCGGCATTCGTATGGATGATAGGAATAGGCACCCTCATAGCCGGCATAGTAGGCGTATGCAATATAATGGTAGTGACTGTGCGCGAACGCACACGGGAATTCGGCATACGCAAGGCCATAGGCGCCACACCGGGGTCAATCATACATATGGTAGTGGTTGAGGCAGTGATGATAACATCCATGTTCGGCTATATAGGCATGATGCTCGGCATAGGGCTGTCGGAAATACTGTGCAAAATATTTCCGGCTGACGCGCCGGCCGGCAACAATATGCAGTCGATGTTCATAGAACCGTCAGTAGACCTACCAATAATCGTTTCGGCCACGCTGATACTCGTCTTAGCCGGTATCACAGCAGGTTATATTCCCGCCAGGAAAGCCGTGCGCATAAAACCAATAGATGCCATGGCGGCCAAATGACGACAACCGTGAATCCTGCGGCACAAACACCGTTGGCAGCCAAATTCATTTTACAGCCAATTTTTGAGAGCCACCAAATACGACAAAACAATGACAGACTTTTTACAAGAAATATTCTCCACGCTGTCGCGCAACAAGGCCCGATGCCTGCTTACGGCATTCGGTGTCAGTTGGGGTGTATTCATGCTCGTCACGCTGATGGGTGTGGGACACGGCATACGCCGCAGCCTGTTCGAGGAGTTGGACGGCATAGCCCAGAACACCGCATTCATATTCAGCAACAACACTACAGAACCTTACAAGGGATTCGCCAAGGGTCGCTACTGGAATTTTACGGAAAACGACCTGACAGCCATCCGGCACTCATATTCCAAAGAACTTAAAGCGATAATGCCGATAATGTGGGGAAACTACCAAAGCGAAAACAACGTGGTACGAGGTACTAAAGCAGGGGCATTCAGAGTGATGGGTTTTACAAAAGAGTACAAGACGGCCATGTCGCTAAAAATCACCGAAGGACGTTTCATCAATGACATTGATGTGGCTGATGCCCGCAAGAACTGCGTCATCGGAGAACGGGTACGCAATGACCTTTTCGCCCCCAACGAAGAAGCCATAGGCCAACTGCTCCGCGTCAACGGCATTTACTATACTGTAGTAGGCGTAGCAGACAACAGTTCGGACAACTTCATGATATTCGGAGATACAAAAGAGATGATCATGCTGCCCTACACCACAGTGCAACAAGCCAACAATTCGGGCAATACGGTACATGCCATAGGCATTGTAGCCCGCGATGATGCAGACATCAAAGCCCTAAGCCAGGACATCAAAACACTGCTCAGGCAACGCAACAACATATCGCCTACCGATGAAGTGGCCGTAGACCATTTCGATCTTAAAGAGATATTCGACATGTGGTCCAAACTTTTCCTTGCACTTGACACGCTGATATGGATAGTAGGATTGGGCACGCTCCTTGCCGGGGTAATAGGAGTAAGCAACATAATGCTCATCACGGTACGCGAACGGACCGTAGAAATAGGCATACGCCGCGCGTTGGGCGCAACACCGTGGTCAATCATCCGCCAGATACTGTCGGAAAGCCTGTTGCTCACACTTCTGGCCGGCATGGCAGGCGTTATAGTGTCGGTACTGGTTCTTGGGGCAGCAGAATCAATAATCGGCAACAGCGGAGCAATGATAAAATACCTGCAGGTGGATTTCACCACAGCCATGACAGCAGTCATCGCAATATCACTGACAGGAGTGTTTTCCGGCTACCTTCCGGCAAAACGCGCCCTTTCAATCAAAGCCGTAGAGGCTCTGCAGGACGAATAACAGAGATACAGCAACAAGTAACTTTTTTACAACCAAAACAACCAAAACAAAAATACAATGAAAAAGAAACCAATCCGCATCTGGATAATCCTCACCTTTTTTGCCGCCATGGTCATGGGCACATTCATCTATCTTTACCATAAGTCACAACCCAAGGCAGCCGAATATGAGATAGTCAGTCCTTCTGTACAGACCATTGCCACAAAAACAGTAGCGACCGGCAAGGTCGAACCACGTGACGAAGTTGAAATCAAGCCGCAGATATCCGGTATCATCAGCGAGATATACCGGGAAGCAGGCGACATAGTAAAAAAGGGCGATGTGATTGCGCTCATCAAAGTGATACCTGAAATGAGCAGTCTGAGCCAGGCAGAAAGCCGGGTAAACATAGCCAGAATCGACTACGACCAGGCACAGACCGATTTTTCAAGAGCAGAAAAGCTGTTTGACAAAAAAGTACTTTCGGCCGAAGAGTTCGAGAAAGAGCGAGTCAGCTACAACAAAGCCAGAGAAGAGTGGCAAGTGGCACAAGACAATCTTGAAATCATACGTGACGGCATAGCCAAACGCTCCAACGAATTCAGCAACACCCAGATACGCGCCACTATAGACGGCATGATACTCGACATACCTGTAAAAGTGGGCAACTCGGTGATACAGAGCAACAATTTCAACGACGGTACGACAATATGCACCATAGCCGACATGCGCGACATGATATTCCGCGGCAAGATAGACGAGAGCGAAGTCGGCCGCCTCCACGCCGGTATGCCTCTTGTATTGACAATAGGGGCCTTGCAGGAGATGAAATTCGATGCGACACTCGAATATGTATCGCCCAAAGCATCGGAGGAGAACGGAGCCGTACTGTTTGAAATAAAGGCAGCCGCATCAATACCGGATTCAGTTCTGGTACGTGCAGGCTACAGTGCAAATGCCGAAATAATATTGCAACAACATTCCAACGTACTTGCCATACCAGAAGGGTCAGTGGAAATAGAAGGAGACTCGGCATTCGTGTATCTTCTGGACACCACCGCCACCGAAAAACAGAGCTTCACCCGTCATGCCGTAACCACAGGACTATCGGACGGCATCAATATAGAGATAGCTGACGGAGTGGAACCAGACGCAAAGATACGCGGAATACTTAAAAACTAAGATGCCCCAACAGAGACAACCAAACATCATATGAAGATGAAACAGATAATCACAACCCTGGCATTCACATTAGCAACTCTCCTTGCACAAGCGCAATGGTCGCTCGACTCGTGCATCACCTACGCACAGGAGCACAGTTTCGATGTCAGACGTGCCATCATTTCGCTCCGCAATGCCGAAATAAACCACTCGTCTGCCCGGGTGTCAATGACACCGTCAGTCAATGCAGGCATCAGTCAGGATTTCACATTCGGCATGGCCCAAGGAGTAGACAACATAAAATACACACGCAACCAGTCATCGACATCGTTCAACGCATCGGTACAGATGCCTGTTTTCACCGAATTGCGCATAACAAACAGCATACGCCGGACGAAAACCGATGTCGAAGCTGCTACCGCCAATATAGAAAGCCTCCGAGAAAATATCAAGGTAAACGTGACTGCATATTATCTGAATGCACTCTACTGCAAGGAGATGACAACTGTAAACGAGTACCAGCTAAAGTTGCGCAAAGAACTGCTGTCACGTACCAATACCCTTGTAGAAGCGGGCCGCCAACCGGAAAGCGAACGGTATGAAGTGGAGGCTCAAGTGGCGCAAGACTCGTCGGCCCTCACCGATGCCCAAATCAACTACCGCACGGCTATCGTAGATCTGTGCCAACTTCTTAACTGGCCTGATGTGGAAACATTCCAGATCACACCACTGGCAGATACCGATGCAGACAAAATACTGCTGGAAACGGCAGAAGAAGTATTCGCCTATTCCCGCCAGCACCACCCTGCCATGAAAGCGGCACGGCTCCAAATGCAGAGCGCCAGATACGCCATCAGAGAAGCGCAGGCAGACTACTATCCCCAATTGTCGCTCAACGCAAGTTGGGGAACAGGCTACTATCATGTATTCAACGGCAATAATCCTGGATTCGGACAGCAATTTGCAGACAACGGTTCGGAAATGGTCGGGGTCTCTCTCTCAATACCGATTTACAACAGGATGCAAGTGCGCAACAACGTAAAGCTCCAACGCAACGCCCTGACCCAAGCTACCATAGATCTGGCAGAACAAGAATCCCGTCTATACAAGGAGATACAGTCGGCATACTACAACGCCCTGTCAGCACAAGAAAAATACCGCTCGGCATTGGCATCATACAAAGCGAGCGAATCGGCACTGGAATATGCTTTGTCCAAATATGAACTTGGACGTATGAGTGCCTACGAATACAACGAAGTGCAGACCAGGCGTTCGCGTGCCGCCGCAGAATTGTCGCAAGCAAAATTCGACTTCATGCTGCGCCACAACATACTTCTGCTCTACGCTGAACCTAAGTGACATTCTACAGGCGGTGTGACCGGCGCGTCATACGAAAAACGTATGACGGCAGAAAACGGAAAAAGAGGAACATTTCGGATACATGTTCCTCTTTTTCCGTTTCGTGCGGCATAAGGGACTCGAACCCCCACGGATCACTCCACCAGATCCTAAGTCTGGCGCGGCTACCAATTACGCCAATGCCGCAATCCCGTTTCCGTCTGCAAAGGTACAATAATTTTTTTGATTGCCAAAACGGCACCGTCAATGCCCGGCATCAGGATAACGCTTTGACGGTTTGGATCTCCTGCGGATATCTGATGAAATACGAGAGTTTGACTTAGCGTGACCGGACTTGGAATGTCTGTTATCATTCTTTCCATAGGACTGCGGATGTCGTCCGAGACTATCTTCATCGATGGCAGGAGCCATGTCCGCTATGTCCTGCGGCAGCGGCAACCTCGGTATTGTACGGTCTATCAGTTTTTCAATCTTTACGAGACGGTGATAATCTCGCGGAGTAATGAACGTAATGGCTTTTCCTTTTGCTCCGGCCCGTGCTGTCCGTCCAACACGGTGGACGTAATCTTCGGCCTGCATGGGAGCATCGAAATTGACAACAGTTTCGATATCATCAATGTCAATACCTCTCGACACGACATCTGTAGCCACAAGGATATCGATTTTACTGTTCTTGAAATCGAGCAGCACCTGCGAACGGGCAGCATTATCAAGATCGGAGTGTATCTGTGCCACATTCAGGTGCATTTTATGCAAAGTAAAAAACAAGTCCTTCACTTTGGATTTGGAGGAAAGAAACACGATGGCCTTACCGCAGTCAGAACTGGCGAATATACGGGATATCAACGGCAACTTCTGTGTATCCTGAAGGAGATATACGCTCTGCACAATGCCTTCCGCTGGTTTTGATATGGCAATTTTGACCTCCGCCGGGTTGCGAAGCACCTTCCGTGCCAGCCGCACCACATCGTTCGGGAATGTGGCGGAAAACATAAGGGTCTGGCGTCCGGCAGGCAGGTAACTGATGATATCCATAATATCATCGTAAAAACCGATGTCGAGCATGCGGTCGGCTTCATCAATGACAAGATAGTCTATACCGGAGAGATCAATTTTTGAAGACCTGATAAGGGACAGCAACCTGCCAGGAGTTGCCACTGCAATATCCCCTCCTTCGGCAAAAGCCCGCTGCTGCTGTGAAAACGCCACACCGTCGCTGCCGCCATAAACGGCAATCCAACTCGTGCCTTGATAATAGGCGAACCCGCCAAGCAGCTGGTCTACCTGCTGTGCCAATTCGCGTGTAGGGACAAGTATAAGGGCATTCACCTTGTCGGGATTTGAATTGCCACGACTGAGCAGCTCGAGTATCGGCAAGAGATAAGCGGCCGTCTTTCCTGTACCGGTCTGGGCGGAACCGAGCAAATCACGTCCGGCCAGGACCAAGGGGATGGCCTGTTCCTGAATGGGAGTACACTCGACGAAATTCATATCATCGAGTGCATCCAAAATATCGTCATTAAGGTCTAATTCATCAAAATACATAACTAACAGAATATAATAATAAGCAGTTGTGCCGTAAGCACACGCAGAAACATAGTCAACGGATAGACGGTAGCGTATGCAACGGAGGGTGCATCGTTGCCGGCAGTGGCGTTACTGAAGGCAAGTGCCGGCGGATCGGTAGTACTGCCGGCTATAAGACCCATAAGTGTGAAATAGTTGACATGGCAGAAGAGACGGCCTATAATACCTATAAGCAAAACGGGGATAAAGGTAATGATGAAACCATAGCCTATCCAGCGCAAACCGCCCTGATTGACAATGGTATCGACAAAACCGTCACCAGCACCGATTCCGACACAAGCCAGGAAGACGGTGATGCCTATCTCGCGCAACATAAGGTTGGCACTGATGGTATTGTAGGTGATGAGTTTGTATTTGTAACCGAAACGCGACACAAGGATAGCCATGATAAGCGGACCGCCTGCCAGACCGAGTTTGACCGGCTGCGGAATACCGGGAAACGCGAACGGTATGCTGCCCAACAAAACACCGAGGAAAATACCGATGAAAAGGGTGACAAGATTAGGTTCATTGAGACGCTTCATACTGTTGCCGAGAATCGATTCAGTATTGTGAACATCCTCTTCGGTACCGACCACGGTCAGACGGTCGCCAAGTTGCAGCACAAGGTTGGGACGTGCCACAAGGTCGACACCAGAACGGTTGAGGCGGGTTATATTGATGTTGTACATCTTGCGTAGATTGAGCGAACCGAGCGTCTTGCCGTTCAATTCAGACTTGGTGACGATGATACGGCGCGTGATGAGGTTGCGGTCGAACTTGATCCATTCCTTATGCTGCATATCGGTGACAGCACCGATCAGGGTTGCAATGGTTTCAGCATCCTGTTCGGTAGTGATGACCAGAAGGCGGTCATATTCGTGCAATACTACATCGTTTGTGGCAATCTCCATACGTCCGTCGGTATGAATGATACGGCTGATGACAAATTCACGGTGCGAAAGCAGTTTTGCCACATCACCTATAGTGTGACCGAAGATAGCGGGATTGCGAACTTCGAGACTGACAGGCGTGGCTTGCAAAGCCGAAGAGTTGTCCAAGGCATCGAGCTCAGACTGTTCCTTGTCGAACCTCACACGGAATATATAGCGCAAAAGAATTATTGCCAATATAATACCGATAACACCAAGAGGGTAAGCCACGGCATAACCGAGGGCAATGGAATTATCAGTCACTCCGCCGTTCATATCGGAGAAAGCGGTTTGGGCAGCACCGAGTCCAGGTGTATTGGTGACGGCTCCGGAAAGAATTCCGACCATGGTCTGCATAGGCAGTCCGGTGACAAAATGTATTATAACCGTAGTCAGGACTCCAAGAAAAACAAGGCCTGCAGCAAGCAGATTCAGTGTAATGCCACCTTTCATAAATGACGAGAAGAACCCCGGACCAACCTGCATACCGATGGAATAGACGAAGAGTATCAAACCAAATTCCTTCATGAAATGCAGCACATGGGCGTCCATGGTTATACCAAGATGACCCATCATGATACCGACAAACAAAACAAACGTAATGCCGAGCGAAATGCCGAAGACCTTGATGTGTCCCAACGAAACGCCGACGGCAATACATATTGCGAGCAACATGACGCTATGCCCTACTCCGGTTCCGAATATTAAATCTGTTATCCAATTCATAACGGCTCCTGTTGTCAACGATAATCGTTACACATAAAGCATCAATTTCAATCATTCATCGAAGCAAGAAACTCTTCGTTGGTTCCGGTACGTTCCATACGGTCTTTCAGGAATTCCATTGCTTCAGTGACATTCATATCGGAAAGGTAATTGCGCAAGATCCACATACGAGAGAGCACTTCCTTTGAAAGAAGCAAATCATCACGACGAGTAGAGGATGCCATGATGTCCACGGCCGGGAATACCCGTTTGTTGGCAAGTGAGCGGTTGAGCTGCAGTTCCATATTTCCAGTACCCTTGAACTCCTCGAAAATCACATCGTCCATCTTGCTGCCGGTTTCGGTCAGTGCAGTGGCAATAATCGTAAGCGAGCCGCCGTTTTCGATATTACGGGCAGCTCCGAAGAAACGTTTCGGTTTGTGGAGGGCGTAGGCATCAACTCCTCCAGAAAGGACTTTGCCGGATGCAGGCAGCGAGGTGTTGTATGCACGGGCAAGCCGTGTGATGGAGTCGAGAAGTATGACGACATCATGTCCGCACTCCACCATTCGTTTCGCTTTTTCGTGTACCATACCAGCCACCTTGACGTGACGGTCGGCAGGTTCGTCGAAAGTCGACGATATGACTTCGGCCTTTACCGAACGTGCCATATCAGTAACCTCTTCCGGGCGTTCGTCGATAAGCAAGATAATCATATAGACTTCGGGATGATGGCGAAGGATGGAATTGGCAATATCCTTCAGGAGTATGGTCTTACCTGTCTTTGGCGGGGCAACAATAAGGCCACGCTGACCTTTGCCTATCGGGGAAAAGAGGTCTACTATACGAGTAGAGAGTGTAGCCTGCTCACCGGCTTCGACAAGATTGAATTTTGAATCGGGGAATATCGGAGTTAGGTGTTCGAACGAAATGCGGTCACGCACGACTTCAGGGTTCAGGCCGTTGATTTTGACAGCACGGACCAAAGGGAAATATTTTTCACCTTCCCTTGGCGGACGTATGTACCCTTCGACAGTATCGCCGGTTTTGAGTCCATACTGTTTGATCTGATTAGAATTGACGTATATATCATCTGGTGAAGCCAAGTAGTTGTAGTCGGCCGAACGCAGGAAACCGTACCCGTCCGGCATCAGCTCCAATGTGCCCATGCCTACAAGTATGTTGTCAAAATCGTAAGGTTTTTCGGCAGGGATACTGTTAGCGGTTTCGGAAGCAGCGGTGTTGTTGGCAGACTGCGACTGACGGTCGGGCTGTTTGTCTGCAGATTGAGACGGTTTGTTGTAAGTGCCGTTTTTGGTCTGATTCTGACTTTGATTGTTCGGGTTTGCCTTCTGCTGCTTTTTCTGCTGTATCTTGTTGTTTGGCAGGGAGTTTTCGACAGGTTGTCTTTCTATATTTTCAGGCAAGACATCCGATGCCGACTGTTCGGTTTCACCGAGAATGTTCAGAACGGGAGAAGGCAGTATTACATTATCGGCCAAAGGTTTCTGCCTTTCACCTGAACCGGCAGACGGCGCAGGTACGGCAGATGCAAGTTCCGGTGTTGTCTCTGCCATCGGGACGGCAGTTCCGGCATCCGCAACGGCTGTGTTTTTCCGGGTACGCATCTTACGAGTTCTCACTTCCACCGTTTCTTCCGCCGCCACGGCCTGTTTTCTTTTCACAGCAGCATCGGGCTGTGGCTTTGAGAGCGGGATATCGGCACTTTCCCTTTTCTTTTTGATCTTAGGTTTATCATTTTTAGCATCGGCGGCTTGCACGATGGCCTGCTGATCGAGAATAGCATAAACAAGAGCATCGGGCGACAGTTTATCGGCTTTCTTCACTCCCAACTCTTTTGCTACGGACAAAAGTTCTTCTTGACTTTTATCCCTTAGTTCGAGAATATTATACATATTAATGACAGGAAATTTACGTTTTGTATAGAAATGCAACGGAACGGCCAGCTGATGTGACCAGATTGCGGATGCAAAGGTACACATATTTTTTCAATGGTACAACAGCATTGTCTGCCTTTGGCGGAAAGACATCTTCCGTGTCCGGTGGTATTGTTGCCGGCGAATGGCGGGAATTGCTTGCCGGACGGCAATATTCTGCTTTATGTTTACAGTGATACCGATTCAGCGAGACATGCTTCTGCTTTCCATACGTTTGTGCAGCCTGTCGACAAACTCATAGTTCTTTATACCCCAATCCGGGGCAAGCAACATACCGGCAGGAGACTGGCTGACAAAGCGTTCGATGGCAATCCGGGGGGAAAGCCGGTCCAAAAAATCGATACACAAATCGATGTATTCGTCGAGCGTATAGAGGTGGACGAAGTCGGGATTTTCAGTCCACTGCTGTGCCAGCCGTGTACCGCGTACTATCTGCAACTGATGAAGTTTCAGCATGTCAAGCGGCAAACGGCTTATGCGGTCGGCATGGCGAAGGATGTCATCCCTCCCCTCTCCCGGGAGTCCGAGAATCAGATGGGCTCCAGTATTGATACCGCGTCCGGCAGTGGCAGTAACAGCCTCGACACTTTTGGCATAATTGTGGCCACGGTTGATACGCAACAGGGTTTCGTCGTCTGTGGATTCCAGCCCATACTCTATCATCACGTAACACTTTTCAGACAATCCGGCAAAATAATCCAGCAACTTACCGTCAACACAATCGGGACGTGTGGCAACTACAATGCCGACAACACCAGGCATATCAAGTACCGGCTCGTATACTCTGCGCAGTTCGTCAAGGGGAGCATACGTATTGGTATATGCCTGGAAATATGCCAAGTAGAGCTGACTTTCGTAACGGCTGAAAAATTCCATTCCCTCCTGCATCTGTTGGCACACCGATTTCTCCGGCAGGCAGTATCCGGGATTAAACGTCCGGTTGTTGCAAAAAGTACAACCGCCCCACCCTAAGGTACCATCGCGATTAGGACAGGAAAATCCGGCATTGACAGATATTTTCTGCACCCGCGCACCAAATTGCCGGCGAAGGATCGTATTGTAATTGAGATACATATACTGTGCCGTATATCATAAAGTAGGAAGGCTCATGCCATTGATTTTGCGGTAGAGATCAAGAGCATATACATCGGTCATACCGCTGATATAGTCAAGTACACTCTGAACCCTGTTATAATCGGAACGGGCATAGACATCGTACTGCAAAGGGATGCGTTGCAACAGCTGTTTGGAATATGCCTTATCAGGATTGAACACCGCATCCATCAACGCATCGAGCAATGCAGAAATGATTTTGAATCCAGCCAGTTCGATGTCCACGACCATCTGCGCGCGGTATATGCGCTCGACGGATACGAGAGAACTGTACCGGTATGCCGACTTCAACGAATCGGGCAAGGCATCGATCAGCGACCCTTGGAAAGTACCAGCCATAATATGCTGTTCATTGTCGACAAAAGCTTTGCTTGCAGCCTCAATCATAACACCAACGACAGTGCTTCTCAAATAGGCTATCTGCTCATTGCGATCATTGACCAACGGGAATACGTCATTGAGAGCCCGATTGCATTTTTCCTCAGTAAGGTATCGGAAATACAGGTCGCAAGTATCATCAAACGAAATGAGCCGCAATTTATAGGCATCCTCAATATCCATCATCTGATAGCAAATGTCATCAGCCGCTTCAACCATATAAACCAACGGGTAACGGGCAAATTTACCGGCATCGGACGGCAAACGCGGAATCTCCAAATCTTCGGCTATACGGAGATATGCCTCCGCTTCCGACTGGAAGAAACCGAATTTCTGTTTTTTATGATCGGCGTATACCGACTCGTAGGGGTATTTTACTATAGATGCCAAAGTGGAATATGTAAGGACGAAACCACCCGGACGGCGCCCGCAAAACTGGTGGGTAAGCAGTCTGAAAGCGTTGGCGTTGCCTTCAAATGAGGTAATATCGGCCCATTCGGCGTCAGACAAATGAAGCTTGTCCCTGTATTGCATGCCGTTGCCCTCGGAAAAGAATGTAGCTATAGCCTTTTCACCGGAGTGGCCAAACGGCGGATTGCCGAGGTCATGTGCCAGACAAGCTGCCGCCACTATTGCACCCAGCTCGCCAAAGCAAGAATCTTCGCCGGGATGCTTGGCAGAGAGAAGCCGTGAAGCGCCATTGCCTATGGAACGGCCCACAGATGACACTTCGAGACTGTGTGTAAGGCGATTGTGCACAAACACACTGCCTGGGAGAGGAAATACCTGAGTCTTGTTTTGCAGTCTGCGGAATACAGGAGAAAAAATCAGACGGTCATAGTCCCGCTGAAATTCGGTGCGGTTGTCATGATGCGACGGATAGTAACACTCCTGTCCGAAACGTTTGGTGGTTATAAGTTTGCCCCATTTCATAGTATATGCTTTAAGGAGATGTGTAAACAGGCAGGCTATTCCCCGTCAGAATGCAATTGCGGGCAACCGACAATATCACCGGCCGCCCACAGCAAACCGCATGTATCAAAGAGTCCAAGCCGCCACTTCTTCTTTTGTCGGATTGGTCAGGCCCAACTTGTTCTTCTTGTTGTAGCCGCAAAGATCCTGATGCAGTTTGTTGACATTCTGACCGGCGAGTTTCGATACCATGTCGAAACCGAGTTTCTGCAACGGTTCCACCCATTCGGCAGGAATACCCTTTTCGGCATATTTTTCGGGATTGTCCTTCACTGTTTTCTTTTCAGGTTTCATCTGCGGGAAGAAGAGAACTTCCTGAATAGCTGTCTGTCCGGTCATGAGCATGACAAGGCGGTCCATACCGATACCGATACCTGAAGTCGGAGGCATACCGTATTCGAGGGCACGGACGAAATCCATATCAATAAACATAGCCTCATCGTCGCCTTTCTCGCTCAGGCGCAACTGCTCCTGGAAACGTTCGAGCTGGTCAATCGGGTCGTTAAGTTCGGAATAAGCATTTGCCAACTCCTTACCGTTGACCATCAATTCAAAACGTTCTGTAAGGTCTGGATCAGAGCGGTGTTTTTTGGTAAGCGGACTCATCTCTTTCGGATAGTCGATAATGAACGTCGGCTGGATATAGTTGCCTTCGCAGAATTCGCCGAAAATTTCATCTATGAGCTTGCCTTTACCCATAGTATCATCGATGTCGAGTTTCAACTCACGGCATACCTGACGAATCCCGTCTTCCGACTTACCGCTGAGGTCATAACCGGTAAATTCCCGTATAGAGTCAAGCATGGTGACACGTTTGAACTTACCGCCGAAATCGATCTCATTGTCTCCCACCCGGACTTTCATGGTGCCGTTGACATCCATACAGATTTTCTGCAAAAGTCGCTCGGTGAAGTCCATCATCCAGTTGTAATCTTTATAAGAAGCGTAAAACTCCATACATGTAAACTCCGGATTGTGCGTGCGGTCCATACCCTCGTTGCGGAAATTCCTGGAGAATTCGTAGACACCTTCAAATCCGCCTACAATCAAACGTTTGAGATACAATTCGTCTGCAATACGCATGTAGAGCGGTATGTTCAAGGCATTGTGATGGGTAATGAACGGACGTGCCGATGCTCCGCCCGGAATAGGCTGAAGAATGGGCGTTTCGACTTCCATGTATCCATACGAATTGAAATATTCGCGCATGGAATTATAGACTTTGGTACGTTTGACAAAAATATCTTTTATGCCTTCGTTCACAATCAGGTCGACGTAACGCTGACGGTAACGCTGTTCAGCATCATCGAATGAGTCGTATGCCACACCGTCCTTGTACTTGACAACCGGCAGCGGACGGATGGATTTGCTCAACAGAGTGAGTTCCTGACAATGGACAGATATTTCGCCCATTTGCGTGCGGAACACGAAACCTTTTACACCGATGATGTCCCCGATATCCATAAGTTTCCTGAACACGACATTGTACATTTCCGGCTGGGCATCGGAAGTAATGTCATCACGTGAAATGTATACCTGAATACGGCCTTTCGAGTCCTGCAATTCGACAAATGATGCCTTACCCATTATTCTACGACTCATGATACGTCCTGCAATACACACAGGTGTACCCGTTTTGTCATCGGCAAACTCGCGTTTTATGTCAATAGAATAAGCATCTACAGGATATTGGGCTGCCGGATAAGGTTCGATACCCATCTGTCGCAATGTATCCAATGAATTACGACGATACTGTTCTTGTTCTGTGAGTTCCATAATAAAATAATGAGTTTTTAGAGTTTGAAACATATTCTACCGGACAATCACCGTACCGGCGGAAAATTGCATTTGTGATAAACGGTTATTTGATACTTTGCTATTCTATGATTCCGAACTGCGCAAAAGTTGGCGCAGACGAGCCAGAGTCTCGTCAAGAGATGTATAGCTCTCTCCACCCGCGGCGTTGCAATGTCCGCCACCACCAAACTGTTCGGCGAGCGTATTGACCGGGACATTGCCTTGCGACCGGAAAGAAAGTTTTATTTTGTCTTTGTCTTGGCGCACCAGTACCGAGCGGCTGATATGTTTTATCTGCATCGGAATGTTGACAAACCCTTCAGTGTCACCTACATGGTAATTGAACTTCTGCAGTTCGTCTGACGTAAGCGCGATGACAGCCGTATTGCAATCATTGAGAATTTCCATCTTGTTGAGACAATACCCCAAAAGGCGCAGGCGGTCTTCGGAATAAGTATTGAACACCCGCCGGTAAATATCATCCTTATCTATTCCCTTGTCAAGGAGATAACCTACAATGGTGTATATCTCACGATTGTTGGAATTGTAAGTAAATCCGCCTGTATCGGTCATCATACCGGTATATATACATTGTGCTGCCTCAAGCGACATGTCATTGTAACCGCCCATACGGCAAATAAGACGGAAGACCAGCTCACTTGCAGACGATATTTCGGGATGCGATATCGAAACCCTGGCATCTATTCCCGGGTACAGATGATGGTCTACCAACACCTTCGGAGCCTTGCTCTGCTCCAGGAGCGGCTTCATACCGTCGATACGGTCAAGCGAGTTGTAATCCAAGCAAAATATAAGATCGGCATTCCTGACAACCTGCACGCACTCCTGCTTCGCCTCCTCCATTATAAGCACCTGCCCTATGCCCGGCATCCAGTCATAAAAACCAGGATAACGATTTGGCACCATTACCGCAGCTTTCTTTCCTATTATGTTGAGATGGTGCCACAAACCGAGAGCCGCACCAAGGGCATCGCCGTCGGGGGAAATGTGACCGGTAAGGAGTATATAGTGTGATGCCCTGACCAACTTTTCCACTTCCCGGACTTTATCTTCCTGTATTACTTTCGAAAACATACTCTACTGCAAAAAAATTATAATCATAAAAACGATATTCCGACAAGCATATTCATGCCTTATGAACCATCCGCGCCCGGATTCTGCGAATCTTGATTTTTCTTCTGTACAAGCTTATCCGTCTGCTGATGTTGACCTGCGATATGAACATACCTACGATGACGACCACTATACCCAGCCACTTCACCCATGTCATATCACTTTCCGCATGGGTAAACACAGCCAAAGCCCAAGCTAAAAGAGCCGTCACACCAGGCTGGATATTGTTGAACACATTGGCACGGGTAGGACCAATCGTGCGTACCCCGAATGAAAAGAACAGAAATGCAATACATGACGACGAGAGGGCCAAAGCGACAACAGTCCAGATGGCATTATACGTAATCTGTGCTGAAAAATCTATTGCGGCAATGTATGAATACTCCCGGATGAGAGCAGTCGGGACAAAGAAAAGCAGCGAGGCACAGAACATGTAGAAAACGATGGAGAGGATATTGTATTCAGCAGGTATCCTGCGCAATATCAATGTATAAGTGATTGAAGCCATTACCGAAACCAGCAATACCACGATACCGACAATATCAGCGTCAAGTCCGCCATCACGGTTGACAATGATCATCATCACACCGCAAAGCGACACCACTATACCCAAAACATTCATGAAAGTGACACGCTCGCGCAATACCAGGAAAGCAAATACCGGTGTAAACAACGGTATGAACGACAATACAACCGATGCCACCGTAGGGCTTACCCTGGTCAACCCCTCGGCTTCGCCCAAGAAATAGACGAAGGGCTCGCAAAATGCAGCGATGAGAAAGAATTTCAAGTCACGCAAATGCAGTTTTTGCAGCTGGCCTGTTGCCAGACCTATAAGCCCCAGCACTACAGCCGCAAAAAATATACGCATACAAAGCAACGTTGCAGGACGGAACACCTCCAACGCATAATCGGTCATAAGATATGACGCGCCCCAGAAAATCTGGGATATGATCAAGGCAAAAATTGCCAGTGTCTGTTTTTTCATAACAAGATAAAATTTTGACGATTAAACCAAAACATCCCGTAACGCCGGAAATGCCACGCTACACCCCCCCAACTGAAGCGACCCGATGTCACGGCACCTTACGGGTATGCATCTGGCTGACAAAAAGGCCTGTTATGACAATGGCAATACCCACCCACTTGACAAACGGCAGCTGTTCGCCAAATATAGCCCATACTGCCAAAGCCGTCACGCCAGGCATGACGTTGCAGAAAGCATTGGATCTCGTAACGCCTATCACTCTCACCGATTTGCAGAACAATATGTAACCCAACATCGAGGCAAACAACGCCAAAACGACGAGACATGCCACAGATGACGGCAAAACAGGCTTCTCACCCCAGTGCTTCAAGTCAAATATCAAAAATGCAGGATAAAAAAAGCACAGGCTTGCCACATGGACATAAAACACTATGCTGACATTGGTGTACGATGCCGGTATCTTCCGCAACAATGAAGAATATATGACTGCAGCCAGCACAGAGGCGAAAAGACAAGCCAGGCCAAGCGGTTTCACCACCATCTGCTGTTTCTCGAACACTATCAGCAGCACACCTATGAGCGACACCACAATTCCGGCAAGATTTGTGGCAGAAATGCGTTCACGGACTATAAGCCATGCAAACACGGGAGAAAAAAGCGGTATAGTGCTCAATATGACCGATGCTACCGTGGCACTGACCATGGTAAGGCCGTATGCCTCGCAGATGAAATAGCAGAAAGGCTGGGCAAAACCCGCCAGGAGGAAAAGAGGTATATCGCTACGGCTGACAAGCTGCAACGTGCGAGACACCAATCCATAACAGCCAAGAAAGGCAGCAGCCATAGTCATGCGCAATGTCACAGCAGTGATCGGGCTGAAACTCTTCAATGCCTCCTGCGTAAACAAAAACGAACATGCCCATATTGACATTGCCACCATGATACTGACATATGCCGATGCTGTATTTGAAACAGATCTGTTCACGACTTACTTAAATTCCATACGATTTACAAAAACGGTCCAAACGGCCTGAAACCATTCACCGGAAACCTACCACCTTACGGATTTCAGCCATAGTCGCAGCTGCACTTTCACGGGCGCGTTCGGCACCCTGGCGCGCTATCCTGTCAAGCAAATCCGTATTTGAAATATACTCCATATAGCGTTCCCTTATAGGAGCCGTAAATTCGGCGATATCGGCCGCAAGCTGTTTTTTCAAATCGCCGTAACGTAGCGTGCAATCGTTCCACTGCGCGTCAAACTGCCTGTAAACATCCCCTGACGACACCACAGACAACAGTGTAAACAGATTCTCTATCACCTCAGGTCTCGGACTGCCAGGCATCTGCGGACCCTGATCCGTCACGGCTTTCATCACTTTCTTCTTTATGGAAGAGGCCTCTTCTGTAAGGTATATGCAGTTGCCCTCAGACTTGCCCATTTTGCCAGACCCGTCAAGGCCGGGTATCTTCACGGCATTTTCGCCAAGCGAAAAATTCTGTGGTTCGGGAAAAAAATCCACGTCATACATAGTATTGAAACGGCGGGCAAATTTGCGCGCCATCTCCATGTTCTGCTCCTGATCCTTTCCGACCGGCACTTTTGCCGCCCTATGTATCAGTATGTCGGCAGCCATCAACGTCGGATAAGTCAAAAGCCCGGCATTGACGTTGTCCGGCTGCTTGCGGGCCTTCTCCTTGAACGTAGTACAACGTTCCAATTCCCCAAGGTAGGCATTCATATTCAGGTAGAGATAGAGTTCCAACACCTCTTTCACATCGCTCTGAACGTATATTGCCGACTTTTCCGGATCGAGGCCACAAGCCAGATACTCTGCCAAAATAGTCCGTGTACTGTTTACGATGTTCTCAGGTTTCGGCCTGGTAGTAAGCGAATGCCAGTCGGCTATGAAAAAATAGCAATTATAGCTGTCCTGCATCTGCAAAAAGCTGCGGACCGCCCCAAAATAATTGCCCAAATGCAGATTTCCCGTCGGGCGTATTCCACTTACAACTATCTCTTTCATAATAGCTTATACTATATTATCTCGTTTCAAATATTAAGTTGCAAAGTTATGAATTTTATTTTGATTATCCGGTATCGTCCAATGTTTTTCTTGCCGTCCACTGCCGGCATTGCCGGCATCAGGAAAATGACAAAAAAGAGGGACCGGTTTTCCCGATACAGGAAACCGGTCCTCAGTCTGCCCAATGTCCCGACTATCCAACGGACATCAACGTAAACAGAACTAAACCGCAACAAGACCCCCAGGGCACCGCCAAAGTAATTCCCTATTTGAATCGACACCGTCCAAAACTTCCCCAACACCTCACGGCCACACTATTTTGAACGAAATATCCTTCACCGTCAG
>JBJECG010000032.1:0-38403 GCA_051870875.1 Candidatus Aphodosoma sp.
TAGACGTATTGAAGCGTTCTGTATACAGAGTGATGGTCTACGATGCCAGGATCGGGATGAAAGGCGCAATGCCTGTCACTGACGATATGATGAACGCCGATAAATGCACCATACGGCTATCAGTCAGTGATTTTAAGGGCTTGTCAAACTTACCTCAGATTGAATTTGGAGGGAAAAGATATTCTTTTGAAAAAGAAGATGACTGTTTGTTGGCGGCAGTGGAACTCCCGCAGAATGTCGGAGTGGGTGACAATATCGGTTTTTCGGTTGATTTTGGGCTGAAGGGAACAAAGATGCTGATGTTTGCAGCTTCGGGAGAAAACAACGCATTGACAATGACTTCAACCTATCCGCATCCGAGTTTCAAGGGCGATTTTCTCCCTGATTCACGGCTTGTCCGGGACAACGGATTTGATGCGACGTGGAGTGTGTCCGGGATAAATACATCATCGGAAAGCAATATGATGGGTGTGGAGTTTGTAGACCCCGCCAATCCGTATCAACAGGCCGAACGGTCAATAAAGTACGGAATACTGATAATAGTGTTGGTATTTGTAGCCGGCTTGTTTGTAGAGGCCTTGACGCATAAGACGATAAATACTGTGCAGTATGTGGTCATTGGTTTGTCGCTGTCCTTGTTTTACATGCTGCTGCTCTCGTTCTCCGAATTTATTGTCTTTGGTTGGGCGTACCTTATTGCCGTAGTGATGACTGTTGTTGCCCTTATGTTGTATTTCAGGGTCATTTTAAGGAACGGAAGCGCGTATATTCTTGGCCTGTTTACTGCTGCCGTCTATGTGGTGAACTATATTCTGCTGCAAATGCAGACCTATGCTTTGCTTGCAGGCTCGCTTATCCTTTTTGCGCTGCTGTCAGTCGTCATGTACATCACGGCAAAAGGCAATGCTGTTTCAGAAGACCATAATGTAGTTCCATGAAACTTGTAACTCCGAATTTTTATACATGGAAGAAAGTTTTGATATACGCAATACGGCAAAACGTGACACAGACGGGGATCAGGACCGAGCTCTGCGTCCTTTGACCTTTGACGATTTTTCCGGACAGGACAAGATTGTCGAAAATCTCAGTGTTTTCGTACAGGCTGCCCGTTTGCGTGGAGAAAGTCTTGACCATACGTTGCTTCACGGCCCTCCCGGATTGGGAAAAACCACCCTCAGCAATATTATAGCCAACGAATTGGGTGTCGGTTTCAAACTCACTTCTGGCCCTGTGCTCGACAAACCCGGTGACTTGGCAGGGCTTCTTACATCGCTTGAACACAATGATGTGTTGTTTATCGATGAAATACACCGCCTTAGTCCAGTGGTGGAGGAGTATCTCTATTCTGCTATGGAGGACTACCGTATCGACATTATGATAGACAAAGGCCCGAGTGCCCGCTCTATCCAGATTGATATCGAACCGTTTACCCTTATCGGGGCCACTACCAGAAGTGGTCTTCTGACTGCTCCGTTGCGCGCCCGTTTCGGCATTAATTGCCATTTCGAGTATTACGATGACTCTGTCCTTACTGCTATTATCAAGCGGTCTGCCAATATATTGGACGTGCCTATTGTCGAAGAGGCTGCAGCCGAGATAGCACGCCGCAGCCGAGGCACCCCTCGTATTGCCAATGCTTTGTTGCGTCGTGTGCGTGATTTTGCACAGGTCAAGGGATCGGGACGCATCGACCGTACGATAGCCTGTTACGCCCTCGAAGCTCTCAACATCGACCGTTACGGTCTCGATGAAATTGACAATAAGATACTCCTTACCATGATTGACAAATTCCATGGCGGCCCGGTGGGCTTGACCACAATAGCCACGGCAATGAGTGAGGATGCAGGCACTATAGAAGAAGTGTACGAACCGTTTCTTATCAAAGAGGGTTTCATCAAGCGCACTCCGCGCGGACGTGAGGTGACTCCGCTTGCATACCGGCATCTTGGCCGGGTGCAGACTCCTACGCAACCTACGCTGTTCTGAATATAACATGAAGAAGTGACCGATAGATTGTAAATGACAGATTTGAAGACGTTATATAAAGGTCGTAAAGTGGCCTATCTCACACTCGGCTGCAAACTGAATTTTGCAGAGACATCGTCAATAGGCCATAAACTCGGTGAGCTTGGATTCGTACATTGCCCTGATGGGGAAGAGGCAGATGTGGTGGTGATAAACACTTGTTCTGTAACCGATACGGCCGACAAGAAAGGACGGCAGATGATACATCGTATGACGGCGCGGCATCCTGGGGCATATGTAATTGTGACAGGCTGTTATGCGCAACTTAAACCTGAAGAGGTGGCATCCGTCCCTGGTGTGGATTTGGTGCTTGGTGCCAACGAGAAGGTGGTGTTTACAGATTTCATTGAGGCCTTGGACGGCCATTTTCAGACGAAAGCGGGTGAGAAGAGTGCGCGTGGCGGCGTGGAGTGCCATCGTGTACCGACACGCGAAATTGTCAATTTCCGTCCCGAGTGCAGTGCCGATGACCGAACACGCCATTTCCTGAAAGTGCAGGACGGTTGCGACTACTATTGTACTTACTGCACGATACCGTTTGCTCGTGGACGGAGCCGCAGTGCTTCTGTTGCCGAAACGGTGTCTGTGGCCCGCAAGGCTGTAGAGGCCGGCGCGCATGAGATAGTACTTACGGGGGTGAATACTGGAGATTTCGGGCGGACGACAGGCGAACATTTTATAGATTTGCTGCGTGCTCTCGATGACATTGATGCCGAAATACGTTACCGAATATCGAGTATTGAACCGAATCTGCTGACCGATGAGATAATTGGTTTTGTGGCCGAATCGCGCCATTTCGCCCCTCATTTTCATATACCGTTGCAGAGCGGTAGCGATGAAGTGTTGCGGCTGATGCACCGCCGTTACGATACGGCTCTGTTTGCTGCCAAGATAGCCAAAATTCGCAGCGCAATGCCACACGCCTTTATAGGTGTCGATGTGATGGCTGGCACTCGGGGCGAGACTTTGCCTCTTTTTGAGGATAGTCTGCGTTTCATCTCCGGTTTGGATGTCTGCCAGTTGCATGTGTTCTCCTATTCTGAACGTGCCGGCACCAGGGCTTTGGACATCAAGCCTGTAATTCCGGTATCGGAGCGTCGCCGTCGCACGGCTTTGTTGCAAGAGGTGTCTGACCGTAAATTACATGATTTTTACCGGCGGCATGTAGCTCATAAAGCTGTTGTGCTTTGGGAGGACGCGCCTGAAGGCAAGCCGATGCACGGTTTTACCGACAATTACATTCGTCTGGTCATTCCTTATTCCAAATCTTTGGTCAATACCTTCCAGACAGTGACCGTTACACCGGATATGTTGGCTGTGGAAATAAAATGAACTGATGCCGGACATGTTAGTTTCAGGCATCAGTTGTAGACAAGTTGTCTTTTGAATAATCAGCGGCCTGTCAGGTTGGAGTTGAAAAATTCCAGTACATCATTCCAGACAATCTCTTTTTCCCGTTCATTGAGTATTTCGTGACGCATACCGGGATACATCTTTCCGTTTACATTGGTGTAACCGGCTTTTTTCATATATTGTTGGGCCTTTAGGAATTTGCGTTTGCCTCCGGCACAAGGGTCGTCTTCTCCCGATATGAATAGTATTGGCATCTGTGGATTGCTCATACGCCAGTTTTTTGTATCGTAGGTGTACTGCATAAGGCTGAAAAGATTGTAGAATCCGTTGGCCGTGAACTGGTAGTTGCACAGCGAGTCGGCATTGTAGGCTATCACGACCGATGTGTCGGAGCAGACCCACGCATTCTGTAGATTTTCGTAACGGAATTTGCGGTTGAATGAATTGAACGAAAGCTGTTGTATTCTTACCGGACGCGATTTGCCGCCGTCTCTTCTTGCTGCTGTTTGTGCCATCCGTTTCCCTATACCAACTGAACTGTTGAAACTCGGACTGCCGCAAACCACCAATGCATCTACCATGGAATCATCTGTTTTGATGTAGGAACGCACCACCATCGACCCCATGCTGTGTCCGAAGAGGAAGAATGGTACATCGGGATGCCGCCGGTGCATCAAATCTCCTACGCGCCGTGCGTCGGCTATCATGGCTTCGTAGCCTTCCGAATAGAAAAAGCCCAAGTCTTCTTGCGAATGAACGGATGCGCCGTGGCCGCGATGGTCATGGATTATGACGGCGTAACCGTTGTCTGTAAGGTAATTGATGAACGGGATGTAACGTTCTTTGTATTCGCACATGCCGTGTACTATCTGAACTGCGGCTTTTGGCGCTGTTTCAGGTTCGAATATCATGATGCTGAGCGGAACCGAATCGAACTCGCTGACAACGGTTGTATCAGTGCGGTTGGCTCCGTATGATGACATGACAATACAAGATAAGATGGTAGCTGCGAAGAATGTACGAATCTGTTTCATAACCGTGTGGAGTTTTATATTGTTATTTCGATGTGTAACCCATACCGAAAAGAGCAAAATCCATGCCACACGGGTCATCGGGTATTATCTGTCGGCATTGTTCGGTCAGTTCCAATACTGCTTTCATGTCCGATGACTGGCGTTTTAGCAGACCGTGTCCGCGGGCTATCCGTCCTACGTGTACGTCAAGCGGTATCAGCAGCTTTTTCTGGTCAAGTCGTGTCCAGACACCCAAATCGATAGGTGAGTCCCGGCGTACCATCCACCGTAGTAGAAGGCAGAGACGCTTGCAGGCCGATGATTTGGAAGTCGGTATGCCGTGTGCGGAAATGAGCGATATAAGGGCATCCAGATAGTCTGTACCTGGATACTGTGCGTTGTACCTGATTATTGCATCTTCCAATGTGCCAAACTGCGTGTATATACTGTAGAGGCTTTGCATAAGGTCGTGAAAATCCGTATATCTGAACATACGGTAGTAGCAGCGGTCGTCATCGGCGTACTTTGTCCAAGCCTGGCTTATTACGTACTTATACGGTTTACCCGTCATCAAGTCGTAACTCGCGCAGCAGTATTTGTATATCTGGTTGCGGTTGCCCAAAGCCAGCCATGAGCACACCAACCCCATCACCTCAATGTCCCTGACATCGGTAAATCTGCGTACCACCGCTACCGGGTCCGTCTCGAAATATCGCATATCTTCATATTTCGCCATCAGTTCTGCGTAATTCATATCTCCCATACCAATTTGCATTAAGTAAGTTCAGTAAATAGAATTCATTGGAAATATCTCCGCTTCATCTTATTTGTGTTCAAAGCGGTTTTGTATGATTTCATGGAATAAATCCGTAGTATTGTGAATTTCTGGCAACGATTGGGCAATTGTAAGATGTCAAAAACTTGCTGAGCCCGGTTCGGATGGATTCTCTGTGATATGATAGCAATATAATTGTTTGATAATAGTGCATTTATGTTAAATGGCGTTTCTTCTCATTCATTCTCCGGCGGCGATAGTATAGACATATAGCTGTACTCCGGGTGTCCGGTCCAAGGCTTTGCAGCATTCTATGATGGTCGAACCGGTGGTAAAGACATCATCGACCAACAGTACTCCGCTGTCGGCGAATAGTTGCGTATCATGGAGGGCAAACAGATTGCGTACGTTTTCCATTCTGTCCAGACGGTGGCGGCGGGTCTGGCTTTCGTTGTTACGGATGCGGTAGAGGTTGTCTGTGTCCACTTTTGCGTTGAGTGTTTTTCCTATGGCTTCGGCTATCAGTGCCGACTGGTTGTAGCCGCGCTGTTTCAATCGTGCAGGGTGGAGGGGTACCGGTACTACCCAGTCAATTGTGCCGTAACGTTGCGACTGCATTATGCGCACAGCCATTGCCTCTCCTATTTGTCGCGCTATCAGACGGTTGTTGCTGTATTTCAGCCGGTGGACAATGGCTTTGGCTCCATTGTCGTCAAGATAAGGCATGAGCGCGCTCGCAGCTTTGCATGAAGTCAGACCGTACAACCTCTTTTCCAATATATTGCCTCGGAATTTCAGGCGCGGATTGTCGAATATGCCGTCGGCTTCACATTGGGAGCATACACAATATCTGCCATAGGGCAGTGTCTGGCCGCATACCGTACATTTTCTGTCTATGCAGAAATTCCACAGAGTATTCCACCACTGTAATAATTTCATAATCATGACAACAATACAACCAACTCACCATTGTGCGGATGAGCCGGCTGTATATAATATGGCTTTTCTGTGAAGTTCAGGCGATAAGCATGTCTTTTGCTACTTGGTCGGCAACTTCGTCCCCCTTGAGCTGGCGGACTATGGACAGTCCGAACTGGATTGCAAATCCCGGACCGCGTGACGTTGTGATATTGCTTGATGTGGCTACCGGTTCTTTACCGACAAAAGCCCCTATGAGTTGTTCTTCAAAACCAGGGTAGCATACGGCTTGCTGGTTGCGCAGGAGGTGTATCTTGCCAAGTATTGACGGAGCCGCACAGATGGCCGCTATACGGCCGCCGTGCCTGTTGTGGTCCTTGAGCAGGGCAATGAGCGGTGTGTAGTTCTCAAGGTTGAGTGTGCCAGGCATACCTCCCGGAAGAATGAGCATCTCGGCACGGCTGAAATCTGTGCCGTCAAAAAGAGCGTCTGCTTTTACATTGATGCCATGGGCTCCCGTTACATCGAGTTGTCCGGTAACAGATATTGTGGTGATTTCCAATTGCGCGCGGCGGATGACATCAATCGCAGCTATTGCTTCGAGTTCCTCGAAACCTGTTGCCAAAAATAGGTAAAGCATGGTGGTATTTGGATTTTTAAGGTGTTCTATTTGGTTTGTTGTCGTGTTTTCGGTTGGCCTTTAGATCATATTCCGATGCCGGTTGTTTGGCAAATGTTTTTGTCGGATATACTTTTTCAGCCGTTTCTTTTCCTGTGAAAAATATGTTTGACACGGAGTTGTTTTGTCCGTCAGTTGAGGCTGAATTTGTATGTGATGGTACCTATAGCCACTCCAGTATCTGACGAGAAACGGTTTTTGCGGGCAGCCTCGAGTGATGCCTTGCGCATGGCTTCATCGGTGATAGTGGTTCCGGTGGCTATGCTTGCCGTGGTGACATTGCCCGACGCATCGACACGGATCTGGACTACTATCACTCCTTCCTGATTGCCTTTGTACGATGGTTGTGCCAGTTTGCCTACAAGATTCCTGCCTGAGAGCGACCACGAGTTGCCTCCTTGTGATCCGAATCCTATAGGGCTGCCCTGCTGTGATGATCCTTGTGTTGTTCCTTGCCCTTTACCTTTGTTCTGGAATGCCGAGCCTGCCAGTGCTCCTGCCTTTTTCTGCTTTTCTTCGCGTTCGGCTCGTAGCCTGGCTTCTTGAGCTTCCCGGGCCTTGCGTTCGGTTTCGATGCGTTGTTCTTCTTCCCTCTGTCTGCGTTTGCGCTCTTCTTCCATTGCTACTGACGGGTCGTCTTGGGTCATCAGTTTTTCATCGGACATGACCGGTGCCGGTTTGGAAATGGCTGGAGTGGCAGGTGGTGTAGGTGTAGCTGGCTGGCTTTGTTCTCCGTAGCCGTCATCGGCATAGCCGAGCGACACCATCACTCCTTCATCCATCTCGTTTTTATGGGCGGTCATACCGCAGAAGAAAAGTATCAGCAGTATGATTATGCAGACAATGGTGGTGACGATGGCTGATTGTATTTCCGATTTTTGTATTCGCATGCAAGTGGCGTTGGATTGTTTCTGACGTATGGCTGGCGCAAGTCCTGTTTTTTATTGCTCTTTGACTTTTGTCGCGATGACTAATTTCAGGCGGTTTTCGTTGGCAATGTCGAGTATCTTTACAATCTCTCTGTAAGGCACAAGTTCATCGGCATGGAGTGCCACATAAGTGGTGGAGTCGGTGGCATGGACCATTTGCAGGTAAGGTTCAATCTCTTCGAATGCCACGGTACGGGGTTTCGAACTGTTTTCGGCTATGCTGTATTCGCCGTCGGCTGTGATGCCTATCTTTACGATTTTGGACTTTGTCGCTGTCTTTGCCGAAGACTGGGGAAGATTGACTTTCATATCGTTGGGTGCCGACATGGTTGAAGCTATCATGAAGAAGAGCAGCAACAGGAATATGATGTCGGTCATCGACGACATGGAGAATGACGCATCTATCTTATTTCGTTTTTTTAGTGCCATGACAAATCATTGTTGAAAGAGTCTGATTGATGAAGTTTTGGTGATGCTGCAATATTGAAAATGTGACCCGATACCCGGCATGTACCCTTATAAATTGGTTGTCCAAAGTCATTGCAATCGGAAATTCGCCATTGCTTGTATACCCGGCATAAACCAATTCATGTAGGACGCTTATGTTATTTTGCTGCTGCCGGTTCGTTGAGCAGGTCGAGAAATTCCATGCTGCGCATTTCGAGGCGGCGCATCACTTCGTCCACGCGCCCCACCAAGTAATTGTAGGCAAAATAGGCGCATACACCCACTATGAGACCGGCTACGGTTGTCACCATGGCTGTGTATATACCGCCTGAGAGCTGGCTGAGATTGATGGTATTGCCCCCGGCCTGCTCCATCTCGAAGAAAGCCTGCACCATACCCATCACCGTACCGAGGAAACCTATCATAGGTGCTCCGCCGGATATGGTGGCAAGTAGCGACATGCGTTTTTCAAGTTTCGCAATTTCTATGTTGCCAACGTTCTCTATGGCCACAAGCACATCGCTCATCGGACGGCCGAGACGAGATATCCCTTTTTCGATCATGCGTGCCGACGGCGACTGCGTATCGCGGCATAGTTTCAGTGCCGAATCGAGTTTGCCGTCGTAGATATAGTCCTTTATCCGGTTCATGAATGACGTGTCTTCTTTCGATGCCTGGTGTGTCACTATCATACGTTCCACGAATATATAGATGGCTCCTATGAGCATCAGTGCCAGTGGTATCATAATCCAGCCGCCACGGATGCACATGTCTATGAAGTTGAGTTTCACTGGAGTCTCTGCTGCCGCTTGCTGCACCATGGTGGAGTCTGCAAGCATGGCGGCTGCGGCTTGGGTGTCTTGAAGTAAGAGCATAATAGAAATTCGGTATAATGAATGTTTGTATAAACTTATCTTGTATTCAAGTCTGTTCCTTTTATTTCAGACAGTTGCGGTAACGGTGTATGGTCTCTTCAAGACCGAGGTAGAGGGCATCGCATATCAGGGCGTGCCCGATTGACACTTCATCGAGATGCGGTACGTTCTTGTAGAAATAGCCGAGGTTGTTGAGGTCGAGGTCATGACCCGCATTTATTCCCAATCCGCAACGGTGGGCGATTTCTGCCGCAGCTATATAGTCGGCAACGGCTGCAGCCGGATTCTTGCGGTACATGCGTGCGTACGGCTCGGTATACAGCTCTATGCGGTCTGCTCCTGTTTTGGCTGCCGCCTCTATGTTGGCGTGGTCTGTCCCTACGAAGATTGACACCCTGATGCTGTATTCCTGAAAAAGTTGTACCAGCGATGACAGATGCTGCTGGTAGGTGATGCAGTCCCAGCCGGCATTTGATGTGAGGGCGTCGGGAGCATCCGGCACAAGCGTCACCTGGTGGGGATGTACGCTGCATACCAGGTCTATGAAGCGTTTGTCAGGATTGCCCTCTATGTTGAATTCTGTGGTAATGTTCGGTCGCAAATCCAGTACATCCTGTCGTGTTATGTGCCGCTCGTCTGGACGGGGATGCACCGTTATGCCCTGGGCTCCGAATCGTTCGCAGTCCTGCGCCACGCGAAGCACATCCGGATTGTTCCCCCCGCGGGCGTTGCGCAAAGTGGCTATCTTGTTGATGTTCACACTTAGTTGGGTCATAGAGATTGAGCTTTATGGTAAGTCTGTTTTGTCTTTTGCAGAGAACATACGCCTCTGTGTCCGGTATTTCGTGTCAACGGGTTTTATGTATATCGGATATTATTTGTATTTTTGCATCACATTTGAAACTGCATGATGTGCGCCAATCCGCGCAAAACCGATGCAAAGATACAAAAAAAGATATAATCAGACACAAAAGTGTCGGTAAATTTTCAAACCCGCCTATGCGAATACTGCTTTTCGGAAACAAGTACAGGTCCGCCCTTGCCGATGCAATGTACAATTTCCTTCTACGGCTTGAAAAAGAACGGATTGAGGTGCTTTTTGAAAGATCGTTTTTTGAACATGTGCTGACATCTGGCGATGACCGTATCCGGCGTTTCAGCGTGTTTGACACTGTCCCGGATGCCGATATGGCAATAAGCATGGGGGGGGACGGGACATTCCTGTCGACTGCCGATGCCATAGGCAGGCGTGCGATACCTGTCCTGGGTGTGAACATGGGCAGACTCGGCTTTTTGACGGATGTGCGCGAGACGGAACTTGGAAGTGTGTATGACTTGATAATGGAAAAACGGTATGCCATAGAGGAACGTACTGTGTTGAAGATGGAAACTGTGGCGGGTGGTGAAAGTGTGGCGCGGTATGCCCTGAATGAAGTGGCCGTGTTGAAACAGGACCTTTCATCGATGATTACGGTCGAGGCACGGATAGGCGAAACTCTGCTCAACGTCTATCAGGCCGACGGCCTGGTGGTGAGTACTCCTACAGGCTCTACTGCCTATTCGCTTTCTGTGGGCGGCCCCATCATGATGCCCGAAAACCGCAATCTCATCATAGCTCCGGTGGCTTCGCATTCGCTCAATGTGCGCCCGTTGGTGATTCCCGACGAATGGAAGCTCACCCTGAAAGTCAATAGCCGGAGCCATTCCTACCTGGCTTCTGCCGATGGCCGCAGCATGGCCTTGCCCGATTCAACGGAACTGGCGATAGGGCGGGCTGACTACAATGTGCGTACCATCCGTCTCGAAGGATTTTCATTCCTCGACACCCTCCGCCAGAAACTTTACTGGGGAGCCGACAGCCGCACTTGTTGACATGAATGCTGATATATTGGATTGCTCGGATGTTTGATAGATCATAGAAACATGAAAATAATATACCTCGGTACCCCCGATTTTGCGGTCGGACCGCTCCGCCGGCTTGTTGAAGCCGGAAAAGACATAGTTGCTGTCGTCACCATGCCCGACAAACCTGCCGGGCGTGGACACAAGTTGTTGTTTTCTCCCGTCAAGGAGTATGCCCTGTCTCTCGGTTTGCCTGTATTGCAGCCCGTCAATCTCAAGGACGAAGCATTCCTCGAGGAACTTCGCTCCTATAGGGCCGATCTTCAGATAGTTGTGGCATTCCGTATGTTGCCCGAAGTGGTTTGGAACATGCCTCCGCTCGGCACTTTCAATCTGCATGCTTCGCTTTTGCCTGAATACCGTGGCGCGGCTCCGATCAATTGGGCGGTCATCAACGGTGACAAGGAGACCGGTGTCACGACTTTTTTCTTGAAACATGAAATTGATACTGGCAATATCATCATGCAGGAACGCATATCCGTTTCCGATTCTGACGATGCTGGCTCCGTCCACGACCGTCTTATGATGCTCGGTGCCGATGTTGTGCTCCGTACCGTGGAACGTATAGAGCAGGGCAATCTGGAAACGACGCCACAATCAGGACTGCCGACTCGTCCTGCTCCGAAAATCTACAAGGATACTTGCCGTCTCTCGTTCGCATTGCCAGTTCGCCGCCTTCACAATTACGTGAGGGGCTTTTCTCCTTATCCGGCTGCCTGGATTGCGCTCCGAACCGATTCCGGCGATGTGCTGACCATGAAAATCATCCGTTCCGCGATCGAAGAATATAAGCATGGATATCCGTTGGGGGCACTCCTTACCGATGACAGGACATACCTCAAGATAGCTGCATCTGACGGTTTCCTGCATCTGACCGAAGTGCAGCTGGCAGGCAAGCGGCGTATGCCTGTGGCCGACCTTTTGCGCGGTACTCGGCTTGCCGGTTGGACAGTCGATGCGCCTGTCGTTCCGCGGATCTCACTCCGCCGCTGGTCTGATGCCGACGCCTCTCGCCTTTATCGTCTTGCATCCGACCCCCTGGTCGGCCCTTCTGCCGGATGGCAGCCCCACACTTCTGTGGCTTATAGCCTTGATGTTATACGTCGCCATTTTTCATCCCGCATGGTTTATGCTATTGTCATGCGGGCCACCGATGAAATAATCGGTTGTGTCGGTCTGACCCCGTTCGTCAAGGACGGATTGTCTGAACAGGAGGCCGTTGCTGCCGGCCAGTACGAACTTGGCTATTGGCTTGGCTCCAACTACTGGTCTCTTGGATATGCCACCGAAGCCGTCGAAATGCTGCTGGATGATGCCGTCGGAATCATATCAGGTCTGAAAGTCTGGATATGTTATTATGCGGAAAACAAACGTTCTGCCCGCGTGGCTGACAAATGCGGCTTTAAGATCCAATACTCTAAGACGGTCTGTGACTGCTTTGCATCGAACCGGACGGAGGTACGCGCTTCCCGTTCCTGTTTCTGATGCCTGTTATGCCTTTATGTGCATTCTGGCATATCTTGCCTTGAAAATATGGCTTCGTGTCACGATGACAATTTTAGATTAAATCTTTGGCAGTGTCAATAAAATAAATTAACTTTGCAGCGGATGCCAACCGATATCCATTGGTTGGGCAATCAGTCTGTTAGGCTGGTTGGTACAGACGGAAATGAAGCAAAATGCAATCAATTGGTCATTGGCGATGACAGCATATCAACGACAGATATTCACTGTAAAGCTGCTATAGAAAAGGGCTGCCCGTGGTACGTGCGTACTTGTTGGCAGCCTTTTTACATTTATGTGCGGTATCCGCTGTATTACACCCCCTGCTTGGAATTATTATACAAACAATACAAAAACAGTTCGATATATGCTACCAAGAGTAAGTATAATCATGGGTAGTACAAGCGATTTGGCCATCATGGAGAAGGCGGCTCGTGTACTCGATGATTTTATGGTGCCGTTTGAGATGCACGCTTTGTCTGCACACCGTACACCACAGGAAGTGGAGGACTTTTCTAAAAATGCTGCTGCCCGAGGCATTCAGGTGATAATAGCGGCAGCCGGCATGGCAGCGCATTTGCCCGGCGTGATAGCTGCAAATACCACCCTGCCGGTAATCGGTGTTCCTGTCTCTGCTTCAATGATGGGCATGGATGCCCTTCTTGCTATCGTTCAGATGCCTCCTGGTATTCCGGTTGCAACCGTCGGTGTCGATGCCGCCATGAATGCGGCTCTGCTCGCCGTTCAGATGCTTGCCGTTGGTGACGACGGCCTGAAAAAAGCCCTCGCTGAATACAAGGAAAGCCTGAAACTGAAAATAGTGAAGGCCAACGAGGATCTGAAAAATGTCAAATACAACTTCAAAACAAACTGACAGCATGCTGTTTGTACATAGCGTTCATTTATGCTCTTGTTCATTTAAGAAACTCTGATGTATGGATTATAGAATTTTTGTCGAGAAAAAACGGCAGTTCCGTGTCGAGGCCCAAAGCCTTCAGCGTGAACTGAATGCCAACCTGCAGTTGTCGCTCACCGATATGCGCCTGATAAACGTATATGACCTCTTTGGCTTTACACCCGAACTGCTCGAACGTACACGCTATGGCGTATTCGGTGAAATCGTTACCGACGATGTTGCTGACAGTATCGACCTTTCTTCCGTTTCGTACATAGCAATCGAAAGCCTTCCCGGACAGTTCGACCAGCGGGCTGCCAGTGCTGTCGATTGTGTGAAGTTGGTGGCACCCGATGCCGAAGTTGAGATTCGTTGTGCCCGTCTGCTGCTGTTCGACCGCAAGCTCGATGCTGGTACGCTTGACCGTATCAGACACTACACAATCAATGCTGTCGAATGTCGTGAAAAAGACATGTCCGTCCTTGGCATAGCCGAGAATGCGGCTGCCGAAGAAGTGAAAGTGCTTGATGGCTTCCGTCGTATGGCCGATGCCGAACTTGCTCCGTACTGTAAATCCCACGGCTTGGCTATGAATGCCGATGATCTCCGTTGTGTTGTCGACTATTTCAAGGGCGAAGGACGAGATCCTTACCATACCGAACTGATGATCCTCGATACATATTGGAGCGACCACTGTCGCCACACTACTTTTACCACAGTCCTGGCCGAAATCTCTGTCGATGATTCGTTCATGAAATCCGAGATGGAAGAGAGCCTTGCCGTCTATGAGGACATGCGCCGTGAGCTTGGTCGTGAACACAAAGACCGCTGCCTTATGGACTTGGCTACCATCGGTGCCCGGTATTTGAAAAAACACGGCTTCCTCGATGATATGGAGCAAAGTGAGGAAAACAATGCCTGTAGCATTTTCGTTAATATCAAAGTCGATGGCGAATCGCAACGCTGGCTGCTCCAGTTCAAAAACGAAACACATAATCATCCTACCGAAATCGAACCGTTTGGCGGTGCGTCAACATGTCTCGGCGGTGCCATACGTGACCCGTTGTCCGGACGTGCGTATGTATATCAGGCTATGCGTGTTACCGGTGCCGGAAATATCTATGCCCCTGTCGCCGAAACTCTCGAAGGAAAACTCCCGCAACGGGTCATCTCCACAAAAGCGGCTGCCGGATATTCAAGTTATGGCAATCAGATAGGTCTTGCCACTACTCATCTTCGCGAAATTTATCACCCGGATTATGTTGCAAAACGCCTTGAAGTAGGTGCTGTGGTAGGTGCTGTCCGCGCCGATGCTGTCCGCCGTGAACGTCCCTGCCCGGGCGATGTGGTCATGATGTTCGGAGGCCGTACCGGACGCGATGGAGTCGGCGGAGCCACCGGCTCTTCCAAAGAACACAATGTCAAGTCTCTCGAAACTTGTTCAAGCGAGGTGCAGAAAGGAAACGCTCCGGAAGAACGCAAACTCGAACGGCTTTTCCGTCGTCCCGAGGTGACTCGTCTCGTCAAAAAATCAAACGATTTCGGTGCTGGAGGTGTATCCGTGGCAATTGGTGAACTTGCCGATGGTCTCGACATCTACCTCGACCGGGTGAAAACCAAATATAGCGGCCTCAATGCTACCGAACTTGCCATCAGCGAAAGTCAGGAACGTATTGCTGTAGTCATTGAAGCTAAAGATGAAGATCTGTTCCGCCACTATTGCGCAAGCGAGAATCTGGAGGTTATACGTATCGCCGATGTCACCGATACGGCCCGTATGCGTATGTTTTATCACGGTAAGACTATCGTTGACCTCAGCCGTGAGTTTATCGACTCCGCAGGCGCCCCTCATTATACAAAAGCCACCATCGAAGCCGTTGACGAATGCAATCCTATGCAGCGCAACGTGCCGGGCGGTAGTATAGCCGAGAAGTTTGAAAACAATCTTGCCGATGATAATGTCCTTTCCCAGAAAGGCCTTATTGAAACATTCGATGCCACTATCGGACGCAGCACGGTCTTGATGCCTTTCGGTGGCCGCTACCAGCGTTCCGAAACTCAGGTCGGTGTGCAGAAACTCCCTGTCGAAGGCTATACAGACGATGCCAGCATGATGGCTTACGGGTTCAACCCGTACATATCCAAATGGAGCCCTTATCACGGTGCTGCCTACGCTGTGGTTGAGGCTTGTACCAAAGTCGTGGCTGCAGGCGGCCGTTACGATACTATGCGCTTTTCTTATCAAGAGTATTTCGAACGCATGTCAGGAAGCCGTTCCTGGGGTAAGCCGTTGAGTGCCTTGCTCGGTGCTCTCCGTATGCAGAAAGAACTCAAACTGCCTTCAATCGGGGGTAAGGATTCTATGAGCGGCACTTTCCAGAACATCAGTGTGCCACCTACACTCATCGCTTTCGGTATTACTATGGTTGATGCCAATCATGTGATTTCTACCGATTTCAAGGCTCCTTACCAGAACATATACCTTTTGCGCCATACTCCGCGGACCAACTATATGCCGGACACCGGTTGTCTGCAACGCAATTTTGCCGCCTTTACCGCTATGGCCGAAGCAGGCAAAGTCACTGCTGCCTATTCCGTTGGTATGGGTGGCGTAGCCGAAGCCGTTGCCAAGATGGCGTTCGGATCTGCCGTCGGTTGCCGTATCGATGCTGCCGAAGACCTGCTCTTCAATTATAATTACGGTTCTATTGTCTTCACTTCTGCCGAAAAGATTGAGTCCGAAGAGTTGGATTTGGTACTGCTTGGCACTACAACCGATGACACCCGTATTTCTCTTGCCGGCAAATCTTGGGACATAGACTCTCTATATCGCCTCAATACCGCCAGGTTCGCCACAGTTTACCCGGATACGGCTGATGCCGACCATATGACAATGGAGTTTGAAGCTCCGGATTACCGGGAGATCATTTATCCCGGAGAGGCTGTCGAACACCCTCGTGTATATATCCCCGTATTCCCTGGTACAAACTGTGATTATGATCTTGCCAAGGCTTTCCGCACTGCCGGTGCCGATGTTCGTACTACGGTGTTCTGTAATCAGACTGCTGCCGATATCGCCCGCTCCATCGAAGTGATGGTTCACGAGATTGCACAATGCCATATACTGGCCCTGGCCGGCGGATTCTCCTCGGGCGATGAACCGGACGGCTCGGCAAAATTCATCTCTACCGTTTTGAACAACGTTGATGTGGCACGCCAGATACATGCGCTCATTGACCGTAAAGGTTTGATACTCGGTATCTGCAACGGTTTTCAGGCTCTTGTCAAATCGGGACTGCTTCCTTACGGCCGTCTGGGTTGCCTTACTCCCGACAGTCCGACGCTTTTCCGTAACAACATCAACCGCCATATCTCTCAGATGGTTACAACTCGCGTCAGCTCTACAGGTTCGCCTTGGCTCAAAGGTTTCAAAGTAGGAGACACGCATGATATTGCCATGAGTCACGGTGAGGGCAAATTTGTTGTTAATCCTGAGTTGGCACGACGGCTCTTTGAGCGCGGTCAGGTGGCATTCCAGTATGTCGATGCTGATGGCACCGTCACCATGCACAGTCCCGAAAATCCTAACGGCTCAAGCTACGCCATCGAAGGCATAATCTCTGAAGACGGCCTGATCCTCGGTAAAATGGGTCATTCCGAACGTTATGAAAACAATATATTCCGCAATATTTATGGTCAGAAACGTCAGCCGTTGTTTGACAATGCAGTGGCTTATTTTCGCAAAAGATAAAAAAGAATGAACTGTAATATTGATGCCCGAGGTATCCCCCAGGGAAAAATGCTATATGAGGGAAAGGCAAAACAGATATTTATGACTGATGACCCGTTGCGTGTCGTTGTTCATTACAAAGACGATGCGTCGGCTTACAACGGTATCAAACGTGCGCAAATTACCAACAAGGGGATTCTTAACAATAAAATATCTGCGATTATTTACGCATACCTTGAAAAAGAAGGTATAAAAACTCATTTCATCGAACGGCTTGATGACCGCAACCAGCTTTGTTTGCGTGTAGAGGTTATTCCTATCGAAGTAGTTGTCCATAACCGTGCCGCTGGCTCTATGGCTCGCCGTCTTGGCCTTGACGAGGGCATGAAACCTGACAATACAATTTACGAATATTGTTATAAAAACGATGATCTGGATGATCCGCTTATCAACGAACATCATGCGGTGGCTCTTGGCTTGTCTACATACGATGAGATGAAAACAATTCACCTGTTGGCCGGTCGCATCAATATTTTGTTGACTGGCTTGTTTGCACAGATAGGAGTTACGCTTGTCGACTTCAAAATCGAGTTCGGGCGTCTGCCCGATGGCTCGCTTGTATTGAGCGATGAATTAAGTCCTGATACTTGTCGCCTTTGGGATGCCGATACTCAGGAGCGGCTTGACAAAGATCGTTTCCGCCGCGATTTGGGGCGTGTGGGAGAGGCCTACGGGGAAATACTCCGCCGTTTGTCAAATTTGTAGTCTTATATAGTTATTATTGAATACCATTTATACATTACTCATTATGAAAGCATTGACTAAAACAGAATATAACTTCCCCGGTCTGAAACGTGTATATCACGGTAAAGTGCGTGATGTCTATACCGTTGAAGGAAATCGCCTTGTGATGGTGGCTACTGACCGCATTTCGGCATTTGATGTTATACTGCCCGAAGGCATTCCTTACAAAGGCCAGATTCTTAATCAGATCGCTGCTTCTTTCCTTGATGCCACTACTGACATCTGCCCAAACTGGAAAACAGCTGTACCAGACCCTATGGTGACTGTCGGCGTGGCTTGCGAGGGGTATCCTGTCGAAATGATTGTACGTGGTTATCTTTGCGGCAGTGCGTGGCGTGCCTATAAAAGCGGTGTCCGTGAAATCTGCGGCGTGAAGTTGCCTGACGGTATGCGCGAGAACGAACGTTTCCCTCAACCTGTTATCACTCCAACTACCAAAGCCGAGATAGGTGCACACGATGAGGATATATCACGTGAGGAGATTCTTGCCCGTGGCTTGGTTTCTGAAAAGGATTACGAGGTGATCGAACGTTATACGCTTGCCCTCTTCAAACGAGGCACCGAGATTGCAGCCCGTCGTGGACTGATTCTTGTCGATACCAAATACGAGTTCGGCCATCGTGATGGCGTGATTTATCTTATGGACGAAATCCATACTCCGGATTCAAGCCGTTATTTCTATGCCGCAGGGTATGAAGAGAATTTTGCTGCCGGTCGCCCGCAACGCCAGCTGAGTAAGGAATTTGTGCGTGAATGGTTGATGGAGAATGGTTTCCAGGGACGCCCGGGTGAAAGTGTGCCTGAAATGACACCTGACGTAGTTATTGGTATTTCCAACCGCTATCGTGAGCTGTATGAGCAGATTACAGGTGAAAAATTTGTCCCTTCCGCCGATGATGCCGACATTGCGGCCCGCATCGAACGCAATGTTACTGCTTATCTGAACAGATAATCGGGGATTCGTTTTTCCTTATTGGAAAGGCAGAAAAGAATATATAGATAAAAACTGATAACTGTACGGTTATGATAGAACAGCAAAACCCTATGCAACGTTATGCCGAAGACGGTGAAATACACGAAGAGTGCGGTGTCTTTGGCGTATTCGGAGTTGACAATGCTGCTAATTTTGCTTATTATGGTCTGCATGCTTTGCAACATCGTGGGCAGGAGGCCTGCGGTATAGTTTGTGTGGATGAGAATAAGGATTTTCACCGTGCTAAAGGCGAAGGCCTTGTTTCGGAAGTGTTTACCGACAAGATATTGTCGGGCCTTCAAGGCAGGAATGCAATAGCTCATGTGCGGTATCCTACTGCCGGTGGTCGTGGTCTGGAAAATGTGCAGCCTTTCCTATTCCGGCACCATACTGGCAATTTTGCATTGGCTCATAATGGCAATCTTGTCAATTCTCGTGAATTGGCACGCTATCTTGAAAACAAGGGAAGCCTTTTCCAGTCGACTTCAGATAGTGAATTGCTTGCCCATCTCATAAAGAAAGACCGTACCGGAGCCAAACACCGAATTCAGAATATCGTTGATGCGCTCAATATGATAGAGGGGGCTTTCGCATTTCTGATACTCAGTGCCAACCGCCTTTATTGTGCTCGCGACAAATATGGTTTGCGCCCTCTTTCCATCGGACGTTTCAATGGCGGATATGTCGTTAGTTCCGAAACTTGTGCTCTCGATGTGGTTGGTGCGGAATTTGTACGTGATGTCGAACCTGGTGAGATCGTCATCATTGACTCCGACGGCATCCGTTCTGTAGATTATTCCCAATTCAAGCATCACTATATGTGTGCCATGGAATATGTCTATTTTGCCCGGCCCGATTCCGATATTGAGGGGCAGAACGTGCATGCTTACCGCAAGGAGTCAGGACGCATTCTCTTTCGTGAAAATCCTGTCGATGCAGACATTGTAATAGGAGTACCTGATTCAAGCCTTTCTGCTGCCGTAGGTTACAGCGAGGAAAGCGGCATACCGTATGAAATGGGTTTGATTAAAAACAAATATGTGGGGCGTACATTCATTCAGCCGAGTCAGGAATTGCGGGAAAAAGGTGTGCGTATGAAACTTTCGGCTGTCCGTTCCATCGTTCGCGACAAGCGGGTGGTGGTCATTGATGACTCTATCGTCCGTGGCACCACATCCCGCCGTATCGTCAGTCTACTTCGTGAGGCCGGAGCAAAAGAGGTACACATGCGTATAGCATCTCCGCCTTATTCCCATCCCTGTTTCTATGGAGTTGACACGGCTACTTACGATGAACTGATTGCTTCGCGTATGTCTGTAAGGGAATTGTGCAAAATGATTGGAGCCGATTCGCTCTGCTTCCTTTCTATTGATGGCTTGTATCGTAGCGGACACCGTTGTGAACTTTGTACTGCCTGTTTTTCAGGTCACTATCCTACATCATTATATAGTTCTCTCGAAGATGCCAACAAACCTTGTAAATAATAATATATATAACAGATAATAATTATGGCTCAAAGTTATGAACAGGCGGGTGTAAACCTCGAAGCCGGATATGAAGTGGTACGTAGAATTAAAAAACATGTCGCATCGACCTCCCGTACTGGGGTCATGGGCAATATCGGAGCTTTCGGAGGTATGTTTGACCTCTCGGCTCTGAATGTCAAAGAGCCTGTATTGGTGAGCGGTACCGATGGAGTTGGTACAAAACTCAAATTGGCATTTGCCATGGATAAGCACGATACTATCGGTATCGATGCCGTGGCTATGTGTGTCAATGATGTGCTGGCTCAAGGTGCTGAACCTCTTTATTTCCTTGACTATGTGGCTGTCGGTTCAAATGAGCCGGCCAAGATCGAAAGTATTGTGGCTGGCGTGGCAGAGGGTTGCAGACAGGCCGGTTGCGCTCTGATCGGCGGAGAAACCGCCGAAATGCCGGGTATGTATGCCGATGGCGAATATGATATCGCTGGTTTTACCTGCGGTGTTGTCGAAAAGTCGAAACTGATTGACGGTCAGAAAGTGAAAACCGGCGATGTCCTCGTTGGTATTGCATCTTCAGGTGTGCATTCCAATGGTTTCAGCCTTGTCCGTAAAGTTTTGCGCGACAATGCTTTTGACCTCAACAGCATATATCCGGATTTGGATGAAAACCGCCGGCTTGGAGAGATCCTCCTTTCGCCGACCAAAATATATGTACGTCAGGTGCTTGACGTTATCCGTCAGTGCGATGTACACGGCATAAGTCATATTACCGGCGGTGGTTTCGATGAAAACATACCACGTATACTCAAAGACGGTCAAGGTATTGAAATCCGTGAGGGTTCTTGGACAATCCTTCCTGTATTCCGCTTCCTCGAAAAATACGGCAAGATTGCCCATCGCGAGATGTTCAATATCTTCAATATGGGTATAGGCATGATTATCGCCCTCGATGCTTCTGAGGCTGACCGGGCTATCGAAATCTTGCGCTCGCATGGCGAAACTGCCTCTGTCATAGGTAGTGTAACTGATTGCCCGGGCGTTATTATAAAATGATTGTCATGAAAGTGCCGGTCAATTTAGCGGTCTTTGCCTCGGGAAGCGGTACTAATTTTCAGGCAATAGCCGAAGCGTGTGCCGATGGCCGTCTTCAGGCAAAGGTATCATTGCTTGTTTGCGACAACGAAAAGGCATATGCCATCTGCCGGGCCGAAAAACTTGGTATCGAAACTCTTGTTTTGCACCCCCGTCAATGTGCTAATGACAAGGTTGAGTATGAACGCCGTATTGTAGAGCGTCTTAACCGGTTGGATATAGATTTGGTATGTCTTGCTGGATATATGCGTATCGTAGGGCCAACTCTTTTCGGTGCGTATGGCGGCAAAATTCTCAATATTCATCCGGCCTTGCTACCTTCGTTCAAAGGAGCGCATGGCATTGACGATGCTTTCAGTTTCGGCGTGAAGGTGTTCGGTGTTACAGTTCATTTCATCGACCTGACAATCGATGGTGGAACCATAGTCATGCAACGTGCATTTGAGTACTACGGATCTGATCGCGATGAAGTTGAGGCGCGCATCCACGAAATCGAACATGCACTTTATCCTGAAGCGATAAACAAAGTGATAAACGAAAGACTTTAAGAACAAATACATAAAACATATACAATTATGCGAGCATTGGTTAGCGTAAGCGATAAAACTGGACTGGTACCTTTTGTAACCGGACTCAAGGCTCTCGGCTGGGATATTATAGCCACTGGCGGTACTATGAAGTTGCTGCAAGAGAATGGCATAGAGGTAATGAATATTAGTGAAGTGACCGGTTTCCCTGAAATTTGCGATGGCCGTGTCAAGACTCTTCACCCTAAAGTGCACGGCGGTCTGTTGGCTCGTCGCGACAACCCGTCCCATATCAAAGCCCTGAAAGACAATGCTATCGAGTTTATCGATATGGTATGTGTCAATCTATATCCGTTTCGTCAGACTATCTCAAAAAAAGATGTTGTGATGGATGATGCCATTGAGAACATCGACATAGGCGGACCTTCAATGCTCCGCAGTGCAGCCAAAAACTACAAGGATGTAACCGTGGTTTGCAATCCTGCTGACTATGATATGATTCTTGACGAAATCCGTGCCAACGGCAACACCACTGTCGAAACCCGTCTCCGCCTTTCGGCTGCGGCCTATACACACACTGCCGAATATGACATGTGCATCGCCACCTATATGCGCAAACAGGCAGGTCTCAACGAAAAACTTTTCCTCGAATACGACCTTGTCCAACCGCTCCGTTATGGAGAAAACCCTCATCAGAGTGCCAAATTCTACGGCTCGGGAGAGAAACTGCCTTATTCGTTGGCCAATGCCCGTCAGTTGCATGGTAAAGAGTTGAGCTACAACAATATCCAGGATGCTAACGCAGCACTTTCCATTGTCCGTGAGTTCGACCGCCCGTTCTGCGTCGGTCTCAAACACATGAATCCTTGCGGTGCTGCCGTAGGGTCCGATATAGTTGAGGCTTGGACTAAAGCATACGAGGCTGATAAAGTAAGCATTTTCGGCGGCATAGTGGCTGCCAACTGCGCAATCAATGCTGAGGTGGCTGCTCTCATGAAGCCCATCTTCCTCGAAATCATCATGGCACCTGAATTTACTCAGGAGGCTCTTGACATACTCCAGACCAAAAAAAATCTTCGCCTTATCGAAGTACCTATGTATCCGATGCCTTATAAACCACAGCAGGTGGTAGGTGTCAACGGCGGACTTCTGGTACAGGATATGGATTTGGATACCGCCGATGTGACCGATTCGATGACTGTCACCGTGAAACATGCTACTGCCCGGGAAATCGAAGACATGAACTTCGGACTGCGTATTGTCAAGCATGTCAAATCCAACGCTATTGTTGTTGTAAAGGACGGACGTACTCTTGGTATCGGTGCCGGTCAGATGAATCGTATCGGTTCTGCCGAACTTGCCCTCAAACAGGCTCATGCTGCCGGCGTGAAAGAAGGGCTTGTCCTGGCTTCCGATGCTTTCTTCCCGTTCGACGATTGCGTGACCATGGCAAATGAAATGGGTGTAACCGCTATCGTGCAGCCGGGCGGAAGTGTCCGCGATGAGGATTCTGTCAAGAAAGCCGACGAGTGTGGCATCGCTATGTTGTTCTCTGGTATCCGTCATTTCAAACACTGATATTATGTCTGTTGCTTCAAAAAAAGTATTGGTTGTCGGCGGCGGCGGTCGGGAGCATGCTATAGTCGATGCACTCAGCCGCTCTCCGCAGGTAGCAAAGATATATGCTGCTCCCGGTAACGCCGGCATTGCCGCACAAGCCGAGTGTGTGGCTATCAAAGATACTGAGATAGAACGTCTTGCTGATTTTGCTGCATCCGAAGGCATAGACCTTACTGTTGTCGGTCCTGAAGCTGCGTTGGCTCGTGGTATTGCCGACTTGTTTGCCGAACGGGGGCTGGCCATCTTCGCCCCTTCTAAAGCAGCTGCTCAAATCGAAAGTTCCAAGGAGTTTGCCAAAAATCTGATGAAAAAATACGGCATTCCTACAGCCGGTTATCAAGTGTTTGACAACTATGATGATGCTTTGCGTTATGTTGACTCACACTCATTGCCCGCTGTCATTAAATATGATGGCCTGGCTGCCGGTAAAGGGGTAGTGGTGGCAACTGCTGCCGATGAGGCTCGCAAGGCTCTTCGCGATATGTTGTTGGACGACAAGTTCGGGCATGGACGTGTGGTAATCGAAGAATTCTTGACAGGACCTGAGTTTTCGTTCATGTGCTTTGTCGATGGCGAGAACGTCTATCCTATGCAGATAGCCCAAGACCATAAGCGTGCGTATGACGGCGACAAAGGACCGAATACGGGTGGTATGGGAGCCTATTCTCCTGTGCCTTTCATTACTGCCGAAGATATTGATTATGCTTACCGTCACATTATGCTGCCTGCTGCCAAGGCTCTGGTTGCCGAAGGTTGTCCGTTCTCGGGTGTCCTTTACGGTGGCCTTATGCGCACCCCTTCAGGCGTGAAGGTCATAGAGTTCAATGCCCGCTTTGGTGACCCCGAAACCGAAGTTGTGTTGCCACGCCTCGAAAGCGATATATATGCTGTTTTCGATGCTGTGGCTCATCACCGTCATGTCGGTCAAATCCGGTGGTCCGACAAGGCTGCCGTTGGTGTAGTGCTTGCATCCAAAGGCTATCCTGCCGATTATAAAAAAGGCTTCACAATCGAAGGTGTCGGATCCGTTGACGGTAAAGTCTACCATATGGGTACTGACGTTAATGATGGTCGGCTTGTTACCAACGGAGGCCGTGTCCTCTTCGTCACGGCTATGGCTCCAACTGTTGCCGAAGCGCAGTCTGCCGCCAACCGCGAAATCTCAAAAATCAGGTGCGACAACCTCTTTCATCGTACCGATATAGGTTGGCAGGCTGTTGTAAAGTGACTTTTATGATGTATTGGGGTGTGAACCTGAGTTGATTTCAGGCACACATCACTATAAATGAATTTAGACACACACTAAGACTATGGAAATAATCAGTGGTAAAGAGATGGCTGCCGAATTGAGGGCAACGATAACAGCAGAGGTTGCGGTTTGTGCCGGAAAATACGGTCGCCGTCCGAAACTGATTGTTGTCCTTGTCGGTGACGATCCGGGCAGTACTTCTTATGTCAACGGCAAGGCGAAAGCTGCCAATGAGGTCGGTATCGAAAGCTCGGTTGTCCGTTTGCCTGATACCGTTTCCGAAAGGGAACTGTTGCAATTGATTGGTAAGTTCAATGCCGATGATACCGTAGACGGTTTGTTGGTGCAGTTGCCTCTGCCTGAAACTATTGACGAAGGTCATATTATTGATGCTATCCGTGCCGACAAGGATGTTGACGGCTTTCACCCTATGAATGTGGCTGCTTTGTGGCAGAAACGTCCCGGTGTACGTCCGTGTACCCCGAAAGGTATCATCAAACTGATGAAAAACAAGGGTATTGATATTGCCGGCAAACGAGCTGTCGTAATAGGGCGTGGCGACATAGTAGGGTTGCCTCTCTCCAAACTCCTCCTCGATGAAAATGCCACTGTTACCATATGCCATAGCTATACCTCCGACATAGAAAGAATATGCTCACAGGCCGACATCCTCATTCCTGCACTGGGCAAACCAAAGTTCGTGAAAGCCAATATGGTGAAAGAGGGTGCTGTGGTGATAGATGTCGGTATCAACCGCAATCCCGAAACAGGCAAGGTCTGCGGCGATGTCGATTTCGACGAAGTGGCTCCAAAAACTTCGTACATCACCAAAGTCCCCGGTGGTGTAGGTCCGATGACCATAGCATGTCTTATGGAAAGCACTTTCGAGTGCTATCTCAATCATGTGAAATAATATCTCAAATAATCCGAATCTATGGAAATAATAAGCGGAAAAGATATGGCTGCCGATATAAAGAAGCAATTGGCAGCCGATGTGGTGAAGTACACCGAACAATATGGCCGCAAGCCTAATCTTGTGGTTGTCATAGTAGGAGAAGACCCCGGTAGCGTATCGTATGTTACCGGCAAGACCAAAGCAGCCGACGAGGTAGGCATCGACAACAGCACTGTACGTCTCAGCGAAAAGACCACAGAGGCCGAACTGCTCAATCTTATCGAGCAGCTTAACATAGACCCGACCGTAGACGGTATTCTCATTCAGTTGCCTTTGCCGAAAGGCATTGACGAGAATAAGGTGATTGAAACCATCAGCGTCCATAAGGATGTCGATGGATTTCACCCGCTCAATGTGGCTGCCTTGTGGCAGAAACGCCCTTGCATACTGCCATGTACGCCTAAAGGCATTATCGAATTGCTTAAACGCAAAGGCATTGAAATGGCAGGAAAAAACGCCGTGGTTATAGGTCGTTCCAACATCGTCGGTCTCCCTGTTGCCAAACTGCTTATGGATCAGAATGCCACTGTTACCGTTTGCCACAGCCGTACCAGGAATTTGGCTGGAATCTGCTCGCAGGCCGATATTCTCGTGCCGGCTATCGGCAAGCCCAAATTTGTGAAACCGGATATGGTGAAAGAGGGAGCCGCAGTTATCGATGTAGGAGTCAACCTCGACCCAGAGACCGGCAAATTGTGCGGCGACGTTGATTTTGAAGCAGTCGCTCCGAAAACATCATACATAACCAAAGTCCCAGGGGGCGTAGGCCCTATGACAATCGCCTGCCTCATGCAGAGCACCGTAGAGTGCTATCTCCACAACATGCAGGAACAGCACGAATAGGAGACGCTTGTATAATATTACTCTCGGCGCACGATACCTCCTTTCCAGGCATTATGAGCTGTGGGTTCCGGAAATTAATCGTCAAAATAAATAATTCTACAATATGCAGATAGGAGATAAGTTACCCGATATATTGGGCTGTAATCAGGATGGTAAAGAGATTAAGGCAACCGATTTTGCCGGCAGGAAACTGGCTATATATTTCTATCCAAAAGATATGACATCGGGTTGTACGGCCCAGGCTTGCAGTTTGCGCGATGGTTACGGGGATTTGAGAGCTGCCGGATATACAGTCCTCGGTGTAAGTGTCGACGATGCAAAAAAACACAGACGCTTTATCGAGAAAAATTCATTGCCGTTTGACTTGATAGCCGATACCGAACACCGGCTTGTCGAGCAATTCGGTGTGTGGGGAGAGAAGAAAATGTATGGCCGTGCGTATATGGGTATATTGCGTACTACATTCATTTTCAACGAGCAGGGTATTCTCGAACGTATCATAACTCCGAAAGAGGTAAAAACTTCCGCTCATGCCGGACAGATATTGGCACAACCAGAATAAAATGGTATTGGCATATTGTAAAGATGGAAATAAACTGTTAACTTTGCATAGTGTCTTGATTATAGCGGCATTGAATTGTCTGATGTTGCGCAAAAACAAAATTATTTGATTATGAGTGAAGAACAAACAGAGCAAACTAAAAAAGTACCGTCTGCCGAAAAGCTGAAAGCATTACAGCTGGCTATGGACAAAATAGAGAAAGACCACGGTCGGGGTACAATCATGCGCCTTGGCGAAAACCATGTAGATGATGTCAATGTCATTTCATCCGGATCTATCGGCTTGAACCTGGCTCTCGGCGTTGGCGGCTATCCCCGTGGCCGAATTGTCGAAATCTACGGCCCGGAGTCGAGTGGAAAAACCACGCTTGCCATACATGCCATAGCAGAGGCACAGAAGAATGGCGGTATAGCGGCCATCATTGATGCCGAACACGCATTCGACCGTTTCTATGCCGAAAAACTGGGCGTTGATGTTGACAATCTCCTTATATCCCAGCCCGATAGCGGAGAGCAGGCTCTCGAAATTGCCGACCAGCTTATCCGTTCTTCCGCCATCGACATTATCGTTATCGATTCTGTTGCCGCACTTACTCCGAAATCGGAACTCGATGGCGACATGGGCGAAAACAAAGTCGGCCTTCAGGCACGTCTTATGAGTCAGGCTTTGCGCAAGCTTACTGCAAGTATCAACAAGACAAATACCACGTGTATATTCATCAACCAGTTGCGCGAGAAAATAGGCATTTCGTTCGGAAATCCCGAAACCACTACCGGTGGCAATGCCTTGAAGTTCTACGCCTCCGTACGCCTTGATATACGTAAGGTTACAACTCTAAAAGACGGAGATACCTCGTATGGAAACCAAGTGCGCGTCAAAGTGGTGAAAAACAAGGTTGCACCTCCGTTCCGGAAAGCTGAATTCGACATTATGTTTGGTGAAGGAATATCACGCACAGGCGAAATCATCGACCTCGGCGTGGAAGCCGGTATCATCAAGAAGGCAGGAGCTTGGTTCAGCTATAACGATACAAAGCTCGGCCAGGGTCGGGATGCAGCGAAACGAATGATTGCCGACAATCCGGAACTTGCCGATGAGATCGAATCCCTCATCATGCAGCACCATCAAGAGCAGAAGTAACTACGGTATTGCTCTGTCGCTTGTACTGAAAGCGGGCATGAATATTTTTGGATTTACGATAAGACTTGTAAATAGAATATGAAGGCAATATTGTCCTGAATGTTTTCCATCGGAAGCATCCGGGACAATATTGCTTCATGAAGGATTCCTGCTGATAACCAGTAAGTTTATCGTAGTGATTGTAGTATAGTCTATGCAAAATTTCCATCACGAGACTGAAATGTACAAGTTTGCCGACATAATACTGCCGCTGTCATTGTCTCAGGTCTACACGTATGCCGTTCCGGAATGGATGTCTGATGACATTGCCGAAGGCATGAGGGTGATAGTTCCGCTGGGACGGCAGAAATTCTATACCGGTATAGTACAACGTCTGCATAATGAAAATCCTCTTTATCCCGACATCAAACCCGTAACCACTGTTATAGACGACAGACCGACATTATTGCATTCACAACTGTGCCTGTGGCAGTTTGTGGCAGACTATTACTGCACCCCGATTGGCGATGTGTACCGTGCGGCATTACCTTCTGCTCTCCGCATAGAGAGCGAGCAGGAAATCATTTTGGTGTCTGAAATGGTTGGAGAAGGCATATTCACATCCCGCCAACAGAACATCATCAACCGTCTGGCCGATGGAAAGGCACATCGTACTTCCGAATTTTCAGTCAACGAACTTAAATCTGTGAGACAGCTGGTAGAGCGTGGTGTATTGGCCAACCAGGAACATCTGACAGACGCTTACCGCCCGAAATATGTGACAGATGTAACTCTTGCACCGCAATACCGTAATGTTGAAGCCGTTCGGACTCTGATGTCAGAGATGAAACCGGCAAAAAAGCAGTGTGCAGCATTGGAGGCATATATTGCCGCATCGCCCGATTTCGCTCCTGTAGAACGCGCTGTGCTGACAAAACAGTACAGTATAGGCGCTTCTATTATCAAAGCATTGGCTGACAAAGATATATTCCGGATAGAACAACGCCAGATCAATCGCATCGACACTGTTCCGGTGGCGACTTCCCCTATTATGACACTGAACGATGTGCAACGGCAGGCTGCTGACTCGATCCGCCGGCAGTGGCAGCGGCACAATGTCGTGTTGCTGCATGGAGTGGCGGCTTCAGGCAAAACTCTCATTTACATGCACCTGATAGATGAGTGCATAAAGCGTGGTGGGCAGGCTTTGCTGCTGATACCGGAGACCGGCATGTCGCGACGCCTAACCCGGAGCATGAAACAGTACTTCGGCAACGCGATGGGTACATATCACTCGCAATGCAGCAATTATGAACGGGTGGAGATCTACAACCATCAATTGTCAGATGCCCCGTACCAGTTGGTAGTCGGGATCCGTTCGGCTGTATTCTTGCCATACAAACGGCTGCAACTGGTGATAGTAGACGATGAACATGATACTGGCTACAAGCAGTCTGACCCGTCGCCGCGTTATCACGGACGCGATACAGCCATATACCTGGCTGCAATCCACGGCGCGAAAACCCTGCTGGGCAGTGCTACGCCAAGCGTTGACACTTATGCCAACTGCCATTTTGGAAAATATGGATTGACAGTATTGTGTGAACGTTACGGTACCTCAGCGTCAAAAACGACGGTGGAGCTGGTTGATATGGTGAAATGCCGCCGCCAGCGTAGGCTGAAAGGGCATTTCTCGTTGGAAATGATAGAGGCTATACAGGAAACGGTGGCGGCGCATCATCAGGTGATAGTGTTCCAGAACCGCCGTGGCTTCGCCCCCTACGCTGAATGTGCAGATTGCGGCTATGTGCCGCGATGCCCGAATTGTGATGTGAGCCTCACTGCACACAACCATACGAGGGTGCTGACGTGCCACTATTGCGGCCACACTGAACCTTGGACCGAAGTCTGTCCTAAATGCGGAAAACCGGCACTTACTACCCATGGTTTCGGTACTGAACAGGTTGAGGCTGAGCTGCGGCTGCTGTTCCCTGGCACCAACATAGCCAGGCTGGACTTGGATACATCGCGCTCCACCCGGACTTATGACAGAATATTTGCCGACTTGCAATCTGGTAAGACCGACATCGTGGTCGGTACCCAGATGGTGACGAAAGGTATTGACCTTGACAACGTTACTCTGGTATGCATACTCAATGCCGACAATCTGCTGTACCATGCCGACTTCCGTGCTTATGAGCGGGCATATCAGATAATGGTTCAGGCCATAGGCCGCACGGGGCGGGGGGCGGAGCACGGGCGTGTGATGATACAGACTTCGCAAACCGCAAACCCTATTATGCAGCAGATTACCAATGGCAGATATGCGGACATGTTTGCAGCCCAGATGGTCGAACGCCATACATTTCACTATCCTCCTTATTACAAAATAGTGAAGATATTGGTGAAACATGCCGACAGTGATGTATGCCGGCAGGCGGCGTTGCATATTGCCAACCGTTTGCGTCTGCGGTTCGGCGACAGGGTGCTGGGGCCTGATGCTCCGGCTGTAACCCGCATACAGAACAAATACATACAGCAGGTAATACTGAAAATAGAGAACAGTGCTCCGGTGGCGGAGGCAAAAAGTATTCTGATGGGCGAGATCAATGCCATCCGTTCAGTTAAACCGTATAATGCGGTTTCCTGTTCGATTGATGTCGATCCCCAATGAACGCACTTTTCAGTTGCCGGTTTTATTGTTTCTGACGAGCTGTTGCTGGCGGAAGTCAGACGGAGACATGCCTACTTCTTTCTTGAAAAAATGATGCATGGCGTCAGGCGATGAAAATGCGTATGCATCGCTTATCTCCTGTATGGACATCTGGGTGCCTACAAGCAGATGCTTCAGTTCAAATACAAGGTGTTCGTTAAGCCACTGTTTGGCACTTATCCCTTTGATTTTCTTCACGACCTTGGACAGATGTTTGGCCGATATGTTCAATTCGTCGGCATAGAATGCCACTGACCGGTTTTCCCTTTCGTGCAGGTGTACAATCAGAGTGAAGCGGTCGAAGATGGATTCTGTGGCCGTCTTTCCGAGAGGCAGATTGGGCAGGTTGCGGTTGATCATGTTGTATAGGTCGAGGGTATAGCTGTACATGATGTTGAAGATTATGTCTTTTTGGAACAGGTTGCCTTTTTCGGTCATTTTGGATTCTATCAGGTCAAAATAACGCATGGCTTCATCCATAGCCACTTGTGTCATGTTCATTGTAGGGTTGGCAATGAGGCATTCGAACATGACGTTTGGAAACCTGGATGTTATGTCTTTGACAAATGGCTGGCTGATGGTGGCATAGTGAGTCGTGAAGTCGGGACTGAGCGAGATGATTGATACCGTATGTCCCGGCATTATACAGAATATCTGGTCTTTTGAAAGTCTGCGGTGCTCCCCCTGCATTACAAATTCTGCACTTCCTCCGGTGCAGATGCCTGTGATACATCGTGTGCATTTGCCGTCTTTATCTGTGATGACGGTTATCTCATGGGTGTTGCGGTGTAATTCAACATCTTGATTGACTGCCTGTTTGAAGTAAAAAGATATGTTTGTCTGCGACACTTTGCGTGACATAATCTGATTTTATGAATTTATAGTACCCAAAAGTACTGCTTTTTCGGGAAAATTCAGTACTTTTGAATGATATTTTCGTTGCCGTTCGCCATGGTTCGGCTTGTTTTGTCATTTGTCTGCAAAAAACATTGGCATGAAACGCATGTTATTTTCTTTTTTTTGTCTGCTGCCATTGGCGTTGTCTGCAGCGGAACCGCCGTCGAAAGATATTCTGTTGGGTAAATTCAACCCTGCTGAAAAGGCGGATTTTGTACGCATAGACGTGCAATACACTGACAAAAGCTGCATCTACATGCAGCGCGAGGCATACGGGGCTTATCTGAAAATGCGCGGTGATGCTTTGAAAGAGGGTATTGAGCTTACAATCGTGTCGGCCACGCGCAACTACGATTCGCAGCTGGCCATATGGAACAGGAAATGGGACCGCCAGTCCGGCAGTGACAGTCTAAAGGTGCGCAGGATAATGCGTTATTCGTCGATGCCCGGTACCTCCCGTCACCATTGGGGTACGGATGTGGATTTCATATCTGTGGAAACCGGATACTGGACTCATGGACAGGGTCTGAAAGCATATCGGTGGCTTCAGGCCAATGCTTCAAAATACGGTTTCTTCCAGCCGTACACCGATGATCCGGAACGAACCGGATATGCCGAAGAACGCTGGCACTGGAGCTACTGTCCAATATCCGATGTGTACACCGGAATGTACAGAATTTTGATCAAACCGTCGGATATAAGCGGTTTCAATGGCGCTTATCTGGTGGAAAAGCTCGACATTATCAAGACACACGTATTGGGCATTGCTGAATGTGTACGGGTTGACGGAGAGTGAGGTCTCGTTGAATGTACGGCGATGAAAAACTCAGTTTTTTCATAAAAAAACATTACCTTTGTAGTCAGATAGTGAATTATTTGACGACATGCAGACGGCAGGACCGGTGTATTTCGTTGCCAATAAATGTAAAACACATCAACACAATGTGTTGCAAGACATTAGTATAAAACGGATGAGAATAGACATAATAACGGTCGTCCCGGAGATGCTGCAAGGACCGTTGACTTGCTCGATACTTAAACGGGCTCAGGACAAAGGGCTTGTGGAAATCCATGTACACAATCTTCGCGACTATACCACTGACCCGCATCGCCGTGTCGATGACTATGCCTTTGGATTCGGAGCGGGAATGGTGCTGCAGTGTGACCCGATATTCCGTTGTGTCGAACATCTGAAATCGGAGCGTACCTATGATGAAGTGATTTTTACCGCCCCGGATGGCGCGCGGTTTACACAGCCGATGGCAAACAGCTTGAGTATGCTGGACAACATCATTATACTCTGCGGTCATTACAAGGGAGTTGACCAGCGTGTACGGGACACTCTTATAACCAAGGAAATATCAATAGGCGACTACGTGCTGACGGGTGGTGAAATGGCTGCTGCCATAATATCCGATGCCGTGGTCCGGCTTATACCGGGTGCGATAGGCGATGAACAGTCGGCTCTTTCCGATTCGTTTCAGGATAAGTTGCTGGCACCTCCGGTATATACCCGTCCGGCTGAGTACCGCGGTATGAAAGTGCCTGAGATACTTTTAAGCGGCAACGAACGCAGAATAGCCGACTGGGAATACGAAGTGGCTCTCGAACGGACACGGATCCTTCGTCCTGATTTGGTATGGTGACAGCCGCCCGGACATCGTTTTTGCTTTTGGTTACACTTCCGACAATATGGCTGACATATTCGCAGATATTTGCATTAAGGCTGGCAAAGCTATGAAAGGTTACGGTATGCTTGCCGACGGCGACCGTGTGATGATAGGTCTGTCCGGAGGCAAAGATTCTTTGGCTTTGGTTGAAGTGTTGGCTGCAAGGCAGAAGATATTCAAGCCACGCATAACGGTGTTGGCATGCCATGTGAGTGTCGACAATGTACCGTACTTGGCCGACATTGGGTATTTGGACCGCTTTTGTGCGGAGCTTGGAGTGGAATTTGTCCATGCGCATACAAGTTTTTCTCCCGACACGAAAGACCGTCGCGGCCCATGTTTCCTCTGCTCGTGGCACAGGCGCAAAATGCTTTTCAGAATTGCAGAAGAATACGGTTGCAGAAAAATAGCTCTCGGCCACCATAAGGATGACATCGTGGAGACGCTTATGTTGAACCAGATATTTCAGGGGGCATACGCAACAATGCCGCCGGTATTGCATATGGATAAGTTCGACATGACTATAATACGTCCGCTGGCTTTGGTACGTGAGGCGGAACTGGGCAGATTGGCCTTGGAGCACGAATATCGCAGACAGGTGAAAAACTGCCCTTACGAAACGGAAAGCAACCGCACCGACATCCGCCGTCTTATAACGGAGATGGAACGTCTCAATCCCGATGCCGTATCATCGGTATTCAATGCCATGTCAAACGTCAGGACACAATATTTGGCAACTGGCAAATCGTAAAAAAGCTGAACCTCAAAACAACATATATTGATTATGCTTACACTTAAAGTCATTACCGAAAACCGCGATGAAGTCATTCGCCGTCTGGGAAGGAAACATTTCACACAAGCAGCCGAACTGATAGACCGTATAATAGAACTTGATACCCGGCGTCGTGCCACTCAGCGTGAGTTGGACAGCTCACTGGCCCAAATCAACCGGATATCAAAAAGCATAGGCCTGATGATGAAAGAGGGTCGTAAAGCCGAAGCCGATGAAGCAAAGGCCGGCGTGTCTGCCCTTAAAGAGAAAAGCCGTACCATGCAGGAGGCTATGGATGCTGCCCAGAACGAGATAACTGCAATACTGTTGCAGATCCCCAATATGCCTTACGATGAAGTGCCTGACGGACGGACCGCCGAAGACAATGTGATAGTGAAGACCGGCGGCATGGAAAAGCCTCTGCCCGAGAATGCCCGACCGCATTGGGAACTGGCCAGGAAATACGATCTCATAGATTTCGACCTCGGTGTGAAAATAACCGGTGCAGGTTTCCCTGTCTATAAAGGTAAGGGTGCACGCTTGCAACGTGCCCTCATCAATTTCTTCCTTGATGAAGCTCAGGCGTCAGGATATCAGGAGGTGATACCTCCTACCGTTGTAAACGCCGCTTCTGGCTACGGTACAGGCCAGCTGCCTGACAAGGAAGGTCAGATGTACCATTGCGAAGTCGATGACTTCTATTTGATACCTACGGCAGAGGTACCCGTGACCAACATATACCGCGATGTGATACTGGACGAAAACCAGCTGCCTGTCAAGAATTGCGCCTATACGCAATGTTTCCGTCGTGAAGCCGGTTCTTACGGCAAAGATGTGCGCGGATTGAACCGCCTGCATGAGTTCTCTAAAGTGGAGCTGGTGCGTATCGACACACCCGAACATTCCAAAGAGTCGCACCGTGAGATGCTTGACCACGTCGAGGGGCTGCTTGTAAAGCTCGAACTGCCATACCGCATACTCCGCCTTTGCGGAGGCGACATGAGTTTCACATCCGCCATCTGTTATGATTTTGAAGTCTATTCTGAGGCGCAGAAACGCTGGCTTGAAGTCAGCTCTGTTTCCAATTTCGACAACTATCAGGCCAACCGCCTGAAATGCCGTTATCGCACAGCTGACAAGAAAACAGAGCTTTGCCACACACTCAATGGTTCGGCTCTTGCCTTGCCGCGCATCGTCGCCGCTCTCCTCGAAAACAACCAGACTCCGGAAGGCATCCGCATCCCAAAAGCCCTTGTCCCATATTGCGGTTTTGAGCTCATAGACTGAACCAACTTCACAATAACCACCATTTTGTATTAGTACCATGGCAAAAGAGAAGATAGTGTATATGTGCAGTGAGTGTGGTGCCGACTATCCTAAGGCCTATGGCAAATGCCCGTCATGCGGAGCATGGAACTCGTTCGTGGAGCAGAAAATACGCCCCGAAACGCATGCCGGTCGCATTCCGCATGGCTTTGCCGACTCTGATGCCGTACAGCAACCGCAACGCATTGACAGTATCGGCCTTAAAACCGAACCTCGTATCGACACCGGTAATGGTGAATTGAATCGTGTGCTCGGAGGCGGCCTTGTACAAGGCAGTTTGGTGCTGATAGGCGGTGAACCTGGTATCGGTAAGTCGACGCTGGTGTTGCAGACGGCACTTAAAATGCAGGGCCGGACCATACTTTATGCCAGTGGTGAAGAGAGTGTCAACCAGCTGAAAATGCGCGCCGAACGCATCGGAAAGATGGAAAGCGACTGCTATATTGTGAGTGAAACGCACCTTGAAAACATCTTCGCCCATGTCCGCTCGCTCCGTCCGGATCTGCTGATAGTAGACTCGATACAGACTATTGTTACCGAAACAGCCGAACAGAGTGCCGGCTCAATAACTCAAGTGCGCGAATGTTCGGCCGCCCTGCTCAAATTTGCCAAAGAGAGCGGAATCCCGGTATTGATGATTGGCCACATCACAAAAGAAGGGAGCATAGCCGGTCCGAAAATACTCGAACACATAGTCGATACCGTTCTGCAATTCGAGGGTGACCGCCACTATATGTACCGTATACTGCGTGCCCACAAAAACCGTTTCGGGTCTACTGACGAACTGGCCATATACGAGATGCTTGGCTCTGGACTGCGAGAAGTGGCAAATCCCAGCGAACTGCTGCTCAGTCTGGGAGGTCAGGATCTGAGCGGCATTGCCATCGCTTCGATGATAGAAGGAGTACGCCCGTTTCTGATAGAGGTACAGGCTTTGGTAAGTACATCGGCATACGGTATGCCTCAACGGTCGGCCACCGGTTTTGATATCCGGCGGATGAATATGCTGCTTGCTGTCCTCGAAAAACGTGCCGGATTCAAACTTCCGCAAAAGGATGTCTTCCTCAATATAGCCGGAGGTCTGCGGGTGAATGACCCGGCCATAGATTTGGCTGTGATAGCATCTGTCTTGTCAAGCAACCTCGATATCACCATTCCATCCGACATATGCATGACCGGTGAAGTGGGACTCAGCGGTGAGATCCGTCCCGTGACACGCATTGAACAACGTATCTCCGAAGCCGAAAAACTTGGCCTGAAACGAATACTGATACCGGATTTCAACCGCCAGCAACTTTCCAAAAGTCACAGCAATATAAATATCATAGGCGTAAATCGGGTGGACGAAGCATTCCGAAACCTGTTTGGCTGAATTCAACGACTGTAATGACAATATCTTGATGACAGACGAAATTGACATAGCGCGTTATGCTCGGCAGACGGCACTGCCGGAGATAGGCATTGGTGGGCAGCGACGGCTCAACAATGCCCGTGTGCTGATAGTCGGAGTCGGAGGCCTTGGTTCGCCTGCAGCCCTCTATCTGGCAGCTGCCGGGGTGGGGCATTTGGGCCTGTGTGATGCCGATACTGTGTCAGTCAGCAACTTGCAGCGGCAGATACTCTACATTGAAGCCGAAGTCGGTCAGCCAAAAGCAGAATGTGCAAAACGCCGTCTGCAAGCCCTGAATCCCAATATTGACATAACAACATACCAAACTCGGTTGTCATCAGAAAACGCACGCGATATCATCAGCCGGTACGACTATGTGGTAGATGGTTGCGACAACTTCGCAACACGCTATCTGATTGACGACATCTGCAAATCGCTGCATAAGATATACATCTACGGAGCCATAACAGACTTTACAGGGCAAGTGGCTGTATTCGACTATCATGCCGGCATATCATACGCCACACTCTGCCCGGACCGCGACTATTATGTCTCGCTTTGTCATTCTGTCCCGGCTCCTGTTGTCGGCACTACACCCGCTGTCGTAGGCTCAATACAGGCAAATCAGGTCATACAGCTGATCTGCGGTTTCGGTTCGCCGGCCATCGACACCCTCATCAACATAGACCTCCTTGCAATGTCAGTTGACAGGATAAAGCTGTGATACACTATAGAAAACCGACATTCCGAAACAATGAAAATTATAATCGTCTCATTGCCTGATTTCTTCGATGGTGAGGCCGAAACAATAAACCGGATGTTCAGGCTTGGTTTGGAACATCTGCATTTGAGGAAACCTGCCGGTACGGAAGATGAATTGTTGGACTTGCTGCAAAAGATAGACAAGAAATATTACACCCGCATTGTGCTGCATGACCACCACCGGCTGGCTGTGCGGCTCTCCCTCGGTGGCATTCACCTCAACAGCCGCAATCCGAGTCCGCTTCCGGGCTACAGAGGTTCGGTAAGCTGCTCGTGTCACTCTGTCGTGGAGTTGCGCAGCAATCCGTACAACTGCAGCTACCGTACTCTAAGCCCGATTTTTGACAGTATAAGCAAACCTGGATACAATGCCCGATTCTCCGATACTGAGCTGAGACTGGCCGCCTGCAACGGTATAATCAACGGACATGTCTGTGCACTTGGAGGGGTGACCATTGACAAGATACCACTGCTGCAGGAATACCGTTTCGGAGGTGCAGCTTTGCTCGGCGAACCTTGGAATATGGCATCGGATCATGATTTCGAACAATACATGTCCATCCTGTTACAATACGAGAAAAAACTATAAAAACCAATCAGT